>JAYTOX010000048.1:0-10470 GCA_043747595.1 Bacteroidota bacterium | reverse complement strand
GCTTCAGCATCGGCTTGTTTCTTTTTTTCAATTTCAAGAATTTCAGGTTTTGCATTTGAAACAAAACGTTCGTTTGCCAATTTCGACTGAACAGATTTTAAAAATCCTTTGTTGTATTCTAAATCTTTTACCAATCGCTCTTTTTCTGCACCGAGATCTATTCCTGCTGAGAATGGAATATAAAATTCACTTTTTCCAACCATAAACGACATTGCATTCTCGATTTTTCCAGATGACACATCGTAAGTATTCAAATTGGCCAAACGTTTAATAATTTCAGTAAACTTATTTTCAATGCTCTTCACATCGTTCGAAAACAACGACAACTTTTCTTTAGGAGAAAGATTTTTTTGCTTGCGTGTATTACGAACTTGAGTAATAACTTCAGAAGCAAAAACAAAATCATTCAACAAAACAGAATCAACTTTTTCAGATTTTGGCCAAGTGGCAACAATCAAACAATCTTTGTCTTTTCGCTCAGCTAATAAATGCCATAATTCCTCCGAGATAAAAGGCATCCAAGGATGAATAATTTTAAGGAGATTTTCAAAAATAGAAACCGTAGCTTCCATTGTTGCTTTTGAAATCGGCAGACTTTGTCCATCTACGAAATCAGGTTTCACCATTTCTAAATACCATGCACAGAAATCATCCCAAATTAATTTGTATGATGCCATCAATGCATCGCTCATTCTCAATTTAGAATAATGATCGTTGATTATTTCGAGCTGTTCATTCATACGTGCGCTCATCCATGCAATAGCAGTTTTCTCTGCATTCGTTTGCTCAACAGATCCAACAGTCCACCCTTTTACAAGTCGAAATGCATTCCAAATTTTATTTGCAAAATTTCTTCCTTGCTCACACAACGATTCATCGAAAAGCAAATCGTTACCGGCAGGTGAAGCAAGCAACATCCCTACACGTACACCATCAGCACTGTACTTTTTAATCAGATCGAGTGGATCAGGAGAATTTCCAAGCGACTTCGACATTTTTCTACCTTGTTTATCACGTACAATTCCTGTAAGATAAACGTTTGAAAAAGGTTTTTCACCCATCCATTCGTAACCGGCAATAATCATTCGTGCTACCCAGAAAAATAAAATTTCAGGAGCTGTTACAAGATCATTTGTCGGATAATAATATTTTATATCCGCATTGTTTGGATCTTTGAATCCATCGAATACACTTATCGGCCATAACCACGAAGAAAACCATGTATCCAATACATCGTCATCTTGTCGTAGATCTTTTTCTGCAAATTCAAAATCGTTAATTTGCTTTTTGAAAAGAGCAATTGCTTCACTTGAAGTACGAGTAACAACACACCGCCCGTTTGGATCATACCATGCCGGAATACGTTGTCCCCACCAAAGCTGACGAGAGATACACCAATCGTGTACATTCTCCATCCAATGTTTGTACGTATTGATAAACTTTTCCGGAATCAATTTAATATTTCCGTTCACTACATTTTCAAGAGCCGGCTGACTGATTTTATCCATTTTCAAAAACCATTGCATCGAAAGTTTAGGTTCAATCACTGCATCAGTACGTTCAGAATAGCCAACTTTATTTTTATAATCTTCAACCTTCACCAAATTACCCGTTGACTCCAAGTCTTTTACTATTTTCTTTCTAACAGCAAATCGATCTTCACCAATATAAAATTGTGCATCAGCCGACATTGATCCATCATCACTAATGGTATCTATCACTTGAAGTCCATATTTTACACCAAGATTATAGTCATTGATATCATGAGCCGGAGTTACTTTCAGCGCACCGGTTCCAAATTCCATTTCAATATATGTATCGAAAATGATAGGCACCGGACGATTCACCATTGGAATTACGGCAAACTTTCCTTTCATTGATGCATAGCGCACATCATCAGGATGAACACAAACACCGGTATCGCCAAGAATAGTTTCAGGACGAACAGTAGCGATCGTTATAAACTCATGTCCGCCGGTCGATTTTCCACCAACGTCAACAAACCAACTATTCTCCGATAATTTCCATTCGGATGTATTCGTTTGAAGAACTTTAGCCAGCCCTTCATCAACGATAGGATACCGAACATAAACTAAACGAGAATTTACTTCCTTATGAATAACTTCTTCATCGCTCAAAGCAGTTTTACCGAGCGGATCCCAATTTACCATTCTTACACCGCGATAAATCTGGCCTTTGTTAAATAAGTCGATGAACACCTCTATCACAGCATCGCTCAAATCATCTTCCATCGTAAAACGAGTACGATCCCAATCGCATGATGCACCAAGTTTTTTTAATTGATCAAGAATAATTCCACCATATTTATCTTTCCATTCAAAAGCATGTTTTAGAAACTCTTCTCTTGTAATGTCTTTTTTGTTGATTCCTTTTTCTTTTAGCATACTCACCACTTTCGCTTCAGTAGCAATGGAAGCATGATCGGTTCCCGGCACCCAGCAAGCGTTCTTGCCAAGCATCCGAGCTCTTCGAATAAGTACATCTTGAATGGTGTTATTCAACATGTGCCCCATGTGCAAAACACCGGTAACATTTGGAGGAGGAATAACGATGGTATAAGGTTCACGTTCGTCGGGCACACTACGGAAAAAACCGTTTTTCATCCAATAGGAATACCATTTATCTTCGGTTAGCGAAGGGTCGTACGTTTTAGGAATTTCAGACATAATAAAGCAAAATGTGATTTAGAAGCGGCAAATTTAACAAAATTGGTTGAATTAAGAGGAGAATTTGAAACGAGAAATGAACGATTTGTTTACAAAAAAACGATTGAAAATGATTAAAAAATAGGATTAGAGTTTTTTCAAAATAAACTCAGACTCACTTTTACAAAAGTGAGTGAACCATTCTTCGCAATGCATAATTAGCGACTTACTACAAATCTGAAATAAATTGTTTCACTTCAATAAAAAATCAATTTCTTGAATGAAGTCCAACTTTATTGCCTTCTGTGTCTAAAAAATAAGCCATGAAACCGTTTTCACCAATTGCTGTTTTCGGTAAAACTATTTTACCTCCGGCATTTTCAACTTTACTGAGAGGAATGCTTAAGTCATTACCTCCGTTCAAATAAACAACAGCTCCTTGAGATGACGGCTCATAACCTTCTCCCTGAATAATACATCCGCCAATAGCTCCATTTTGCAAATCAGCCGCGAAAAAAGCCGACCTCATACCCATTGCATCCATCGGTTGCATTTCAGAACCTAATACAGTTTCGTAAAACGATTTTGCTTTGTTGAAATTTTTTACCGGAATTTCAAACCAGTTAATTGCATTTGCCATTTTGTTTTCTTTTAAAAATGAATGTTAAAAATTCTAATAATTACTCTCAAATAATAATATTCACAATCGGTAAAATGATTGCAATAGTTAACAATAGTTTTATCTGTATAAAATCTTTTTCGGTTTAAATAATTCTACAACTTGAAAACTTATTTTTAATTTCAAAATCCTAACTTAAAGTTACAAATAAAAAATACAACTCAATCAATTATTTTTTGGCAAAAAAATCAAACATCTTATTTCTTAAAAATTCGCCATTCCTTCGGATAATAATTGTTCACTCGTCGATCTAACACTTTCACCCAACCTAAATTAAAATTTCGATAGGTAATCAGTGTCCAACCGACCGGGCAATTTTCCAAAACTATCGTTTCACATCTCAAATAATTGAGTGCCGTTTCTAAATCCACTTCCACCGAAGGCAATTCCTTTCGAATTGAATTAGACAATGCCAACTCTTGCGAAGGAACAAAACTTTTCTCCTTTCGTGTTCCCATAAATATTCCTGCTTGACGAATAAAAAGTTTTTTACTGAAATAAGTAAAAACAGTAAACCAGTTTTTCGGAAACACATACAATCGATCATCCTTCACGATAGGAGTTAGCTGCGACGAATCTATCATATAGTTCTCGAGCTCTGCCAATGACAATTTATCGTTATTTTTTGGTGACTCACTTTTTATTCGGATACCTTGACCATCGGAATCCTTTCTTAGCATCGAACAAAAAAACCCTTCACTCTTTGTTGCGTGTGGGTAAAAATGATAACCGAAATCCGACTGAATAATTCCTGCGTGGCCTTTAACATTATTTACTAAAGAATATTTTTTTTCATTAATAAGATATTCGACTTGATCTTCGTTTTCACTTTTCTCAAAAGTGCAGGTAGAATAAATAAGAATACCACCCGGTTTCAGTGCCTGATCGATCTTTTCTAAAATATCAGCTTGACGAATGGAACAATTTGCAACTGCACTTTCACTCCATTCATTTGCTGCCTCAGGATCGCGGCGAAAAAGTCCTTCACCACTGCAAGGTGCATCTACAACAATTACATCGAAAATTGCTCCTGCTTTAGCAAAATCGTTAGCGTCATTTTGTGTAACAAGCGAATTTGAAAAACCCCATTTCGCAATATTTTGTTGTAGAATTTTATTTCGGGAAGAAATTATTTCATTACTTACCAGTAAACCATTTCCGTTCAACAACGAAAGCAAGTGAGTCGACTTACCTCCCGGAGAAGCACAAAGATCGAGTACCAACGGACTCTCAATTTCTTTGATAGCAACTAAAAATAATTGTTCGATAAATTGAGAGGCTGCTTCCTGAACATAATAACATCCAGCATGAAATAATGGATCCAATGTAAACGAAGGACGCTCTTCGAGATAAAAGCCATCTTTACTCCAAGGTATCGGCTGCGAATAAATGGATGATGGATCAGGCTTAGCAAGGTTTCTACGAATACTTACCGGTGAAACTTGCGAAAGACCATTGAGGAAATCGAGATAATCGTTTCCAAAATATACTTGCATTCGTTTCAAAAAATCCTCCGGCCAATTCACAAGCGAAATATCCGAAAAAAAATCGAACTTCAATTTTTATAGAGCAACTTAAACGAAATGTTCTTATTATTACAAAAGAAATCCATCTCGATTGCTACTATGAAAAAAATTACACTCACCGGTCAAATTATAATAGGTCTCATCTTAGGAATTATACTCGGAAGTTGGTATCGCGAGGCGTATCCTGATATCGCTAATATCACTCCCTTTGCAGAGAATATGCATTTGCTAAGCGATATTTTTCTTCGATTAATAAAAATGATCATTGCGCCACTTGTATTTTCACTTTTATTGACCGGTATTGCAAAAGTCGGTGATTTCGGATCGGTTGGAAGAATTGGCTTAAAGACTATGATCTATTTTACCTCAGCTACCATAGTAGCCTTACTCATGGGATTGGTGATAGTTAATATTTTTGAACCAGGAAAAGCGTTACAACTTCATGCTATGTCGAGCTCAACCGTTGCGGCTAAAGATTTCGATGTAAAAGAATTTGTAGCGCATATTTTTCCGGAAAGCATCATCGATGTAATGGCAAAAAATCAAATTCTTCCCATCATTATTTTTGTATTATTTTTTGGAGTTGCTGTAGCTTCACTGCAAGAAAAAGGAAAAGTAATTATTGAATTCTTCGATGCCGTTTCTCATGCAATGTTAAAAGTTACTGCATACGTAATGAAACTTGCTCCTCTGGCAGTGTTCGGAAGTATGACAGCGATTATAGCAACCAAAGGACTTGGAATTTTAAATGGGTATCTTCAAATTATTCTATGTTTTTTTGGCGGACTGGTCTTATTTATTTTCGGAGTACTCTTTGCTGTGTGTTATTTTTTAAAAATCGATTTCAAAAAGCTTTTCAATCATGTAAAAGAACCAATGATCCTTGCGTTTTCTACAGCAAGTAGTGAGGCTGCTATGCCTAAAACTTTGCTCGCGCTAGAACGCTTTGGTTGTCCGCCAAGAATTGTAAGCTTTGTTTTACCTTTAGGCTACTCATTCAATTTAGATGGGTCGATCATGTACATGACATTTGCGACTATGTCGATTGCACAAGCGTATGGAATAGATTTAAGCGTTTCACAACAAGTAACGATGATGTTAATTTTATTAGTTACTAGTAAAGGAATGGCCGGTGTACCAAGAGCATCGTTAGTGGTAATTGCTTCAATGCTTCAAACATTTAATATTCCACAAGAAGGGCTAGCGCTTTTGTTGGCGATAGATTGGCTACTAGATATGGGAAGATCGGCAACGAATGTAATGGGGAATGCCGTTGCAACAGCAGTAGTAAGTAAGTGGGAAGCGAATGCAGAAATTGCGAAATAAAAAAATCGTTTTCACTCATCGACGATCCGACTTCATAAGTCGGTACATTTCGAATTTTTGCTTTATGTAAATACAAAAGTCATATTGACTAGCGCGTTTCATATACGTTTCAGAAACATTTGCAAATCCGATGAAATCGTCAAACTCATTATCGTTTAAATTTATGATGTCATGCGTAACGTAATTGATCAGCAACTGCTTCAATAAATCTTTCCGTTTCTCTTCATTGATCCGTTCAGCGTTGTGACGTTTTACTTTTTCAAGAGCACTAAACTGTTGGTAGAGAAAAGTGATCGGACTATTCAAGGCATCAACACCACTCAATTCGAAATCTTTTTTATTGTAACCAAGCTTTTCAATATCGGAATAGATGGACTGAAGATCGCGTGGAGAGAAAATGACGACCTCTCTAATTTCACGTTTAAGTTTTTCGAGCTTGACTATGATGTAATAATTTTGGTGATAAGCCGAATCGGCCAACGTTATTTTCTGGTATTCATAGCCGGTACTAGCCACCATCAACGTATCCGATTTTTTCAAAGACACTTCAAAAGAACCATCGGCTTTACCGAAAACACCTTGAGAAGTTCTCAAGTTGATCAGCATTAAGTCGTCAAGACGTTTATCGGGGTTTTCAGAAAAGAAAGCTTTCCCACTTAGCGTAACGGTAACAGAATCATTATCAGCCTTTACCGATGAAATAATCGCAGTGATAAAGGCAAAAAGCACACAAATTTGTTTAATCATAGAGCACAAATATAGAAATTGATTCTATTTGCTAAGCGGCAAGGCATTTCTTATGTTTGCCATACGAAGTAAACTAGTAAATCAATTAAATATTATAGAAAATGGCAAATACCGGAGATGTAAAAGTAGGGACGATTCTGCGTTACAATGGAGAACTATGTTTGGTGACTGAATATATTCACCGTACCCCGGGCAATTTACGGGCATTTTATCAGGCAAAAATGAAAAACTTGCGGAATGGTAAAGTGGTAGAAAACAGATTTCGTGCAGGTGAAGAAGTAGACATTGCTCGCGTTGAATTTAAAGAGATGCAATTTATTTATCCGGAAGGAGAAAATATGGTGGTAATGGATAATGAAACATTTGAACAAGTATATATTTCGTCAGAAATGTTCGGTGAAAATGCAAAGCTGTTGAAAGAAGGAATGATAGTAAAAGTTGCTTTTGAAAATGATAATCCCATTGTTGCCGAAGCGCCAACATTTGTAGAATTAGAAATTACCTATACAGAGCCAGGTGTAAAAGGCGATACCGCTACGAATACATTAAAACCGGCAACTGTTGAAACAGGAGCAATCGTTAACGTTCCGTTGTTTGTGAATCAAGGTGAAATCATAAAAATTGATACGAGAGACTGGTCTTATTCTGGAAAAGTAAAATAAATACTGTATTCAATTGAAAGCCGCTTCTTACAAAGCGGCTTTTTTATGTCCAAAAAATTAAATTGTAATGTTTAGATAAGTATATACAGAACAAAAACTTTTTTTATGAGTAAATTAGAGGAATAAAAAAAGTAACTGAATAAATTTAGATGAAGAATTCGAATAAAAAACCAAATAGTTTTATTGAACAACCAACCTATGCCGGCGGAACGAAAGCGCTCAATGAATTCATTGCAGGAAATTTAAAATACCCTCAAGAAGCATTTGATAATAATATACAGGGAACCGTTTCAGTTGATTTCGACATAGATGTATTTGGAAAAGTTATATTAACAAAAATTAAACATGGCATTGGTTATGGATGCGATGAAGAGGCGGCGCGACTAATAAAATCACTGCAATTCAGTAAGCGAAAATATCAAGGCGTTCATGTTATTTTCCATCGAAATTTAAATATCACTTTCCGTATTAATACAGCTGTAAAACCACCGGAACCTGGAACAAGCAGCGAACTAAAAATTAATTATTCAACACCTGATCAGAAAGATTCCAAAAGCAATACATATACAATTACTGTGAACCTCGACTCTAATACGCCTAAAACGTAAATAAAAAAAATGTTTCATCAAGAGATTTTCAATTGAAAATATTTTTACCTTTCGGATGAGGTAAATAGATCATTCGATTTCGTGAGTGATTCATTTTATCTAAATTAATTTATCTGATAAAAATGAAAAAACTTCTCCTCTACTTTTTTGCTGTTTCGCTGCTTCAACTCAACGCACAAACCATTCCTGCCAATAGAATATTCAATTGGAAGCATAGCGGATACAACGGATCATTATCTAGTACTGTACCTGTAATCGATGTAACAGCTTTCGGCGCAATTGGAGATAGCACCACAGATAATACAACAGCTTTTTGGAATGCGATGAATTCTATAAGCGGACAGAAAGTGATTTATTTCCCTGCCGGAAATTATTTATTTGCAACTCCGATTCAACTACCTGATAGTACGACTCTCCGTGGGGCTTCAGCCGATTCAACAAAATTGACATTCGATTTTAATGGAACAGTAGGTAATGGAATTAATATTATAGGAGCAATAGGAAGTAATTTCGTAAACGTACTTTCCGGAGCAGAACGATATAGCAATTCTATTGTGGTAGATGATGTAACACAATTTGCAGATGGCGACTATCTAGAACTACAACAAACCAATGGTAGTTGGGATACTCAACCGATAAGTTGGGCGCAGAATTGCATAGGACAGATTCTTAAAATAAATTTAATCATTGGCGATACGATATTTCTCGACTCAGAATTAAGAATCAATTACGACTACGCTTTAAATCCTGTAGTCAGAAAAATAGTTCCACGAACAGAAATTTCACTAGAGTGTTTTCAAATTAACAGAAGAGATAGCGTACATGTTGGTGTTTGTATAAATATTTATTTGAACTATGCTGTGAATTGCAAAATTATAGGAATAGAAAGCAGTAAAAGTATCGGCAGTCATATCGAACTAGATGCCTGTTCCGATTGTTCAATTTCGAATTGTTATATCCATCACAACTTTGAATACGACGGAACATCCACGCACGGTTACGGAATCACACTCTTTGGACATACAGGACAATGTCGTGTTGAAAATAATATCATGAAACACTTACGGCATTCATTCAGTTTCCAAACTGGTGCAAATGGCAATGTGAATGCGTATAATTATTCATTAGATCCGAATCGCTCAGAGTTCCCGTCCGATTTTGGTGCAGATATCTCGATGCATGGACATTTTGCGTATTCAAATTTATTTGAAGGAAACATTGTACAAAACATTCAAATAGATCAAACGTGGGGACCATCAGGACCATTGAATACCTTTTTTAGAAATCGCGCAGAGTTGTATGGAATACTTATGACTTCCGGAACAGTGCAAACCGATTCTCTCAACTTTGTAGGCAACGAAGTAACAAATTCAGGGCTCTTTATGGGAAATTATACATTGGCAGGAAGCGGTCATTTTGAATTTGGAAATAATATTAAAGGAACAATTACTCCTTCAGGAACTACGCCTCTACCCGATTCATCGTACTACCTAGATAGTCTTCCAACATTTTGGACAAGTTCGTTATTCCCAACCATAGGAATTCCAAATGCAATTGGAAGCGGCACAAATGCAGCAAAAGAAAGATACATGAGTGGAATTAATTTGGCCACATGTGAAAACACGATCAACACAAATATCCAAGATCAGAATGAAGTGAATGGAGTTACAGTTTATCCAAATCCGTTTACGAACGAATTAAATATTCGGTGGACTTCGTCGAACCAGAGTACGTTGAAGTTTGAATTAATTGATTTACAAGGAAGAGTTATTGAAATGAAAACAGAAAACAGTAGACCCGGAATAAATAATTTTGCATTTCAATCTCTAAAACTTTGCAAAGGAATTTATTTCTTAAAAATAACCGGAAGAACAACGAGAGAAATAGTGAAAGTGATTTCGGGGAATTGAGGATTGAGAGTTGTGATTTGGGGTTAAAAAAATAGAGACATAATATAAAAATCAAATGTGTTTACTAATTTATTGCATTCGTAAACCCATTTCAATTATGAGAATATTACATTTCTCTTGAAAATGGACGGTTAATAATTTTCAAACTGAATGTCTAATGGGATAAACCATAAATAGTATTGTTGAATCATAATTTGAAAACGAGTTTATAATTGTAGACTTTATTTTACTTTTATTTGAAATAATTTATTCCACCTTTACCATCTTCACTCCCAAACTTCCTTTTTTTCCTGTAAGTCGAACAAAATATATCCCTCCCTTCAGTAGTGAAATATTCAGTTCAATG
>JAYTOX010000047.1:0-2593 GCA_043747595.1 Bacteroidota bacterium | reverse complement strand
CTTTTTTGTACATTTTTCATAAATATCATGCATCTATTTTGATATTTAGCCCCTACAGTCCTTTATTTATACACATTCTGGTTGGTTGAGTGAACCCTACTTATTCAGACAACGGAAAAGAAATTGCAATTGGAACAGGATATGATATGAAAGCAACATCCAATAGAGAATCATCAGAATATTACTCTTCTCTTTTCAAAATTAGTAGTTTAACCGGAGAGTACATAGATCATTTCAACGAAACAGCCAGCGTTAAAAAAATATTATTCAATGAAAATGACACCAAATTATTAGTTGCTTATGACTGGAACTATACTGACAGTTATTTGTGGGACATAAACGATAAAGAAAAATGCATTGCAAAGTTCAAAGAAGATAATTCATATCTGTATGACATTGCTCTTATAGACGACAAGCATTTTGTGACTGTGAACACTGCCGGAATCTCCTTATGGGCTACAGAAGAGCCCAATAAAAAGAACTTGGTTTTTTCTAAATCGAACTCCGGTTTCGAGAACATATTAAGAAGTAAATTGACACAAAATTATTTTCTTGTTTCGTATTCAAAAATATTCTTTTTCGACAAAGAGTTTAACCCTAAAGATTCTATCATATTCCCAATATTATTTGAAGGTTCGGACTATTCCGAGAATGACAGTTTAATTATTCTTAAAAACCTTATGAATAATAATGACCCATCATCTAACAAAGATGACGGCAAAGAAGGGTTTTACATCTTTAATTTAGCTTCAAAAGAATTAAACTTCCTTGTTGACAAACATGAGTTAAATAAAATGATAAAATTAAAGCAGCACTAATATTTCCTTGCTAACAAGAAAAGTAAATTCTATATTCGATTCAGAAGTGCTGTAATTCGGGTGAAAAAACCATTCAAATGAAATTAAACACCATCATTCTTCTTTCCTTAGCATTCATAATTGTAATCATCTATTTGATCTATACGATCAGATATGCAATCATCTTTTCTAAGAATACAATATTTGAAGGAAAAAGAAAGAAGCTCCATAAGATTTTAATTTGGGTTATTCCTTTTGTGTGGATCATGTTTTTGAAATCAATATTAAAGCGGACACCCGGATCACATGAGTTTCAGGAGAAAAAAGATAAGGATGGTTTTACTGACAACACTACTTCTTGGGTTGTGTGGGCAAGTCAGTGGGGGGATAATTCGGGAGATAAATGAGTAATAGTAAACACTGAAGAGGTTAATACTAATGTGGTGTACCGTTTTGCTTTCTATTCATTTATAACCATAAAACAAAGATTTGGCAAACTTTAAATATAGCTTTGTGTGATCGAGCAATCCCAAAACAAACTACATCCAACCCAATGCCCACCATTGAACTAAGCATAGAAATCCACAGCAACATAGAAACATGTTTTGACTTAACAAGAAGTATTGACTTACATACAATATCAACATCCAGGACAAACGAAAAGGCAATAAGCGGGCGGACGAGTGGTCTAATAAATCTTGGCGAGCAAGTTACATGGCAAGCAACTCATTTTGGCATTAGACAAAAATTGACATCTAAAATTACAGCATATAAACGACCTTTTCATTTTAGAGACGAGCAAGTGAGTGGCATATTTAAGTTCATTGTTCACGACCATTATTTTGAGCAGGGCGGCGGCAAAGTAATTATGAAAGATGTTTTTAATTTTCAATCTCCATTTGGTTTTTTGGGACAAGCATTTGACAAATTAGTTCTTTCAAAATATTTGACGAAATTTCTTGTTGAAAGAAATGATCTGATTAAGGAGTACGCAGAAACTTCAAAATGGAAAACGGTGATAAATGGTGAATAGATTGTTAGTGCGGATGGAATGACGCTTGATGTGATGCGTGATTGAAATTTTGTACTAGTTTCCGCTTAACATTCCACTGAGCTGGGGCGCTGAAATAAAATCTTTTTACAACAAACCGCTACTCTATCACCACCCTCACCAGCTCCACTTTATTCGCCGCTCTCACCTTCACAAAATATACTCCCTGAGTAAACGAGCTCACATCCAATATTGATTCTCCTCTGACTAAATCTTTTGAGAGTAGTTTTCTCCCCCACATATCAATTAAAATAATCTCTGCGCGCTCATTTAATTTAATATTCAAAACAGAATGAGCGGGATTTGGAAATATTTCAGCAATAGGTTTAGGATTTATCGATGGAGTGTTAAGCGGATCATCGAGAACGATTAATGTTGTCGATGTACTGCAATTATTGTTGTCACTTACGGTAATTGTATATGCGCCGGCAGGAAGTCCGGTAATTGTGTCGTTAGTTATGCTACCAACGGCAGGTTGCCATGTTACAGAATAGGGTGATGCGCCACCTGTAAAAGCTAGTGCTATTTCGCCGTTTGAACATCCTACACAGCGTGTGCCGAAAACGGTTGCGTTAATTAATATTGTATCAGGTATGTTGATACTAAAAGTTTGTCCGGGAAGAGTGCAACCGTTGGCATCACTAATTAGGGTTCACTCAACCAACCAGAATGTGTATAAATAAAGGACTGTAGGGGCTAAATATCAAAATAGATGCATGATATTTATGAAAAATGTACAAAAAAG
>JAYTOX010000046.1:0-44236 GCA_043747595.1 Bacteroidota bacterium | reverse complement strand
TGGCTACTGTCAAAAAAGATCGGGTAGATAATAATAGAAAGTAAAAAAATTATATAAAACGAAAATCCACCAACTGCCGGTTTTGATTGCGACCCCCAGCGAATAATAGTATCATCGTGAGTTCTTATACCTAACGACTTTACAAATTTTAAAAATAAACTATTTATTAAAAATGAAAATACACCTGATACTATAAAGTATAAGCCGTAAACTAAGATATAATATTTTGGATTGTTGGTAATCATTTTTTTACTGTTCGATCGGATCTTCTTTTTATCGGATCAAATTTTTAATTGGTTAAGTTGGTATTAATTTATCGCTTACTGAATTTTTTAATCTAAAGATAATGAGTATTCTTTGAAAGTGGGTAATACGAGATCTTTTTCGGACACAATAGGATCTTTTACTTTCCAGTCAATATTCAAGCTGATATCATTATAAACAATTCCGCTTTCGGAAAGTGGATTGTAATAGTTTGTCACCTTATAAAAGAAAACAGAATCGTCTTCTAAAACTGAGAAGCCATGAGCTAATCCGGCCGGAATCCAGATTTGTAAATTATTTCTATCATTGATCTCTAAGGCCAAATGCCTCCCATACGTTTTTGACTCTTTTCTGATATCTACAATTACATCTAAAACACTTCCTTTAAGTACTCTCACTAATTTACCTTGAGCGTATGGTGGATGTTGGAAATGAAGTCCACGGATAACTGATTTTTTACTTACCGACTGATTATCTTGAACGAAACTCTCGTTGATACCTACATTTTTTAAAATATTCTCGTTGAACGATTCGAAAAAAGATCCTCGTTGATCTGAGTAAATTTTTGGTTCTATTATTAAAACTCCTTGAATGGGCGTTTCTGTTATTTTCATAAATAATTAGTTAATAAAGAAACTCTTTTTAATTTTTTGCCAGCGAGTCAAAACTTTTTTATTTGAATCTTCATCGTAATAACCATAACCATATCCATAACCATATCCATAACCGTATCCATAACCATAGCCGTAACCATAGCCATATTTGAAACGAGCTGTATCTACTCCATTCAATATAACAGATAATTTAGATATTTTATTTTCGTCAATGAGCTTGTTTAGGTTTTGTAGGAAAACTCGTTTAGAATAAAGTGTTCGGACAATATAAAGTGGATAGTCTGCTTTTTTAATTACTTCAACACCATCGGTAACAATTCCAATTGGTGGTGTATCAATTATTACGATGTCGTATTTTGATTTCAATAATTCTATTACTTCTCCCATCTTTTTACTCAAAATTAATTCAGATGGGTTAGGAGGAATTGGGCCAGCTGTGATAAAGTCAAGATTGGCTAGGCTACTTTTGTTGATACAGTTTTCAGGTGTGTCTTTTCCTATAAGTATTGTACTCATCCCTTTTACATTTTCCAAATTGAATCCTAAGTGAATCTTTGGCTTCCGCATGTCTAAGTCGATGATCAAAACTTTTTTCTCTGAAAAGGCAATGACGCCGGCCAAATTGATGGCAACAAACGTTTTTCCTTCTCCTGAAATAGTGGAGGTAATGGCAATTACTTTTGGCCCGGGCTCGCTATTTATAAACTGTAGATTTGTTCTGACTGACCTAAACGATTCCGAAATTGCCGACTTCGGGTTCTTATCTACAAGCAATTGAGAAATAGGAATCAAATTTTTATACATAGGAATTACCCCAAGCATAGATGCATCTGTGTATTGATTGATTTCTTCTAATGACGTTATCTCATTGTAAAATAAATATCGGAAGAAAATAATCAGGAAGCTAAAAACAAATCCGCCTAATAAACTACCAGCTAAAATTAATCTGCGATTTGGTGTGTTTGGAAACAGCGGAACTTTTCCTTGTTGAAGCGTTACGTTGTCTGTTACAATTCCTGCACGTGTAATTGAAAATTCAATTTTTTTCTCCAACAACAACTGATAAAATTTCTGATTAATCTCATACAATCGTTCGAGCCTAGCCATTTCTGCTTCTTTACTTGGAATGCCGGAAAACGCACTTTCAAATTCATTGATTTTATCATCAATACTTTTTATTTTTTCTGTAATCGATTTCTTTGAATTTAAAATAGCATCAGAAAGCATTCTTCGCTGTCGCATGATTTCTTTTTCCATGGCTATCATAGCCGAATTTTCTGCTGTTGCCTGAAATTCCAAATTATTTTTTCTATCCTCCAGATCCTGAATTCGCTTTACCATTTCTTTCACCAAATCATCTGTTACTGTTCCGGCTATTAATGGAATTATTTGGTCAACTTGTTTGTTGAGGCCTATTTCTCTTTCTAAGCGCGATAGTACTGCAATGCTCAATTGCATTTCTGTACGTTGGTCAATCAGTCCATTAATTCGATTAAGTACATCTTGACCATTTTGTGTTGGTAAACTTACTTTGTTTGTTTGCTTAAAAATTTCTAATCGCTTTTCAGAGTCTCTTAACTCGCTGTCAATCGAATTAAGTGTTTCATTTATAAAATCAATTGATCTATTAGCTCCTGTCGATTTGTCCTCTTTTACGTAACTGTCGTACTCGGCTGCCATTGTATTTACAAAGTCGGCCGATTTTTGAGGGTTCCGATCTTTGAACGAAAGTTTAACGGTTTGTGCAAATTGGTTTGTTAGTACAACCGACAAATTATTGTAGAATTGATCAACTAAACTTGCAGGATTGTTGATCCGAAAATAAAATGGGTTTTGTTTAATTTTTTTCTGCTGAACTTCGATGGCTCGAAAATCGCGAATTTTATTCTTCAATTTTATTCCCGGTAAACTGTACCATTGGTCTATATTGTAAATCCCAGTCACTTCTTGTTCGTGAAATTTATATTTCAATTCATATCGTGTTTCTGATAAAAAGCTTAAATAAACAGGTACTCCATAAAAATCAGAATCAGTCATCATAAAACTGATCTCAAACGGTGTCTGAGAATATAACTCGTAATCTAATACATTTCCCTGCGAATAATAGCTGACGTCTAATGGCATTTGTGCCAAGACTCTTTGAAACATCAATTTTGAACGTAGCAATTCTATACTTCCTGCTAAATTATTTCCACCCATTCCCATTGCATCATTAAACGACGGATTTTGGATGTTTAAAATGGCATTAGCATTGTTTACAGTTCCAATTTTAATTACCGATTCTGATAAATAAACAGGATGAGTATAACGTAAATAAACCATTGCGCCTGTAAACGAAATAAATAGGATTGCGATAAGCATAAAAAAATACTTCTTTACGATAATCGCAAAAAGTTTCAAATCGAATTCTTCATTAATATGCGATATTTTTTTTCTTCCCATCTTATTTTGTTAGGTTTTTAATATTTAAAATTAAGATGACTGTCGAAACTAAACTGATTAATGGTACAATGTCGGTAGTTATACGCTTTGAAAATCTTGACCCGGCATCAACATAAATAATATCGTTCGACAAAACCCTAAGCTGTGAATTCTTCAATGATTCAATGGTCGATAAATCTGCTTTGAATACTTCCGGATTTCTTGGATCTCCTCTCAAAATTTTTATACTATAAGACTTACTCAATTCACCAATTCCACCGGCTAGTGCAAGGGCTTCAAATAAGGTGGTGTTCTCGTTTGCTAAATGAACCACCGTTCCTTTGCCTTGGTCATTCAAGAAAACTAGAGCAGTCCGGTTTGTAATATTTACTGTAACATAAGGGTCGTTGAAATACTTTGAATAGAGATTTTCAAGTTTAGTTTCTGCCTCTCTGATGCTCATCCCGATCACAGGAACACGACCAATCACCGGAAATTTGGCTGTGCTGTCTCTGTCTACAACATAACCAAGTGCACTATTACCACTATTTGGATCGGCCGACATGGTTTTTTCATATTGGGTTAGATCTACCAATTTAAATCCGTTGTTGCTGTAAATGTGCATTTCAATTTTATCGCCCGGTTGAATAATATAAACAATTGGCTTATTTGAATTCAGCGAGTCAGTAGCAAACTGGTATTTGGATGGTGTTTTGAACATTCTGTTGGGTGTTAATCCTCCACAGGATGTTAAAAAAATAAGAAAAATGAGTAGTCTGTACATTTGATTGAGTAGTGAACAAAAATAGAATTTTAAAATGAAAACTATACTCTTTTTTAACGTCGTTTTGCTTTTGCCAATAATTGCTTGTATAGAAGTGAAACCTCTTTAATCATTCGTGTGAAATGAAACTTTTCTCTAACGAATTCCCAGCCGTTTGATCCTAGTCTGCTTCTCAATTCTTCGTTGTCTACTAATCTAAGTAGCTGTTCTCCAAACTCTAAATAATTATTGCTATCGACTAAAAGTGCAGTTTGGTTTTTTAATACTACATTTTCAATTCCACCAACGTTCGTTGAAATCACAGCCGTATTTCCGGCTTGTGCTTCTATCAAACTTACCGGCGTTCCTTCATTGTATGACGTCATGGCTACAATATCTAATCCTGAAATTGCAACATCTATGTCTTTGATCCAAGAGCAAAAAGTAACGTCGGCTTTCTTTGGATTTTTAGGAAAGTAGGTATAGTTTAAATTATTTGCTTCTGCTTCTGCAAAGAGAAAATCTCTGCTTTCGCCGTCACCAATAATAAATGCACGTACTTTTTTATTCGTTTTTTTAATGACCTGTGCCACACTAGCAAGAAACAACGGATGATTTTTTACAGGTACTAACCGACCAATAATTCCTATAGCAATTTCATCATCTTCCAACATGTATTTTGATCTAAATTTTTTTCTTTTTTCTTCTACATCTTCGGTAAATTTACTTAAGTCAAAACCAAGTGGTATCACATTGATTTTATCCGGCTTGCAAATAGTATATTTATATCCTAGATCTTTTTTTTGCCTTTCGCTTATCGCAATAATTGCCGAACTCCTTTTGCCTAAATAGCGTTCTATTAATAAGAAAATTTTTGTCTTGAATTTCGAAAAATAAGAGTGAAATATGTGGCCATGAAAAGTATGAATGATAACAGGTACCTTTTCGTGCAGCGCCGCTAATCGACCCAAGGCTCCTGCTTTTGCTGCATGTGTATGAACAATGTCTGGCTTGAACTCTCGAATCATCATCCTTAACATCTTGTAAGAGCGATAATCTTTGAATGGATTCAACGACCGATGCATGTCGGGAATGCTCTCAAAGTTCAAACCCATCTCCTGGACAATATAGTCCGAACTTTCTTCTGAATCTTGTTTTGTACCGGCAACCAGTAAAACCTCGAATTCGGGAGAAAGGTATTTTGTTAATATGGCTACATGAAATGCAGGACCACCTAAATTAAGTCTGTTTATTATGGAGAGGACGCGCGGCACAAATTTGTTTAAGATGGTACAAATATAGTTTTTGCTTCAAATTCAACCATGTCTTTTTGTTAATCATCGATTTTTGATGGATAACGTTCATAAACAATAGGTAGAATGAAGTTTAAATAAAGTTTTTTTCTTAAAAAGTGAGTTTAGTGTGCTCGCTCATGAAGTTTTTCTATCTTCGCGCCCTCCAAATAATAAAAACTATGAACAAAAAAGTTCTTGCACTCGCAGCTTGCTTTAGTATTGCAACGCTGTTTTCTTGCCAAGGTCAGAAAGGAAAATCTTCTGTAAACCTTAAATCTACCGTCGATTCAGTTGCTTATGCAATTGGTATTTCTATCGGTACGAACATGAAAAAAGACGGTTTAGATTCTTTGAATCTTGACGTATTAAAAGCTGCTATCCAAAGCGCTATTAAAGGTGATAGCTTAATGTTGAATTCTGCTCAATCTCAAGGTGTTATTCAATCGTATTTAGGAAATAAAGCTAAAGCGAAGGGTGATGCTAATGAAACTATCGGAAAAAAATTCCTAGCTGAAAATAAAAAGAAGCCTGGTATTGTTGAACTTCCTGATGGACTTCAATATCAAGTCGTAAAAGAAGGAACTGGTCCAATGCCAACTGCAAACGACACAGTTAAAGTACATTACAATGGTACACTTATCGACGGAACAGTATTCGACTCTTCAATAGAAAGAGGAGAGCCTGCCGAATTCCCGGTTGGAGCTGTAATTAAAGGTTGGACAGAAGCTCTTCAATTGATGAAAGTTGGTTCAAAATATAAATTATTTATCCCATCAGCTCTTGCATACGGTGATCGTGCTGCAGGGCCAAAAATTGAAGCTAATTCTACATTAATTTTCGATGTTGAATTAATTTCGATCAAAGGGAAATAATAACCTTTTAGTAAAAAAATTAAAGCTGCCTTTACAAAAAGGCAGCTTTTTTTATGAATCCTTTGTAAGTTGATAATATTTTTCTAGCTTGAATAATTATTGGTGTTTCGAATTCTTCAAACACAACCCATTCAGATTTTAGTTCTCATCAAAAAACGTAATTATGAAATCAAACATTTACTTTTTCCTTCTACTTTCTTTGTTTTTTAATCGCGATGGTTTTGGCCAACCAATCCCATACTCTCTAAGAGCCGATGTTTCTATTAATAGGTTAATGACTGTTAGCTTAGGAGCCACTCGATTAGACAAAGATCCAGTTACCGGTAATCTTTATTATTGTACTTCATCCGGAAATGTTTATCAAATAATTCGGCCTACTGGTTCCAATGCGTATGATTCTTTGGTCGCCGATTCTAACCTTCATGGCGTAACCTATGTTCAAGGGTTGTGCTTTAAAGATTCTTCAATCTTTATAAACGGAAATGTCAACTCTAATTCCCCTTTTACCAGAGGTGTCATTTCACGTGGTAAACTTCAGCCTAATGGAAGTAGAATTTGGAATGTCGTTGCGCTTTCTGATCCTTATGAAACGGCCGATTATTTTGATCACCTCTTTAGCGGATCTATTATTAATCTAACAGGCGATTCAATTTATGTTTGTAGCGGCGCTCGCGGCGATCATGGCGAAATTCAAACACGTTATGGTTTATTCCCCGGTATCAGAAACAAATCGTTTACTTCTTGTATATTGAAAATTCCGATTGATGCAGATAGTCTTATCATTCCTGACGACTCACTTGCCTTGGATACACAACAGTTGATTCTCTGCAGAGGGATAAGAAATACGTATGACTTTGCTTATAATACCAACGGCGATTTATTCGGAGCTGAAAATTCGGGCGATCGTGATATGGATGATGAGTTAAATTGGATTCGTACTGAACATCATTATGGATTTCCATGGATTATGGGTACCGGCATTAACCCACAACAATTTCCAGGATTCGATTCTTCGGCCGATTTTATGATTAATCATACTTGTACAAGTTGGGTGCAAGGTTTCTTTACAAACGATTCTCTTTTTCCTCAACCGCCGAGCGGATTTGTATTTTCTTCTCCTTGTATGAATTTTGGTCCCGATGGCGATCAGTATAGAGATACTACAAATGGAATGATCATGGATGCAAGTGATCAAGGTGGATCGGTGAGTAGTTTTACAGCGCATCGCTCGCCTCTTGGTTTAGTGTTCGATAAGGACAGTATTCTCGATGGACCGTTCAGAGGGCAAGCATTTATTACTTGCTATACGCGAGGCGATTCTTTGTTTTCCGGTTATTCAACTTTGCTTGCTCCATTCGGTGATCCGGGTGAAGACATTCTGCATTTGGAGATGGAAAAAGATTCGGTAAACGATAACTATAATTTTCATGCTACACGAATTGCAGGTGGATTTCCACATCCGGTCGATATGGTTTTAGATAGTAATGTATTGTATCTAATCGAAGTTGGTTTTGGTGGCACTCCAACGTTATGGTCTATTGAATTGCCGGCATATAATTTGAAAGTGGGTGAGAACAACGAATTAAAAGCAAGTATTTATCCCAATCCTGCAAGTGATGAAATCATAATCAATTTTCAACTCAGTGGTGGTGCGAAATCTTTTTTCACTCTCTATTCAATGGATGGAAAAGCAGTAATTTCTAAAGAATTAATTTCTACTTCTTTCAATGATCATCAAAGTATTTCTACCAGAGAAATTTCTTCCGGTATTTACTTAGGCCAATTTAAGACTGCTACATCTTCAAAAACAATTAAAGTAATCGTTCAGCATTAAATCGCATTTGTGGTTTGCTCTTAAGAAGTAACAGGCAATAAATTATTCAAATGGTTTTATCTTTTGATACTGCCATTTGAATAATTGTTGTCGATGTAAAAATTATAATTTTACTTATTGAAAGGCAGAGAAAATTTCAATTAAATATTCAAATGAAACTTGTGGAAAAAATTAAAATGATTTAGTAGTAACATCTGCATGAATTAGATTTTTAAGAACTGTTGTAATTTTGTTGCTTTGCTTAGAGGTAAAACTATTTATCATTTACACCATTGATTCGATTCAATAACGCTATTTCTTTTCGAGAAAAAGGATAGCGGCGTAAAATTAAAAAATCGCAATTGCCATAAGAAATAATAAGAGACAATTATTTTAAACCTTCTACAAAATATAATCGCTATAAATTAATAAAGGCGATTTGGCTTTATCATATAGTGGGAGTTTTTTTCAGATGAGTAACAATAGCGTTTAATATGGTCATATGCTTTACTCGTAGAGGCAACAAAAAAAAGATCATTCGAAATTTCATCGACGATTAAGAAATCGCATTTCGTGTTTAATATACCTTGAATATTATTTATCATTTGAATTGTTGTTTGCCCACCGACGCTCATATTGATAATTTTGCATTTTAATTTTACGCCAATAATTTCCGGATACGGATGTTTTAGAAGGTAACCGTGAGGTATAGAATTGCCATCAAACAAAAGAGTCAGTTCAATGTCTTTCACTTGCTCTTTTTCATAGCATGAATTGAAGAACAGGCAGAAAAGAATGGTATAAATGGAAATTCTGATACTCATCGTTTATTTATTATTTTGAATTGAATCGTTTGTTTTTTGGCCCTTTCGCCGGGAGTATTTGGTGACAATTTCTGACATTTTTACCTGTATGATGCCTAAAATAATACAGTTTTATTAATTCGTATGAAAATTATTATGCTGATTAACAGTTAATTGACCAATATGTTTACAAATATTTAGTACTATGTATTGCATAATACCTTTTAATGAACATATCTTTGCTCAGCATAAATAAAAGATTGTTCATTTTTCAATTTAAAAAAATCAAGTCATGAAAACAAAATTGTTCTTAGCCTTTCTCCTGATTTCACTCACAGGATACGTATACGCAAGCAGCGACTCTATTGAGTTCGCAAATGATAATAGATCACTCAAAGAATTTTCAGGAATCATTATCAATTCTACCGCCAACGTTATTGTTTCTCAAGGAGACGGAACTTCAATAAGAATTGAAGGCGACAAAAAAGATGTTCAGGCTACAACTTCTGAAGTTATAAATGGAACGCTTACAATTTTTGGAACTAATTCAAATCCTGTTACCATTTATATTACTACGAGAGATTTGAACCTGATTGAAGTAAATAGTAACGCAAGGGTTTACGCTAGAGGAGTGATTAATTCGGACGTACTATTAATGAAAGTGAATGGTAATGGTTCCATCAAAATGGATGTCCGAACAATTACAGTTGGAATGATGATCAAAGGCGAAGGTCGGATCATTGTTTCGGGAAGTACCGGCGACAGTTTTTCAAAAATAATTGGAAAGGGTGTCATTTATACCACCAATCTAGATTCTCGTAGTTTAAGTTTAGGAAATAGTAATCCGCTATTGGATTGTAAATTATGTAGCACAAGCATTCCAAAATCAAAAAAATAAATAATTAATAACCATCTAAAATAAAAGCAATGAGCAGTAACTTAGAGAATACCCAAGCTCAAATGCGCAAAGGAGTACTGGAGTTTTGCATTCTTTCAATCTTATCTGTTGAAGAAGTTTATCCTTCCGATATTATTGCCAGAATGAAACAGTCGAAGTTAATCGTAGTAGAGGGTACACTTTATCCTTTGCTTACTCGATTAAAAAATGGCGGTTTACTCCAGTATCGTTGGGAGGAAAGTAAATCTGGTCCGCCGCGCAAATATTATTCATTAACACCTCTGGGTAGTACATTCTTAGAAGAACTTCGTCATACCTGGATTGAATTAGTAGAAGCAGTAAATCTTACCACTCAAAAAATAGATCATCATGAATAAGACCGTAACAGTTAATATTGGAGGCATTGTTTTTCATATTGATGAAAACGCCTACGAAAAATTTAAATCCTATCTCGAATCAATCCGCCATCATTTCACATCGGCTGAGGGACGTGATGAGATTATGCAAGATATCGAAGCGAGAATTGCTGAAATGTTTCAGGAAAGAGTTACCGGTGGCAAACAGGTAATTACTCTAATGGATGTTGAGGATGTTACTTATTTAATGGGACGTCCCGATCAAATTAACGACGAACCTGATGGTAAAGGTCAAGCTGATGCTGCAGGAAACTCAACTTCGTTTTCAAAGGATGAAAATGAAAAAAATCAACAAGGGAATAAACGGTTATTTCGTAATCCTGACGATAAAGTATTAGGTGGCGTATGTTCAGGTGTTGCTGCATATTTTGATGTTGATCCTGTTTGGGTTCGTTTAATATTCGCATTCGTATTCTTTGTGTTCGGATCCGGATTTGTGCTTTATATCTTATTGTGGATTATTATTCCTGAAGCCGATTCATCTTTAGAAAAATTAAAGATGAGAGGTTCGCCTGTAAATATTAGTAATATCGAAAAAAATGTAAATGAAGGAAGTAAAGATAAAAAATCGCCTATGTCAAGTCGAATCTTTGAAGGCTTTGCTTCTTTAATAAAGTTTTTCTTTCTGTTCATAGGGAAGTTGATAGCTGTTTTCTTTTTGTTTATCGGTTTAGTTGTGTTTTTGGCGCTCTGTTTTTCGCTGCTGGTATTATTTAATATTCCCGGTGTACACTTTCCAATGTTTATTCATCATGTTTTCCCCGACGGATTTCAATTTGGTTTAGCATTTTTAGCAGCTGTCGTTTTGGTTGCTATTCCTTTCTTAATGCTTGCATACGCCGGCGCTCGCATGTTGTTTAATATTAAAAGTAGTTCACGCATTGTCGGATTTACAGCTTTGGGCATTTGGTTACTCAGTTTAGGAATATGTGCTTTTCTTGGTTTTCGAATTGCCGGTGAGTTTTCTCAGAAAGCAAATGTTCGACAAGTTTTACCTATAACTCAACCACAGAATAAATATGTAAGACTGGAGTTAGATCGATCTACGGAAAATGTAGGTAAAAATTATGATGATGATTGGGATAGCAATGACTGGAGCGATGAATTTTACTTTAGCGATAAAGATGGTCGTGTTCAATCAGGAAATATTAAAATGGATATTGTAAAAAGCTTGACCGATTCGTTTGAAGTACAACAGATTTTTTATGCACATGGTTCGTCCAAGAAAAATGCATCAGAAAATGCAAGCCATATTTCATATTCTGTTACTCAAATGGATTCACTGATTCGTTTCAACAAATATTTTAATCTGGACAGCTTCGATAAGTTCAGAGGACAGAAGGTTCAGATACTTTTAAAAGTTCCCGTTGGTGCTAAAATCTATTTAGATCCGTCGCTAAAGGGGTTTATTTATGATGTCGATAATATCCAAAATGTTTATGATCATGATATGCTAGGTAAGAATTGGGAGATGACGAATCAAGGATTGAATTGCTTGGATTGTTCAGGTACTGAAGATACAATTGATGGAAAGAATGGTGTCCACATCGATAAAAAAGGGAAACACATTCGAATTGATAATAACGGTGTTTACATTAGTGGTAAAGATGAAAATGGAGAAGAAGAATTTGTAAAAATTGACAGTAATGGAGTTCAGATAAAGTCGAACGGTAAATCAAAAAAGTTTGAATAAATAAACATCACACCTTTTTATTTAATTTGAATGAAAGAACAGCCGGAGGTAAGCCGGCTGTTTCTTTTTTGGAGGATATTCTATAATGATTATCTCACAATCATAATTGTTTATCAACAAATTAATACTTTTGAAGGATAATTTGTTGATAAAATTTCAATGAAATGGCTCACGTATCAAAAGATTTAGCACATTTGTATATCCGCATTATGATTGTAATGCAGTCTGAATTGAAAAACTAAAACTATCTATACTATGGCTACGGCAGAACCAAAAGAATCCGCAAAAGAAAAATTAAAAGCGTTGCAATTAACGATCGACAAGATCGAAAAGACGTACGGAAAAGGTACGATTATGAAATTAGGAGATGATGCGATTGAAAAAATCGAAGCCATCTCTACCGGATCTATTACGCTTGATATTGCGTTGGGAATCGGCGGCTTTCCTAAAGGTCGCGTAATTGAAATATATGGACCTGAATCTTCAGGAAAAACAACACTAGCGATTCATGCAATTGCGAATGTTCAGAAGAATGGTGGCATTGCAGCCTTCATCGATGCAGAGCACGCTTTCGATCGTACATATGCGCAAAAGCTAGGTGTCGACATCGAGAATCTCCTAATCTCTCAACCGGATAATGGTGAGCAAGGTCTTGAGATTGCAGAAAACTTAATTCGTTCGGGTGCTATAGATATCATCGTCATTGATTCTGTGGCTGCTTTAACGCCTAAGGCAGAGATTGAAGGTGAAATGGGTGAGAGTAAAATGGGTCTTCATGCTCGTTTGATGTCGCAAGCATTGAGAAAATTAACGGCTACTATCAGTCGCACCGGCTGTTGCTGCATTTTCATAAACCAACTTCGTGAAAAAATTGGGGTAGTGTTCGGAAACCCGGAGGTTACTACCGGCGGTAATGCATTGAAGTTTTATGCCTCGGTTCGTATCGATATTCGTCGAATCGGACAAATTAAAGACGGAGAAAATGTGGTTGGAAATCGCACGAAAGTGAAAGTGGTGAAAAACAAAGTTGCGCCTCCTTTCCGCATAGCTGAATTCGATATTATGTACGGCGAAGGAATCTCCAAAGTAGGGGAGATCGTCGATCTTGGAGTAGACAAAGGCATTATTAAGAAGTCAGGATCGTGGTTCAGTTATGGCGAAACCAAATTGGGTCAAGGTCGTGATTCTGTAAAACAATTATTTCTTGACAACCCTGAGCTGTCGGAAGAAATTGAAGCGAAAATTCGTAGTTTAATGACAGACGGACCAGTAACTGAATAATTAATTGATCATTGTTGTCCGGAGTTTCGGTTTGTTTAAGATGTCATAGTTCATCTTCGGATACCAAAGATTAATTCATTATTTTTATGGCCACAAAACAAATATGTTTTGTGGCCTTTTTAGCTTAATAAATTATGACCCACATCAAAATCTCATTGAAATTTCTTTTTACATGCCTAATCTTTACGTTTTTAATCGCTTGCCAAAATAAAAGTGCTAATCAAGATAATAAGAATTCAACCTTAGATCCGAAGAGTATGGAAGGGTTAAATCTAGCGATTGTCGAAAACCCAAAGCAAGCAGATCTGTATTTCCAGCGGGCACAACTCTTCCTGAAGAAAAATGTTCAGAGCCAAGCCTTCAACGATCTGCTTACTGCTACCAAATTAGATAGCACGAACACGCAATACCTTATGGTACTTGCCGATGTAGCTTTCAAAACGTTCCAAATAAAAAAAGCATCCGAAACATTCGAACGTGTTGTGAAAATTGACCCTCAGAATAAAGAAGCTTATCTGAAATTAGCTGAATTGTATTTTTATACGAAAGGCTATCAGAAAGGTCTGCTGTATACAAACGAAGCGTTAAAAATTGATAAACAATTGTCGAAAGCTTATTCTTTACGTGCATTTATTTATAAAGAAATGGGTGATACGGCTAAAGCTGTTTCTTCATTCAATACGGTACTCGATTTGCTCAATGATGATTATGATACGTACATTCAGCTTGGAAATATTTATGCCGTCCGTTTAAATTCTATTGCTCTTCAATATTACAATAATGCATTGAGAGTTTATCCAAATAGTACTGAGGCACTTTACAACAGAGGACTCTATTATCAGAATAAAAATGAACTGGCAAAAGCTACTGCAGATTATCTTGCAATTATTAAACTTGACCCCGGTTATTCCGACGCTTTTTTTAATCTTGGTTATATTAATTCGGTGATTGGTAAAAATTATCAAGAGGCAATCGATTTTTATACCGATGCAATACGTACCAACGCAAACTATGCCGAAGCTTTTTATCAACGTGGAGTATGCTATGAAAACTTAGGCAATAAAATCGCCGCTGTAAAAGATTATAATGCTGCGTTAGGTATTGTTCCAACTTATAAACCGGCATTACAAAAAATAAATAGAAAATAATCTCTCCTTATATTTAACATAATAGTTGGCAAAACAACAGGGATTAATTTATTGTTGGTGCTAGGAGGTTTGGCTACAATGGAATTACGAAACATAAAAAAAGAGAACCGTGAGGTTCTCTTTCATTGATCCATTAAAAACTATGGCGTAGTTTTTTTTACTTTACAGAATCAATCACTGACTTGAAAGCTTCCGGGTGGTTCATTGCTAAATCGGCAAGTGTCTTGCGATTTAAACCCAGATTTTTTGCGTGTATCTTACCCATAAATTCTGAGTAACTCATTCCGTGCTCACGGGCTCCTGCGTTAATACGAGAAATCCAAAGTGAACGGAAATTACGTTTTTTCTGACGACGGTCACGGTATGCATAACCTAAACCTTTTTCTACTGTGTTCTTAGCAACTGTAAGAACATTTCCTCTCGCGCCCCAGTAACCTTTGGCGAGTTTGAACATTTTTTTTCTCCGGGCACGGGATGCTACGGAATTGACTGAACGAGGCATTGTTTTTTGTTTTTGGCGGAAGCGTTCTGCATTATCAGAATCTTTGTGCTTGTAGCCTGGTTAATACTAATTAATTGTAAGAGCTTAGATCACTAACATTTTCATCACTCTGTCCATGTCTCCGGTAGAAACTAAAGCAGCTTTCGTTAAATTACGTTTCCGCTTTGTTGTCTTCTTTGTCAGGATGTGACTTTTGTACGCGTGCTTTCTCTTGATTTTTCCGGTACCGGTTAACTTAAACCTTTTCTTTGCACCGGAATGCGTTTTCATTTTTGGCATTACATTGATTATTTAAACTTTGTTTTCTATTTCGTCTTTTTTCTAGCTATCGGCGCAAGATGTATAAACATCCGATTTCCCTCTAGCTTTGGTAGTAATTCTACCTTTCCATATTCTTCTAAAGCTTGTGCAAACTTCAAAAGAATAATTTCACCTTTTTCTTTGTAAGCAATCGTTCTTCCTCTAAAGTGAACATATGCTTTCACTTTATTTCCGTCTTCCAAAAAGCCCATCGCATGCTTCACTTTAAAGTTGAAGTCGTGTTCGTCGGTATTCGGACCAAAACGTACTTCCTTTACTACTTGCTTGCCTTGCTTAGACTTTAATTCTTTTTCTTTCTTCTTTTTATCGTACAAGAACTTTTGATACTCTACAATTCTACACACAGGAGGATCTGCCGATGGAACAATCTCAACAAGATCTAACTCTTGTTCTTTGGCCATTCTTAGCGCATCTTCAATGGTGTAGATATCACTTTCAATGTTCTCTCCAACTAAACGGACTTTCGGTACTCTGATCCGATCGTTGATCCGATGTTCATCTTCCTTCTTTACAGGTCCTCGTCCGCGTTGATAGGGTGGACGATTGCCTCCCGGTGTATACGGTCGATTGGGTGCGGGCCTGCTATTGCTTTGATTGGGTGCTGCTATTGTAACCTCCTTGTTTCTTGTTGTGTATAATTAATTCTTTTTTAAGCTATTATCTACTTCTTGTTGAACCATTTTAGCGAACTCTTCGATGCTTAAACTTCCGATATCTCCGCTGCCATGTCGCCTTACTGATACTGTGTTTTCTGTAAATTCCTTCTCTCCAATAATCAGCATAAACGGAATCTTTTTTATCTCCGCATCTCTAATCTTCTTTCCTATCTTCTCGTCTCTGTTATCTACGAGGCCGCGAATATCGGAATTTATTAGCAATTGTAAAACTTTTTTAGCGTAGTCGTTGTATTTTTCGCTTATACTAAGGATACTTACTTGTTTGGGAGCTAGCCATATAGGGAAATTTCCCGCAAAATGCTCAATTAAGAAGCCTATAAACCGCTCATGTGTTCCGAGTGGCGCCCTATGGATGCAAATTGGCGTTTCTAATTTGTTCTCTCTGCTCTTGTATGTGAGCCCAAATCGGCGTGGAACTGCAAAGTCTACTTGATTGGTTGCCAAAGTAAATTCCCTTCCAATCGCACTCCATACTTGAACGTCGATCTTTGGTCCATAAAAAGCCCCTTCATCTTGAACTTCGATGTATGGAATCTTCGACTCAATCAAAACATTTCGTACCATATTTTCAGTCTCCAACCATAACTCAGGCTCATCAACATATTTCTTTCCAAGCTTCGCCGGTGAATGTGTTGAAAAACGCATCACATACTTTTCAATATTGAAGATCTTAAAATATCGGATATACATTTCATTCACTGCTCTGAACTCATCTGCAAATTGCTCTTTCGTGCAGTAAATGTGCGCATCATTCATCTGTAAAGCTCGAACCCGCATCAACCCAAATAATTCGCCCGATTGCTCATAGCGATAACACGTTCCATACTCTGCCAATCGAATTGGAAGATCTCTGTAACTTGGATTCAACTCTTTAAAAATCTTGTGGTGATGAGGACAATTCATCGCTTTTAGATAGTATTTTTCTCCCTCAAGAATCATTGGTGGAAACATACTGTCTTCGTAGTACGGTAAATGGCCGCTCGTCAAATACATCGACTCTTTTGCAATATGCGGTGTTCGCACGCGCTCATATCCTGCAGCTTGCTCTGTCGATTTCGCTAACTTTTCTAATTGCTCTATAATGACTCCACCATTTGGCAACCACAGTGGTAAACCCGGACCTACATCGTCGTCGAATGTAAAAAGCTCTAACTCTTTTCCAATCTTTCTATGATCTCTTTTCTTGGCTTCTTCAACCATTGTTAGATATTCGTCTAACAAACTCTTTTTTGGAAATGTAATTCCGTAGATCCTTGTGAGCTGTTTATTTTTTTCATCTCCTCGCCAGTATGCACCGGCAATATTCATCAACTTAACGGCTTTTATTACTCCAGTTTCAGGAATATGTGGACCACGACAAAGATCAGTAAATTCTCCCTGCTGATAGAAGGTAATCTTTCCATCTTCCAAATCTTTTAACAAATCTAGTTTGTACTCGTCATTTTTTTTCGTGAAAAAATCAATCGCATCTTTCTTGGAAACTTCTTGACGAACATACTTCGAGCCCTTTCTCGCAAGCTCAATCATTTTATCTTCGATCTTCTTGAAATCGTCTGACGAAATAGTTTGTCCACCAAGATCTACATCGTAATAAAAACCATTCTCAACCGGCGGACCTATACCGAATTTAATGCCGGGATAAATAGTTTCTAATGCTTCTGCCATCAAGTGAGCGGAGGAGTGCCACATCGTACTTTTACCATCCTTGTCTTCCCAAGTAAGTAACTGCAAAGTAGAATCGGCATCAATAGCTCTTGTTGCATCCCAGGTTTCTCCGTTTACTTTTGCTGCAAGTACATTTCTTGCAAGTCCTTCACTAATGCTTTTAGCTATTTCCAAAGCTGTTATACCCTTTGGATATTCTCGAACATTTTTGTCCGGAAAGGTAATTTTAATCATAGTTGAACTGATAATAAGACTGCGAAGATAAGAGGTTTTTCAAACTTTTAAGTCTATAATTCTTATACTTCTAAAATGCTTTTGATATTAGGTTTAAAATATTTTTGACTTTTCAAGATCTTTCCGTCTTCTCGGTAAATTGGATTCCCATTTTCATCCAATTTGCTCATATTACTTCGGTGGATTTCATCGAAAACTTCTTCGATTTTATCTTGAAGTCCATGAGCCAAAATTGTCCCAAAAAGAATGTACATTTTATCGCCAAGTGCATCGGCTATCAATGTTAAATTTCCCTCTTTACACGCTTCTAGGTATTCATCGTTTTCTTCTTCCATAAGTCGATGCCTGAGTTCAACGATGCGTTCACTTACTGCGGAGGATGGTTCAGTTTTATAATCGAGCCCGAATGTATCGTGAAACTCTTTTACGCTGTTAATCTTATCTTTTAATGTCATGGTGTTTATGTTTGAATGATTCCTACGTTGTAAGCTTTAGTAATTGGTGAATTGTTAGCAGCTTCAATTCCCATCGATAACCATGTTCTTGTGTCTAATGGATCAATAACGGCATCAAGCCATAATCTTGATGCTGCATAGTAAGGTGATATTTGTGAATTGTATTGATCTGTAATTTTTTTCAACAATTCATTTTCTTCTTTTTCTGAAATCTCTTTTCCTTTCGACTTTAGTGAACTCACTTGTATCTGCAATAAAACTTTGGCTGCTTGAGCGCCACCCATCACTGCTATTTGTGCTGTCGGCCATCCAACAATCAATCGCGGATCGTATGCTTTTCCGCACATGGCATAATTTCCTGCTCCATACGAATTACCAATAATTACAGTAAACTTTGGCACTACACAATTGCTCATTGCATTTACTAGCTTGGCGCCATCTTTAATTATTCCGCCTTGTTCGCTACGGGAACCAACCATAAAACCTGTAACATCTTGCAAAAATACCAAAGGAATTTTTCGTTGATTGCAATTCATAATAAAACGAGCTGCCTTATCGGCCGAATCGGAATAGATTACCCCACCAAATTGCATTTCTCCTTTTGTGCTCTTTACAACTTTTCTCTGGTTAGCAACTATTCCTACCGACCAACCATCGATTCGTGCCAACCCACACAATATACTTTGACCAAATTTATCTTTGTACTCATCAAAATCACTATCGTCGACCAAGCGATCAATTACTTCCCGCATATCATATTGTTTCGATGGTTCAGTCGGAACGATGCCATAAAGATCTTTCGGATTTTTTTTAGGTGCCACCGATTTTACTCGATTGAATCCTGCTTTTTCGAAATCGCCAATCTTACTAAATATGTTTTTTATATGATCTAATGCGGCTTGATCGTTGGGGAATTTGTTATCGGTAACTCCCGATATTTCACATTGAGTTGTTGCTCCTCCTAATGTTTCGTTATCGATGTCTTCGCCTATTGCTGCCTTCACCAGATAAGATCCGGCTAAAAAAATACTCCCTGTTTTATCAACAATCATAGCTTCGTCGCTCATAATGGGTAAGTAAGCACCACCTGCTACGCAGCTTCCCATAATTGCAGCTACCTGTATAATTCCCATCGCCGACATCACGGCATTGTTTCTAAAAATTCTACCAAAATGTTCTTTGTCAGGAAATATTTCATCTTGAAGTGGAAGAAAAACACCGGCACTATCGACTAAATAAATAATAGGCAATCTGTTTTCCATTGCAATTTCTTGCATCCGAAGATTTTTTTTGCCGCTCATTGGAAACCATGCTCCGGCTTTTACTGTGGCGTCGTTGGCAACTATTACACATTGCTTTCCTGAAACGTATCCGAGGCCCGCTACAACTCCTGCAGCCGGACAACCTCCATATTCCTCATACATTCCTTCTGCTGCAAATGCGCCAACCTCTATAAAATTGCTCCCTTTATCAATCAAGTAATCGATTCGTTCTCTGGCTAAAAGTTTGCCTTGATCTTTTTGTTTTGCAGCGCTTTTTGGTCCGCCACCGGCTGCTACTAAATTTAGTTTATGCTTCAATTGGTCGACCAATTGACGCATTGCATCCTCATTTTTATTGAATGAATTATCTGTCATATACTCTTATAGGTGGTGTAAAGATATTGATGTATTTTACTTTGCAAGAATATGTTAATTAAATCCTTTAGGCTGTTAGAAAGTTCTTTTCAATCCCACTTTTTGAAGATAAAAAAGACGGCTAAAAGCAGGAACCCAAAGCCTACTAAGTAATTCCATTGGAGCTTATCGGTTTTGAAAATATAGATGGCACAATAAGTGAAAACAACAAGTGTAATCACTTCCTGAATAATCTTCAACTGAAAAAGTGAGAATGGGCCACCATTACCCATAAACCCGATTCGATTTCCTGGAACTTGAAACATATACTCCATAAAGGCGATAGACCAGCTAATTAATATAATGGCAAACAATCCACTTGTTTCAAATAAATTCCATTTTTTAAATTGTAAGTGCCCATACCAAGCAAAAGTCATAAAGAAATTTGATATAATCAGAAATAGGATGGAAGTGATGCCTCTTACAAACATATTAATTGCCTGAAGGTTTTGGATTCAAGATTCCGCCAAGTTTGAATGGAATGAATTCAAATTTTGAAATCACAATTTCGAATTCTTTTAAGTTTGAAGGTTCAATCATTCTGTATAGCCAAACATTAATACTCACTCGTTCATTCATACTCTCGTAAGGTTTTTCCGGTTTTACCTTCCAATGAGAATAATTTTTACACTTAAATATTTTTTGTTTCTCATCGGGATATGTTGACTTAAATGAGATTTTATTTTTTCTCAACTCAAAAGTATGAACCGATTTCTTGTTAAAGTCAGTGTTAAATCGAAATGCATCTGCCTCCTTGGGTTGAATTACATACTGAGAATTGATACTGTTTTCTTTCCCCCATTTTGAAAATTCAACATCTACTTCTTTATGATAATTCATTGAATCTCCTCTTTCGTATAAGAAAAAACCTGCAACGATATCTTTATCTAGTGGTGTAACCAATGAATCAATGTGAAAAACATATTTTCCATAACCAAGTGTTTTGATCATACGAACTTCCGGACAAAACCATTTTTCATTTCGAACTGTCATTCTCAAATGCAATTTTCCCAGTGAATCGACGTAAACATTGTCTTTGCTACTACTAAAAAAATTATTTCCGGGACCTGTTTGCTTGCCATTCGATTCTTTTAGCTCCCATTTATACCCTGAAAACTCAATCGTGTCGCCTCTGAAATTCGTTTGTAAGCTCGATGGTTCAGGACTGAAATTGGCTACAACTATTTTAGTCATAATTAAAAATCCAAATGCCATTGGTAAAAAGATTTTTCTTCCTTTTCTAGTGCCTTTTATTTTTTTCATAATATACCTCATGACCTTGGATGGTGTTTGATAATTGATGCTCGCAAATAATCTCTATCAAGGTGTGTGTATATTTCGGTAGTTGTGATTGACTCATGTCCTAGCATCTCTTGTACTGCTCTAAGGTCGGCTCCGCCTTCTATCAAGTGTGTAGCAAACGAATGTCGGAAAGTATGGGGGCTTATACTTTTTTTCAAACCGCTTTTTTCAGCCAGTTGCTTTATAATCAGAAACACCATAACTCTCGTTAAGTGTCTTCCATTCTTGTTTAAAAAAACAAAATCTTCAGAACCCGACTGGATTTTTAAATGACTTCGAATTTGCTCTAAATATATTTTTAAATGTTTAATGGCTACTCCGCCAATTGGAACCAATCGTTCTTTGTCGCCTTTCCCAATCACCTTCACAAATCCAATTTCAGAATGAAAGTTAGAAAGTTTCAAAGTAACAAGCTCACTTACTCGTAACCCGCATCCATACAATGTTTCAAGTATTGCTTTATTTCTAACTCCTTCTGGTTTGCTCATATCGATCACTTCAATTAAACCATTAATATCTTTGATTGATAATGTGTCAGGAAGTTTTCTGCCTAAACGTGGTGTCTCCAATAACATCGATGGATCATCAACAATAATATTTTCGATCAAACAATATTTGAAAAAACTTTTCAATCCGGAAATGATTCGTGCTTGACTCCTTGCACTAAGTCCACTTTCATTAACCCAAACCAAAAATCCACGCAAGTGATCAATCGAAATTTCTTTCGGTGAAACATTTTCTTTCGTAGTAATTAAAAATTGTTCAAGCATCGAAATATCGTGCAGGTATGCATCAACAGAATTCTCCGATAAAGATCGTTCTAGTTTTAAATAGGATTTGAATCCAATGATATAGCTTTTCCAGTTCAGAAAATTGGTTTTTGGGTATTTAGCAAATTTGTCGAAAAAGAGGATAGAACGCATGACTTTCGTCAAAACTTTTCCACATCGTTTATTCAATAATTGTAAGTATTTTCGGCACATTATTCAGAGAGAAATATGACAATTCAAATCATCAACGGCCCAAATCTTAATCTACTTGGAAAGAGAGAACCTGGCATCTATGGAAGTATGTCGTTTGAAGAGTTTTTTGAAATGCTCAAGACTGAATTTCCCAACGATAATATCACCTATTTTCAGAGTAACATAGAAGGGGAGTTGATCAATGAAATCCAAAAAGTAGGTTTTCATGTAGACGGAATTATTCTAAACGCCGGTGGCTATACTCATACTTCTGTGGCAATTGCTGATGCTATTGCAGCTATTAAAAGTCCTGTGATTGAAGTACACATCAGCAATGTACTTGCTCGTGAAGAATTTCGTCACATTAGCATGATTGCTAAAAATTGTATAGGTGTAATTTCGGGTTTCGGACTTGATTCATATTCGCTTGCAATAAAAGGATTGAGAAATAAAATTCAACATTTATAGAAATGCACTAAAGGTCTTTCAATTTATTATTTTACTTTAAATGCAAACGACATACTCTTTTTAAGCTTCCTTTGTAATTGAAGTATTTTGTTTTTAGAATCTTCTGCCTGCAAAACTCGTTCAACATTATTATTTGCTTTGTAAAAATTAATGTGGTTGTCGAGCATCGCTTGAAAATCGACAATCTTATCGAGACATGATGGGTCATTTAAAAGTAATGGCGATTTTAGAAATTCAAGATCGAGTGGTAAAAATGTATTTGCACTTATTGAGTCGCCCGGTATGGTCGCCATAAAACAACCGGAAACATATCTGTTCGGACTATAAAATTTTTGTTCTGAATAAAGATAATGTGTTTTAGGGTCGGTGAGGAAATTGACATTGTCATTTTTACAATTACTTTCAATTTTTAAAACCAATGTGCGAAAGGCATTGTTTAACGGAACTGTATTCAAATCGCAACCGGTGTTACTAACTTGTTCGGGATGCTCTTTTTTTAATTCTGAAATGAAGTTGTCATATTCCGGCTTTATCTTTTCATAGAAAGCAGGATAAAGTATAGGAAGAATTCGATAGTGAGTAAATTTCATATCATAATTTAGAACTACTAAATCGGGTCTAAAATTTTCTACTATTCTGAAATAATAATATTGAATAATAGTCGACCAATCTGAAATCACTAAAACACTATTTTTGGGCGAGGATTTATCTAGTAATTCCATCAGCCCATCACTAACCGGATACGTTTTTCGATTTTGATCTTTGAAATTAATTCCAATCTGAATAAATAATAGTATTGGCAGTACAATATGTAGTTTTAATTTATCGACATAAATCAATGCTCCAATAAAAACTGCAATAGTCAAAATTAAAAAAGGAAGTAACATGTAGGCATCTGTGCTCGACCATTGATTATTTTTTAGCTGATACAAAAAGAGCATTGAAAAATAAGCAAATATCATTGTCGTAAGTCTGAATTTTCTATTCTTTATGAGAACAAAAATTCCTAACAAAAAGAAAGGAAGGAAAAGATATAGTTGATCGAACGTTAGTTTTACAAAGTAAGGGAATCGAGAAGCTATGGTTTCATTGCTTGCTGAGCTTAAATTTTTGCTATATGATCCACCTTTTAAATGATAAAACATTCCTTCAAGCGAATCGGGCTTTCCAAACATAAATGGATATTCATGTTGAGCTCTGAGATACATCCAAAAATAAAAAGCAAAAGTCACTATTGCAGAAATTAATACAAGAAGTAGAAATGAATGTGAACGAACGATTGATAAAAAGTCGATCGAGCTTGAACCCGGTTTATTTTTCTTTGCTTGAAGTGTTGGAAATTTAAATAAGTTATTCGTGAAAAATAAAAATGTAAATGGTAAAAACATAACCATTGTAAGATGATGGTTTGCTAAACCTAAACCAATTCCAATACCGGCAATGATTATGAATTTCCTTTCTCGAGTAATTTGAAAATAGGTTAATCCAAATAATGTAATTGCCATTGTAAAAACTTGAAATGAATAAACTTCAATTGTATTCGCCCATGCCCAGCTTGTTGAACTTGTAGCAAATGCCATAGCGCAAACCGCAGCAATAATTGATTGTTTGGACGTAATATTTCCGGTAATCTCTTTTCCGATTTTCAAAAAAGTAAGAAAAAGTAAAACCGAAGAAAATGAAATAATTGTTGATGAAAACAAATTTAATGACTCAATATTATTCACGTGAAAAAGGGAAGAGCATTGTTCCCAAATCCTTGCAAAGAAAATATATGCCGGAGTTCCCGGTGGATGAGCAATACTTCCAAGTTTTATAACTAAAGCAAATTCTCCGGCATCGTCAAACATCAAAGCATTGACTGATGTAATTTTAAAAATAATTAACGGAATTAAAAAGGTTAGTAAAGCTAAAATCCAATCAATATTTTTTCTATTTGCGTTCATTGATATCTTGAAATAAATGTTTCTACTATTTAAATTACGATTCTAAAATAATTTAATAATCTCATCTCTCCAAATTAGTATAAATACGCCTGCTGTCGCAACAGCTACTCCGGCCAATGATTGTGAGGTAATTTTTTCTTTCGTTAGTATCCTTGCAATAAAAAGCGCCATTGCCGGAACCAATGAAAAGATTGTTTGTGCTACCGATGGTTCAATAAGCGAGATGGTATACAAGGACAAACTAACGCCTAATGTTGGTCCGAAAATAGTACCGGCTATTGCATATTTTATTCCCCCTTCCTTATTAATTAATATTGGAAAAATAATTGCATTTAAATTTCTTGTTAAAAGTGTAAATAAAAATAACGAAGATGTAGCAATAAGTAATCTGATAAAGGTTGCATGAAATGGTTGTAACACTATTCCCAAACTACTCTCCATTAACATTCCTTTTTTTGCCATTACCAATCCGGCACCTTGACAAAGCGCGGCCAGAACTCCTGCGATAATCCCTTTTGTAATGTGGGCTTTATCGGTACTCGGAATTTTTAAGCGCTCCCTTTTTCCTAAACTAATAAAATTAACGCCTATGATGGTAATAAAAATACCAATTATACCAATCATTGATATTTGTTCGTTGATTAAAAGCCATCCGCAAATTAATGTTGCCGCCGGTGCAAAGGTGGTTAGTATACTCCCTAGTCGTGCTCCAAGAATTGCATACATTTTAAATGCAAAATAATCTCCTATCGTCAGTCCTACAATTCCGGATAAGCCTAACCAAATCCAAGCTTGAAGATGGTCTTGTCTGAACAAGGCCACAAACTCATTTCGATTAATGATTACACTAATTATAGTTATGAATAGGAGGGCTAATACTAAGCGGAAATGATTGAGTGGATTAACTCCTAAACGACGTGCGGCTTGTGTAAATGGGAAAATCCCAAGCGACCACGTTAGTGTTGTCAGTAATCCGAAAATAATTCCGGGACCCATAATTATGTTTTATCGTAATTGCGTTCACCAAAAATTGCTGAACCGATTCGAACTAGTGTAGAGCCTTCCTCTAATGCAATTTGGTAATCGCTACTCATCCCAATTGAAAGTGTATCAAACGAGGGAAATTTATCCATGAATTTTTTCAAACCCCTGAACTCACTTCTTATCTTGTCGTTATCTTCTGTAAAAGTAGCCATTCCCATAAATCCTTTGATGCGAACATTTGTCAGTTCTGACAATCGTTCGCTATTTAAAAATTCGTCGGCTTCTTCGTACGATAAACCAAATTTTGTTCGTTCGTCTGCTATATAAATTTGAAGTAGACAACTTGTAATTAAATTGGTTCGAACAGACATCTTCTGAATTTCTTCGAGTAGCTTAATACTATCAACTCCATGTATCAGTTTTACTAATGGTAAAATTCCTTTCACTTTATTTCCTTGAAGGTGCCCGATAAAATGCCATTCAATTTCAGAAAGATTCTCCGCTTTAATGGCTAGTTCTTGCACATAATTTTCACCAAAAATCTGCTGACCATGACTTTTTAACTCCAAAATATCTGTTACAGGTTTTGTTTTACTTACTGCAACTAGTTCTGCACCAAATGGTTTTAGTTGAGCTTTGATCTTTTGATAGTTGCTAAGATTAATCATAGCCTGTAAAATTACTTTTTATGCTCTTTGTCAAACAATTTTCAATTAAGTTTGTTAAATGTTTATTCACATCAAATAATATAGATAGTATGCAGGTACAAAAGGCTGTTTCCAACTTAATTTCTAATTATTTTTCAAAAAGGGAAAAGTATTCGGGGAATAAAGTGAAATTAAATTCTATCTATGATTTTAATGCCTTAGATCCGGATGGAATAAAACTGGATCTTTCAAAATTTAAAGGAAAAAAATTACTCATAGTTAATACAGCTTCGTATTGTCGTTATACAACTCAATATGAAAAACTAGAAGAGTTAAAAAAGAAATACATTGATACTTTAGCTATTCTAATTTTTCCTTGCAACGATTTTGGTAAGCAAGAAAAGGGAAGTGATAGTGAAATAAAAAGTTTTTGCGAAATAAATTATCATCTCACGATTCCTATCATGAAAAAATCGGAAGTGAAAACGGCTGGGCTAAATAATATATTTTTATGGCTAACAAATAAAACTTTCAATGGATGGAATAACCAACAACCTCTTTGGAATTTTTGGAAGTTTCTTCTCGATGAAGATGGAAAGCTAATAGCTGTATTTCCATCCAGAATTGAACCAACTGATAGAGAACTGTTAGAAATGATTGAAAGCTAAAAAAGTCCGGTAAGTTACTTACCGGACTTTTTTTTATTACAGTTTATGTATCACTAAACCACTTCTAAGTTTTGGTTCAAACCATGTTACTTTCGGAGGCATTATTAATCCTCCATCTGCGATATCAATGAGTTGTTTCATAGTGACAGGGTAAAGAGCAAACGCAACTTTCATTTTACCACTATTCACTCTTTTTTCTAATTCACCTAAGCCACGTAACCCTCCAACAAATTCTATTCTTTTATCTGTTCGAAGATCTTTTATATTTAAAATTGGTTCTAATATTTGATTGGAAAGTATCGTAACATCCAATACACCAATCGGATCGTTATCATTGTACGTCGATTTTTTTGCAACAAGTTTGTACCAATTATTTTCCAAATACATTCCAAATTCGTGAAGTGAAGTAGGTTTGTGAATTGAATTTCCTATTAATTGAACCTCAAAGTTAATTTTGAGTTTCTCAATAAAATCAGCAACTGTCATTCCGTTTAAATCCTTCACTACTCGGTTATAATCCATAATCGATAATTGGTCGTCTGGAAAATGAACGGCTAAAAAGTAATTGTACTCTTCGTTGCCTGTATGATTCGGATTTTTCTCACGCATTTCTTTTCCCACCAAAGCTGCAGCTGCTGTGCGGTGGTGGCCATCGGCAACATATGTAGAAGCCAATTCTGAAAAATAAGATGTTATATTTTTAGTATGCTCTTCGTTATTTACAATCCAAAACGTATGACCAATTCCGTCATCTGAAACAAAATCATATTCTGGTGTAGCTGTTACTATATTTGATACAATTTTATCTAAACCAATATGTTTTGGATAAGCAAAAAATACGGGCTCGTAATTCATTTTACTATAACGAACATGATTTTTCCGATCTTCTTCTTTATCTGGACGAGTTAACTCATGTTTCTTAATTACATTATTAAAATAATCGTCGATAGAAGCACAGCCTACAATTCCATATTGTCTTCTTCCATTCATCGTTTGGGCATAGATGTAGTAGTATTCTTTTACATCTTCGAAAAAAATTCCGTCCGATTGCATTTTATTGAAATTAGAAATACCTTTTTCATAAACGTCAGCAGCATAATGATCATGATCATCATCAAAATCTATTTCCGGTTTGATAACATGGTAAAACGAAATAGGATTTCCTGCACATTCTAATCGTGCTTCCTTTTCATCAAGCACATCGTAAGGTTTGCTTGCTACTTTTTCAACAAATTCTTGCTTAGGACGAATGCCTTTGAATGGTTTTAATATTGCCATTTGATTTTTTATTAATTCAGTTTAAGAATACGTTGAATAGATTCTGTCAATGCAATAACATCATCTAAATTCAAATCTCCCATGTGACCTATGCGGAATGTTTTATTTTTTAATTCATTATAGCCGTTCGCTATCAACATATTTTCTTTCAAAAGTTCTGCATTAAGTTCTGCTATGTTAATCTTACGAGTATTTTCGATGGTGGTAACTGTCATCGATTCAAATCCGGCCATTGGGTAAACTTTGAAAAAGTGATTGGCCCAATTGATTACATACTCGGCCATTTCTATATGACGAATAAATCTATTTTCAATTCCTTCTTTTAAAATTCGATCTAATTGAAAATCTAAAGCGAACATGTGTGATAATGAAGGGGTACATGAATACTGATGATCTTTCTTGTCAATAAATTCACAGAGTGTTAGCAAATCTAGATAATATCCACGGTAGCCAATACTTTTAAATCGCTCTTCTGCTTTGGCTGAAATGGAAGCTAGTGCTAATCCCGGTGGTAGTGCCAATGCTTTTTGTGATGATGAAATACAAACATCTATCCCTAATCGATCAACTTCAATTTTTGCTCCTCCTAGTGAACTTACGCAATCAACTAACCAAACTACATCAGGATATTTACTAATGATCTCGGAAATTGAATCGATTGGGTTCATTAAACCTGTAGATGTTTCATTGTGTGTTAAGGTTACAACATCATACTTCCCTGTTTTCAAATACTTATTTACTGTTTCCGGTAGTGTTGGATTTCCGGAAGTTTCTTCGTGCAAATCTGCAGGTATTCCATTTCTTTCTGCAAGTTCAAACCATCTTTTGCCAAATGCACCAACTGAAAATACGATTGCTCTTTTTTTTGTTGCCGAACGAATCGCGCCTTCCATTAATCCTGTCCCTGATGACGTACTTAAAATTATTTTATTCGTTGTAAACATCAACTTCCTCAGTTTATCGGAAATGTTCCGTTGAAGTGTAGAAGCTTCTGCACTTCGATGTCCAATCATTGGCGTCCCCATTTTCTCAAGAACAGAAGGATGGACGTATGTTGGTCCGGGTATAAATAATTTGATTTGGTCTGACATCGCTTTTCAATTTGGAGGGCGAATTTAACAAAAATAATAATAGTTTTTGCCTTTATTCATTGGTAAAAAGCGCTCCGTACGTTCATTGTGAACATTTACTTCTCAGGTGGAGTTGGAAGTGGTTTCTCGGGAGAATCTTCTGTTCTGGCATCAATGTCTTTTCCTAATTGATACCTTCCTTTTGCTAATTTGAATGAATCATACGTTCCATCGGGACCGGAGATTAATTGTAAGTCTCCTTCTTGTTTTGTTTTTGGAGAACTCAAATGATCAAAAATAATTTCTTTTCCATTTTTAGTAAACTTGAGCGACATGCTGGCTTGTGATGTAAATGAAAAAATAATTCTGTTACGATAAACAGTTCCGGTTTTGAATAAAGAAAATCCAAATTTAGGTGACTGATCATCGAAATAAAGGACTTCAATTATTTTTTTTGTGATTGATTGATTGAATCCTTTCCAACCGAGTAATACATAATATTGCATACCCTTAAATTTTAATTCTTGGATAGAATAATAAACAGCACCAAGCCACTTTTGATCGTTCAGTTTTTCAGTTTCCGGTTTCACAATAGTGCTTGTTGAATCCCTTAATGAAAGTGTTTTAACTGAATCATTAACACTCCTTCTATATTGTAAAAACCCAAAATAATAATATTTGCTTCCATCGAAGTTAGGATAGGTATAGGTAAAAATTTTAAGTAGTTTATCGCTTGATTCAAGAACTGATACATTTTTAAATTCCGAATATTTTTTGTCGATTGAAATTGAAGATTCTATGCTGTCAACAAGACGTTGATCGAATTCTACTTGCGCTTTTGTACGTATAGAATCATCAGCTCCTCGTTGCATTTTAGTAATAAGAACACTCAGCGAGTCGGTATTTTGAGAAAATAAATTTTCGCTTCCGAAAAAAAATAGATTCAGAAATAGAAATAAAGGATAAAAGGAATTTCTGTTTGACATAAAAAATAAAGGCCGCAAATGAACTAACGTTTTGCGGCCTTCAATATTCTCTGATTTATTATTAGCTATGCATAGCTTCTTTCTTTCCTAACAATGCATCCTTCGATTCACGGAAGTTCGGATCGTCAACGCAACAGTCAACCGGACAAACAGATGCACATTGTGGTTCATCGTGGAAACCTACACACTCGGTGCATTTATCTGTTACGATATAATATGCGTCCATCGATACTGGAGCTTGAGGTGTGCTTGCATCAACCTCTGATCCATCCATTCTTTTGAACATGCCTTTTATACTAGTGCCATCTGAAAATCTCCATTCGGCACCACCTTCATAAATTGCATTATTGGGACATTCCGGTTCACATGCACCGCAATTGATGCACTCATCGGTAATCATAATTGCCATATCTCTTTACTTTTGGTATTGTTTGTAATTGTCACAAAAATAAGTAGAAAAAGTTTATATCAAAACATCAGATGACTATCTTTTGCAAACCAGGTTATTATCTTTGCATGAATAATGGATATCAAGAACGTTTCTAAACAGTTGAGAGCAATTTTAAGCTCCAAATTGTCTCAATACAAAGCCGATCAGGAGGCTGAATCGGAGCTAAAAGTAGTGATGCTCAGGGCTTTTCAAAAAAATGCCTGGTTTACTGATAAGAATATCATTGCTGCTCTCGAAGAATGGATATGTGCGCTCTCTGACGATAATGTGAATCAATGGTTGGGTATGTACAGTCAAGCTATTCCGGTTAAGGTTTCGAAACGGATAGGTGTAATCAATGCCGGAAACATTCCTTTTGTAGGAATGCACGATCTCTTATCAGTAATTTTCTCTGGGCATAATTATATCGGAAAAAATGCAAGTGATGATCAGCATTTACTTCCTTGGATTGCTCAGCAAATAATTTCAGTTGAACCGGCATTTGAAAATAAAATCAGTTTCGTTGAGCGGCTTGAAAAAATGGATGCAGTGATTGCTACAGGTTCTGATAACTCAAGCAGATATTTCGAATATTATTTTGGTAAGTACCCCAACGTAATTCGAAAAAATAGAAATGGAATTGCCATTTTAACAGGTAATGAAACCAGCGAAGAATTAAAATTACTAGGTAACGACATCTTTACTTTTTTTGGACTTGGTTGTCGCAATGTTTCAAAAATATATATTCCGACCGATTATCAATTGGATAAACTTTTTGAAGCTGTCTATGATCAAAATGAAGTCATGAACAATCAGAAATACATGAACAACTTTGATTATAATAATTCAGTTCTGCTTTTGAAGTTGGTTCCGTTTTTACAAAATGGATTTTTAATAATGCTGGAAAATGAAAAAATACCTTCACCAATTTCAATTTTGCATTATGAGCGTTATGACAATCTGTTGGAGCTCAATAATAAATTGGCAGCGAAGAAAGATCAAATTCAGTGTGTTGTTGCAAATGAAAAAACAATACAAGAGGGAAGTAGTTTAAAAAGTATTCGCGTTGCTTTTGGTCATTCTCAAAAACCAAAGCTGTGGGATTATGCCGACGGAGTAGATACTATTTCCTTTCTCTCAAATTTATAATCCAAAAAGAAAGGCTATTCAATTTGAATAGCCTTTCCTTTTTTATATTCCAAAAGTTGGAATCGTATGAAATAATCTTTTCCACCTAACTTTATTGATAAAGTCAGCGTTGGTGTCCCAACTCATCCAGATGAATACAGCTTTACCTACAACATGGTCTTCAGGAACAAATCCCCAAAAACGTGAGTCGGCTGAGTTATGACGGTTATCGCCCATCATAAAATAGTAATCCATTTTGAATGTATATGTTGATGTTACTTGACCGTTAATAATTATTTTACCATCTCGTTCTTCCAATTTATTCTGTTCATATTCTCCAATCACTTTACGATATTTAGAAATGTTGCTGGTATCGATCGTAATTGTTGCACCTTTTTTAGGAATGTATAAGGGGCCAAAATTGTCAACATTCCAATCATATTTGGAGTCGAATGGAAAAATAAAATCTTGGTAAATTCCTTTCGGTACGGTGTTCGCATCAACGTGTTTTACATTACCAAAAGTTTTCATTTCATCTGCTTCTTTCGACGTTAAATGAAAATTGAACTCTACCGGCGATAATGCCTCGCCATCTCTCAATCCCAATCGTTGAATAGCCGAATAACTAAATCCGGTGCCATCGGTTACTACATGATACGATGATTGTGAAAAGTCAGGGTTTACAAAAATTTTATTATTAATATAAACTTGACGTTCTCTTATTGTGATTGTATCGCCTGCAATTCCTATGCATCGCTTAATATAATTTTCTTTCTTGTCAATAGGTCGTCCTTCATTTTCTGCCGGCCAATTGAATACTACACAGTCACCACGATGTACTTTTCCAAATCCGGGCAAACGGTGATAACCAAGTTTTATCCATTCTAAATATGATTTACCACCAACTAAAGGTAATGTGTGATGTGCAAATGGAAACGATAGTGGAGTCATTGGTATTCTTGCTCCGTAACTTACTTTTGAAACAAATAGAAAGTCACCAACCAACAACGATTTTTCCATCGATGGTGTAGGAATCGTATAGGCTTCAATAAAGAATGTTCTGATAATAGTTGCAGCTATTACTGCGAATATTATAGCATCCATCCATTCGCGCCACACAGCTTTCCGTTGACCCGGACGTGGTTTAAGTAAGAACCACACGCCAATTGTGAAAATACCAAAAACGATATCCTTAATTAGATCCCAGTTAATTCTGAATCTGCTCATAAATTGATTAATTATTTAATGAATGAAAATGAAAATTGATAAATGTAACTGACTACTATTGATAATCGTTGTCCGGACTAAAATACGTAGTATTCGATTAATTATTGGTTAATACCTTGTTAAGAATCAAATTACCCTCATAAATTAAGCATATCCTTCATTGTGAAGATGCCTTTTTTACCTTGAATCCATTCGGCCGCTTTTAATGCGCCAATTGCAAACCCATTTCTGCTTAGTGCCTTATGTACTATTTCGATTTCATCAACATCGGAAAAATATTTTACGATATGTGTTCCCGGCACTTCGTCTTCTCTTGTCGAGAAAATTGGAAGTTCTCCATCACTTTCAACGCCCATATCTACGCTTTCATCTGCTTTGTAATTGACCCATTCTTTTATTCGGTCTACATTTTCAATTATTTGGTCGGCCAATGAAATTGCTGTTCCACTTGGTGAATCAAGTTTTTCTAAATGGTGGCTTTCATGAATCAATACTTCATCATATTGCTCTTGCTGATTAATTAATGCTGCCAATTTTTTATTGACTTCAAAAAATAAATTCACTCCAACACTAAAATTCGATGAATAGAAAAAACTTCCATTGGTTTCTTTGCAATCAGCTACAATACCTTCAAACTGATTTAACCACCCTGTGGTTCCACAAATTACCGGTACGCCGGCTCTGAAGCATTTTCGTATATTCTCAACGGCTGCATCCGGTTGAGAAAACTCAATAGCTACATCGGCTCCTTTTAGGTCTCCAATGTCGATGTATTTCGAATTAGTTACATCTACTCGCAATACAATTTGGTGACCATTTTTTAAAGCAACTTTCTCAATGGTTTTACCCATCTTACCATAACCAACAAGTGCAATTTTCATTTATTTGTTTTTTTAGTTCCTATTTAAAATTGAATGTCAACTGAATCCCTGCTAATGCTCGTCCTCCATTAATATTAAATAGAGTAGGAGAGGTATGAATCGAAAGGTTGTCGCTTACATCGAAATCCAATAGTTGCGAATCTACATACGCATCTAAAATGTTCAAAGTGTAAAGAACTCCCGATAATATATAACTCAAATCTCTATTTCTTCGGTAATAATCTTTTCTAACTGTAATGTCGGCATTACTCAGATTTGGATACGCATCATTGGTCAATGAATCGTTATCGGTTCGATAAATCAATGCATTTTTAAATTTTACATATTCATTATTGTTTGTCTGAATAAAATAAAATAACGTTCCGAACCCCGCATAAATAATAGGAATCTTCCAGTATTTCTTATTGTACGCTTGGCCTAATCCCGGAACCAATGCTGAAAACAAGGCAGTTTTATTTGCTCGATGTTTTGCAATTGTGCTCAACGAATCTTTTTGCTCTCCTGATCCATAACTGCATCTGAAGCTCACAAGAATGATGAACATACAAATTAATGAACGTTGAATGGTTGACTTCATCAGTTGGCCGACTGCCGATCAATAATTGAGTAATTCGAGAATACGATTCAGGTCTTCATCGTTCGTATAGGGAATAACAATTTTTCCACTTCCGTTTTTCGCTCTGTTCAATTGAATCTTTGCACCAAAATGGCTCGTAAGTATATTTTGAATTTTACTGAATTCAAATGAAAGCTGATCTTTTAATTCTTCTTTCTTTTTTTTGATTGTCGATTTATTGCCGGTTTGCCTCGCTAACAATTCTACATCTCTTACGCTAAGATCTTTCGAAAGAATTTCTTTGAAAATATATAATTGCTTATCGATTGCATCAACTCCAAGTATTGCTCTCGCATGACCCATCGATATTTTACCGTCTCTTACAGCAGCTTGTACATCGGGTGGTAATTTTAAGAGTCTTAGAAAATTCGTAACGGTACTTCTGTTTTTTCCGACGCGCTCACTTAATTCTTCTTGTGTTAAATTACATTCATCAATAAGGCGCTTAAAACTGAGGGCTACTTCCAACGAATTTAAATCTCTTCGCTGAATGTTTTCAATGATTGCCATCTCAAGCATTCCCTGATCATTCGCCACTCGAATATATGCAGGAATTGTTTTAAGTCCGGCAATACCTGAAGCTCTGAATCTACGTTCTCCGGAAATTATTTGATATTGATCGTAGCCTAATTTCCTTACGGTAATAGGTTGTATGATTCCTTGCTCTTTAATCGATGAAGCAAGTTCTCCTAATGCTGCATCATCAAAATCAACTCTGGGTTGAAAGGGATTCGCTACAATCTGACTCAATGGAATCTGAGCTATCGAACCTACAACGCCCGACGCTGATTCTGTATTGCTGGTTACATCCGTTTCTGAATTCTCCAGTAAAGCACTTAAGCCTCGGCCTAGTGCACTTCTCTTAGTGCTCATCTGTTACATGTATTTTTTTATCTGCTTCTTTAATTTTTGTCAGATTGTTCTTCTGTAAAATTTCTCTTGCCAGATTTAAATAATTAATGGAGCCTTTACTACTTGCATCATGCATAATGATTGTTTGACCAAAACTTGGTGCTTCTCCTAGTTTGGTATTCCGCTGTATAATCGTATCAAAAACCATCTGCTGGAAATGCGTTTTTACTTCTTCTACTACCTGATTCGATAAGCGCAAACGACTATCATACATCGTAAGTAATATTCCTTCGATTGCCAACTCAGGATTCAATCTGCTCTGAACTATTTTTATCGTGTTCAATAATTTCCCTAATCCTTCCAATGCAAAATATTCACACTGAACCGGTACTATCACGGAGTCTGCTGCAGTTAATGCATTAATTGTAATAAGTCCAAGTGATGGTGAACAATCAATGATAATAAAATCATATTCTCCTCTTATTTTCTCTAACACATCTTTCATCTTGCGCTCCCTCTGAGGCAGATTAATCATTTCGATTTCTGCACCTACTAGGTCGATGTGTGATGGAAGTAAAAATAAGTTAGGTGTTTCTGTATTCAGTATGATATCTTTTGGTAAAACTTCATTGATGATACATTCGTAAATACTTGTCTTAATCGTTCGAGGATCAAAACCTACGCCTGATGTTGCATTCGCCTGCGGATCACTGTCGATTAAAAGCGTTTTATATTCCAGCACGGCCAAACTCGCAGCCAAATTCATTGCGGTAGTAGTTTTACCGACTCCACCTTTTTGATTGGCAATCGCTATGATTTTTCCCATCGAATTATTTTTTAAATTATTATTTATTATTTTTTATTTGAAGCTTTTCGTTTCCCCAATTGTCATTAAAGTCAATTCTTTTCCACTCACTTCAAATTTTGTCTTCGCCTCGGTATGATCTATTTTTATTTGTTCAAATGTATCATAGTGCATTCCAATTATTTTATCGCAATTGATAAACCCTGCTGCAATCACTGCATTGTCGATGCCCATTGTAAAATTATTTCCTATGGGTAAAAATGCGTAATCCATTTGTTTATAATCACCAATCAATTTCATATCGTAGTGAAGTGCTGTATCGCCGGCGTAGTAAATATTGTCATCGTTTGTTTCAATCAGAAAGCCCATTGGATTGCCGCCATAACTTCCATCGGGTAATGATGAAGAATGAACTGCATTCACACATTTGATTTTTCCGAAGTCAAAAATCCAATGACCTCCTATATTCATTGGGTGTGTCTTGGTTACTCCTTGCTTTTCTGCCCATGTTGTTATTTCATAATTCGATACCAAGATTGCATTCGTTTGCTTTGCTATCGCTACCAAATCTGCCAAATGATCCCAATGACCATGCGATACAAGAATATAATCTGCATTTATTGTAGTAATATCTATATTCTTAGCCAAAGGATTAGGGCTAATAAATGGATCGAATAATAATTTTTTTCCGCTTAATTCAACCAAAAAGCAAGAATGACCGTAATATGTAATTTGCATAGTGTTTCACAAAATGCAAAAATAAGCGATTTGTCCTATTCTTGCGGTCTAAAGTTACCAACAATTCTTTAGTATTTCCTCTCGTAAAACTTACCGCTCTCTTCTTTTTTTAATTCAAAGAAGCATAGAATGTTCGCCTTTTCTCTTTCATCAACTTTTTTATGGTAGTTGAATAAAAAACTTGTAACTTCCTGTTATAGAGTACTTTATTCGTCAAAGTTTTTGTATATTCATGTTTTTCTGAGTCTCCACCAAATTTATTTTTAAACGCTTTTTGCACATTTAAATTATTTTCTATTTTTGTCACGAATCATTCTTAAAATCCTATTCGACTATATGTCAGATCAAAACAATTCCCGTGAAGAGATATTTTCAAAATCAGTTAGAGCCGGAAAACGCACTTATTTTTTTGATGTAAAAAGCACTAAAGCGAACGATTATTATCTCACCATCACTGAAAGCAAAAAGCGAATCGGAAATGATGGTGCTCCGTTTTATGAAAAACATAAAATCTTCCTATACAGAGAAGACTTTGAAAAATTTATGGATGGTATGAATGAAGCTTTCGATAAAGTTTATACTATCAAAGCCACAGAGCCGGATCAAACTGATTCATACTCTAACTCTAATTCTAATTCTGATCCTATAGAAAATTATAATAATACTGACCCATCGCCTGGTACAAATTCTTTTAGCGATGTCAACTTCGACGATCTGGGAAATTAATAAAAAGCTGTCTTATCAAAGGCAGCTTTTTTTTTAAAACTTCTCCTTCAAATAATTTCCGGTGTACGATTCTTTACATTTTGCCAAATCGTCGGGTGTTCCTTCAAAAACTAAATTCCCGCCTTCGTCACCACCTTCAGGCCCTAAATCAATCGCCCAGTCTGCACATTTTATTACTTCCGAATTGTGCTCTATCACCAAAATTGTGTTGCCCTGTTCAATGAGCATGTCAAAGGCTTTCAGCAGTTTTTTTATATCATGAAAATGCAAGCCGGTTGTTGGTTCATCGAAAATAAATAATGTATGCGAATGATTATTTCCTTTTTGTAAAAAAGATGCAAGCTTTATTCGTTGTGCTTCTCCACCCGATAATGTGTTCGACGATTGCCCTAGTTTTACATAACCTAAGCCAACATCTGCCAACGGCTTTAATTTATTCGCAATCTTTGCATCGTTGCCTGTCGATTTCAACGGACCGGTAAAGAAATCAATAGCTTCATCGACCGTCAGATTCAGAATGTCTGAAATGTTTTTGCCTTTATATTCTATATCAAGAATTTCTTGCTTAAATCGTTTTCCGTTACAGTTCTCACATAACAAATGGATATCGGCCATAAATTGCATCTCTATTGTTACTTCTCCTTCTCCTTCGCAAACATCACAGCGCCCACCTTCTACGTTGAATGAAAAATGCGATGGTTTGTATTTTCGCGATCGCGATAATGGAAGCTCCGAATACAATCCTCTTATTTCATCGTAGGCTTTTACATAGGTAACAGGATTACTTCTCGACGATTTACCAATTGGATTTTGATCTACAAATTCAATTGAACTAAGTTTATTGTAATCGCCACTTATTTTATCGAACGCTCCCGATTGTTCTCCATAGCCGCCATGAATTTTTTTCAGTGCGGGATAAATTACTTTTTTTACAAGCGATGTTTTACCGCTGCCACTTACTCCTGTTACAACAGTCATTATTCCCAATGGAATTTTGACGGTAATATTTTTTAAATTGTTCTCTCTCGCGCCTTCAATTTTAAAAAAACTATGAGGAACTCTTCTGCGATAAGGTAGAGCGATTTTTTCTTTTCCACTTAAATATTTGCCTGTATAACCAATTTCATCTTCTAAGATCTCTGAAAAACTTCCTTGGAAAATTAGATGACCACCATCTCTTCCTGCTTCCGGACCAATATCTATCAACTGATCGGCCGCTTTCATTATTTCTTCTTCGTGCTCAACAATGATCAATGTATTTCCAATATCTCTGAGCGACTTCAATACTTTGATCAAACGATTTGTATCTCTCGGATGTAAACCAATACTCGGCTCATCCAAAATATACATTGATCCAACTAATGAACTTCCCAAGGAAGTGGCCAAATTGATTCGCTGCGATTCGCCTCCTGACAGCGTGTTCGATAATCGGTTCATGGTTAAATAACCTAAACCTACATCCGATAAAAAATTTAATCGGTTAACTATTTCAAGTAAAATTCTTTTTGCTACTTGTTGCTCGTAGCTATTCAATTTTAATTGTTCGAAAAATAATTTAGATTGTCTTACCGGTTGTAACACTACATCTGTAATCGATTTGCCTCCAACTTTTACATAGTTCGCATCTGCTCTCAATCGTGTTCCTTTACATTCCGGGCAGCTTGTTCTTCCTCTATAGCGAGAAAGCATTACTCGATATTGAATTTTGTAGCTTTGCGTTTCTACCCATTGGAAAAAAGCTTTTAATCCTTTAAAGTATGAATTTCCTGACCAAAGTAATTTTTTATCCTCATCGTTCAATTGGTAAACCGGACGATGAATAGGGAAGTCGAATTTGTATGCAAATTTAATAAGCTCATCATTCCACTCTTTCATTTTTTCTCCTCGCCAACAAACAATAGCACCATCAAAAACTGAAAGCGACTTATCGGGGATAACCAAGTCTTCATCAATTCCAACAATAGAACCAAAGCCTTCGCATTTTTTACAAGCGCCATACGGATTATTAAAACTAAAGAGCTGAGTACTCGGTTCCTCAAAAGTAATTCCATCGGCCTCAAAACGATTGTTAAAACTTATTTGTTTATTTTTAAAATCACCGTCTAATAACAATGAACATTCGCCTTGGCCTTCGAAGAAAGCAGTTTGTACTGAATCTGCAATTCGCGAATCGTTCGCTTCATCGTTTAGTGAAACTGAAATTCGATCAATTACAATTTGAAGCGTTGAGCGGATAGGATGTACTATTGTTTCGATTTCAGTTTCTACATTCTTTTTCTTTTTCGACGTGCTATTTTTTTTTGCAGTCGCCGTAGATTCAGATTTTCCGCTGATATTCTTTAATACGTTTGCATATTCTTTTGAAAGTAGATCTTCAACCTTATAAACCGTTTCGGCTATACTTACACGAATAAAACCTTTTTGAATTAATATGTTCAACTCGTTCTCCATACTTCTTCCCGGATGCAGATAGAGTGGGGCCAACAAGAAAATTTTACTGTCTTCTTTTTGTTCTTTAATATAATTTACTACTTCTTCTACCGTATTTCTTTTTACAAGCGAGCCGGAAACAGGAGAGTAGGTTTGTCCAATTCGCGCGAAGAGTAATTTTAAATAATCGTAAATTTCAGTCGATGTACCAACTGTAGAACGCGGATTTCTCGTGTTTACTTTTTGTTCAATGGCAATAGCCGGAGAAATACCTTTTATATAATCGACATCAGGCTTATCCATTCGACCTAAAAACTGACGTGCGTAGCTGCTTAAACTTTCTACATACCGACGTTGACCTTCGGCGTATAAAGTATCGAAGGCTAAAGAGGATTTACCTGATCCTGAAAGTCCTGTGATAACAACGAATTTATTTCTTGGAATAGCAACATCAATATTTTTTAAATTATGGACGCGAGCACCTTTTATTAGAATAAACTTTCGAGGATCTAATTGATCAAAATTCTGCATAGATGAGATAAGAGTCGGCGAAGTTACAGATTTAATCACCTTCTTTTTAGATAAGGATATTCCTAAAACAATCGTTTGCTGAGTTTTTTTAAGAGAAAATTGCTGCTTTTGTTAAAAGTTTGTAAGAATTGGTAATTTTTTTCTTGCAAATAGAGAAACTAGACATTATATTTGTTGTATACAAGGAAGTAATCACTTCTGCGATTCACAAAATTTAGTATCACAAATTAAAAACGGAGGAAGCATAGTTATAATTCTACTTTAATATTTTAATTCTAATTAAAGCAGAACAGCTATGTCAAAACTCTCATCAATGGATGATAAGGACCTTGTAGGTCTTTATCAGAACGGCGACCAGCTCGCTATCACGGAACTTGTACATCGTTACAAGCAACGAATTTTCTCGACAATTTATTTTCTGGTGAAGAATCAGGAATTGGCCGAGGATCTTTTTCAAGAAACGTTTATTAAGATTATTTCCAGCTTGCGTAAAAATCATTATAGCGAGCAAGGAAAGTTTTTGCCTTGGGCTTTGCGTATTGCTCACAATTTGGTAATCGATCATTTCCGCAAAGTAAAATTGATGCCCATGCAACACGATACCGATGAATACAGCGTATTCGATGTGATCCCGGCGAATAATAAGAATGCAGTAGAACAAATGATTTACGACGAAAAAATTCTTAAAGTTCGCTCGCTATTAGAAAAGCTCCCGTTTGAGCAAAGAGAAGTGGTTATTTTAAGACATTATGCCGGATTATCGTTTAAAGAAATTGCCAAAATGTTGAATATCAATATCAATACAGCGTTAGGAAGAATGCATTATGCCATCCTAAAAATGCGTGAAATGGTGAACGCCTCACCGGGAATGTTGAAAGATTAAAATAATTTTCTTTTCATTCCAATAATGCTAAAATAGTAGCGTTCAAACTGTATAAACAAAAACGGTATGAACAGAACTACTACTTATTTAGATTTATTGAATTATGCATACAACGATTGCGACCTGATCAATAGTGATCGTGTTCAACGTGCTATTGATGGCGATCCTCAAATCAAAAATGATTTTGATGAAGTAGTGGAAGTAATTAATACACTTGATAAAGCGGTACCTCAGGTCTCTGATAAATGCATTGAAAAGATCCTTCAGTTCTGCTAAGATTAGAAGGCAAAAAAAAAGACAGCGGTCATTGACTGCTGTCTTTTTTTGTTCTCTCTAACCTTTTTTCTTTTTAACTGGCCATAGGCGTTTCTCTTTTTTAATTATGACGACAAATTAACCTCGGAGCAAAGTCGAATCAACTAATTTTAGTAGAAACCTTACATTTGCTTGGTGAATAAACAGCCTCGCAGGGTAAACAATTGATTGCTTGAACTATTACTTTTTCATTTGTTTTCCTTGGGCAAGTAAAAATGGAATTACTAATTGATAAATTTGGAAATGCAAAAAGCAGAACGTTACAAAGCGATACTCGACTACTTTTCTAAGAATCATCCGACTGCAGAAACAGAATTGCACTATAAAAGCCCGTACCAATTGTTAGTGGCCGTGATTTTATCGGCTCAGTGCACCGACAAGCGTGTTAATTTAGTTACTCCAAAATTATTTAAAGAATTTCCGGATGCAAAACATTTAGCTGCCGCTCATCCTGATGATATTTTTCAGCTGATAAAAAGTATCAGCTATCCCAATAATAAATCGAAGCATCTTTCCGGAATGGCGAAAATGTTAGTGAACGATTTTAAGAACATTGTTCCTTCGGAGATAGACGATCTTCAAAAGTTGCCTGGAGTAGGGAGGAAGACTGCAAATGTAATTGCTTCTGTGGTCTATGACAAAGCAGCGATGGCAGTCGATACGCATGTATTTCGTGTGGCGGCACGTTTGGGATTAACTACCGCTGCTAAAAATCCATTGCAGGCAGAGCTGCAATTGGTAAAATATATTCCGGAAAATCAAATTGCCATCGCTCATCATTGGTTGATCCTGCATGGACGCTATGTTTGTATAGCTAGAAAGCCAAAATGCGAAAGTTGCGATCTTACAGCGTTTTGTAAATATTATGATAAATCAATTTCGGTAAATAGAAAAACCAAATCTGTTATATCCAAATTGCGTTAACAATTTCGGCTGTCAATTGTTTTTCATAGGAAATTTGAAGGCATTAATTTAGAATAGGTCTGCATATTTGGATGGTTATTTCTATCTTTGTCGAAATTCAAAAAAAGTATTAATTAACTAACAATAAATATAAATTATGATTCGTACATCATCGGCCAATTGGCAAGGAACAGGTAAAGAAGGAAAAGGAACTCTTTCTACGCCCAGCGGAGTTTTAGTAAATACACAATACTCTTATGTTTCTCGTTTTGAGAATGGGGTCGGAACCAATCCGGAAGAATTAGTAGCAGCTGCCCACGCCGGTTGTTTTTCAATGAAGCTAAGTTTTATACTTACAGCTGCCGGATTTCCACCTGCGAACATCGATACAAAATGTGCAATTACATTGGATAGTGGAGCTATAACTATGGCTGCGCTTACGACTGTTGCCACAGTTCCGAATATTACAAAAGAGAAATTTGCAGAATGTGCAGAAGATGCAAAATTAAATTGCCCAATTTCTAAACTGTTGAATACAGCGATTACGCTAGATGCGAGCTTGGTGTAAGTAATAAAAAATAAAAAATATAAAATCCGTTTTGCTGCTAAGGTGAAACGGATTTTTTGTTTTTGATTTTAAGATCGTATTTACATAGCTTTTGCATAGAGAAAAATTAATTAAACATTTCCGTTGAAAGTTTTTAATTAATTACAAGCATAAGCAGAATCCCGCTTCGCTAAAGATTCTACTTTTCGAATTGGCAATCTCCTACGCAAAGCGGAATTTTTAGAGAGGCGGAGAAGAGAAATAAAATGCAAACTATCATTTGCCGAACGGAATTCCGCTTTTGGAAGCAATAGATTAGATAATCGCAAAGGAAATGGTGAAATAATTAAACATCTCCGTTGAAAGTTTTTAATAAAATACAGACCATGCACTTCATAAATTTTGGTTTCAATTTTTTGTAGTTGCATTTTAAAAGCCAATTCGTTTACGTTGTTTCTGTTCAGATTCTTGTTTGTCTTTGGTTAAAAGGTAGTTCATTGCTTCATACACATCCTTGAATTGTCTATCGTATTTTGTTTCTAGTTCTTTTAGTTTTTCTGCAAGTTCATTATTCGTTAAAGCAAATTGTCTGATTAATACAAAGGCTCGCATAATTGAAATGTTTACTTGTATTGCTTTATCTGAGTTTAAAATTCCGCTTAACATAGCTAAACCCTGTTCGGTAAATGCGTAAGGGGTTGACGAAATATTACGTTTCTTCTGGGAGACAATGTTATTTTGGAATTTTATTGTTTTTCTTTCGTTTGATGCGGTAACAATTTGTGACCGCATCAATTCCCATTCGTTTGTGGTAAGTCGAAACATAAAATCATGTGGAAAACGTTTTTCATTTCTTTTTACAGCTTGGTTTAACGCTTTTGTTTCTACCTCATACAATTCTGCAAGGTCAAAATCAAGCATTACTTTTTGGCCCCGTATTTCATAAATTTTATTTTCAATTTTTTGTACTTGCATTTTAAAAGCCAATTCGTTTACGTTGTTTCTGTTCAGTTTCTTGTTGATCTTTTTTTAGTAAGTAGTTTATTGCTTCATACACATCCTTGAATTGTCTATCGTATTTTGTTTCTAGTTCTTTTAGTTT
>JAYTOX010000045.1:0-4690 GCA_043747595.1 Bacteroidota bacterium | reverse complement strand
GGATTATTATACAATTGATAATGGTAATTCGGATTAATAGCACACTCGGGAACTTCAGTATGATAAACTCTCCAATAAATCATTTGTGCCGGTGTCTTTATTGAATCGTCTTCGGTGTAGGTTTCAAGTCTGATAAAAGGATAGGTCGTAGCAGAAATCCAACTCAGCGTAGTATCTTTTCCAGGTGCATATTGGATTCCTTGTTTCAATAAGTCCCAATTATTTGTCATTGCATTTTGCCCATAGATACTTACTGAAATAGAATCTTGATAAGGTTGAGATTCGTACGGACGTTGATTCCAATGCAAACTTTGCCAGTTGCTCGATGGCCCAAGTGTAGTACTCGTTATTGTTCCTCTATTCCAATGCGAGCTTAATAACGCATTTAACGTTACAGTATCGGTGCTGCTTCCGGTATGCGATTCAACACGACTTGCTAAATTTCCTTTTTGTACAAAGTATGCAAATGGAGTATTGTCGCCTAGATTTCCTGTATTAAAACCAAGTGATGTTAGGCTTGAATAAAAAGCAGGATCGTTACTCGAATAAGGAGAGGTGAACCATGAATACATTAAAACGTAATCTTTATTTGGAACAGAGTTAATTAAATTTTGCAACCCTGCCATTTGACTTGGGGAGTTGTAACGAAAAATAAAATAGTTCTCAGGTCTCGTTCTGTTGCAGCCGGGTACATAACCTCTTACTCCAGGTTCGCCACAAGCAGGTCCCGTTGTATCTCTTACAAAAATATTAGCCTGACTAAAATTATTACCGCATGTTATCCAAGGTTCTAATGAAATCGAATCGAGTACAGCTACCATAACAGCAGGTGTAGTTTGACAACCATCGTATTCTTTTGGAGAGTTATTGAAGTAATAGCCAACATCTCTGAAATTGGCAGCAGTAGGGGCGCCTACGGTGTAAACTCTGAGCGAATAATTGTTGAATACATAATCAAACGATCGGGCTAACGTATCGAAAGTAATATTGGTTAGCAAGTCTTCTTTGAATTGATAAAAATTAGACTGAGCCCATCCTGTTTTTCCATTTATATATTGAAACGAACTTTGCTGCCATTTAAATTTTACAGGATCATACTGAATTGAATCGTTCGCGACTCTCCAGAAATAAACAGCACTATCTTGCAAAGTATAATTTTGTGGTGCCCATGAAATAACACCTCCGCTATCGCTGATTGTTGTAAATCTAAACAAAGGACTTGGCTGCATTCCCGGTATTGCATCCTTTATATCCAAATCGATCGTATCAATCTCAAATCGGTAAGCTGTATTTGCTGCAAATGGATTCGATGTATTTGCTTTGAGTGTAACGGTGTTAAAAGGATGGATAGCAAATTTAGGAGGATAAACCGGGATGATGTCTTTGGAATAAATAAAGAATTGAGTTGAGGCTACATTGTTGAAGTAATCGTCATACTCTGTAACTGAATCAGGAATGTCTACTTCAACTTTTAGTTTGTTAAGACCGGCCGAATATACTCCGCCTGTATTTACATTGAAAGAGAGATTGTCATTATAGAAATCGTTTCCACGTTTGAAAGTATATACTGAATCAACATTGTCAGGAAATGTGCGTGTTACTTTTACTGTAAAAGAATCTGGAACGGCTTTTCCAATATTCCGAATGGAGATTTTAATATTAAAGCTATCTAAATCTGTGGTTACAGTAGTAGGTGCAAAATTTATTCTTGATTCTGAAACAGTGTAGTCAGGTTTGTTAAAATAATTTAAGCGCAATGATGGATCACCTTGGAACGACATTTCATTACTTACAATTTTATGAGCCTCATCAGAAAATGGCTGAATGGTTTGAATTGTCTTTTGCATTAATTGTCCAACTGTCATTCCATATCCATCATGTGAAGCATGATCGAAAAATGCACGAGAGTAATCGAACAAGTAAGGAGGAATTCCTTGCCCTACACTGGCTAAAAATCCGATTGCTGCTTTTTGCGGTTCAAGTACAAATTTTTCACTTACACTTTTTACGTAAGTATGGAAGTCGCCTGCAAAACAAGAGTTGGCTACAATAATAGGGTAGCGACCGCGATTAGAATAAGCCGATGGTTCGTCTGTACTTGCATCAAATCCTGCTCCTGAGGCATGACCAAAGAAGGTCATCACCGAAACTCCACTGTCAATTTGCGCCTGAAGACTATCAGATAGATTAATCAAAATTGGATTAGTATTGTATTTTAAATAAGTTGTAACTCTTCCTCCATACGAACTGTCTTCCATCAGCCCTTTAAATACATCGAGATAACCACTGAGTTGTTGTTGTTGTGCAATATCATCTCCACCACCAAAATGTAAGATCTCTTTCATCCAAGGCTGTGGCGGCCCATGTTGCGCATCTTCATACTCTTTTACTTTGTCCAAATAGTTTAATACATCGGTTGCATTTGTAGCACTCAATCTTCCTATTGGTATTTTTGGTTCCCATTGAGAGCCATTTATTCCTGAAGTAAAAAGCATATCAGACGGAGGAACTCCATACGAAGCGACCATACACAATGAATATTGCGAAGGACTGATTCGGAAGTCGGCCGCGGAAATAGATTTTCCTATAATAAACATGTGTGATGGTGGTGCAACGGTCCATGTATCTAGAATCCAATGCGAGAAATTTTTAATTGCTAATGGATGCATGTTGATACCGTATGCAAATTGATCGTACAATTCATTAATGTCGAATAGAAGTGCATGATTATTATCGGTACTGTCTCTGTGTGCTTTGTATAGTTTTGCTTGATTCCAAAGTGCTCTATTTGTTACAATCAAAAAAGCAGAGTCGGTTGCAGCCGTAGTATAGTTATTGAAAAATCCGGGATTGTTTTGTACGTAATTTATTTTAGAAACAGTTGGAAAGAAGATGTTTGTTTGATTAGTAATCACACACATTTTTGGTTTTGAATTTCCATCATTCCCAATAAGCGTTTGATAATTTGCGCCTGATTGTGTAACTAATATTCTTTTTGAATTCGTTAAGTCATACAAAATTGGATTTGTTCCTCCATTGAAATTACTGATGTCGGCACGTGTCATCGACTGGCCACTTTGATCATTCACAAACAGTTTGAATGTAGTAGCTCCTTCTAAATCGTAAGTATGAGGATAATTTACATACAAGCTATATAACATACTGTAATCAGAATTTGGTACAGGAGTGGCAGTACTAAAAACGAAGTTAGTTATAGCTCCGGTAAATGTTGAAGCTGGATGAGAAAAATAAAGTCTTCGTAAATTTTGCCCGTAGTAAACGGTGTCTACATAGTTATTACCCGGATATGTAACGGTCAAATTGTGAGGCTGATTATTGACGCCTCCAATTGTCATTGCTATTTCTATATTCGGTCCTGCTCCATAAAGTTTGTCTGTTGGTACCGGCACATTAATAGGATAATTGCCTGCACTAAAATTTCCAAATACTGCGCCCCACCCTTCAGCCATTGTGTATTCAATCGATTGATCGTTCATTCCTCTGTTATAACCAAAAAGGTAATTAGAGTTTGGAACGTCAATACCACCAACGTAAGATTGCTTGGTGAAGTAGTTGGAAGGCGTAAACGAAGAATAGTTATTGGTATTTACATTTGCATAACGAAGCCCGGCGTTGTTTGGGTCGTATGTTAAAAAATAAGTTGCGGTGTCGTTAACGAGGCTATATTCAATTGCAGGTTGATTAAGCGAATCAGAATATAATTTTGTATCGAAGCTTCCATCGTTTTTCTTACCATAGAATTCAATAAAGTCGGCCGCGTCAAAGACGCCATCGTTTTCTCCTTCAATGTAAAGTGGTATTTGTATGCCATTATTATACATCTGGATTTTTCTCGGGTCGAGTGATGCCGCTGAAAAACCTGCCAATGTTAAAGTAGAAAGGCTGATTCTGTTCACACCATCTTGAGCTACTTTTATTTTGTAGTATTCCTGATTGTATTTGATCCACGAATTTTGATAAGGCCCTTGTGCAAGCACAGTGAATACATTCAGTACAATCAATAAAAAGAGTAATAGTTTTTTCATCGGTTAATTATTGCGGAGAGAAGTGTTTAGTGATATCTAATTTCAGTGAAAATACATTTGAATAAAGTATTTCGGAAGAGCTGATGCTTGTTAATGCATAATCGATTGTTAGTTTACCAAGTTTAATTCCTACGCCCATGTTTGGTTGCATGATAGTCGATTTTGTTCCATCGAAATTTTTAACTTGTTGGATATTGTGAACGCCTCCTCTTAGAAAAATAAATTTGTTATAACCCAATTCAAATCCTAAACGTGGATCTATGCTTAACGGGTCGGAAGAGATAAGGACATTTCGCTGTCCATCGAATGTTACATCTGTATTAACTTCTACTAAGGCTGATATTTTTTTACCTAAGTCCCACTGATAACCGGCAGCAAGAATTAATTTTGGCAACGTAATCTCAGTGGTGTTTTTCGGTATTTCATTTCCTGTTCTAAGAAAAGCATCAGCAAAAAGATCGGTCTGATATGACCATGCATTGAATGTAGAAGTAACATCTTTCGCTTGAACTCCTAAGAGCCATTTATCTTTTTTGTATTGCGCTCCAAGGTCAAAACCAAATCCCCAAGCTTGACCAAAGTCACCTACTTTACGATGAATAATTTTAGCGCTTCCGCCAAAGTTTAATCCGGGGAAGGAAGAT
>JAYTOX010000044.1:0-56590 GCA_043747595.1 Bacteroidota bacterium | reverse complement strand
TTCTTACTTCTTACTTCTTACTTCTTACTTCTTACTTCTTACTTCTTACTTCTTACTTCTTACTTCTTACTTCTTACTTCTTACTTCTTACTTCCCCCTCAGCTCATCCAATTCGTCTTCGCTTCAGGATTCCATTTGATTGATGTCTTTTTTAAATTCGTCCAAAATTCAATCGACGAATCTCCTGTAATATCTCCAACTCCAAATTTAGAATCGTTCCATCCTCCGAATGAAAAAGGTTCTCTTGGTACTGGCACTCCAATATTTATTCCTATCATTCCTGCACTTGCTTTTTCCATTACCTGACGAGCAATGCCGCCACTTTGTGTAAATACACTTGCAGCATTTCCATAGGTAGAACTGTTTTCAATCTCTAACGCTTCTTCAATTGTCTTTACTCTTATTATCGCGATTACAGGTCCGAAAACTTCTTCTTTTCCTATTGCCATATCTCGTGTTACATAATCAATCACAGTTGGCCCTACATAATATCCGTTATCTTTTCCTTCTACTTTAACATTTCTACCATCAACAAGAACTTTCGCTCCGGCTTTTTCTGCTTCATCGATATAACGTTCAATTCTTTCTTTTGATTCTTTTGAAATAACTGCGCCTAAATTTTTTCCGGGAATTATTTTACGTGCTTCATCACAAATCTTACTTACAATGGCATCAATATTTCCTACTCCTACCATCGCCGATGCTGCCATACAACGTTGGCCTGCACATCCACTCATAGATGCCGTTACGTTTGAGGCTGTCATATCCGGATGTGCATCCGGCATTACAATCAAATGGTTCTTTGCTCCTCCAAGTGCTAAGCATCTTTTTAAATTCGATGTTGAACGAATGTAAACCAACTTCGCTATTTTAGTCGACCCTACAAACGATACTGCCGATATTCCCGGATGATCGCAAATCGCTTCTACTATTTCTTTATCGCCATTCACAATATTCAAAACGCCATCTGGAAGACCTGCTTCCTTCAGCATCTCCGCAATTCGAATTGACGATAACGGAACTTTTTCAGACGGTTTTAAGATCATACAATTTCCCAGTACCAATGCATTCGGAATTGTCCAATGTGGTACCATGTGTGGAAAGTTGAATGGTGCAATAGAAGCGACTACTCCTAAAGGCTTATGATCTAGTCGGCATTCTACTCCGCGACTTACTTCCATTATTTTTCCTGCTACAAGTTGAGGCATGCTGCATGCATATTCTGTTAACTCAATACTTTTTTCTACTTCGGCTATCGCTTCATCAAGGGTCTTTCCATTTTCTTTTTGAACTAAGGCTCCAAGCTCACGGAGATTTTTTTCCATGATCGTTTTATAACGAAAAAATATTTGTACACGTTCTTTAATTGGTGTATTCGACCACGATTGAAATGCTTTTTGTGCAGCTTCTACTGCATCATTTAATTCTGCCCTAGTAGAAAGTGGAACGGCCCCGATTTTAACTCCGTCCAATGGCGAAATTACATCCATAGAGTTTTTTGTTCCATTGGTAAATTTACCACCAATATAATTCGTTACTTCAGGTGTAGCTATTGTTGTTGTTGACATATCTTGTGTTTTTTGTTCTTTTGAGCTGACTCGATATTCTTCAATAAAAGCAGCTTTGAACCTTCAAATATACTTTTCATTTGTGGAAAAAACTAATATTCCGCACCTGCTTTTTCAATAGGCTCATTGGTTCGCAAAACGTTAATTTTAACTATTACAATCAATTTTTCATGGGTCATTTTACTGAAATGATTTATCGTAATTCGTCGAACATTCACTTTAAATAGTATTTTTACTCTATGAAAAAATATCTACTCTTATCATTTTCCCTGCTGGTTGACCTTGCCTTTGGTCAAAATCAATTTCAACATATTTATGGTGGTGTAAATCATGAACGAGGTCAAACGTTATTGGAAACGTATAACAATAGATACCTTCTCAACGGCGCCACAACTTCCTATGGGCAAGGTTCTGCCGATGCCATAATGATCAAAACAGATAACGCAGCTCAAATTCTTTGGTCAAAAGTGTACGGCCTTTCCGATTTTGATAATTCTGAATTTGCTATTGAAGCTCCCGATGGTGGATACGTAGGCGTTGGTCGGAGTATTGTTGCAATTGGAAGCGGAACTACTGACGCTTGGATATTTAAAACAGATTCTGATGGCGTACTTCAATGGTCTAAAAGTTACGGGAACAATGGTGTTAATGACGGTTTTGTTCATGCAATTAATTCTATAGGTGGTTTTACTTTTGTAGGCAACACTCGTTCTATCGGTTCGGGATCTGACGATGTATTTCTTGTTCATACTGATTTAAATGGGGATACTATTTTTACTCGCTCTTATGGTTCTCCTGAATTGGAAATTGGGATAGGTGTAATTCAAACTACAAATGGCGACTATGTAATTTGTGGTCGTCAAGTAACTTTTACAAATGGTATTCCTGAGTCGGATGGTTTAATTCTCCGTACTAATAATAACGGTGATCTCCTTTGGTCTAAACTATATGGCGACTCTCTTTGGGAAGAATTTCAATCTATTCGTGAAATGCCAAATGGCGATTTAGTTGTGGCCGGATCTACTGTTTCTTTTGGTGCCGGCGATTACGATATCCTTGTAGTTCGTACCGATGCTAATGGCCAACTCATCTCTGATTACGCATACGGTGGACCAAAAACTGATGCTGCATACAACCTTATCGTAAATCCTGATCTCTCAATGGTGATGAGCGGATACAGCGAAGGTTTTGGTTACGGTCACCGTACCAATGGCGACGATAGTACAAATGTATTCTTGTTGAAAGTTCAAGAAGATGGTACATTCGATTGGATGATGACTTACGGCGATGGACTTCAAGACGAAGCTTACCGCTCAGCGAAAACATCTGATGGTGGTTATATGATTAGTGGGTATACGACTAATTATACTCCTCAAGACAGTACTCAAATGCTTTTTGTGAAAACTGATCCCAATGGATTGTCCGGTTGTCATGAATTACCTGTAACACCTGTTTTTTCTTCAGTGGTTATCCCCGATACATTGGCTGGTTTTATTCAATCGTCTGGAGTAAATGTTTCTAACGTAAACTCAATTGAGTTAGCTGTAACCCCGGTTAATAACGATGCTTGCTTGTTTGCTACTGTGAATGAAAATGAACAACTGAAAAACATTTCTGTTTTCCCAAATCCATTTGACAATCAAATAACAATTGATTTTAAAAACAACCAAGTGTCGAATTTTTCTGTATCTGATATTCAAGGACGCATTCTAGTTTTTAAAAATTTGTCAAATGAAAACAATTTTACTATCAATACTTCTTTGTTTGAAAGTGGAATTTATTTCTTGAGAATAAATTCTGCGAGTCAACAACAAATTTTCAAAGTTGTTAAATAATATTTATCTTCTGAAAATAAAAAAGCCCCTACGTAATAGGGGCTTTTTTATTTTAATTGATTGGAATTAATTTACTCTTTCCGTCATATTTTAAAATATAAATTCCGGATACCAAATCATTCAATGGTACTTCTACAACATCTTTTTCATTGGTAATTTCTTTTACCAATTTTCCTGAAAGATCATAAATGAAGATAGGGGAGTTGCCATTCAAATGTTTTATTAATGTATTATCAAATACATAAACCTCACCATTAAGTTGTGCCGTTTCTTCAACTCCGGTAGTCGTATTTTTAGCTAACCAGATCGTTGCATTCATAATTAACTTCCTGTGATTACCATTTGCGTCTGCAGTATAGCCATTATATAAATTATCGTTCGGATCGCCCGTGCCGTCATCCGGTGGTGAACTGTCGCCCATTGCAGCAATTTTCCCATTGCCATATCGACCATATGCAAACAGAACTTTTGAATTATTATTACTCATGCCATTCCTAAATACAACTCCTCTTACTGAAGGATTTGTAGTAGTATTTATTGTCAAATCAGTTCCATCTGACCATAAAACTTGTGTAACCGTTCCATACTGCCCTGTGGAAATGCTATCAGCACCCGAATTAACAATACTGTAAGAAGTTTCACTAATAGAATTTAAATTAAAACTGATCCCTGCTGTTGTACCTGTTAAAAGATCGTTCCATATTACTGGTGAATCTGCTCCTGAATTATTTCTATCGGAAATCGTATGATCCGAAATCATAAACAAACTTCCTCCGTTTTGAACGTAATTGAGAATGGCTGTTTTCTCCGCAGTTGTAAATAATAAGTTGGGCTCACAAACAATATATACTGAATAGTTACTTAGGTCTTGCGGATTAGTCGTTGAGCCGTAAGTAATGGGAGATGTGTAAGGAAGTGATTCTACAGTATAGCCTTGCTTCACACAATCGATGCCCCAATAAGACAATGCCCCGGTCCAATACGTCTCCGGTGTGCTCGATGTAATTCCACTTTGAGCAGGCGTAGGAAACCGCTGTCCGTTCGATTCTGTTCCGGACAATTGCGCATAGGGTCCCCAATACATATTGTGTACATCGGCATCTACCAGCCAATCTGCATTTCCCGCTGTTTCGGCCTTGCCACAATCAAAGAGTATTTTTGTTTGTGCCATACTATTCAATGCACAAAATAATAGAGGCAATAGGATATTAATTTTCGATTTCATTCCACTAAATTTGGATGACAAAAGTATCACTAATTTTCAACAAAAAAAGGGTAAAGACCATTGGCCTTTACCCTTCATTCTTTAATCACAGTATTATTGATTTTTTGTGACTAATCGAGTGCTCGCTCCTGTTGAATTTGAAATTCTCATCAGTAAATCCTCTTTAAGCGTGGAAGGGCTCTTTATGAAAGTAACTTTATTGAACCCTCTAACCGCATATTGATAATCTTTGTAAACCGATTTACCTGTAGCTCCTATCAACTCAATTGCCACGTTTCCATTTTTATCTGAATAAAATTCAGTTGTGACTGTTGAGTTTTCCAAACGAATTTCCGCCTTTTCTATGCTCAAGGTGTTCGCAGTAATGTGTCTTGGTTCTATAGAAATTTGTTCCACATTACTAGTTGTGATCTTTCCTGTTGGTGCAATTTTTTTTATTCGATAATAATTCGTTCCATCTAATGGTTGATAATCATTAAAAGATAATGATTGTTTGTCAGGATCAAAATTGTCATTTTTTATTTCTCCGATGGAGCTATATTCAATACGATTTTGTGATCGTTCTACTATATAATTGTCGACCGATGTAATGTTGTTTACACTCCATTGTAAATTTACTGATTGGTTTTTTCTGCTTGCTTTAAAAAATAATTGATCGGAGGGAAGTGAGTTAGCACTTGAAGATGTGATTCCAAACATTCCCATTTCTGTCAGGTTTGATCTATGTGCTATTGCTTCTTCATTGCTTCCTTCACTCACATTATGTGACCCTGAATTTACCCAAGGGTTTTCTGCACTTGCTCTTCTAGAAATATGTAGCTTTTCATAATCTTGTATGCCCGGAAATCCAGCCGCCGACAAAGCTAAATCAAACGATCCTCCTTTTAAACTGCTGCTAGGAATAAAATTCCAATAACATGATCCCAAATTCAAGCAAACATCTCCAGCATCTGTTAAAGGCAATCCTGCTGAATTCAAATTCCCAAATCCTAGTGAACAACTAATCGCTCCTCCTGTATTTGGCGATTTTGTATATTTTAATATTGCTGGATTTTGTTCACTAAATGTTCCAACCGGAAAAATTATTTCTCCAATCGTTTTCGAACTTACCCATCTGCGAAAATTTCCAACTATGTATCCGTTTCCAATTTCAAGCTTTCCAACTTCGTTTTCATTCGTGCCTAAGCTGAGTATTGCATTTTCAGTTATTAGTTTTCCTGTCTCTAATTGCAATTTGTTTGATACCGATACAGAATTTGTCAACTTACAATTATCTTCATTACTAATTTTTAATCCTTTTACTACTGAAGGTAATCCATCTCCGGTTGATTGTTCGCTACCTCCATTATAAATGTATTCAGCTCTACTACTAAATTCTCTACTTCCACTTACCTGAATGTTTCCTCTATTGCCGGTTTTCGATATTCCATCTGTTGATCCAATCATTAAGCTTGAATTATCGCTGAGTGTAAAACGTCCATTCCCCGTTAAAATATAATTATCAGTTCTTAACGTACTTCCTTCACTCACATTAAAATTAATTTTATTTTCTATATTGTTATTGCAAACAATAAATTGAATTTTTCGCCCGCAGAAATCTATTTCCCCTCCTTTATTTTTTGAACTTTCGAATACTTTTCCTTCAGCGTTGATATTCAAATTACCTTTAATAAATAATTTCCCAACTTCCGCATTGCCACTGCTATTTAAATCGATTCCTCCTCCTGATATGATAGTATTCCCATTAACAGTTATACTTCCATTATATTCCGAATTAGGTGTGTTAATTGATAATTGTCCTGAGTTGATTGTTAGATTTCCAGCTATCATTAAATGTGAAAAACCGGTTTCATTCACTAATACTTTTCCGCCTGCTATGGTTAAATCTTTCGGGAGCTCAACTACTTCTTTTCTTCCAAATTTATCAATATAAATCTGTCCTTTTCCGGTCGATTTAATTAAAATTTCGTTTTGTACTAAAGATAAGTCGCCTTTTAAATCTACGTCTGTCATTTGTTTTGGTGAGTCCCATTCTAAATTTCCAAATACTTGCGATATATTTTGTGGAACACTTCCTTCTACTCCTGTGATTTTACACAGTGAGTTTTTATCCCACGATGCCAATGGAAGTAACCCTCCATCAAATGCATGCTCATAAACTCCATTTTTTTCAATTGTAATATGATCTTGTTCGATTAGTAAATTTCCTCCAAAATTTTTGAAATGTCCTTTAACTGACATTGATCCTGCTAAATCGATCATGCCCCTAATATTCAAACTACAATCAGTGACTGAAAACACTGCACCATTTTTTATTTCTAGATTTCCATTAACTATTATTTTCCCTTCAACTTCTAAATCAATTCCTGGTCCATTTTCTATACTTAGCAATCCCTTTTCGCTAACTAACGTTGAATTCTTTTTTACTACAAGTTGGTCTGCTTTTACTTTTGAAGTAATTACAACTTCGTTTCCTTCTGAAATCTCAATTGTATTGAACGAACTATTTGGTGGAGTTGTAGCAGTTGTCCATTTGGTTCCATTAAATGTTTCCCATATCTCTGCGTCTTTCCAATTCCCAGATTTAACCGATCTATAATCACCTAAAATAAAAGCTTTGGCATTCTCGCTAATTCCTATTTGAAAATAGACAATCATGCAAATCATCGTTCCTGCTAAAATAGTTGTGGCTCTCAGAATTATTTGTCTAATCGAAGCTCTCTGACTTGTTCTGATATGTAAGCGACTGCTTGAATTTATTCCAGCCTTATTTTTTCTTTCTTTCATAGAATCTCAGTTTACATGTAGAGATTCTTACGTTTAGATAAGGCGTATAAATTCATCACTTTTCGCTTGAAAGTATAAAGTGTAAGAATTATATGGTTTTTTCGAATATACCTAGTTCCTTTCTCATTATCTGATCAATAAGTGAAAGTTGAACTAGAATTTGAAGTGTAAGATTTAATTCGTTTACTATTAAAAAAATTGAACGAGTGGAAATACGTCGATTAATTATAAAATCATACGCTTTATTTTAGGTTGTTTTATGCAAAATATTATTCAATCATTTCATCAATCTGATCAAACTTCGCATCACTGAATGATCCACTTGATTTAAAAAGTATTTTTCCGTCCTTATTGATCAGGAAAATATAAGGAACATTTGGATCGGTTAACTGGAGATTCGAAATCAATTTTTCTGATGGCGTATCCAAGAAAACAATGTGTGATTTAAAATCTTCCTGAGTATTCTCTCTGAATTTTTTTTTAATCATCTCTGAAAAAGCAATGTTGGTTGTTTTAATCAATGGAATGAAAAATACATTTACATCAAATGCATCATCCATGATTCCAGTTTTCGCTATGTATTTTTGATAAATTGGATCTAGCCAGCTTTCTAAATCCTTTTGTGATTTTGTACTCATTGCAAAAAACAATAAACTAAACTTATCCTTTTCAACCAATGGAAAAGCCACTTGTTCATTGTTAATTGTCTTCCCTGAAAAATGGTCAATTATCTGACTATCACAAATTGATGGAGTTATAAATATGAATACAAAAAAAATAAAATTATTTATATTCATCTTGTAATTTTAATATTCAACTACTAATCGTCTTTACGAAGTTCTTGAAGTTTCTCAATAAATGAATTGGCCCAAGAAAATATTTTTTTCTCCAAAACCGATTCTTGCTTTGTGATAAAACGATGAAGCAAGACAGATATTGTAGCCATCATCCCACTTCTAAAAAAGTCGCCTTTCTGTAAATTAAGACCGGTCAAATTAGTGACGGCTCTTAAAATGAATTTCTCCGGTCGGAAGTCTTCTTTTACAGCTATAAAACTGTCTTTTAATTTCGCCTCTTTAGTCGAAACAACATCATTTAAAAGATGAATTTCTCTGCGAAGTTGTTGCTTATTATTAATTTTCTTCATCATTCTTAAGTATCTTACTGATGAATAAATTAGTTATCGGTTTTTTTATCCATGATTCTCGTCCGAGATAAACGATTATTCCTAGTATTAAATAAAGCCCTGCAACACACATAAATCCTGTAAATGCTTTTCCGGAAACATCAGAAATATAAAAGGCTAATGCTAGACTTCCAAATAGAAAAACCATTGTGAAAAATACAAGAAGTAAAATCCCGACTGCGGTAGATGCAACTAAATCACTTCCTTTGTCTACTGCTTGCAATTTAGTAAGCTCAACTTTTGTTTCAACATAATCTTTCGCGTCTTCGAAAAATTTTTCGTAGTTATTTTGTTCTTCCATATGGCAAGGTAAGTTTAATTTTTTAATTTACTTAATTTCTCATAATTGAGGATGTAAATCTGCTTCTCCTTTATTTCAATTAGTCTTTCTTCTTTAAAATCTGATAATGTTCTTATAACAGATTCTGTGGCAGTACCAACAATACTCGCTAAGTCTTCTCTACTCACGGAAAAAGGTGTTGTTTTTCCATTCTGTAAATAATGTTCTTGTAATGTTATTAATGCATCGGCAACACGTTTCCTTACAGAGTTATATGCTAAGTTAATTAATCTAGCTTCTGATTCTTGTAAATTGTTCGATAACATTCGAATGAATTTAGCTGCCACATCTCTATTGCTGTAAAGTAATGCAAAGAAATCATTGCGGGGAATAATTATTATTTCTGAATCTTCTAGTGCCTCTGCTGTTTCAGAATATTCTTTGTTTTCAATAATATCATTGTATCCTATAAATTCCCCTTCATTATATATCCCGGTTATAAGGTCTTTGCCGGCTTCATGTGTTTTAAAAGTCTTCACTTTTCCTTTCGTAATAAATATGATTCCACTTGGTTCATCGCCGTCCATATATATTACCTCCTTTTTTCTAAAACTCAAAATTTTCCTATCTTTTGAAAGCGCTTCAAGTTCGCTGAGTCCTTTTGCATCTCTCAAAAAATCATTTAACCCTTCTACATTTTTTGTAAATTCTTTTTTGAATAATTCACTCTTTTTTAATCGTGTCTCTATTGCATTCAATAATTCCATTTCTTCAAATGGCTTTGTAAGATAATCATCAGCTCCCATACTCATACCTTTTCTTAAATCCGACTTCTCTGCTTTTGCCGTTAAAAAAATAAATGGAATATTGGAAGTGATATTGTTCTTGCCAAGTAAATACAGGACGCCGTATCCGTCTAAGTCAGGCATCATAATGTCACAAACAATTAAGTCGGGGATTTCTTTTACTGCTGTTTCAATTCCTATCTTGCCATTTGGAGCTGTTATAACAATATAATTGGCTAATTCAAGAATTTCTGCAGTGTTTTCACGCATTTCTTTGTTATCCTCTATCAGTAATATTTTTTTCATAGCTCACTTATTGTGGAATTTCAATTACAAATATACTTCCTTTATTTTCTTCACTCAAAACTTTTATTTTTCCATGCATGAGTTCAACATATCGTTGAACGATATTTAAACCCAATCCGGTACCTTGGATTGTGGAGGAATTCCCTGCTCTGAAAAATCGTTCGAATAAGTGTGGCTGATCTTCAAGAGGTATTCCCATTCCCTCATCTTTTATCGAAATAACTGCTGTTTCTTCGACAATAGTTTCTATTGTAATTTTACTGTTTTCCGGCGAGTATTTGATGGAATTATTTATCAAGTTGATTAATATGTGCCGCATGAATTGTTTGTCTGCATGCACAAGCTCTCCACCTGAATGGTTGTATTCTATTATTTGTTTTGATTTTGTTATGGTCATCATTTCTTCTCGCATTTCATCACAAAATTGAACTAGGTTGAATTCTGTTGGATGAAATAAGGTTTTTCCTGCCTCCAGTTTTTCAAGCGATAGAAAGTCATTTAAAATTTCAGTTAAATTTTTTACCGAACTTTTAATTCTATCTATATGTTTGTTTCTTTTTTCTAATAATTCTATTGAATTGTACTTGTCGATTAATGAAACAGAAGTAAGTATAGTACTCAAAGGCGTTCTGAATTCATGTGAAGCGATAGAAACAAATTTTGATTTCATCTCATTTAACTCCTTTTCTTTTTTCAACGAAGTTAATGTCTCAATCTCTGCATTTTTTATCTCTGTTGTGTTTTGAACAACAAGCAATATTTCTTTAATAAATCCTTTTGCGTCAGGAAGAGGTACTGCGTTGATGATATAATATTCTGAATCTCTCGTAAGTTCCATGTGTGTTGCTTCCCAGTTAAAAACCTCCTTCAATTTATTTTTCTCCTCTTCTGAAAAGTCAAAAATATTTATTACGCTGATCTGTTTACTTATTAATTCGTCTTTATGCAATTCCAATTTTTCTAATTCTTTCCCGTCAATAAATAGTATTTTGAAAAATTTATCTACTACACAAATAATTCCATCAGGGAAATTTCTTGCAATGGTACTATATAGCCTTTCACTGTCTCTTAATGCGTCAAGCGTTTTTCTTCTTTCAATGACTTCAGATTGTAATTGTTTATTTGTTTTTTCTAGTGATAAGTTTACAGTTTCTAATTCTAATGTCCTTTCTACTACTCGCTGTTCTAATTCCTCTTGTGCTTTTCGTATGATGTCTTCTTGCTTCTTTCTTTCTGTGATGTCAATAATAAAACTTATTACAAATAATTCGTTTTTGTTTCGAAACGAACTTAAACTAATCTCAACAGGAAATTCTTCTCCATTTATTTTTTTTGCATATAAATTCATCCCTTTTCCCATCGACCTATTGTGTAACTCTTTATAATAACCATGTCTATGACTTGCATGATTTTCTGAAAATCGTTTTGGTATAAGTTCTTCAATTTTTATTCCATGTAGTTTTTTGTTTTCGTAACCAAATTGTTCATTTGCTCTTGGATTTGCCATCACAATTATTCCATTGGAATTACTTATTATAATACCTTCTGTTGCATGATTGAACATAGCATTTAGATTTTCGGTGCTTTTTATCAAGTTTTCTTGCGACTCCTTATATTTTATTATCGCAAATGTAAATGCCCAAATAAAGAAAATTGGTAATATGAAAAACGGAACTTCTTGTTTCGGTATTTCTAAATTGTTTTGAAAGAAATATTCAACAATAATTAATCCGGTTAGTATTACACTTGTATCGAATGTGCTTTTATTCCCAGGAATCCATATGGTTAAAAGTACAATTATGGAATATGCAAATTCTATATGAAATTGGCTAGGTAGTAAATAACTGACTAAAAAAATTAGTGCTGTTAAAACGATTCCTAAAACATATACTCTATTTATTTTCATTTATATTTTTTATTCGTTTTGCAATACTATTAATAATAAATTAATCCTCTTTAAATTTACTCTTTTTATGTTATAATGATAATTGTCATATAAGTTGTTTTAGCTATTGAGTAACTTGCTGCTATAATACTATACCTTATGGAATCTAAATCTATTCATAAAATCTTGGTGCCGGTCGACTTTTCGGAAACTGCTCTTAATGCATTAAATTATGCGTGTTCCCTATCATTGGTTTATCAATCTGAATTGATAATATATCATGTAAATGAAGCCCCCATACTATTAACTAATGAACTCGCTGTTGCTGCCGATTATTCTTTAATGGAGAAAGAAGCAAATGAAAGACTCGAAGATATTCAACTTAAAATGATTGCCAAATATCCTAAATTATTATGTTCTTATGGTTATTCTGTCGGAATTTCTTCAATGGAAATATTGAAAAAAGTGGAAACTGAGCAAATTGATTTAATTATTATGGGTACTAATGGCGCATCCGGTCTTTCTGAAGTACTTATTGGAAGTATTACGCAAAAAGTTTCTGCTGAAAGTTCATGCCCTGTGCTTGTCATTCCTTCTCAAACGTCTGTTCATAATCCGGAGAAAATTGTTTTCGCAACTAATTTTGATGATCATGAATTACAAGCTATCTTTCTCTTAACTGAACTTGTTCGTCCTTTCAAAACGGAAATTAATGTAGTTCATATAGGTGATTCCGCGGACCTAAAAAATCAAAATTTAAAACTTGATTACTTTCGTGGGCAAGTAACTACAAATATCACATACGATAAGCTTACATTTGATTTGGTGACGGGAAGTAATATTGAAGAAGCTTTAGAACAATTTGTGGCAAATAATAACGCCGATTGGTTGGCTGTTGCTAAAAGGAAACGGAATTTTTTCGATCGTCTCACATCTTCATCTTTATCTAAAAAGTTAAGTTTTCATACGAACGTCCCATTATTGGTTTTTCATACAAATCCAAAATCGGGTACTCCGTTTTTTTAATATTTTGCATTTCTTGACTTTTGTCATTTTGTTTACTGTAAACTTTGCTCATTTTTATTATTAATTCAATAGCAAAACATACAATTTGTTTTTCTCTGTTTTCATTACAGATGATTTTATCAAATGTATTTGATAGAGGCAAATTTGGCTGCATTAACATTGTCTTAAATGAACAAATCAGAATTGATTAGAAAATATAATGTTGCTGGACCCCGGTACACTAGTTATCCCACTGTGCCATATTGGGATAAAATACCCGATTCTTCCAATTGGTTGAATTCTGTTAATGATCAATTGGAAGGTGATCAAAATCTATGTTTATATATACACCTACCTTTTTGTGAAAGCCTTTGTACTTATTGTGGCTGTAATACACGCATTACTACCAATCATTCTGTAGAAGAGCCGTACATCGTAGCGCTCTTAAATGAATGGACACTTTATATTAAAAAGTTAAAAATTGTTCCAACAATCAGAGAAATTCATTTGGGTGGTGGGACTCCAACTTTTTTTTCTCCCGAAAACCTTGCTTTTTTGCTTGATGGAATTTTTTCACTCGCAAATAAACATGTTGATCTTGAATGTAGTTTTGAAGCGCATCCGCAAAATACTACAATTGAACATTTGAAGGAACTTTATCATTGGGGTTTCCGTCGCGTTTCTTTTGGAATTCAAGATTTTAATATCGAAGTTCAGAAAATAATTAATCGGAAACAATCCTTCGAAAAAGTTGAACACATTACTCAAGTTGCACGCCAAGTTGGTTTTACTTCTATAAACTTTGATTTGATTTATGGTTTGCCGTTGCAAACAGTAGATACGGTTATTGATACAATTAATAAAGTTTGCCTCTTAAGGCCCGACCGAATTGCATTTTATAGTTATGCGCATATTCCTTGGATCAAACGCGGACAAAGAAAATTTACTGAAAAGGATTTACCGGTAGGCTCAATGAAAAGTTTACTTTATGAATCCGGAAAAATTCTTTTGGAAAACGTAGGCTATGTTGAGATTGGGATGGATCACTTTGCGCTAAAGACTGATGTCTTATTTAATGCAATGACGGAAAATTCATTGAACAGAAATTTTATGGGGTATACAACTAGTTGCAACAAACTTTTGATTGGCTTAGGCGTTTCTTCAATAAGCGACTCATGGGATTGCTTTGTTCAAAATGTTAAAACTGTTGAAGAGTATTTCCAATACATCAATAAAAATGAATTGCCAATAATTAAAGGCCATCTGTTGAATGAAGAAGATAAGATTATCAGAACTCACATCTTGAATATCATGTGTCGTTTTGAAACTAATTGGTTAAACCCCGATCTGCAACTTCTTGAGATGGATAAAATTTTAGATCGATTATCTGAATTGGAAACTGACGAACTCATAGAGTTGTCTCCATTTCAACTAAAAGTAACACCTAAAGGCCGTGCATTTATCCGTAATATCTGCATGGCTTTCGATTTGCGATTATTGAGAAAATCTCCGACTTCTGTCATATTCAGTTCAACCGTTTAATACAGTTTAGCCCAGTGTTTGTTCTCTTTTTTGTATATTGCAGAACAAATTATGCAGCGTCAAATTATTTTTCTTCTTGCTTTCTTTACATTTCATTTGGCAACTCAGGGAAAAGATGTTTCTAAAATTGATTCTGTAAAGACTAAAGAACACTCAGGGTTCCTAATTTTACCTTTTCTATTGAAATCGCCTGAAACAAACGTGGGTTTTGGATTCGCTGCAGCTTATTTTTTTAAAACGACAAAAACTGATTCTACTGTGCGAACTTCTGATGTCGATTTATTGTCCCTTTATACTTTAAAAGAACAATTGGTCGTCGTTTTGGGGTCTGTGGTTTATTTTAAAAAAGAAAAGAAAATTTTTAGATGGCAAAGTTCATATAGTTATTATCCTGATAAATTTTGGGGGATTGGTAATAATACTCCTTCTTCGAACGAAGAAGAATATAGTATCAAACAATTTTATTTCAACCCGCAGATATTGTTTAAAATTTACCACAAACTCTATTTCGGTGTCAGCGCAGAATTTCAAACTACCAAAGACTTTATTTATAAATCTGGTGGTATATTCGATAAAGATCAGGTAGCCGGCCGATTTGGTGGTGCTACCTCCGGAATTGGTATTTTAGAAACGTACGATTCGCGGAATAATGCTTTCTTTCCTACGAAAGGTGGATTTGTTGAAATAAATACGACCATTTTTTCGAAAAGTATTGGTGGTGATTTCAACTTTTCAACTAATTCTATTGAATTAAAAAAATTCTATGCAATCAATGAAAATGCAGTGCTAGCTCTTCATGGGTTTGGAAAATTTAATGTTGGGGATGTGCCTATCAGGAATTTGGCAATGATTGGTGGGTCAGAAATGATGCGTGGTTTTTATAAAGGAAGATTCTCTGATAAAGATATTTTGACTGCACAGACTGAATGGAGGCAACATATTTATAATCGATTTGGGATTACTGTGTTTGCATCAGCAGGTGAAGTGAGCCCTGAGACAAGTCGTTTTTCATTCGATAAGGTACATTTTGCTTATGGTGCCGGATTGCGATTTATGGTCGAGAAAAAAGAAAAACTCAACCTTAGATTAGATTATGGTAGAGGCGAAGGTGAAAATGGTTTATATATTATTTTGAAAGAAGCTTTTTAAAAAATGATTTTTGTCATTTTAAAGTTTGATCATTCTCGCTCTTTTCAAGAATTTATTATTTTATTTTTGGTCGAAATTTTAAACGTTGAACCAAACTGTACAAATAGAAACTACTTGTTTTCATTGCGGTTAAAACTGTTAGAACGAAATTATCATTTCAGGAGATAAATCTTTTTGTTGTGAGTGATGTAAATTAGTGTTTGAAATTCTCAATGAAAATAATTTATGCCCTTGTAAAAATAATGATTCTACATGTTTAATAAATCTAATTTTAAAATGAAAATTATTTTATATTCTAACTAAAATTTCTTTAAATTTGATAAACTAAAAAGAGTGATGGAAAATTTACAATATGTTTCTTTATTAATTAGAACGGTAGCAGGGGCTCTGTTTTTTTTTCAAGGTTTTGATAAAATTTTTAATGTTAAAGTAATTAATGTTGTTAATGTGTTTGATGATTTGAGTAAACGATTTTCAATCAATCACTCTATATTAAGATTTCTAATTTATATCTCTTCTTGGATTGAATTAATTGGCGGGATGTTATTGTTTGTTGGATTATTTAAATTTTATGTCCTTGCCTTTTTATCTTTAAATTTGTTGTTTGTTGCCTTGTCTTTTTCTGCCATGAATCCAATGTGGGATATGCAATATTATTTCCCTCGTATAACTTTCATTGTAATTCTTTGGTTAATCCCTTTTAGCGAAGACAAAATCTCATTCGATCATCTATTGTTTCCACAAATAAATTTCATCCATTTTATTTACTAGATGTTCTTAACTTTAATGCTAATCATTTAAAATTTTAAAGCCCTCATCCAATTTGCTGGATAAGGGCTTTAAGCACTAATAATAAACCCAATTTTATTTTATTACCGGTTGGTAAGTTAAATCAAGACGAATCTTTGCTTCTTTAGCTACCTTATCCTGAACTACTGAGGGAATTGTTACATCGAAATCTTTCAATAACAATTTAAACTCAGATTGAGCTGAAGTTATAGCTCCTCCTTTTGTAGTAACAGTTCCGTTTGCAGAAACTTCTTTTGTAATTCCATGTAATGTCATTTGTCCTTTTACCGTCGCCGGGTAATTTCCATCTTTACTCAAATTGATGGTCGAAAAATTTGTTATGTTACCTTTGAATGTAGCTTTTGGAAACTTGTCCGATTCAACATAGTTTTCATTAAAGTGTTCTTGCATCAATGCTTTTTGAAACTCAAATGCTTTCATCAGTACAGCAAACTCTATTGCTCCACTACTTGCATCTATTACGCTTGTAGCTTTTTCATTTGTGCCATCTATACTTTCAGGCGATGATGGTGTAGTACAGTCAAAGTGGATCTTCCCATTTTTTGTAAAATATCTGGTTTGACCAGATGAAAATAAAGTAGTAAGGATTAATACTACAAGTGGCATTAATTTTCTCATCTATTTTTTATAGTTTGATTAGTTTGTTAAAACGCAGTCAACAAGTACGACATCCATAAGTACTCCTGTACAGATTCCTTTTATTTTTATTTTCTGACCTTCTGAAATTGAAGCCAGTTGGGCTGATTTAATATTTTCAAATACACAACCAATTCCTGCTAAATCGGGACCCGCTAATGTCACATTTAATTTCCCCTTTGCGTCAATTGTTTTTTCAGAAACAGTACCTATTACTTCTATTATTTTACCTAAATACTGCTTATTTGCTGCTGTTTCATCTTTTTCATAGTTTGAAATTAACGTAGAAGATTCCATTTTGTAATCCGGATCTTGATTCGAAATACTTTGGTGCGGCTTGTTGAATAAATAATACCCAAATGAACCACCGGCTAGAGCCAAAATAAGTAGTGAAAGGAGGATTTTCTTTTTCATATTAATGTCTAAGATAAGGTTGAATCTTATATCGATCTTGTTTTTTTAATTAATTCCTGACATTTAGGTTGTTCTTCATACTAAATTAATTTTTTAATTAGAATAACTGCCTTTTTATTTGAATTTCAATCGTTGTTTAAGATATATTTCAATGACTGATGATTTGGAGGACAATTATAATTTAAAAAGATAAACTCATTTATACTTTTTACCTCATTAATTCGGCTCTCTTGGTCAATTTTAATTGAACTTGTTTGAAATGTGATTTCGGTATCTATATCTATTAATGTAGCTCCTAGATTAACTATTACTCCAAATATCGCCAATGTCAGATATAATTTTTTCATCGTTGTGAGCTTTACTTAGTTGTAATATCTCAATTTTTGTTCTCCTTATTTTCTTGCTAGTACTCTTCGCATTTTTTGTGCCGAAATTAAAAGAGTTGCTGATTTGTTTTTCAATTAAACTTTCGATAATTACTCAATCAATAAGTTTGATTACGATTTTTCTAAGCAATCAAATCTTTTAACTGAAGGAGACGCAGCGAATTCTTTTTAGTATTTATTCACTTGCATTTTCGAATTCCACACTTAAAAGTACGTTTCTACAACCTTGTTTATTTTATCAAGGATGCTGAACGAGAAAAAAAAGCACTTGAAAGTGGTTTAAGAGCTTAATACCTCGATTTTATATTTTCTATTGGTCAAGATTTCTACTCTTTCCCCGTAAGCCATTCTTTGAAAAGCGGAGATCGCTCAGTGCTTACTATTGTTTCCAATTCTATCTTTGGCTTTAAATTTATTTTAACTCTCGATTTTGAATAGGAAAACATTTGATCGATGGAGTCTACACTGATAATGAATTGCCTGTTTATTCTGAAAAACTTTTGATGATCAATCAGTGATTCCAAACGGTCTAAGTTGTATTCAATTGGAAATGTATGGTTGTCTTTTGTCTTAAGAAAATTGATTTTTCCTTCGGTATAAAAATATGCTACGTTTTCGATATCTATACTCTTAATATGTTCTCCATATCGAATTAAAAATCTTTTTTTAATCGCTGACTTCTGGTCTTGAAAATTTTCTACTACTTGATTCAACCGCTCTATATATGCCGTATTAGTAGCATGAAATTGCTTAAACTTATTTATTGCAGTCGTAAGATTTTCTTTGTTAATTGGCTTTAATAAATATTCTACGCTATTTACTTTAAAGGCTTTCAATGCAAATTCATCGTAAGCTGTTGTAAAAATGATTGGTGTAATAATTTTTATTTTTTCAAATATTTCAAAACTATTTCCATCGGATAGGTTTATATCCATAAATATTAAATCTGGTGCTGAATTAGTTTCAAACCATTTTATGGTTGATTTTATTGAATCAAGTACACCTAATATTTTAGCCTCCGGAGTTATTTCTAGTATCATTTTTTGCAATCTAATTGCTGCCGGTTCTTCGTCTTCAATAATTAGTATGTTCATTTTTTAGCAGAGTTTATTAGTGGGAGTGTTACCTTAAAGCGTAGAGCAGTTTCTTCAATTGATATATTTTCTTCTGTAAGGAGTTTGTATCTGCCTGTAATATTTTGCAAACCCATTCCGGAACTAGTGTCTTTTGTAGTTTTCTTGTTAATCGTATTTGAAACTATCAATGACTTTAATCCATCGGTAAATACTTCTATTTGAAGTGGAGAGTCTTTGGAAATAATATTGTGCTTGATTGCATTTTCTGCAAGCAACTGAAGTGTAAGTGGTGGTATTGAATAATTTGTTTTAACTTCTTGGCTTACATTTATCGCTATATTTAAATTATGCCCGAATCGTTTTTTCTGGATAAATATATAATTATCTAATAACAATAATTCTTCTTCAATCAAAATCAAATTTTTATCGCGATAATTAACAATACTTCTGAAAAATTCAGAAAGCTTTTCTACATATTCTACAGCAAGTTCTGAATTGGTCTCAATGATACTGATTAATGTATTAAAACTATTAAAAAGAAAATGCGGATTAACTTGATTCTTGAGTGTTTCAAATTGAAATTCTATTCTTTCTTTGTTTAATAGATCTATGTTCCTTAATCTTTTTTCTCGACGCTTTATTATTAAAACTAATGTGATAATAATTAATAAACTTAAAGCTGCTTTAAACCACCACGTCTGCCAAAAAGGAGGGGCGATGCTAAATGTGTATGCTATAATTGGACTTTTCTCAAAGTTGTTATTCAAACTCGATTTGACCTTTAATATATATTTTCCCGGAGGAAGTTTTGAAAATACAAAACTTTGCTCTTTTGTTTTTTCCCAATTCGATGAATATCCTTGTAGAAAAAACAAGTAAGTAACTTTTTGTGGATCGGAATACCATAATCCATTGATGTCAAAACGCAAATTGTTTTCATCAAAACTAAATTTAGTTTGATTTGTAATTGTATTGCTTGAATTAACTTTGATTCCTTGAAATGATAGCAATGGTTGGTCAATTCTTAAATCTGAAAATGGATCATAATGAATTATACCTTTCTCAGTGCCTATCCAAATTGTACTGTCAATTGATTCTGAGATTGTATTTAAATCGGGATTGATATCTGATAAGTTCTCTTCGCTTGAATGATATGTAATTACCATCTGTTTCGGATCTATAATATCAAATCCATTTGGATGAGCAATAATAATTTTACCGTTTTTCATTGCCCTCAATGAAACTGGCGATGGGTCTGAAAGTCCATTTTGTACTCCAAAATAATTGATCTGATTGTTTTGGTAATACGCTAAACCGGCATCTTGCATGCAAAACCATATTTTACCTTCTTTGTCTTCTGTAAATGAATGTACTGAACCTTTGTTCATAGGTAAATTTATGAAATTCTTCTTGTCTAAATAGTAAACACCGTGTTCGTCTGTGCCAAACCAAACTCTTTTATTGCTATCTATAAAAATACTATACACGTAATCATTCGACAAAACTGATCCTGTTGTATCTTTAATAATGATCGCGCTTTCTTTTTCGCCATCCTTTTTAATATTATATACATTTACTCCATTAAACCCACCAACCCAAATTTTGTCTTCTTGCCCATTAATGCATAGTATGCTTGACTCTTCTAAATTTTGATTTTCAGAAAATGATTTTGCTTTCCCTGTTTTTGGATTTAACCTAAACATTCCATCGCCCAATGTTCCAATCCAAATAAAACCATATTTATCTTCATACAAACTTACAATGTCGGCTATGTGGTTTTCAGGTTGAATCTTAAATGTTTCAGTCGTCCATTCTCCAAACTGATTCTTAAATGAATGTGCCAGGTTTTTATCTGGTGAATACCATAAAGCGCCAAATTGGTCTACCAATAAACAATGTACATAACTGATGGCCTTTCCTGAAATTGTAGAAAAAGATGTCATTTTATTTCCGGTTGTTCTTATCAGATGGATTGACTCTGTTAGCCATACATTGTTCTCTTTATCTGTAATAAGATCACCAGAATTAATTGGTATTCCATTTTCTAATGTAATTTCACTTACTTTCCCATATTTGTCATACTTTTTAAGTTTGTCTCCTTCCAGATTTATCCATAATGCATCATCAACATTAATTATCTGATTAACCTGATTTGTTGAAAGATTATTCGGAACAAAAGCAATTGAATTTTTATAATAATCAAATTCGCATATTCCTTTTTCTTGAAAACCTAACCATAATTTTTTATTTTTATCGAGATATACTACTCGTACTATATCGTCTGGTAGCCCTTGAATTGTATTGAATGATGATATTCTTTTTACCCCATTTTTAAAAGTAATAAAGTTCACTCCGCCATCGGTACCCACGCAAATTCTTCCATCTGGTAATTCTGTCATCGAATAACAATAGTCGTCCGTGAGTCCATCATCATGGTCGATGTTATACATTCGCCCTCGTTCGATACAATAAACTCCTTCGCCCTTTGTTGAAAAATAAATTACTCCATTTTTGTCTTCCGCAAATGAGCTAATTTCTGATTTAGGAAAACCTTCTTGTGGATTGTAATTTGTAAATTGGTTTTGTACAATCTTTGCTAATTTGCCATTTTCATAACCAATCCATTTAACGCCGTCTCTAGTCTCATAAATAGCCGAAACTTTTTTGTTTGAAACACTATCGCTGCTTTGAATTTTATTAAATGAAATTCCGTTAAAAGTAAAGACTCCTTTATCTGTGCCACACCAAATAAGTCCGTTGTGGTCACAAAAAAGTTTTGTAAATTTTGGACGTGAGGCCTCTGTTCGAATATCGAACGATTTAGAATAAAGATTTTGGCATTGTGTTTTATTCGATAAATTTAAAACACAAATTATAAGCAGTGCAACTATTCTTAGTTTTGACATTAATTATTCGTTTTTCTTTGCATCACTGCTTTGATCTCAACATTTATTTCACTTGCTACCTTTTCATGTACTACTTTAGGTACTTTTATATTAAAGTCTGAAAGAAATACACTGAAATGTGATTCTATATTCAGTTTCCCTTTGTTGATTTGTATGTTCGATTTAATTATTCGCTCTTCTTCCTTGCCATGGATCCATAATTTCCCTTTTGCTCTAATTTCGTATTTGCCGTCTGTTTTAAAATCTATATCTTCTATAATTTTTCCAATAAATGAGGCTTCAGGATATTTGTCAGACTCTAAAAATTTTTCGTTGAAATGTTCTTGTTGAAGTGCACTGTTAAAACCTTTGAATGTTCTTATTGTTACCTTGAATGCAAATGTCTTATGAATTGGATCTATCAATCCACGCATGTCTTCAGATGTTGAATTAATTAATTCTTGCTGTGACTCTGAACGAAATGTTATCGTGCCTGAATTGGTAAATAATAAATTATTCTCCTGCGTAAAACTAATCTCTGCAGTAAATAATATTAGTATTATTATTGCAATTGTTTTCATGATTATAAAGTTGAGTAAAGGTAATTAAACAATTACTTTTCTAACTAATGCTCTAATCTTTTCTACTAAAAACAAAGGAAAAGATTATTTCTGTTGCTCCTTTGTTATTTGAAATATAATACTTGGTTTCTATTCCAATTTGATTTACCTTTTCTGTATTATTCATCAACTCTGAAAGAATTGTACGATATTCCTTTTGATTGCCAATTGTAAAAGCTGATCCAATTCCTACTAGTTCTCTTGCTTCACGAAATTTAGTGAAGTTAGGCCCGAAAATAACAGGTTTCCCATAAGCGGCTGGTTCCAATATGTTATGTATCCCTTTTCCAAATCCTCCCCCTACATAAGTTACCTCTGCATAAGCATAAACAGACGACAATTGACCAATGGTATCAAGAATCATGATATTCGAAGTCGAATCTTCTTTCATAAGCGTGTACCTGATACTAGATTTATTATCGCTCAACGAACTTATTTTCGATTCAAGATGTTTTAAGTGAGCTTCATTTATTTCATGTGGTGCAATTAAAAGTTTGTAGTCACTTGTCTTGTCACTAAAATAAGTTCCTAATATTATTTCATCGTCTTCATTCCATGTGCTTCCGGCAACAAGTAGTTTTTTACCGCCCTTAAAAAGTAAAAGAGGTTCTAATTTCTTTGTCGATTTGCTAATCTCTGCTACTCTGTCAAAACGCGTATCACCCGATACAGATGTATTTTTAATTTGAATTGACTGAAGAAGTTGAACTGAATTTTGATCTTGAACGAAAATGTGTGTAATGTTCTGAAGAATTTGACGGAAAAATTTTCCATACCATTTAAAAAAAAGTTGGTTACGTCTAAAGTTCGCTGAAACTAAATAGACTTGTTTCTCTCTCTTTTTTAATTCGTCAAAATAATAAAACCAAAACTCATATTTAATAAAAAAAATATGCTTTGGGTTCAATGCTTCTACAAATAATTTTGCATTTTTTCGGGAGTCTATCGGTAGATAGCTTACATAGTCCACTCCGGTATAATTTTTTCTGATTTCATATCCTGACGGAGAAAAAAAAGTAAGCAGAATAAAAGCTTCAGGAAATTCTGATCGTACTTTTTCTATCAATGGTCGCCCTTGTTCAAATTCGCCCAAGGATGCGCAATGAAACCATATTCTATTTTTTTCGCTATTCTGTAAAGCATTAAGGAGTTTTCCCTCCCAATTTAATCGGCCATCAATAAATTGCTTTGCTTTCTTATTGCCAAGTATTGACGCTATTTGAATGGCAAATAAATAACCATTAAGGATAATGTTATACAAAATCCGCATCGATTAATTAATATAATATTTGTCGGCTATTCTTTTATAAATAGGAAAAACCCAACCAAATCGAACCCCAATCATTATATCTGTTCGCTTGGTAGAGTCGTGAAGCCCGGTGTCAAAATTATATGCTCTTCTGTTTTGAGTGAATCCTTCTGTAAACTCTAAGCCTGTGTAAAAATTTACTAGCCTTTTATTACTGAAATTCATATAACCTATAAATTGGTTTATCATAAGTCCATTCGTTAAACGGTCATACCCTTTGGCATTTTCACCTTCTAAGTAGGGTATAGGATTTCCCGGTGAATCAATATAAATTCGATGCTGTAAAAAACCAACTCCTGCCGTTGCTAATATTCCTGAATTTTTGTTCGGGCCTATAACCGAAAATATTTTTCCAACTTTCAATACATACCTTGAACCTCTCTCACTCAAATTTACGATGCTGAAAGAGCCGCCTCCATCAATAATATTTCCGTCTGGTGTTTTGTATTGATCCAAGAAATGATTTTCTTTTACATCTTCACTGAAAATAAAATTAGCGTCGATTCCTATTAACCAATTTGATTTCAACTTCCATTGAAATACCGCACCGGCAGAAAAACTATTCCCAAATCTTTCTGCCAAAATTCCTGCAGGTAATTCATAACTGAAGGTAGCTCCAATCATAGGAAATGAAATCGTTGAATCACGAATACTATACTGAGCCTTGGCATTTGTAATGCTAATAATCAGTACTAGCAGTAATACTATTTTTCTCATTCTATGCGATTATGGTTTTGGAGCTTCGTTTTGATATTTACCCGATTCTCCTCTGGGAATAGAAAGCGATTTAAATTGTTCTGATCTTATTTGCTTGCAAAGAAACACTATTTGTCCGCAATGATATGCATAGTGTGTTAATTGTCGATGAATTGCTCTTATTACCGTGTGAGCTTCATTTCTGATATAGATAGTTTTTGTCAGATCATCTTCTTTGAGGCTACTAATGGCATTAAATAGACATTGCCAACCTTTTTCCCAAACAGCTAAAATTTCTTCTCTACTCTGAAATGAATCAATAAATTCTTCATCTCGATTTCGCCCCGGTTTTTCACCATCTGTTGTGAGAAAATCGGTGAAACGACTAATCATATTTCCAGCTAAATGTTTAATAATAATCGCCACACTGTTCGAATCAGGCGCCGGAAGAAAATGAAATTCGCTATCACTGATTTGTGAAAAAGCTTTTTCCGAATTAGATTTAAGACCTTTGAAACTTTTAATAGATTCTGTTAAATACAATACGGAAATTTCGTTCATGCTGTTTTTACCTTTAAATCGTCGGCATTAAATTGATATGGCAATAAGTTGGCAATGCTAGAGGCAACCAATACTTTCCCGGCTTCCCCTGTCATAATCACCTTTATCTCTTGCTCATACCGATGCTCGTATTCTGCAATTGCTTGTCTGCAAGCTCCACAAGGTGTAATGGGTGTGTTTACATGAAACAGGTCAGAGTTAGCTGTAATAGCCATCGCCTTAATTTTTACATTAGGGTAGTTTGCTCCTGCCGCAAAAATAGCCACTCTCTCAGCACATAATCCTATAGGGTATGATGCATTTTCTTGATTGTTTCCTCTTAAGATAATTCCGTTTTCTAGCATAATAGCTGCTCCTACATGGAAGTGAGAATAGGGGGCATATGCTTTGTTCATACTTGCTTTCGCTTCCTGAATCAAATTCCTGTCTTCTGCCGAAAGCTCGTCTTGATTTTCATATTCATCTAAATTGCAATGGATTTCTAATTTCTTCATATTTTTTTAAAAAAGGGAGTTAAATGTACAAATTAGAATCGTCGAAACCTCATATTTTCTATTTTGAATCACTTTCTTATGGATCTTAGTGTATCTGAACTTGCAAATATCTGATATGTAACGGATTGGATATTTGTCAATTGGTAATTCTCACACTCATTTACACTAACTTTTTGTAATTATCGTCTTTCACAATCAAATATGAATAGAATTTGTCTCTCTTACCTACCTTTATTCTAGCGATGCTTTCGTACGATTAACATTTACTTCAACTCTTAAACTCATTGGTTTTCAGCAATGAAAATTCAACTTAAATGGATTTTTATTGTGGTCATTTTATTGCTAATTTTAAAAACCTTTCGTACGTTTAACCGTATTGTAATTCATTTGCTGTTTTCGCCAAAATACTTTAGAAAATATTGTCATCTTTGCATAAAATTATAAGTAAATGAAATTCACTAATTTGTTGAAACTACTTTTGGTCGCTACGGCTTTGAGTATTTTTTTTACAGCTTGTAAAAAAGATGAAGGAGTAGGAGGAACGAGTACCATCGTCGGAAAGGTTTTTGTTAAAAGTTTTGATGTTAGTTTTCAATCGCTCATCAGAACATATCCCGATGCCGGCCGTGAAGTTTTTATCATTTATGGCGATAGTCATAGTACTTATGACGATAGTTATAAAGCATCTTATGACGGTTCTTTTCAATTTAAGTATTTACAAAAAGGAAAATATAAACTTTTTATCTATGTAAAAGATACTACCGGAGCTTATTTAGGAAATTATAACTCTAGCGCTCCTAGAATCCCTAAATTTGTTAATGTTGAAATTACCACAAATGGGAGTAATGTCGCAACACCTGATATGTATTATCTAGATAATAATAATTAATAAAAATGAAAATAAATACTCTGACGCTTGTTATTCTAAGTTTGTCGCTTTCTTTTTCTGTCTTTGCCCAAAATAAAAAAGACATGAAAAAGAATCATGTAAAATCTGTTCGTGAAGTTGAAACAACTCTAAAGGATGGGAAAGAAGTAACCATCGACAATTCTTTCCAACGATTTGATGCCGAAGCTAATGTTGTTGAGTCTATAAATTACAATGATGAGGGTAAAATCAAATCGCATCAAACTACTGTTTACAATAAAAATGGTGACAAAACAGAAGAGGTGACTTTTAATCCTGATGGAAAAATCAAAAAGAAAAAAGTTTATAAATATAACTCAACCAACGATAAAATTGAAGAATCTCAGTTTGATCCTTCCGGAGTATTGACAGAAAAAACTTCTACTGCTTATAATGCCAATGGTGAAAAAATAACAGAAGTTGTGGTTGATGGTAAAGGTAATGTGACTGAAAAATCGGTTATTATTTACGATAAAAAAGGGATGAAGATTGAACGGAAAACTGTCGACGGCCACGGAAGCTTGATTTCAGATAAGAAATACATTTACGAATATTAATTTTTTTTCTTGGATCAGCTAGACAATTTATTAAATGAATTTAATTCCATTTCTCTTAAAGAAATGGATGGTGTTGCATTGCAAGATAGATTGGATACTAAATTTATGTTCAATGAATTGCTATTGCCCGAACTTTTGAGCCAAATGATGAGTAAGTATTTTGTTCTAGAGATTAATGAACAAAGATATTCGCATTACGAAACTCTTTACTTCGATACTGCTGAGTTTGGATTGTACCTACGACACCACAATGGAAGAATCAACAGATTCAAATTTCGTTCCCGACGATATGTTGAATCGGACCTCAATTTTTTTGAAATAAAATTCAAAAACAATAAAGGCAGGACGATCAAGGAAAGAATTAAACGACCGGAATTGGTCAAAGAATTGAACGATAATACTCGTGATTTTGTCAGATCTATTTCACCTATCGATCCCGATACTCTTTTGCCAAAGTTATGGGTTAATTATCGTCGCTTGACTTTTGTGAATAAAACCTCAGCAGAGCGTCTAACCATCGATATGAATCTTAATTTTGTAGATACTTCAAATACTATATTTTACAAAGGATTAGTAATTGCAGAGGTGAAGAGGAGTGCAGCAAATGAAAAAAGTCCATTTGTTACTTTGATGAGAAAATATTCTGTTATCGAAAAATCTATCAGTAAGTATTGCCTGGGTGTGATTACCCTCAATAAAAATATTAAGAAAAATAATTTCAAGCCAACACTTTTATACCTAAATAAATTACTTAAAGCATCATGAACGACACATTGAACCAATTCGAATTGTTTGACAAATTATCAGATAAGTTTTTCTGGCGATTGCTAGTGGATGTATTGTCTATTCTAGTATTAGTCCGATTTATTTATTTCAGAATTTACAAGAAAAAGGATTATCTCTTTACTTTTTTTCTTTTTAATATCATCATCTTTATTATTACATACCTTTTGAATAAAGTGGACATGTCCCTTGGTGCGGCTTTCGGATTATTTGCCGTATTCTCAATGCTTCGTTATCGTACGGAAGGAATCTCTACAAAAGATATGACTTACTTGTTTATCGTAATTGCTATCGGATTAATTTGTGCTGTAAGTAAAGCAACCTATTTTGAGCTTTCAATTATAAATGCAATTTTAATTGGATTCACCTACGCTTTAGACGGAAACTGGCTTGTTAGAAATGAAATGGTAAAGACCATTCAATATGAAAATATTGAACTCATCAAGCCACAACATTATGAAGCAATGGTAAACGATTTGAAAAACAGAACCGGCTTAGATATACATCGTGCCACTGTTACTAAAATTGATTTTCTCAAAGATGTTGCTATCGTTAAAATTTATTTTTATGAGGATAGCATCAAACAAGCTGTAATTAAAAAATGATTATTATTCGACATCTTCTTTTTCTAGTTGTTTGTGGATTGTTTGTAGTTCAATCCCAAGCGCAAATAGATGATGTTCGAATTTGGACTAGTGCCACTGTAAAACATAAAATAACACGGAAGCTTTCGGCTTCTGTAACGGAGGAATTTCGTCTTAATCAAGATGTAAGTCAAGTGGATCAGTTGTTTTCTGATGCTGGAGTGGAATATGAAATGTTTAAAAACTTTAAGGTCGCTTTAAATTATCGCTTCATCAATAAGAACAAATTTACTTATTATGAAAAAGGGCATCGACTGTATACTGATGTGTCATATAAATTCAAGAAAAAAAAATATTCGGTTGCACTTCGTGAAAGAATTGAAGATGAATATGCCGCTATTTATAGCTCTGAAACAGGTAAGATCCCAACTTGGAATTCGCGGACAAAATTAACGTTTGCTTATACGCCGAAATCTAAATATAGCCCTTACGTTTCGTTCGAAGCCTATTATTTATTTTCACACCCAAAAGATAAAAATTTAGGTTACAATCGTTATCGATGTAGTGCAGGAGTAGAGTATGATTTCAATAAAATTCACTCAATTGATATATACACTCTCTTTCAAAAAGACGTTATTTACTTAGACAATGCTATTGTATATGGCATTGGATATACATTTAATCTATAGTTTATTTTCTCATTAGAAGTGTAATTGCATAACAACATATACCTTCTTCTCGTCCTACAAATCCCATTTTTTCATTGGTCGTTGCTTTAATAGAAATATCATCTTCCTTTATCTGCATCACTTTTGCCATCACAGCTTGCATTTGAGGAATGTAAGGAGCTATTTTTGGTTTCTCTAAACATAGTGTAACGTCAATATTTCCTATCCGATAATTTTTTAAATCGATCAACAAGCAAACGCGCTCCAGCAAAATTTTGCTGTCGATATTTTTATAATCCGATGATGTGTCAGGGAAATGCTTTCCGATATCGCCAAGATTTGCTGCACCTAACAGAGCATCACAAATTGCATGTATCATTACATCTGCGTCGGAATGACCTGTTGCTCCTTTAGGATGTGCTATTTTTATTCCGCCTAACCAAAAATCTCTGCCGGCTTCCAATTGATGTACGTCAAAGCCAAATCCTATTCTCATAATCGTTTTGTTTATTATGCAAATAAAAAAAAAGCGGATGATGATTCACCCGCTTTTCAAAATTATTTTTTTATTTTTTATTCTGTCTTTTCCGAATTGTCGGCCTTGGGAGCATCAAAATCGAAAACTAGTGTAAATCGTAATGTATTTTCTAACGGATTTCTTTGGGTCGTCGGTATCAAATAAGCAAAATCAAGTCCGAATACGTTGTATCTAAGTCCTGCACCAATAGTAAAAAACTTACGATTGCCTTTCGTAGATGCTTCATGGAAATATCCTGCTCTTATTGCAAATTGGTTATCATACCAGTACTCTGTTCCTATTGAATAGGTAAACTCTCTCAATTCTTCTTTGAATCCTGCCGGTGCGTCTGACCATGAACTAAATAATGCCCCAGGTACGGAAACATTCGAAGGGTCTTTTCCCGCTAAAACTACTTTGTTACCATCAACGTAAACGTAATTGCCTGTACTATCACGTTTATAAACCGGATTGGTCGGAACAAGTAGTTTATTAATATCAGCTCCAAACGAAATTGAATTGTATTTGTCTAAATCAATCTTTAAGTTCGATCCTAGCCTGAAATTCGTAGGAATAAAATCTTTTACCTTCGTATCAGTGTAAGATATTTTATTTCCAATATTACTGATGTTTAATCCAAAAGCCAATAAAGATTTCTTTTTAGATACTTCTACGTCTTTCTTATAATAAACGGAAACGTCGGCTGCGGCAGATGTTCCTGCATGTGTTGTTACCGTTCCATTTTGAATGGCTACTCCACCGGTTAAATTACTGTAGATGTATCTTAAGGCTAATCCTCCACTTAAATTTTCCCCTAGCTTTCTTGCGTAGGCTACATCAAATGCCCACTCACTCGGTGAGAATGTATAATATTTTACTGCATTGTCGTCCGTAAAATCAATACTTCCTAATGAGAAGTAAAGGAGGGAAGCTGCAATCGTTTGATCGTTCTTTAGTTTTTTATAACCTGACAAATAAGCAAGGTTGATATCGTTTACTAAAGCCCGAAGCCATGGAGTATAAGAAACTGAAAACCCACCATTCTTTTCGATGAACGCTAGTTTTGCCGGATTCCAATGAATCGAATTTGGATCAGGAGTTGTAGCCACACCATAATCGCCCATTCCTCCAGCCCGTGAATCGGGCGCAATTTGTAAAAATGGAACTGCTGTCGTGATCGTATTGATCTGGCCTAGCAACGAATCTCTGAATGTTGAAACCTGAGCCTTCGACGTATTGGTTAATGTAAGTAGTGCCATTATTGGCAATACTGATTTTTTTAAGTTAAATCGCATTTTTCTTGTTAAAATATCGTGTGCCTAATATACGGCAATAATTAAATTTTGTTTGGTTTACCGAAGAATCACTAGTTTTTCAAATTTATCGGCATATTCTCCCCCCGATGTCATTATCCTCAATTTGTAGATATAAACTCCTTTTCCAATCTTATCGCCATAATCATCTAATCCATCCCATTGAATGTCATCTGAACGATATCCGGTCGGTGTTATTCTAGCCGCCAGTGTTTTAATTAATTTCCCCGACACTGTAAAAACTTGTACTTGTACATCCATTGGTATAAATGGCCTGTTGTGTTCAAACATAAATGTTGTATGAGTAGTAAAAGGATTTGGGTAGTTAAGTACGTGATCTAATGCTAAGGTCGCACTTTCACTCACTATAAAATCTGTCGTGGCTTCGCTGGAGTTATTAAACACATCCCAAGCCTTTAGTGATAAAGAATGAAGTCCGCTTGAAAGATTTTTAAATTGATAGTTAAGTTTTCCTTTCTGATAACTGTTCAGGTCATTTTCGAAGTAGTCGTTCAATATATATTTCTTCTCCGATTTGTCATCTAGCTCTGCTGCCAGATCATGTCCAATTCCTGTTCCTACTGTATTGATTCCACTTGTGTCTGAAATAATCGCATACAAAATTGGATTGCTATTCGTTATTCCTCCTCGTACAAATTTTTCATCATTAATATAAAGTTTAATATTCGGACCTTGATTGTCGAGTGAAGCACTTGAATTGACTCCGCCTATCGTAAATAATGTGTCTGATCCACTCGCATCTATAGTTCCGTTCTCAGCATAATAACTGAATTTACCTTTGCCAAACTGATATGAAATATCTTTGGGAACATAAAAAGAATAACTGAAATCTCCATTCGTAACACTCGATTTACCGGAGTAAACAATATTTTTTTGTAATTTAAATGGTTGTGGTGTTGACGGATTATCCGTTCTGCTGTCATTGCCAAGTGTAGAGTAGGTTGCTACTTTATCATAAACTGTTGGATAAATAATGCCATTGAATGTACTCATCTTTACTCCTGCATTATCTTGTACTTCTCCTGTAATGGTAATCTTGCTCAATGCTTTTAATGTATCTGTTCCGGCTCCAAGTGCAACACCATTAATCATTTTTGTTTGGACTTTATACTCAGGATAAGCTAATGTTAACGCCGGGTCACCAAGTAGTAAAAAATTTCTCACGTATGAATCTTGATGCATATCCGACTTGGTCTTTTCGAATATATCGCCAATGGTTTGATACTCTCCATTTACTTTTTCAAAGAAATGTGAAAAGAAATAAAGACATAAATTATAATTAGAACTAGAAAACGCTAAACGAGATGTGGTAAACATGGCAATAGCTCCTCCATTCGGATTCAAAAAAACATTTTCCCCGGCAGATACTCTTCCCGGATCATCAACTCTTGTAAATTCACAGGTTGCAGTTAAAAATGCTGCAAGTCTATTACTATTCGACCAATCGTTTATATCCGAATTTTCTAAGACTCGTTCATGAGCCCATCCTAACTCTCCACCATGTCCTATATATGTCATTAATAATGTACCTCTGTTTACTCGATCATTAATAGCTATCTTAACATCCGGATATCTTTGTCCGCCTGGTGTACTTACTTGTTGGTAAGCGTCAAAATAAATTTTCTCTACGTTGAAACTTGGAAAGTTATTAAAAACTCTATTTGCTAAAGTATCCGATTGACGAAAATGAATGTTGTAATCTTGATCGTCCCCGACAAATGTTACGATGTTTCTCCAGTTATTCATTGTTGAACTGCCACCTGCCACATAATTTTTTATTTTTCTCAAATGGTTATTTGCTTCTACTAATGAACGAACCGGTATTCTCCCTACACTCATATCAACTATTTCATTCGTCAACCAATCGCCTTCATTGTCGTCCAGTAACCCAAAATAATCATCTGAAATATATGTGAGTGTTTCGTTTGTAGATCCGGCCGATTGATAGGACACTACATAATTTGAATTATTCTGTAAACGGTATTTGTTATCAAAAGAAGCATCACCAACCAATAATAAATATTTTGGCATTTCTGATGGAAGCAAGGCTCTGTCGTAAAACATTTTTGCAAAATCTCTTATTGCAGAAACATCTTGTGCTCCACTACTGAATTCATTGTATACCTCATCGGTTGTAACAACATTCACAGTCATCTGATCGTGCTGGCGGTGAAAATCTGCTAACTCATTCGCCATGGAAAGAAATAATGGATTGGTTACTATCAATAAAGTGGCATTCGGAAGTCCATGTAAATTCTGGTTTTCAATTTTCCCAACAAGTCGTGGTATTAAAAGCATTGTATTATCAAATGCTACGAAGTTCAAAAGTTTAGGCGTTGGAACAATAAAACTAATGTTTGTACTTGTGAAAATGCTTTCTTGGTGAACAACTTGTGTTGGATCTGTAATGTCCCAAATTGTTTTATTGCTTGTAACATTGCTTATTATAAATTCACTCTTATTAAGTGCACTAACACTTTTATAATCACGAAAAAGTAATTGACCATTAGTCCCCGATAAGCTCAAATCTCTTCTACAAATTAACTCAACATAATTTAACCATCCTTGTGCCGATGGATCGCTGGAATACATCGTAATTCCAACATTGAGAACTGGAGATGAATTGAAAAAAGTTTTATTGAAACCAACAAGTGAAGCATAATTGTCTTGTGCTGAACTCCCCACTATAGGATAACTTACATTTCCAAGAATAGAGCTGTTAATATAAATTGAAAAATAATTGTTAGTTGAATTAGTCGAACGGCCGGCAAATGTCGATTTCAAAAAAATCGTATCGTTTGCTCTTAAATTAGGTGTGCTAAAAGAAAAATTTACTGAGTTATTCAAATCATTCATCGATTCCCCAAACCATTCTCTTCCTGACTTTAAAAAATTAACCTGATCTAAATCGTGATAATAATAATCGTCGAAAGCCGTTACTTGATTCGTTGCACCGCTTTGATTGGCCCTATCTGCTATCCGTTGTCCGTTTAAATTTCCAACTCTTATAAAGTAATAGGTGGTATCTGAATAATGATTTATTTGTCGCTCATAGATGGCTAACGAGTCGTCGTGTGTCCATTTTACTTGTGAACTTCCATAAAACAAAATGTAATCGGTACTGTCAAATTTTGAATCGTTTTCTCCTTCAACATAAATGGAATTCTGTCGTAAGTCATCTGTTCTCGGTTTGTAATTTGCAAATGGTAACATCCCGCCTCCATTTCCATACAGCTGAATTTTTTTAGGATCAAGATGCTCTACATCCATACCCAATGTTTTCAGAGCAGAGTACGTGAGCTTATAAACTCCATTTTGAGTAATCCCAATTTTAAACCACTCGCTGGTATTTAATACACTTTCTGTTGCATATACTCTCGTTGAAGCAATTTTATTCGTTGAGTTGGATATGGAAGAAGGCGTAATTTGAATATCGAACGATTTTAACTTTTCTAATTGTCCGGAAGAATTTTTACGAATGGCTAAAATTAAAATGGATGTAAACGGTTGCTTTTTCTTGTATGCAACCGCCGATGTAATTTTAAAATCTGCTGGAATTGATTGACTGTTTCGAACTAGTGAGCTTTCACTTAATAACTCTGTTACAACATTTACAAGTTGTACCGAAATTTCTTTTGTGCCTGCCGGTAGTTTCTCGGAATAACTATATTGAGGATTGAAGTTTTCATCAGGAACCGAACCGGTAAACTGAAGAGTCTTTAAAATCGACTCATCATTTAATTGATTTTCAAAAGGAGCTAACCATTCAATCGTAATTTGTTTTCCTGGGTTAGCAGCATAAAGAGTGGTTACAACTAACCCGAAAATAAGGAGGAATAAAAGTTTTAAATTTCGCATTGAGAGAGTTGTAGTTTTTGATGATAAGTGTTAACGACAAGAAAGCGGCAATATTTTGCAGTTAAGAACAAAAATACCTTTTTATTACATTGAAATAGCTACATTTTAACATATCGTCATACAAATTGTAAAACAATCAAATTAATAAGAAAGTTTATTTTTGTTGTAATTAGAGATTTCTTTATCTTGCTGCGGTAATTACGCATATCATGTAAATGTGGTAAAGTGTAAGTATTCCTTACAGTAAATGATATTTAGTGATATTACAACATCTCCAAGGCGTAACCCTCTATCTTCACAGACGTATCAGCAAGACTAAAAAAACTATAATGCTCAGGAAACTTCTGATCTTAATTTTTGTCGGATTCTATGGTTCTGCTTATGCGCAAGATCCTGAGTTTACTCAATTCTATGCCAACCCGCTTTATTTAAATCCTGCTTTTGCCGGTTCTCAACGCTGCCCAAGGGTCGCTTTGAATTATCGAAATCAATGGCCGGCTTTGTCAGGTACTTTTGTTACAACTTCTGCTTCTTACGACCAACATGTTGAAGCATTGGGCGGCGGTATTGGTTTGCTTGTGTTGAACGATAAAGCTGGTGAATCTACTCTAACTACAACCAATGTAAGTGCTATTTACTCTTATCAACTAAATGTAAATCGCGATTTCAGTATTAAGTTTGGAATGCAAGGTACATTTGTTCAGAAAAAAGTTGATTGGGATAAGCTAACTTTTGGTGACATGATTGATCCAAGGTTTGGATTTATTTATGAAACGCAGGAAGTTCGTCCTAACGAAAATAAAAACTTCTGGGATTTTTCAGCAGGTATTCTGGGATATAGCAATCGTTATTATGGCGGCGTTGCTGTGAACCATCTTACTGAACCGGAAGAATTCTATATCAAAGTTGCTAATGGAAGTAAGTTGCCAATGAAATTCACTGCGCATGCCGGAGCTATTATTCCAATTGCAGGTAACAGAGATGGAACAACTTATATTTCTCCAAATTTTATCTACCAACAACAAAGAGACTTTAAACAATACAACATCGGCTTCTACATTGCTAAGGCTCCTTTAGTTGGTGGTCTTTGGTATAGAGGTGGTGATGCATTTATAGCTCTCGTAGGATTACAACAAGGTATCTTCAAGTTTGGTTACAGCTATGATGTAACTGTTTCAAAACTCTACAAATCGTCTGCTGGTTCTCATGAACTTTCTCTAGGAATGCAATTTGCTTGTCACCCGAAAAAGAAACGATTCAGAACCATTAAATGCCCTTCTTTCTAATTAAGTTAAATAAAATAAATATATTTGGCTTTCGTTTTAGCTCAATAATAAACAACGACCTCCCGAAAATGAAAATGATCTCTCGGAATTATTTCACCATCATTGGTTTAACCCTTATCCTTGCTTCTTGCGGGAAAGAGAAATCGTCAGTGACAGGTTGGAATTACAATGACCCTAAAAATGGCGGATTTGAAGTTCCACCATATGATGAACAAGAAACCGGTCCCGGTCTAGTACTTGTGGAAGGTGGTACTTTTTCAATGGGTAGAACTGAACAAGACATCACGCAAGACTGGAATAATATTCCTCGTCGAGTTACTGTTTCTTCTTTTTATATCGATGAAACAGAAGTAGCCAACGTTCATTACCTAGAATACCTGTATTGGGTAAGCCGTGTGTTTAGTGCCGATTATCCGGAGGTCTATAAAAAAGCACTCCCTGATACTTTGGTTTGGCGCGATCGTCTTGCTTATAACGAACCATTAGTTGAACTTTATTTACGTCATCCGGCCTATCAACAATATCCTGTTGTTGGAATCAATTGGTTGCAAGCATCAGATTTCTGTGCTTGGAGAACTGATCGTGTAAATGAGCAAATCCTTATTCGTGAAGGAATACTTCGTGTAAACCCGAATCAAATTAATGAAGATAATTTTAATACCGATGCTTACTTAGCTGGTCAATATGAAGGTTTAGTAAAAACGGATATGGCTGATTTAAATCCAAGTTCTGGTTCAAACGGAAGTAGAAAAGTACGTATGGAAGATGGTATTCTTCTTCCTCGTTACCGCCTTCCAACTGAAGCAGAGTGGGAATATGCCGCTTTATCTCAAGTTGGAAATACGGTTTACGAACGTGTAACTGATCGTCGTCAATATCCTTGGAATGGCCACATTACTCGTAATAAAGATGAAAAATATAAAGGTCAGATGATGGCCAACTTCAAACGAGGACGTGGTGATAACATGGGAACTGCCGGTTTCTTAAATGATAATGCCGATATTCCAGCACCTGTTCACTCTTATTGGCCGAATGATTATGGTTTATATTGTATGGCCGGTAACGTCAACGAATGGGTTATGGATGTTTTTCGTCCTTTATCGCCTGAAGATAAATCAGACTTTAATCCTTTCCGTGGTAATGTATTTTCTACACAACAACGTGATGAAGAAGGAGCGATTACTGAAAAAGATAGCCTTGGACGTGTACCAATGCGTGAAGTAACTCCTGAAGAAAGCGCTGATCGTCGTAACTATACAAAGTCTGATAATATCAATTACCTTGATGCTGATGAAGCAGAATTTATCAAATATGATTATGGTATTACTTCACTTATCAATGATAAAGCTCGCGTATACAAAGGCGGAGGCTGGAAAGATCGCGCTTATTGGATGAACCCTGGTGCTCGTCGTTTTACCGATGAAAGACAAAGCACAAACGATTTAGGATTCCGTTGCGCCATGACAAGAGTTGGAAGTCCGGTTGGCCTAGGAACTAAACCAAAGTCGAGAGTTAAATAATCTTAAAGACAATTTTTTTTACCCCTGCAATCTGCAGGGGTTTTTTTATGCCCAGCTTTTTTTTCTGATATACCAGACAAAAATAGCTGGTAAAAATATTTGAAAGCCTTGCTCGATAAGAGATTGCTCAAAGCCAATTGAATCCGGTTTCAATTAACTACTCTTTGATATAAAACCGAATTCGGAAAAGCATACCTTAAGTAATTAGCATTCAAAGACTGGCTGATTTATAATAGTACAAATCTTCATTGACCAACAAGTATTTTTTGGCTTCATTACCTTTTTTCTTTTAATAAAGAGTATGACTCGATTGAAGTTTGGAACTTGTAGGTGTCAGCGTATGAGTTTATTGGTCATAAAAAAAGGATGATAATTGAATTATTATCATCCTTTATAAATCATTAAAATAGAATTATTCAATCATTATTCTTTGTGAATAGATGTTTTCCCCTGAATTAATTCTGACAAAATATACACCTTTTGTTACGTTAGAAAGATCAAGTAATGTCGAAGATAATCCATTCGCACTTTCTGTATAATAAATTTTTTCGCCCAGTACATTGTAAACATTTACAGTAACAGTTTTTGAAAATCGGGCATCGTTACTGGTTAAATAAAATGTTCCTCTCGATGGATTTGGGTAAATAGAAACGGAAGATTTAACAATCGAATTGATGCCGGAAATGTTTTGGACAATGATGGTTCCTTTCATTCCGGATGCAGCATGGTTTGAACAAACATAATAATGGGTTCCAACAGTCAAATCTGATGGTAGTACCATTCCTCCACCAAATGGAAGTGTAAATCCGGGAAGTGGCGTATTTCCATTTGCATTCCAAGTAGTTTGACTTACTTCTGTCGGATTATGACTAGATCCAACCACAAAATTTACACTATCTCCAACGGTTATTGTAAGTGTTCCTGGTGTAAAGGTAAGCCCAGAATTGTTGATCGTCCATATGGTGGAATATCCGTTAAAGAATAATAAAGTAAGTGAAAGAGAAAGTAATATTTTTTTCATAGTTATTGAATTTTTAATTAATAGATAAAATTAGTAAGCGTCAAGATACATTTTATTATTCAATTTGTAAAACGGCGATAAAGAATCGCTTTAGACTCAAAAAAAGTAGATTCAACTTTGATTTAATCATTTGCCGTTTTTCCTTTCCTGTTAATCAAATAATAAATTGGTAACCCGGTGAGGATAATAATCAATCCATAAATACTTGAATCTCGTTGTACAATAAACATGTTGACACATACGAATAGCGCCAATGCAATATAGAGTCCGGGAATAATTGGGTATCCAAACGCTTTATATGGCCGCTCCATCTCTGGCTTTTTCACTCTCAAAACAAATAATCCTGAAATGGTAAGAATGTAAAATAACATTACTGCAAACATAATGTATTCGAGTAGCTCATTGTATGTTCCAGAGAAGCAAAGCAGACACGACCAAATGCATTGCATTGTAATTGAATTTGCAGGTACATTGTTCTTATTCAACTTTGCTGCTTGTTTCAAAAACATTCCATCTTTTGCCATCGCATAATATACGCGGGGTGCTGTAAAAATACATCCGTTTAAACATCCAAAGGTCGATACCATAATCATTGCTGCAATAAAGTATCGGCCATTTTCTCCTAGTACATTTTGCATCATCAATGTTGCGACACGATCATTCTCTGCAGTCGCAATTTGATCGACCGACAAAACAGATAAATAAGAAATATTAGCAAGAATGTACAAAACTATGACGGTACCGGTTCCTAGTAATAATGATAGCGGTAAGTTTTTTTGTGGGTTTCTAACTTCGCCGGCTGTAAAGGTGATGTTGTTCCATGCATCTGCCGAAAAAAGTGAACCGGTTAATGCTGCTCCAAATGTTCCAATGGTTGCTAATGTTATTACATCAGGAAACGCTGGCGAAAAATGATTGGTTGGAATTTTTCCGCTGAACCCAATATAAATACCAGCTCCTACCAAGAATAATAATGCTCCTACTTTTGCAATCGTAAATATGTTTTGTAGCTGTGCTCCTGATTTTACATCTCTATAATTATAAACGCTCAATCCAATGATCAAGAAAACGCCTAGTAATTGTTGCGTGCTAATGCCAAAACTTCCAAGATGAAAAACATAATTGCTGCCTGATATTACAGGAAAAAATACACCGGTGAATTTTGCAAACGCTACACTTACAGCTGCTATAGTTCCTGTCTGGATTACAGAAAATAATGTCCACCCATATAAAAAGCCATACTTCTTCCCAAATGCTTCTCGGATATAGACGTATTGTCCACCGGCTTTAGGCATAGCTGCTGCTAATTCACCATAACTTAACGCAGCAAAAATTGTAATAACTCCCGTTACTGCCCAAGCTAGTAATAACATTCCCGGCGATTGAACCTTTCTGGCAATATCGGCCGAGACAATAAATATCCCTGAACCAATCATAGATCCAATGATGATGGCTGTTGAGTCAAAAAGTGAAAGCTTTTTGTCGGCTATTTGATTACTTTTCATAAGTGAATTTTTGTGTTTAATACTTTTTTTATTCGAGCACTTTTTGGTGATGCATTCTATTTAACTTGGAGGTTGTTAAAGCTAAGCTAACATCGATTACCTTGATCAAATAAAGAAATAAATTGATAACAATAAGTACTTTTACCAAATGACTCGTGAACATTTATTTCAACAAATCCAGAAAAAGAAGTCATTCTTGTGTATTGGTTTAGATTCTGACCTAAAAAAAATACCAAAACATCTTTTAGATTTTGAAGATCCTATCTTCGAATTTAATAGGCAAATTATTCAGGCAACATCGGAATACTGTGTTAGCTATAAGCCAAACCTTGCTTTTTATGAAGCCAATGGCCCGGCTGGTTTGCTATCGCTAAAAAAAACCATCGATTACATTCCTAGCCAGTTATTCACAATCGCTGATGCTAAAAGAGGTGATATCGGTAATACTTCCGAAATGTATGCCGACGCTTTTTTTAATTATTATCAGTTTGATGCCGTGACAGTTGCCCCTTATATGGGAAAAGATTCTGTTGTCCCTTTTTTAAAGGAAAATAAATGGGTCATATTACTGGCATTAACAAGTAATTCGGGCTCATTAGATTTTCAAATGCTCGATGTAGGAGCATCGATTAATAAACCGGGAACAAAATTATTTGAACATGTAATTAGCCATGTACAACAATGGGCTACTGAAGATCAACTGATGTTGGTAGTTGGTGCAACGCATCCTGAACTTTTCAAAAGTGTGAGAACTTTGGCACCAAATCATTTCTTATTAATTCCCGGTGTAGGAGCACAAGGTGGCAATTTAGAATCGATTGCAATTGCAGGAATGAATAAACAATGTGGAATGCTTGTAAACTCTTCCCGACAAATTATTTACGCTTCTTCCGGAGAAGATTTTGCCGATAAAGCTCGCGAACAATCTCAATTAATGCAGAAAGAAATGGAGATTTTGTTAGATCGTCTATTATAATAAATCGACTTCCGGCTCCTTGTCATTAATTTTGTAAAAAAAATTGTGACCGAATCTTTCTTACACTTTCTTTGGGAAAATAAATTATTTACAACGGATGATTTGATCACCGATGATGGACTCCGTGTGGAAATAATACATTCAGGTATTTATAATACAAATGCCGGTCCCGATTTTTTTAACGCAAAATTAAAAATAGATAATACTTTTTGGGCCGGTAATGTTGAGATTCATCTCAATTCATCTGAATGGACAAAACACAAACACCATCGTGATCTTGCTTATGATAGCGTAATTCTTCACGTGGTTTATAAGAATGACATTGTTACAAAACGGTGCGATGGTTCTCATATTCCAACTATTGAATTGAGTGGCAGATTTTCTTCCGAGCTTTGGAATAATTTTTTGGAGTTGGTGAGTCAACCGAATTGGATTGCCTGCAGTTCTTACTTGTCTAAAGTTGATCATGCTTTGTGGGATAATGTATTTGAAGAGAAATGCGACGAGCGACTAAGACTGAAAACGCAAAATATTTTAGTAGCTTTAAATGGACTAAAAGGAAATTGGGAGGAATGCATCTATCAGCAATTGGCAAAAAATTTCGGATTTAATGTGAATGCCATCCCTTTTGAAATGATGGCTAGAAGTCTTCCATTAAATTTGATTCATAAAGAACGCAACGTAAATGAAAATGTTGTTTCTCTATTATATGGTCAAGCAGGAATGTTAACCGCTAATTTTTCAGATCCATATCCGATCGACCTTCAAACAAGATATTCTTACCTTAAAAACAAGTATTCGCTTCATTCTATCCAAGTTGAAACATGGAAATTTATGAGAATGAGGCCTGTTAATTTCCCGACAATAAGGATTGCTCAATTTGCAAGCATCTTGATCAAATCGCCTAATCTTTTTGCTCTTGCAAGAGACGTTCATTCTAAAAATGAATTTGTTTCTTTATTAATGGGCTCCATTAACGAATATTGGGACGATCATTATTTATTCGATAAGTCGTCGACCAATATTCCTAAAAAAATTGGTTTGTCGTCGGTCCACAATATAATCATCAATACATTTGTTCCGTTTCAGTTTGCATGGAGTATTTACACCGGCAACGTGGACTATCGAAAATCGGCTATTCAATTACTAAAAGATATTCCAGCCGAAAAAAATGAGATTACTGAAAAATGGAAAGGGTTGCAGATCGGCATTCATAATTCGCATCAATCGCAGGCGCTAATTCAGTTAAAACAATATCATTGCTCCGAAAAAAAATGTTTAACTTGTGCGATCGGTAAAAATTTAATAAGTCAGAAAAAATGAAACGATTTCTTTCACTCAGAACTTTTTTTGAAAAACAAGCCTTTGGTGTTTGCACTTGGTTGGGCGAAAAACTTCACATGCGATCCTCTGTGATAAGATTGTTTTTTATTTATGCGGCTTGCCTCTCCATTTCGTCTCCGGTTATTTTCTATATGATTCTTGCCTTCTTGCTTAAAATAAAGTCGTATTTGAGGGCGCAGAAAACAACTGTTTGGGATCTTTAATTCTTCGCATTATTAGTTTATATATTTTTTTTCTGTCCCATATTATTTGTGCGGAATTAATTTTTTTGCAGTACATTTATTTACTTCATTTATGTTAGGGAAATCAACAATACGTATTAATTTACGATACTTCAGGAAATTATATATTGCCATTGCCTTGGTTTTGGCTGTGTTGCTCTTTGGTATTGTTGGGTATTATACAATAGAGAATTATACATTTCTGGATTCTGTGTTTATGACTGTTATCACTATTGCCACAGTTGGCTATAGGGAGGTAAAAGAGTTAGATGATGCAGGAAAAATATTTACGTCGATTCTAATAATATTTAGCATAGGTACATTCGCTTATGCAATTTCTGTGATTACACGCTACGTTATTGAAGGCGAATTTCAAACTTATTTTAGACACTATACCGTGAATAAAGAAATCCAAAAATTAAAAGACCATGTAATCGTTTGTGGTTTTGGTCGAAATGGTAAACAGGCTTGTGAACAGTTACGTTCCGGAAACGAGAAGTTTGTTGCGATCGAATCTGATCCTACAATTATTTCTGCTCTCCATGCTGATGGCAACACTCTTTTTATTGAAGGTGATGCGACCAAAGATGAAGTGCTTCTCGAAGCAGGTTTGGAACGAGCAAAGGCTTTGATTACTGCGCTGCCAAGCGATGCTGCAAATGTTTTTGTTGTTCTAACTGCCAGAGATAGAAACCCGAAATTGAAAATTATTAGTCGAGCTTCTGATGATGGTTCAGAACATAAATTGAAAAGAGCTGGTGCGAATAACGTGATCATGCCTGACAAAATAGGAGGGACTCACATGGCTGCATTGGTTACTAAGCCGGATGTTCTCGAGTTCATTGATCACATTACCGGCAGAATTAATATCCGTCTAGAAGAAGTCCACTTTAGCAGTCTCCCCGAGTCGATGAGAAATAAAACAATCAGAGAATTGGAAATTCGAAATAAAACTGGAGCGAATATCATAGGCTTTAAAACGGCTGAAGGAGAATATATTATTAACCCTTCTCCCGAAACTATTATGTTGCCTGATGCAAAATTGTTTGTACTCGGAACGCAAGAACAAGTTTCTCAATTCAAACAAACGTTGCTTTAAAATGAAAACGATTCTAGTAACAGGTAGCAACGGACTTCTCGGGCAGAAAATAATATATTCATTAAGAAACAGAGAGAATATTAATTGTGTAAGCACTTCTAAAGGAGAAAATCGGATGAAGGCTAAGGATGGATACACTTATGAGTCATTAGATATTTCTAGCTCCGATGCTGTACAAAATATATTCAACAAATATCAACCTGATGTAGTAATCAACACAGCTGCTATGACAAATGTTGATGCGTGCGAATCAAAAAGAGAAGAAGCATGGTTATTAAATGTTCAATCTGTCCAAACCATTATTGATGCAACTAATAAAATTAATGCTCATCTTATTCACTTGTCTACCGATTTTGTTTTCGACGGAAGAACCGGGCCGTATGTGGAAAGTGATATTCCAAATCCGTTAAGCTTTTACGCACATACTAAATATGAAGCGGAGAAATTAATTCAAGCAAATGCTATTTCGGCAGCAATAATTCGTACGATCATTATCTATGGCGTAGTAGATGATAATAGTCGCTCGAATGTTGTTCTTTGGGCGAAGAATTCATTGGAAAATAAAAAAGTTATTACGGTGATCAATGATCAATATCGGTCTCCTACTTTGGCTGAAGATCTTGCTGAAGCTTGCATTGTTGCAGCATTGAAACGCTCTAGAGGAATTTACCATGTTAGTGGTCGTGAGCAAATGAACATTTTAGATATGGTTAAAATCATTGCCGATTTTTTTAATCTTGATCAAAGTTTTATTAAATCGGTCTCATCTTCAGAATTAAATCAACCTGCTGTACGTCCTCCTGTTACAGGTTTTATTATTGAAAAAGCAATGCGCGATCTTGATTTTATTCCGCATACTTTTTTAGAAGGGCTTGCTTTATTAAAGAACCAACTTATATTGGTTGCAAAGCCTGATTGAGAACCTTTCATTTGACAAACTTTTGTTGAATGAAACGAAAAAAAATTAAGACTGTTTGGCAAGATTATCTCACGCTTACTATTCGCGAGAGACGAGGATTGATTGTATTGATGTTCATTTTATTTCTTCAAATTGTTGTCTTGTGTATCATCAATACTCGTAAACTCGACTTCCCATTTCCTGATCCGAAAACATTGGAAGAGCTTTCTTCTCAAAATTTAATAGTGGCGCCCGTTCTATCACCACCGCCATCATCTACAATTTCCATTGCCAGGAAATTTAATCCAAATTTTTTAAGTTCCGACGAATGGGTCAAGTTGGGATTGTCCCCTAGGCAAGCTAGTTCTGTTCTTAAATATCTTTCGAAAGGTGGAAAGTTCAGAGTGAAAAGTGATGTGAAAAAAATCTATGGAATCAATCCTGATCTTTATCGGACTATAGTTCCATTGATTGATTTACCCGACACTATTAAGCATACAGATAATTTTTTTGCCTTTTCGAAATCAAAGGAAAGCCTCTTAAATATTAATTCGGCAGATACTGTTCAATTGGAAAAATTAAGAGGAATAGGATGGAAGCTGGCTGCACGTATTGTGAAATATAGACAACTTATTGGGGGATTTAATGATGTGACGCAACTGAAAGAGGTTTGGGGGTTAAATGACACACTGTACAACTTATTCGTTCAACAAATTGTGGTCACTGAATCTTTTCAACCTATCCTGCTGAATATTAATTCAGATTCGCTTGAAAGGCTTTCGAGCCATCCTTACATAGGTAGAAAGCTCGCTTCGATGATTTGTAATTATAGAAAGCAACATGGATCGTTCAAAGAACTCGACGAATTAAAGTTATTGCCGTTGGTAACTGATGAAATCTTCCGTAAACTTGCGCCCTACTTAAAGACGGGTTAGTTATCACAAAGAAGCTGCGTCTAATTATTCAAATAATCACAGAACAAAAACTATGGAATTCGGAATAAACGAAAGCCAGGCATTGATCGCCGATACTGTCAAGAAGTTTGCAGAAACAAATATTCGTCCCAACATAATGAAATGGGATGAAGCTCAAATTTTTCCTGTCGAACTTTTTAAGAAAATGGGAGAACAGGGTCTGATGGGAATTCTTATTCCTGAAAAATATCATGGCTCCGGACTTGGTTATTTTGAATATGTTACTTCTATCGTAGAAATAGCTCGCGTATGCGGTTCTATTGGGCTCTCGATGGCGGCTCATAATTCGCTTTGTTCCGGTCACATTATGAATTTTGGGAATGAAGAACAGAAAGCTAAATACTTGCCCAAATTAGCTACAGGTGAATTTATTGGTGCGTGGGGACTTACGGAAGCTAACACAGGGAGCGACGCTATGAGAATGCAATGCGTAGCCAAACAAGACGGTGATCATTATATTATTTCTGGAGCGAAGAATTGGATTACTCATGGCAAAAGTGGTGATGTGGCTGTCGTATTAGCACGTACAGGTGAATTGCTCGACTCACATGGAATTACAGCATTTATTGTTGAGCGCGGAACTCCCGGTTTCTCAGGAGGAAAAAAAGAAGACAAATTAGGAATGAGAGCTTCTGAAACTACAGAAATGATATTTCAAGATTGTCGTGTTCACAAATCTGCTATACTTGGGAATGTTGGCGATGGATTTAAACAGTCGATGAAAGTACTGGATGGCGGTCGAATTTCTATCGCTGCTCTTTCTATAGGAATTGCCAAAGGAGCTTATGATGCCGCTCTGAAATATAGCCAAGAAAGACAGCAGTTTGGAAAGCCAATCTCTCATTTTCAGGCCATTGCATTTAAATTAGCTGATATGGCTACTAAGATTGAAGCGGCAGAACTACTTACTTATCAGGCGGCAGACCTTAAAAATAGGGGCGAAAAATGTACAAAACAGAGTGCATTTGCAAAATATTATGCCTCCGAGGTTGCTGTTCAGGTTGCTACAGATGCAGTTCAGATTTTTGGGGGCTATGGGTATACAAAAGACTTCCCTGTTGAGAAATTTTACCGCGATTCAAAGCTTTGTACTATAGGGGAGGGCACCAGTGAAATCCAAAAACTAGTAATTTCAAGAGAAATATTAAAATAATTTGCGAATCAAAAAGAAATCAATACTTTTGCGGTCCAAATCTGAAAATTAAAACATGATCATCGTTCCGATTAAAGAAAATGAGTCAATCGATAAGGCTCTTAAAAAATTCAAGAAAAAATTCGAACGCACAGGTGTAGTTCGTGAATTACGTCGTCGTCAAACTTTTGAAAAACCGTCAGTTGAGCGTCGTCAGGAAATGATTCACGCTAAATACATCTCTGAGATGAAGCGGACTAATATTCTTTAAGAAAATTGATTTAGATAATATTAATAGTATCTTTACTGTAGTTGTAACCTTTAGGTCACATGACAGTAAGAAGAATATATACGAAAAGAGAAATAGGTGTTTAACGCTTGTTTCTCTTTTTTTTGTTATCTATGATCATACAAAGCTTTCTCCAATATCTGCGTTTTGAAAAACGATTTTCAGTCAACACTGTTCTTGCGTATGAGAATGATTTAAAGCAATTTTTTAAGTTCCAAAGTGAACTTTACGCTGTTGTAGATCCTGCTCAAATTGAATCAACAATGGTTCGATCGTGGATGGTTAATTTAATGGAAGCAAAGATCAGTACTCGGTCTATCAATCGAAAAATTACTTCTCTCAAAAGTTTCTATAAATTCCTTATGAAAAAAGGAGAAGTAAAATCAAGTCCTTTGCTTAAAATTCAATCGCCAAAAATTTCTAAACGTCTTCCTGTTTATGTTGACGAAAGCAAAATGAAAATGCTTTTTAGTGAAGTTAATTTCGGTGAAAGTTTTGAGCCTGTTCGTGATAAACTTATTTTGGAATTATTATATGCTACAGGTATGAGAAGAGCTGAGTTGGTAGGACTTACAGACGATCGAATCGACTTATTTCAGTGTCAGCTAAAAGTTCTGGGAAAAAGAAACAAAGAACGAATTATTCCGTTTACGAATAACTTGAAGGAGATAATGGAAAAATATCTTTCATTAAGAAATGAATTTGCTCCTTTTCCTGCTGCTTTTTTTGTAACGTCGAAAGGCATTAGTATGTACCCTCAAATGGTGTATAGAATTGTAACTAAACGATTGGGTGGCGTAACAACTCTTGAAAAAAAGAGCCCGCATGTACTACGTCATACTTTTGCAACTCACATGCTAAATAATGGAGCCGATATTAACAGTGTAAAAGAATTACTGGGCCATGCTAATTTAAGCGCAACTCAGATTTACACGCATAACACTATTGAAAAATTAAAAGAAGTATATAAACAGGCTCACCCACGAGCTTAAAAAAAAGAGGAGGATTTATGAAAACTAGAGTACAATCAATTCATTTTGATGCAGACAAAAAACTGTTGCAATTTGTAGAAGAAAAAGTAGAGAAACTAGTTCATTTTTATGACCAGATTATTGGAAGTGAAGTGACTTTGAAAATTGACAAATCAAGTGACAACAAAAATAAAATTGTTCAAATTCTTATTCAAATTCCAGGCAACGATATAATTGCCAAAGAACAATGTCACACTTTTGAAGAAGCAACAGATCTTTGTATTGAAGTTCTTTCTCGTCAGATTAAACGATACAAAGAAAAACTAAGAGGAGTTTAACCCTTATTGTAAGATTTATAATAGAATTACGTGAACTTCGTTTTGAACGGATCGTAATTCTATTATTATTATATACCTAATGAAAAAAATAGTGTTGACTTTATTTTGCGTTTTAGCGCTCACCAGTTCATGGGCTCAGGACGAACGCAATTTTAATATTGTCAATAAAACTGTCATTACTTATAATGACACATTACATCTGCATTTTTTACAGGATTCAACTATGCATTCTCAAGGTTGGGACACTCTACCGCAAGCAGTTTTTTGGAAAGAGGTCATAAACATGACGAGCGATACTTGTATCGTAAATATTTCTTACTGCCGCCGTCCTATTCATAGAGTGAACCGTTCTGTTTGGATGAGTCAGACTGAACCCGAAAAACTTTGCTTTAAAGACAGCCTCTGCAAAGTGTTTGAAGTTGATAATCCTGATTACTTATTTGTTACTGCAGGTAAAGGAGAATTTTATGAGGTGAAAAAAGTTCTGCCAATAATCAGTAGAGCTATTGTTGCTTTTGAAAAAAATAATTGCGATCCGTGGTATGCTCAAACGATCTTATTAATTGAAAGCCCTGGCAAACTAAAATCAAAATCATCGGTCGGTGCCAATGGCCCTTTCCAACTAATGAGATCTGTAGCGCTCCGTTATGGATTGAAAGTAAATAAATATGTTGATGAACGTTCGGATCTTGAAAAGTCAGCTAAAGCTGCTTCTTCTTTAATTAAAACTAGTTGCATACCATACATCAAAAAGTTTTTAGACGAGAAAAATATAGCTTATAAAGAAACAGACCTTTGGTTTCGACTGCTGGTTTTGCATGCATATCACGCCGGCCCCGGAAATGTTCGATGTGTAATAGATGCCATCAATCCTGATTCTGGCGGAGTCAAACTTTTTAATAAAATTTGGCAAACCACATGCGGAGGATTCAAAAATGAATCGCAAAATTATTCTCAAATCGCGTTGGCTTCATTGATCAATTTTAATAACCTGATCGAAACAAATGGAGATACGGTTTACTTGGTAAAAGGGGATGTGCTTTTGAAAAAATATGTTAGGAAGAGGTATAAGCCTTGGGAAGCATTTGATTATCTCAATAGGTGTTTACTTACATATGAAAATGATTTACTTGATGAGATGATTCCATATGAGTATTTTATGAAAAGAGTCACTGCTATTAAAAACGAATTGAATCATATCGCATCTGTGGTTACTCAATCTCAACGAGAAGTTGTTCAACGCAAATATCCAGCTTCTGAAGAACATGTTAATCAACTCGCAAGCCAACTTTCTAAAAGGCAAAGATACGATGACGCTATAAAGTTGCTTCGCCTCAATTTAGACGATAGCCCTACTTCTTTGACATTTCTTGATAGCTTGTCTCGCTTATATAGAATTACCGGCGATCTGAAAAATGCTGCCCTTTACAGCAGTAAAGCCGGTACTGAAAGACTTATTCAGAAAAATTCGCAATAAAATTGTTTGCCGACCCACTTTAACTATTTTTGAGCTTCCTAAGTTAAAGTTATATGCGCAAGCAAATCTTCCTAATTTTTATATTCATTCTAATCGGATTTTCTTCCTCGTTTTCTCAATTACTTCAATGGGAAAATGATTTGGATGGACATGTTTCGTCTTTAGTCTGGGAAAATACTCATACAGTTTTAAGAGATTCACTAACAGGAAATCATTTTTCAAGAACTGATTCGCTGAATTCTTATGGGTTAGGAATCAAAAAGCAAATTCCCCAAGAACTAACTTTTAGAAACTTGGATATTACAATTAGTCTTTCGACAAGAACTCTTTTCCAAAATATTCCTTTCTCTTTAGTTTTTTCTATTGTAAATAATGATTCAACAATATATTGGATTTCATATCCAATTTCTTCGAACAGCAATTGGAAAAGCACTACGATTAAGATTACTATTCCTCGAAACTTAATACTACCTGAAAATAGTTTCTCAATTTATGGTTGGAATTCTTCAGGTAAAAATTATGTTGACATCGATAATTTAAAAATTGAATTTAAAGAGCTAGTGCAACAAACGTTTCTTCCGGAAATAAAAATTCCCGAAAATAAAGGTCAAGGGCAAGTTCTCTTAGCCGGAAATAATTCATTTAATTTTTTAGGCGACACGATTAATGGCGATTATACTATTGTTTCTTCAAATGGTGATACAATCTTAGAAAGTGCTTCGGTGTTTATTAAATACAAAAAAAGTCAGAAGGATAAAATTATTTCTAGTTTGTTATTAGCATGTCCGAAGACAATCCATACCAATTTTACGACTGACAGTAAAAAAATTGTTTGTGAATATTCTTCAAAAATTATTTCTGTCAATTTGGAGTATTTTTTTAATGGAAATCGACTAGAAATTAAATCACACATTAAATTCCTAAAAGATTGTGCTGTACTTCAAGCTTCAGTTATTTATAAATATCGAGTTGAGCTTCGGAAGGTTTTTACTAAAAACTCGATGATAGACAGCCTTAATTTTAATTCAGAATATTGGTTGGATAAAGAAGGAGTTCAGTTTAAAGGCAGCCTGAGTGATTTCTTGATTTATAGAAATCAAAAAATTTCGTCGTTCCAATTATCTAAAGATAAAAAACTAGTAATTTTTAATTGCGAATATTCTTATGACCACCCTTTTATGTATTTCCCTGAACTCGATAAAAGTCGCTCATTTTTTACCGATAGGTCGTGTCAAATTTATAAGAAAGGGGATGTGCTCGACAACGATTTTTTACTAAGTGAGATAAGTAAAAATAAAAATATTGTAAGAGTATTGAAAAACCCTGATGGTTATTTGGGTTCAATGGTTTGGACTGAGCATGCTGACTTTTCTGACATCCGAACTCAACGAGCGGTTAATTTTGGTAGCGAAGATATTATTAATGCCGACTCTTCAACAGGAGGTTTTGTAGGACAAAAAATTCCAATCACTAAAAGTGTTTTTTATTCTAATCCTGAAGATCAAAAGAATTCAGTTAAAGATAAAAGATTTTCTACTTCAGCATTGTCTATTACCGGATCGGACTCTTTTAAGGAATTTTTATTTCAATTGAAGCTGAAAAAATATGATGTCTGTTTGCATACTCCTGATCCTTTCACTACTACTTTAAAAATTGCACAAGATGCGCTATCATTTATGAAAAATAATTTTGGCTCACCTACATGGATCGATCATGGCTATGATAATGATCCAAAAAGTAATCGTGAGGATGTGGTTTGCGATGGTGTAGTTCGGAATTCTAAGCACGATTTAAGTGAGCAATTTTTAAATAATGGCGTCCATTATTTTTGGAATAATTACTATGAAGATTCAGCTATTTTTAAAAATGCTGCATTTAATTCTTTTTTTTCTAGCCCTTATTTGGGTTGGGGAAATTGTTTTCCTACTCCGGAATATTTTAAACTTCCTAATATTGATTTCCCTTTTTATTCTTGGCTTACCACTTTTACTCTTGATCCGCCTAATGGTGACTTGTGGAGTTTTTATTTCAGTGAAAATCGTTTGAATGATCTGTACAAGAGTGCTACAAACTGTATTCTTCATTGTTACCCTGCTAGAGTAGATAGTACTACCGGATTTTATACTTATAGCGGTGATAAAATTATTGTAAACTCTGAATTTGATAATGCGCTTCATTTACTTAGGTCGTATTATGATTCCGGAAAAATTTTGGTAACAACAATTAGTGAATTGATGAATTATAGAATGGATTTAGAGAAAATAAAAATATCGACGGGGTTAGATGGAAGATGTCTAATATTTAATGAAGGTGAAAATTCAATTAATGGAGTTTCATTTATAACTGAAGCTAAAGATGTTTCTGCAGGTGAAAAAAACATAGTGGTAAAAAGAAATGGGCTGCAAACTATTTTTATTATGTCATTAAATCCTAAAGAAAAAGTTGTCGTTGATTTGCAATAAATAATTTCATGATCAAAAAAATAGTTAGATTCTTCTTAAAGGCTGGTTTATGGTTTATTGCAATCAGTATAGTTTCTGTTTTGATATTTCGTTTTGTCCCTATTCCATTTACTCCATTAATGATTGGTAGATGTGTTGAGCAAAAAATGGATGGCAAAGAAATGAAAATTCATAAGAAGTGGGTAAGCTTAGATAAGATAAGCACTGCAATGCCTTTGGCTGTTATTGCTGCTGAAGATCAAAAATTTGAAGAGCATTTTGGATTTGATTTGGAAGCTATCAAAAAAGCAGAAGCCTATAATGCAAAACATAAAGGCAAGAAATTGAAAGGGGCAAGTACAATCAGTCAACAAACAGCCAAAAATGTTTTTTTATGGCAGAGTCGTTCTTGGGTACGAAAAGGATTTGAAGTTTACTTTACATCACTGATTGAACTTTTCTGGAGCAAACAACGAATTATGGAAGTTTACTTAAATGTAATTGAAATGGGCGACGGTATTTACGGAGTTGAAGCAGCGGCAAATGATTATTTTAATAAACCGGCATCGAAGCTTAGCGTTAGAGAATCTGCACTCATTGCTGCTATTTTACCTAGCCCTCTTAAGTGGAGTCCTACCCAGCCAAGTGAAAGAGTAAATCGGAAGGCAAATCGTATCATGCATTTTATAAGTCAATTGAAATTGGAAGACTTTTAAGTAAATTACCACTTTTTCTTGATTTAATTCTAACTTTAATTCATCTTTGGCTCTTAAATTTTGAAATTCCTAAATAGGAATTTGTTGCCTGTGGAAATAAATAACCGTAAAGAAAATCTCAAGTACTTACTTTTTGCATTAGTCGTTTTTGCTTCACGTCTGCCATTTATATATTCCGGTTATGGGCTAGATGGCGATAGTTGGTCTGTTGCCATTGCAAGTGCCCATTTACACCTTACTGGAGAGTATATCCCATCAAGGTTTCCCGGTTACCCTGTACACGAATTTTTGTGTTCGTTGGTAAGTTCATTTGGAAGTGCAGGGACCAATTTAGTTTCTGCAGTTTTTACTACAATTGGTGCATTATTTTTTGCATTATCTCTTAAAGTTTTGCGGTTCAAGTCTGTATTCCTCGCTGCATTTACATTTGCTTTTGTACCTGTTATTTTTATTCATAGTACAACAACAATCGATTATATGATTGCGCTTGGTTTTATTATGGCAGGAATGTATTTTATGCTGAAAGATCACTTAATTGTTGCTGGAATTTTAATTGGTTTAGCTATTGGCTCGAGGATAACCTCAGGGGCAATGTTAATTCCCTTTTCTATTTTATTGTTTAAGAAAAGTTCACTGCAAGAGAATTTAAAAAGAACCTTCAAGTTAATACTTCCGTCATTGTTGGTTGCTATACTTTGCTACTTGCCATTGATGATTAAATATCATTTCGATTTTTTTACATACTACGATGTTCCTTATCCATCTATACCAAAAGTGCTATACAAGTTTTCAATTGAGGTATGGGGTGTTTTAGGGATAGTTGGAATATTCTTAACAACTATTTTATTTTTCTTGCCACATAAAGAATCAAAAAACAATTTTTTATTTCCTAAAAGTGTCAACGAACGTTATGTAATTGCTTGGTTAATTGCAATAGATATATACATAATCGCTTTTTTGAAATTGCCTATGGAGTCGGGTTATCTCATACCAATTGTTCCTTTCGTTATCATGGTATATGGCAAATATTTATACCGACGAGGGTTTATTTTTTTCTGTTTAATGTTGATTGCATCATCTTTTCTTTTTACGATTTCTCCAAATGATCGTTTTGATGCTGCAAAGGTTTCTCGCTTTTCTAAAACATTTGATGCAGGAGGAGAGAAATTAAATTTTGATATGGCTGAAGGACCGGTGTATTCCTATTATACGAGAAGGGAAAACGGAATTAGGTTTGTAAAGAAATTAATTCAATCGATGGATACGATTTCTAGGCCATCCGTAATAGTTACTGGGCGCTGGTTTAATCAACTCATTGTTCAATCGGGCGATACGTCACTATTAAAAGCAAAGATTAGAGATTATATTTCTGAGCCTGAAGCTTTATACTTTTATGCAAAAGGTTTTGTAATATACTATTTACCAAAACAAGAGTATTACAATAGAGTTATGCGAAATGTAGATTTAGATGTTTACAGGGCAATCCCATATTTAAAAGACGCTCATTAAAAACCAATGTCGAACCCAATTCTAATAATAGGGTTCTGATATGGAGAATATTTTTCTTCTGCAACATTGTAAAGTAACATCAAATTTAAAGAGCTATAATTTCCTAACCATTGTCGGTATCCTCCTCCTAAAAATAATCCTGAAATCAATCTTCGTTGGGTTTGATAGGGAGTGTATGGAACTTCCATGCTAAGAGTTTCAAATTCTCCATGTAAAAAGAAATCATCAAGAATGTTATAACGAAGAAAGAAACCACCACCATAAATATTTGTTTTGTAGTTATAGTTTGAATAACGATCGCTTGTGTTGTAATAGATATATTTACCTGCGATGCCAGCCGAAAAATCATCAGTAATTCGGTATCCTAAGAGAGGTGCAATCAAAATATAAGTTTGTGTTCCGAATTGAATTCCAACATCACCCCCGGTAAAAAATCGATCAAGTGAAATAGATTTTTTAGGACTACTGTTTTGACTACTTGGTGTAGGGAGTGTGTTGTCTTGTGAAAATGAACACAAAGTGTATAAACATAGGAGCAGAGTAATAGTTGCTTTTTTCAATGGTGTATTTTTTTGTAAAAGTAAAAATGTAAATAGATTATTGATGCATTTTCATTTTCTTTACCTGCAAATTTACATTCCAATGAATATTGTAGTTACAGGCGCCTCCGGCGGTATCGGTTTTCAGACAGCAATTTACCTGGCCGGTAAAGAGCACAATCATATTTTTGCAGTTAGTAGAAGCAAAGATGGGCTGGCTGAATTAAAAAATCAGTTTGAAAAGTTAGAGGGTAGAGGACGATTAACTACAGTGCAAGGTGATGTAAGCAAGCCAGATTTTCTACATGATTTGGTTGGAGTAATTAATAAATCGGTCGATTCGATACAGGGAATTATCAATAATGCTGGAGTACTTTGTTATAAATCGTTCGAAGAATTGAGCGACGAAGATTGGATGACAACCTATGAAGTGAATGTGTTTGCACCGGTAAGATTAATCAGAACATTGATGCCATTTTTAAAAGCAGGTGATTTGATGAATGGTAGCCATTTTCGGTCGCACATCGTAAATATAGGGTCAATTGGGGGCGTAATGGGAAGTGTAAAGTTTGCGGGTCTTTCAGCGTATAGTAGTAGTAAAGGGGCTTTAAGTGTGCTTAGTGAGTGCTTAGCAGAGGAGCTTTCGGAATTTGGAGTTGCAGTAAATTGTTTGGCTTTGGGCAGTGTGGAAACAGAAATGTTTAAAAGTGCGTTTCCGAGTTTTACAGCAAGTATGAAACCTGACCAAATGGCTCGTTATATTGGTGATTTTGTAGAAAACGGTTTTTGTTATTATAACGGTAAGGTTTTGCCGGTATCATTTTCGACGCCATAGGAGTGTAAAAGCAGAACTTAAGCTTCTGTTTTTTTATTGAAAACGAGTTATTCATCATTGCGTCACCATCCCAAAACAGCGAAAATGGATCATTAATCGGCACTTAGAAGGTAATAAATATCACTTGAAAAGGTCAAAAGGGCGTAAAATGAAACTTTATTATGTTGGTTTTAAGAAGAATAGTAGAATTAGTGAAAATGTTTATAAAAAAGATGTTTAAATATTTGGAGGATCTAAAATAGGTAGTACATTTGCATCCCCAATAACAACGACGTTCATTTAAACAAAGGGGAATTTTTAGCGAAACAAGCAGGGGAAGAAAAGTAGCGTATGATTTGAAAAACACATCAAATTAACTTTTTCAAGCTGGGAATAAGAAGGTTAGCGAAAAACGAAAAAAATTAAATAAAAAGTTTGCAAAGTTAAATCTAGTTGTTATCTTTGCAGCCCGAAAAACAAGTAGGGAATTGATCACTAACTCAACGGAGTTGGAGAGAATAAAAAAGGAATACTTAATTCGAATCTTTACAGAGGAGAAAGCAATTATAAGTATAACGTTCTTTGAAGAATTGAATAGGAAATAATAAGCCCTAATTAACCGTCAATTATGTTGACATAATTTTGAAGTAACAATCCTAACAGAGACAGAAATTTAACTTTACAATGGAGAGTTTGATCCTGGCTCAGGATTAACGCTAGCGGCAGGCCTAATACATGCAAGTCGAACGGCAGCGGGTGTAGCAATACATGCCGGCGAGTGGCGCACGGGTGCGTAACGCGTATGCAATCTACCTGTAACTGGGGAATAGCCTTCCGAAAGGAAGATTAATACCGCATAATATCACGAAACG
>JAYTOX010000043.1:0-55718 GCA_043747595.1 Bacteroidota bacterium | reverse complement strand
TTGATCTTTTTTTAGTAAGTAGTTTATTGCTTCATACACATCCTTGAATTGTCTATCGTATTTTGTTTCTAGTTCTTTTAGTTTTTCTGCAAGTTCTTTATTCGTTAAAGCAAATTGTCTGATTAATACAAAGGCTCGCATAATTGAAATGTTTATTTGAATTGCTTTCGTGCTTTTTAATACCGTTTAAAGCATTGCTACTCCTTGTTCAGTAAAGGCGAAAGGATTAAACTTACTGTATTTGCCTTTGCCTTTTTCTAAGGTCGCAATTTGCGTCCTTAGAATATTGTATTCGTTTCTTGTAAGTTCAAACATAAAGTCGTCCGGAAATCGATCAATATTTCGCCTGACAGCTTCTTTCAATCGTTTAGTTTCGACGTCATACAATTCAGCAAGGTCAAAATCTAACATTACCTTATTCCCACGTACCTCATAAATTTTGGTTTCAATTTTTTGCAGTTGCATTGATTTGAATTCCGGAAATACTTTTTCGTTTCAGTTTTTATTTACGGAACAAATGCAAAATAAAGTATTTTATTTTTTAGAAAAGTTTCATATAAGTAGAAAAATAAAAGGTATTGTTGGTCTGTTTGGTGCTTTTCTTATTTTACTTTCCAATACAGAGGTTGTTACTACTCTGATAACTAAGCGTTACTGTTCAGAAAGTAACAGTTGAGTAACAAAAATGCTTTTATCAAAATCAAACAACAACAAGCAAAAGAAAACTTTTAAGTGAGTAGTGAGTAGTAATTGGTAAGTAAAAAAAATGACCGAAAAGCGAAATGTTTAGTGAGGCGCACGTACTATTAATTCATTCACCTGTGTGTGGCTGAATGATTCTTCTCACATGCCTTCACACAACATTCTGCCGAGCAAGAAGTATGTTATTCTGTCCAATTTATCTAACAGAATATAAAACATAAATAATTATTAATAAATATATTTTCATAAGAATTATATTTTAATGTTTACGCCAAAAGAAAAGCCGTAAGTTATCATACCAAACCTCCAAGTTGTACGCTTTTTATCTTTGGATTCAAAATCGACTAGTTCTCTGAAATCAATACTCAAACTAACTTTTCTATCTATTTCTTTCTCCAAACCGATTCCATAATAAAATCCATAATTTGATTTTGGGATACTTGGAAGATTATAAAATTCATATGTTTTTTTCGAAGATTGGTTATAATTTATATCAACATAAGCACCAACCATTGAATAAAATAATCGATTCTGGTATTTCACACCTATAGGAATCGTAAAATAGTGATAATAGAATGGTAGCTCTTCTAAGACTGTAGCTTTAGTCACCACATGGATTCCAGTTTGTATTCCAAAATGGTTTGAAATCGACTTCGTTAGATTGATTTCATAATTTACTACATCTAGTTTATATACATTTAATCCCGGGTTGCCCGAATTATCAAAATATATTTTCGCACCTATTGTAATTTTTTTTGTTGTGTCTGTATTCTGAGCGTTACCTATGAAGTAGCTGAGTAAACTAAGAATGAAAACAACTAATTTTTTTATGTTCATCATATGAGATGAGATTGATCAATTAACTGTGTCATTTTTCTTACTTTTCATTTCTTACTTTTCATTTGTTTTTTTTTACTTTTTACTTTTTACTTTTTACTTTTTACTTCTTACTTCTTACTTCATCCTTCATCCTTCATCCTTCATCCTTCATCCTTCTTACTTCATCCTTCTTACTTCCTACTTCACCACCTTCCTACTCACCACTTGCGTTTTCGTAGTGAGTTGGAGGTAATAAATGCCTGCGGAAAAATTGTGAAAGTCTATTTGCAAGTACTCACCGTTGTTGATTGTGGTAAAAGGTAAGTCTTGCACCTGACCGATTGAGTTCACCAGGGTGATGCGTTGAACCGGTTCTTTTAAGGAGTGGGTAATAAATAATTGATCGCGTACCGGATTGGGGAAAACAGAAAATGCCGCTACCGATGGTTGGATAGAAGCGATGCCGGTGGAGAGTGTATCGCAAAGCGAGTTAGCATCAGCACCTAAAAAATAGTTGGGATAATTCGGCATGGTAAAAGCATCCCATCGAGGCAGCGGCAAGCCACGCTGCACAAAATTACACGCTAGGCCGGCACTATCTGGTGCGTTGATGACGTGAAAATATTTAGATCCGTCAGTACAATTAATATAAATTTTTCCATCGGTTGCTAAGGCAGCTAAGTAAAAAGCTTGATAAAAACCTTGTTCTTGGTAATTATCATATACTCCTACAGTTGTTTTAGAACTGACTATGGGTGTAGCTTGCAAATCAAATTGATAAATCTCATAAACACTTGAGATGTATAAGTACCTGCCCGAAGGAGAAAAGGCAGCACCACCTGCAAAAGCAGAATCGTTGATGTTGATGTGAACAAAATGAGAGAACGTTCCAGTGCAACGGTCGAAATCGAAAATATCTAAATCGTTGTAAGGTTCATAATAAGCAAACTTATCGCCTTGTGGTGAAAACAAGGCTTGGCCATACCAGATGCCACGGGGGTTATACAAATCGTGCTGAATAGCTGCAGAGATACCTTGTGGGGTAATGAGAAAGGTAAAGGCTTTCGAGGTATTGTACTGGTGTACAAAGAGCCACCAGTCGCGTCCGTTTGCGTGTTTGGTAGCGGTAATTCGGCCACCTACCAAACTGTCGTTTAAGAGCACCGTATTTTTTTGTACTACTGCTCCCAATCCACCATCAAGTCGCATGTCAATTACGGAATAATACAAAAACAACGTGACATTAGTTCTGTGATCGTCGTCGTCTGTTTCATGAAAGAGGTAATACTTGGTAGAATCGCCGGGAAAGGGAATCACCAAATTTCCTTGCGGAATAGCTAGTCCATGTGTAGCAATGATTGAACTAGTATAGGCACTAGGATTCAGCCCCGTTCCATTTTGCATGGTATCGTCTAACGCATTGGCTACATAAATGCCATTGGAATAAAATAAGAGATCTCCATTTGAATTAGATATGCTACCTACCGTTTCTGTAAATCCCATGTACCGATCATGAATATTCATCGTCAATGAACCTGAATTAAAATCCATGTCCAAACCTCCAAAGTTGGTTGAACAACATGAATAGCCCATTAACCATAAATTTGAAAGACCTTGACCAAAGCAACCATTGGAAACAATCAAAAATAAAAAAATCAGCCTTCTCATTTTTTATTTAGTTAGTATGAGTTTGTTATTCAATAGTACGCCGTCATTCGAATAAATTCGAACTAGGTAAAGTCCGTTTTGAAAAGTACTAATGTCCAAAGTAGTGCTGGTTGAAAGATGCTCTATTTTTTTTGTCAATAACACTCGTCCGGTGGCATCGGTAAGCAAATTTTTCATAGCACTTTAGATTATATCTGAACAAAAATTGAACGATAACCAAGAGTAATAAATAAAATTGGATAAATAAAAAATAGCTCTATCAATTCCGTTAATAGCTCTTTAATTGCGGTGAATAAGGAAGAATGATTAATGAATAATGATTAATGAATAATGAATAATGAATAATGATTGATGAAGAATGATTAACAGCCTAAAAGCGAAATGTTTAGAGAGGCGCACGTACTATTAATTCATTCACCTGTGTGCGGCTGAATGATCCTTCTCACATGCTTTCACACAACATTCTGCCGAGCAATGTGAGTTTGGTATTTGCTTCTTTTGCTCGGTCACTTTCCAATACAAAACTTCGAAAATATATTCTCCAACAAATCATCGGTCGATATTTCTCCGGTTATCATACCCAAATGATGCAAAGCCAGACGAAGATCGCCGGCAATGAAATCGTTTGTTACTTTTTTTTCTAATCCGTCATAAGCTCGTGCCAAGGCCGATGATGTTTCTCTCAACTCTTCTGCATGTCGCGCATTCGTTACTATCGTATTGTGCTGCTCTATTTTTCCTTCATTCACATAGTCGAGCAAAACCTGAATAATTTCATCTATATTGATTTTATCTTTCGCCGAAATAAAATGAATGTTTTTAAAATCGTGAAATTCTTTTTCTATTATTTTACTATTCTCCTTATCCGCTTTATTCCCTATCGGAATTAACTGAATCGCTGTGTGAAGTTCGCTCTTGATCTCATCCATCTCTCTCCTTAAATCTCCTGCACCTGTTTCATGGAGGTCAAATAAATAAAGTACTATCGGACTCTGTTTCATTTTCTCGAAAGTTTTTGAAACACCTATTTTCTCAATCGTATCTTGCGTTTCTCTGATCCCCGCTGTATCAATAAATCGAAATTTTATTCCGCCTAAGGTAATCTCTTCTTCAATCGTATCTCTCGTAGTCCCTGCTATCTCACTTACTATTGCTCGATCGTCTTTTAACAACACATTCAACAATGTCGATTTACCTACATTCGGTTTTCCGGCTATCACTACGGGCACTCCACTTTTAATTACATTGCCATAGTCGAACGACTCAATTAATTGTTGAAGATATTTTTGTAATCGAATAATTGTCGACTGCAAATCTTTTCTACTGGCAAACTCTACATCTTCTTCGGCAAAATCTAATTCTAATTCGATCAACGACGCAAAATGAATTAACTCATTTCTCAATTTAGCAATCTCATCTGAAAATCCGCCCCGCATTTGTTCTATCGCTAATCGATGTGCACCTGCAGAATCGCTCGCTATTAAATCTGCTACTGCTTCTGCTTGCGATAAATCCATCTTGCGATTTAAAAATGCGCGTAACGTAAATTCGCCCGGCTCTGCATAACGTGCTCCATACTTATGACAGATCTTGAGTAATTGCTGCTGGATAAACACTGAACCGTGACACGAAATTTCAATCACATCTTCGCCGGTGTAGGAGTGAGGCCCTTTAAAAATGGAGACTAATACTTCATCAATCATTTGCTCATCATCTTTAATCACTCCAAAGTGAAGCGTATGTGTTGATGCATCGATTATTTTTTTTTCCTTCTTCTTCCCAACAAAAAAGCAATCGGCAATTTCTATCGCCTTTGGGCCTGAGAGTCGGATGACTGCAATGGCTCCCATTCCGGGTGCGGTTGCTAAGGCGACTATGGTTTCTGAATGGTTCAACTTTAACTTGGTTCTTTAATTTTTGGGAATTGACTAGTCTTGATTTTGATGGCGAGTAAATTGCTATTCATTTGCAATCAGCGAAAGGTCGTGTTTTTCCATCGAAGTAAAAATATGTTGTCTCAATTTATATTTTTAAAGTGAAATGTTTTAAAATAGACTGGTTAACTTTATATTAAGTTGTTGGTTTAATTCAAAGACCAGTTTTCTGTTACATGTTTTATCAAAGGTGAAAATTTGGTAAAACCATTATTATTTACGGAAACAGTGGAGGACAAGTGTAAGATGAAAGTATGAAATATTGAATTTCGAACTAACTATTGCATACACTTTTCCACTAAGTTTTTATTATTTATCTCTAAAAATTATCAAAGGCCGATAAAATTTACCATCCGCAGTTGAAACTTCAATCAAATACCTTCCCTGATTTATATCCTTTAATAACACACTAATTGAATTTGAACTTGATCGAGCTGAATACACTATTTCTCCAATTGCATCCATGATTCGAACTGAAGTGATCGTTGAAACATATTCAATATTGATAAAATCATAGGCGGGATTTGGATAAATAACCAAGTTGTTGATACTATTTTTACTTACACCAACGCTAAAAAAAACATACGGGTCAGATACTGCGATGCATCCATTGTTATCCGTCACTAGTACTCGGTAAGTTCCATTATTTATAGGCGCGTAAGTCTGAGATATAGCACCCGAAATCCAAATTTGATTGTAAATCCATTGATATGAAGGTGCTAATGTTGAAATAAGATCGGGTGAATTGAATGTGATCGTTGGTTTTGGGATTGAATATTGGTTAAATATTAATTTATTGCTTTCAGCATAGAATGGATATGCACATAGAGCAGTACTCTGCACTTTGCAACTGATCGTATCATTAAATTGAAGACTAGGAAAGATTAATGAATCAAGACCAGAGCCTGAACTTAATTGAGTTCCATTCCTGAACCATAGTATATAGGGAAGAGGTGAAGTTCCTCCATTTTGAATAGTTGCTTTGCATTTTAGTGTTTGTCCAAAACAAAATGATGAATCGGCACTGATAACAACTTTTGGAATAACAATATTGCAAATAGTGTTTCTTACAAATGGTGTTAGAACCGGAGAGTTTGAATCAAAAATTATTTGAGCCCTATTTAAAAATGATGTTCCGTTAGCTATGTTTTGAAAAGTTTTGATTGTAAATTCCACATAACCATGACTTGCTAATTGGTTTACACTACTATCAGGAAGATTGATATTAAAAAATTTACATGTAAACGTATTATTGTTGTATTCATAGTGACAAGGATGTGATGTTCCAACAATTTCTATTGATGAAAAATCAAAAATATTATTATTATAATAAATATTCAATTGATCATTAATTTCCACATAGTTTGCTGTATCAGTACCTGTGTTCTGAAAATCTATTCTATATTTTAATCGTTGACCACTTGGAATGTAATAGCTTGGTCCGAGGCCTTCAGGTTGAACTGATTTAATATTTGGATCGAAGGAATTAGATATTTTATGACAATAAGTATAATAAAACGGCAACGTGTTATTGAAGTTAGTAAGTGGTATTTGATGGAGCGAATAATTATTTGAATCAGGCCCACATCTTTCTATACTTGAATTAACATAAGTTCCTCCCGGCGATCCTGGAGTACGGTCTGCTTCAAGACGGTATGTACTTCCATCGGAATTAAAACATAAAACAGTATCTGAATTTGCATTTAGGATGAATGACCCTTGGCTGAATAAGAGATTATCGTTGTACAATCTCCAGGTGGATGAAGAATTCATATTTCCGGTCGATAGAAGCGACTTATTAGCTATGGTGAAACAAACCATTGAATCATTATCGCAATAAGAATTTACTCGAATATTACTTCCATCCCATGTTGAGTCGGGATGTAAAGAGCAGAAATCCTTGGGACTTATTTCTGCATCAATGCAAAGAGTAGCATTGTTCAATCTTGTATTACAAAAAACCTCTGCGGAAATTGTGATTGAACCGCTTTCCCCTGGTAGTAATGACGGCAAATTGAATGAATAAGTATTTCCGTTTATTATATAAGGCAGGGTTGCAGAAGTCACATTCAGTTCAGAAGGAATCGTGACATCTATTGCTGCGTTGTTTTCAGCTGTAATCGAGCCATTGAAATACCATACTGAAATTGTGGCCGGCTGGCATGGCCGGAATTGTGATGATGATATTCTTACTTCTAACCTTTTGCATGATGTATCACCTTTCAATGCAAAATTATTTCCAGCTAGAGTGTCACCATAAGCTGGAATATGAACCACAATTGAATCAGAACTTGAGCAAGAAGGCGAATATAATTCAGAGAGATTATATAATTTTAAAACGAATGTACCAGTATCAATCGGAAGATCGTAGTAACCACTTGAGTCAGGAGAAATAAATGCTTGATAATTAGTTGTAGTTAATCCAATCAGTAATGGCCGAAACCCAAAACCATTTATTGACGTGTCGGCAGAAGTATAAGTGCAATCAGAATCCCTGTCCCAGAAAACGTTACCATTTATTCTGGTTAGTCCTGACAATGTAAGAGCAATAGAGTCCGATCGAATTGCGCATTGTGAAGTATTGGCTATTACATAATAGGTGCCTGAGTTGATTGCAGTATAAGCATTATTGTGTGTTCCGGAAATCATTGTATCGTTTCTGTACCAATCATAAGTTGCGCTGAGTGATGTACTAGCATATAAGACAACAGGACAACCCGGACAGGCCGTCGTATCGAAGGTAACTGTTACAAAAAATCTCGGATAAGCTGTAAATGTTGACTGAGTTGAATGGCCAGTTGTATCGCTTACAGTAATAGTATAAACAATTGTGTCGTTGCTTAAATGTATAATCGGTTGCGCAGAAGTATCGGATGACAAGCCTATCGACGGCGACCATAAATAAGACAAACGTCCGCAGCCACCACCACTGATTAGGTTTGGCATAATTGAATCGCCAGCGCAACGACTGGCATCAATCCCTCCAAATGATTGAATTGGTATATAATTCAGAATTATTGAGTCTGATGAAAAATAATAATAGTCCCAGTAATAATTTTGGTCTGAAACACTACTCCAGTAATTTAAAGATTGATGTACGGTTCTATAACTGCTGTCATAAACAACAGAACTAGATCCTCCACTTCCTATTCCACAATGCCCCGAATGTGTCTCTCCTGTCTGCACACCATATTGATCATACGAAAAGTACTGTATTCCGTTGTCGCAACCATTATGCTTTGCAACAGTGGCAGAGACTACCTGATGAGAATTAATATATTGATAGCGTATTTCGTTGCTGTCGTATAAACCATTCCATGTACTGTCTGAATCATACTTTCTTTGAAGCAAATCCAATGTGTCATAAGTGAAGGTATTTATAATTGTTTTAGATCCGGGATAAACTGTATCTGAAAGTGAAGCAGCGAAGTCAAATGTTAGAATATACTTTGCTGCCAAACTATCAACCCATGTCGAAGATATAGCATCCCATCTTTGTAGTAGGAGTGAATCTCTCATTCCGGACGTATAAATAATATTAAACAAAATATCATTTGTCCAGTTTGTTCCTGTGCCGATTTGATGAAGAATGGACTGACGAAGGTTGCCTGTATAAGAGTAAATGATTCTTTTTAAATTTCCGGTAGTATCAGTTTGTGTATAATCGGTTATCAAATTATTCGAATTATAGTTCCAAATTTCTGACCTCACTACACTCCAGTTATTTCCGGCACCTGTATATTCCATTCGGGAAAGAACTAAATTTGTTACCGGATCATAAGTAAAATCTGTTTTTATATAATTTTCATAGCCGCTACCTGTTCCTTTTGTCAATACATAATTAAGGGTGTCATGATTCGAATTCAAATTCAAATACCTTCTTGTAAAAGGTGTCGCAGAAGGTGGGACTACACCGTTGACAATATCGAATATAGAAGTCGAAATAGAAGTATAAAAATTATCGCCGCGGGCCCTTTGAAATAAAGTAACGATGGAATCAGTGTTACAATTTTGAGCTTCGGACGATAAAGCAATAATGAACATAAATAAAAAAAGGTAGTTTTTTTTCATCTTTCTGAATTAAAAATAAGCTAGTGAAATGTACAGAAAAAGACCTTCATATTTAAACGGTGATGATTGTTTATTATACAGCGTATATGATTTCTTATTATTATAAGATCTCTCATTTTTGAAATTAGAGGTTAAGGTAGGTTAGTGGGCCAATCTTAATTGTCAAGTTAAAGAATTCCTTTTATGCACATGAAATCTGACCAATTTCTTTATCAGGGTACTTATTAAATTGCTAATTTAAATTAGCAGGCCAACAATAAGCTCTTTAATTGAGGAATTGTGCTTAAAATATTTCCTATTATTCGACGATTTTCAATTAAATACGCTAATTTCGCCACCCTTAAGTAATTACTTTAAAATCATCATAAAATGAGCGTACTGGTAAATAAAAACAGCAAAATTATCGTCCAAGGTTTCACTGGGAGCGAAGGAACTTTCCACGCTACTCAAATGATCGAATACGGAACGAAAGTAGTTGGAGGCGTAACTCCCGGAAAAGGTGGGACTACTCATCTCGATCGTCCAGTTTTCAATACTGTTGATGAAGCTGTGAAAAATACCGGCGCTAATGTTTCTATCATTTTTGTTCCGCCGGCTTTCGCTGCTGATGCAATTATGGAAGCTGCTGAAGCCGGAATCGAACTAATTGTTACAATCACTGAAGGTATTCCGGTGAAAGATATGATTATGGTAAAAGAATATTTACTTGGTCGTAAAGCGCGCTTGATCGGACCAAATTGTCCGGGTGTTATTACTGCCGGCGAATGTAAAGTGGGTATTATGCCCGGATTCGTTTTCAAAGCGGGAAGAATTGGTATCGTTTCTAAATCGGGTACGCTTACTTACGAAGCAGCCGATCAGGCTGTGAAAGCAGGTTTGGGTATTTCAACTGCTATCGGTATCGGTGGCGATCCAATTATTGGAACTACTACGAAAGAAGCTGTTGAGCTATTGATGAATGATCCTGAAACCGACGGAATAATTATGATCGGTGAAATTGGTGGTGGACTTGAAGCGGAAGCTGCTCGTTGGATTAAAATAAACGGGACTAAACCTGTCGTTGGATTTATCGCAGGACAAACAGCTCCTGCAGGCCGTCGTATGGGTCATGCCGGTGCTATTGTTGGTGGAGCTGATGATACCGCCGCAGCTAAAATGAAAATTATGCGCGAATGCGGAATCACTGTTGTCGATTCGCCCGCTGTAATCGGAATCACGATGGCTGAAGTGTTGAGTGCTGTAGCTGCGAAGTAGTTTGCAGAAGTAAGAAATATGAAGTAAGAAGTATGAAGGAAGAAGTATTAAGTATGAAGTAAGAAATATGAAGTATGAAGTATGAAGTATTAAGTAAGAAGTATTAAGTATTAAGTAAGAAATATCAAGTAAGAAGTATTAAGTATTAATTATTAATTATTAAGTGAAAAGGTCAGGGTCATTTTTTTACTCACCACTCACCACTCACCACTTACCTATAGGAAATAATAAAAAGGGGAATCAATATGATTGATTCCCCTTTTTTATTTGCGGTACTTGAAATGTCTAAGCTCGATTCTCAAATTACAATTTTCAACTTCAAATTACAATTCTCAATCTTCAAATTACAATTCTCAAATCTCAATTCTCAAATTACAATTTTACTCACCAATCACCACTCACCACTCACTCATTTAAAATCCCCCGCCTGAACAATCGTGATATCCGCCGGATTAATCCATTTTTTCATAGCTGCATTAACTTGAGCTGCTGTTAATGCATTCACTTGATTCTCCTGTGTCTCGTCGAAGTTGAACGTACGATTCAGAAATAAATAATCTGAAAGTCGATTCGCTAAATAGGAATCTTCCGATCTGCTTTTACTTCTGCTCTGTGTGAAACCTGACTTAGCATCTTTTAATTCTGCCTCAGTAAATCCATCGGCCAACATTTTATTTATCTCTTCTTTATATGCTGTTATTAATTTACTAGAGTTCTCAGGATTATAAATCGCATACGAGCCAAATTCTCCACTTGGGTCTAATGCTGATGATCTTAACCATGATCCTACGCCATAAGAAATTCCTTCTTTCTGACGGATGCGTGTGGCTAATCGTGAATTTAAAAATCCACCACCCAACATATAATTTCCCATAATCAACGCCGGATAATCTGCGTTGTTATCTTGTAAAATTAAATTTTCTCTTGCTGCCATCGTTGCATTCTTTTTATCAGGTGTTAGAATTTTTTCAGAAGTAGCACTTGCTTTTGAGTACGAATCTGCTGCATGCTCAAATTTTAATGGTGAACTCCAGTTTCCTAGAATGGAATTTAATTCCGACAAAACCATCTCTTCGTTAAATTCTCCAACAACACCTACTGTTGTATTGCTACTATTATAAAAGTCTGCATAGAATTTTTTAATTTCATCTAATGAAAGCTTCTTTGTAAGTTCGGTCATTTCATCGTATGTAGTTGAATATCTAAAATCTGATTTAGGATATAGCCGTGTCAATTGTTCTATGCGATTGAAAGCAAGTGCCTGCGGATCATTTTTTTCTTGATCGATGCCAGCCAATATTTCTTGTCTCATCTTTTCAAATTCACTTGAAGGAAAAGATGGTTCTCTCAATACCTGCTTTACGATTCCTAAAACTGATTTTAAATTATCTCTTGTTGTATTAATATCTACACTCACTATTTGTCCGCTACCACCCACATTTACCTCTGCTTTTAATTTAGCTAGCGTATCGTTCAATTGCTCTTGCGTAAATAATTTTGTGCCTTTCATCAACATCATTGCAGTGGCATCAATAAATTCACCTCTGTTCTCTAATGTTTTCTGACTACCTATACGCATTGTAATTTTCATTCGCACTAAATTACCACGCGTCGTTTTATTTAACATAGCATACTTAGCACCGCCGGCAATTGTTCCTCGCTTCGTACGCTTTTCGATATTCGTTGGACTAGCATCAAATGCTTCGGCTTCGGCTGCTACTGCTTTTCCTTTATAGTTCTTGTATGTTTCTGTTAAATCTGGCGACGCAGGAATTGTAGAACGATCGGGTGTCTTCTCCGGAATAAATAATCCTGATGTACGGTTCGATGGTTTTAAATATTCGGCAATCGCTTTATTGACTGCATCAAGTGTTATGTTTTCTGCACGGTCTCTATAAAGAAACAACAATCTCCAATCTCCGGAAGCAATAAATTCACTGATAAATGTTCCGACCATTGCACTGTTGTTAAATGCTAATTCAAAATCACGAAGCAACGCTGTTCGTGCTCGGTTTAATTCTTCTTGTGTAATCGGATTGTTTTTTAAATTATCTAAAAGCGAAAACATCGTCTTCTGTGCTGAGTCTAACGATTTTTCTTTTAAAACTTCTGTTTCAAAATACATGAACCCCGGATCTTTTAAGGCGTAAACTTGTCCTGAAACAGCTGATGAAAGCTTTGTATCAACCAACGCCTTGTAAAGTCTTCCTGATGGCTCATTCGTTAACACACTATTTGCAATTTCCATCGCAATATAATCAGGATGTGATGCCGATGGTATATGATATCCTGCTGATGCTACTTGTACATCACCAACACGACGTAAAACAACCGATCGTTCTCCATCTTGTACCGGCTCTATTGTATATGGCTCTGATAACACACGCTTCGGACGAGGAATTGAACCGAAATATTTTGTTACTAACGCTAGTGTTTTTGTTTCATCAATTTTACCAGATACCATCAACACGGCATTGTCAGGCTGATAATATTTTTTGTAAAATGCTTGAAGGTTTTCTATTGGTACTTTTTCTATGTCTTCCTTAGATCCAATGGTCGATTTTCCATAGTTGTGCCAGATGTATGCCGATGACATAACTCGCTCTCCCAAAATAGCACTTGGATAATTTTCGCCCATTTCAAATTCATTTCTCACTACCGAAAATTCTGATTGAAGATCTTTGTTTGCTATAAACGAATTCATCATTCGGTCTGATTCAAGCGATAATGCCCAATTCAGATTTTCATCGGATGCTGAAAAAGTTTCAAAGTAGTTTGTTCTATCGTACCATGTAGATCCATTCGGACTTGCTCCATGCGATGATAATTCTTGTGGAATGTTTGTGTGATTAGTTGAACCTTTGAATAACATGTGCTCAAGTAAATGTGCCATTCCTGTTTCTCCATAACCTTCCATTCTTGAACCTACCAAATAAGTTACATTAACGGTTGCACTCGATTTTGTTTGATCCGGAAATAATAAAAATCTAAATCCATTGGAAAGTTGATACTCCGTTATTCCTTCAATTGAAGTAATTTTTTTCGGAACTTCTTGAACTGAAGTTTTTACGGGATTTGAAGTTGTGCTCGCAATTGGTTTCTTAATTGCCGCACCAACTTTTGTTTGTGCTTGAAGTTGAATTGTCAAGCATGTCATTAAGACAAATGCTAAATATTTTTTCATAGTGTATATGGTTTGAGAGTCGATAAATGTAGAAAAAAACCTAAAGTGTACCTATTATTCGTTGGAATTAACGTAACTTAACAATTGACTTCAAAATTGCATTTTATTGATCCATTTTTTCATTTTTTTGATCGCTTATTCAAACTATTATTGATTTTTGAAATCGTATTGATAATTGATGAATGTTTAGTACTCAATTGCTGAAATAAATCAGCAAATCTTTCTATTTTGCGCTCATAAAATTTAATCTCGTGGAAAAATTATTATCTGGAAAAACTGCTTTAATCACCGGTGCTTCAAAAGGTATTGGCCGTGGTATCGCTTTAAAACTTGCTCAACAAGGCGCCAATGTCGCCTTTACGTATTTATCGTCGGTAGAAAAAGGTCAAGCTCTTGAAGCTGAACTTTCGCAATTCGGAATTAAAGCAAAAGGCTATCGTTCTGATGCGGCCGATTTTAAAGCAGCGGAAGAATTGATTAATGAGGTGCTTAAAGAATTCGGAAGTTTAGATATTGTTGTTAATAACGCCGGCATTACTCGCGATGGTTTGCTGATGCGTATGACTGAAGAAAATTTCAACGATGTAATCAGAACAAATCTAAATTCTGTTTTCAATATTATTAAAGCTTGTCAAAAGCCAATGCTTAAACAAAGAAGTGGAAGTATCATAAATATAAGTAGCGTTGTAGGAGTAAAAGGAAATGCAGGGCAGTCGAATTATGCTGCTTCTAAAGCCGGCATCATTGGCTTTACTAAATCGGTTGCTCTCGAACTCGGTAGTAGAAATATTCGTTGCAACGCTATTGCTCCCGGATTTATCGAAACTGAAATGACCGAAGTATTACCTGCCGAAACGGTTAAGCAATGGCGAGAAGCAATTCCTTTGAAACGTGGTGGAACTCCTGAAGATGTAGCTAATGCTGTGCTTTATTTAGCCAGCAATCTTTCTGCGTATGTTACCGGCCAAGTTCTTAATGTTGATGGCGGAATGTTGACGTAATTCTTCTGTTTTTATCTAACTAAAATACTAACTAAAATATAGAATGAAAAAAATAATTTTATCACTCGTCTTTTTTGTAGCATTTACTTTTGCTAAAGCAGATTGGTTAACTCCCGAATTACTTTGGAAATTAGGACGGGTAAGTGATGCTCAAATTTCTCCTGATGGAAACTCTATGGTCTATTCTATTAGAAATTATAATTTAGTACAGAACAAAGGAAACTCTGATCTGTGGCTTTACGATTTCAAAACTACATCCATCCGCCCAATAGCCAGCGATTCTTCGAATGAAACTATGCCGAGATGGAGTGCCGATGGTAAACGAATTTTTTTCTTGAATGATAAAGGGAGTAGTCAGCTCTGGAGTATGAATGCTGATGGCTCCGATAAAAAACAACTTACAAAAACAGAGAACGATATTAATCTCTATGGAGTTTCTGCCAATGGATCTACTATCTGGCTAGGGATGGACGTTAAGTTAGATGCTTTTTATGGAAAAGATAAATACAACGACTTGCCGAAAGCTACAGGTAAAGTGTACGACGACCTAATGATGCGTCATTGGGATAGTTGGGCAGATGGTACTTACTCACACATATTTGTCACAGCGCTTTCTAATGGAAAAGTAGGAGAGCAGCTTACCGATCTTATGAAGGATGAACATTACGATTCTCCTATGAAGCCAACTGGTGGTGATGAAGAAATTGCAGTTAGTAACGACGGAAAATTTATTGCTTACACCTGTAAGAAAATGTCTAATCGCGATTACGCTCTTACTACTAACTCTGAAATTTATTTGTACGATGTTGCCGGAAAGAAAACATCGAATATAAGTGAAGGTAATAATGGATATGATAAAGCTCCTGTTTTTAGTAACGATGGAAAGTCCTTGGCTTGGATTTCTTGGTCGGAAGCCGGCAATGAAGCATCCAAGCAGAATATCGTTTATTATGACATAGCAACTAAAAGTAAAAAAAATCTGACAACTGCTTTCGATTATAATGCAGAGACGATTCATTTCGCAGGAAACGATAAGCAGATTTATTTTATTTCTGATATTGCCGCGACCGATCAGATTTTTGCTTGCGATCTTACTTCTAAGAATGATGCTGAAGCGATTCAGCAAATAACTAACGACACGGCCGATTACAACGGTTACAGTTTTGCAACAATTAATGGGAGTGATAAAATGGTAGCGTCAAGAATGTCGATTACACAACCTACCGAAATTTTTTCTGTTGATTTAAAAACTGGCATTTCAAATCAGATTACGTTTACTAATCGTGATTTGCTTGCACAAGTTACATTGGCAAAAGTTGAACGACGAATGATTAAAGCAACCGATGGTAAAAATATTTTAACATGGGTTATTTATCCACCGAACTTCGATCCGAAAAATAAATACCCGGCGTTGTTGTATTGCCAAGGCGGACCACAGAGTACCGTGAGTCAGTTTTTTAGTTACCGATGGAATTTTCAATTGATGGCTGCAAATCAATATATTATTGTTGCGCCAAATAGAAGAGGGTTGCCGGGCTTCGGACAAAAATGGAACGATGAGATCAGTGGAGATTGGGGCGGACAAGCTATGAACGATTTGTTGAGTTCGATCGATTCAGTATCAAAAGAAAAATACATCGATAAGAATAGGTTGGGAGCAGTAGGAGCGAGCTATGGTGGTTATTCTGTTTTTTGGTTAGCAGGAAATCATGCCCGTCGGTTTAAAGCATTCATTTCTCATTGCGGTGTTTTCAATTTGGAAAGTATGTTAGCTACCGAAGAATTATTTTTTCAAAATCACGAATTTGATGGCGCATATTGGAGAGTTCCTAAGCCAATTTCTTACGATAAATTTTCGCCGAATCGTTTTGTTCAGAATTGGGATACACCAATTATGATTATTTCGAATGAGCGAGATTATAGAGTTCCGTATACTCAAGGATTGGAGGCGTATTCGGCAGCTCGGATGAAAAATATCCAGGCACGCTTTCTTACTTTTCCTGACGAAGGACATTGGGTATTAAAGCCTCAGAATAGTGTTATGTGGCAACGAGAATTTTTTGGTTGGTTAGACAAATACTTGAAATAGAAAATTGAAAAGAATTATTGAAAAATGCCGGTCCGAAGAGATTGGCATTTTTTGTTTCCGGCACTTTATTTTCTCGAATTTACATCTTGGAATGTCGTTCAAAAATTCTACTTTTGCTACCCTTGTCGACACGACAGGCCCAGGTGGCGAAATTGGCAGACGCACCACTTTGAGGGGGTGGCGGGAAACCGTGCGAGTTCGAATCTCGCCCTGGGCACTTTTGATTTTAGTATATGAAAGAGTAGGATGGAAGCGTTCTGCTTTTTTTGGGTTTGTAATTTTGCTTTCAAAACGTATCTTTGAATTATTGATAAACATCTATCGTTCCACAAGTAGCGTATGAGATATTGTTGTGATTTGCTTTCAAAACGTATCTTTGAATTATTGATAAACATCCAAATCCTTCCGGATCAATAGAACCTGAGGGTTGTGATTTGCTTTCAAAACGTATCTTTGAATTATTGATAAACATCTATCCTTGTCTTTATCCTTAGCCCCTTGCAGTTGTGATTTGCTTTCAAAACGTATCTTTGAATTATTGATAAACATCTAATTCAACAACAAACGTTCTTAGCATTAGTTGTGATTTGCTTTCAAAACGTATCTTTGAATTATTGATAAACATCAGGGGTGGGTTGGATTAAAATACCCTAATCCGTTGTGATTTGCTTTCAAAACGTATCTTTGAATTATTGATAAACATCCGACGCTGAAATTCGCAGACTCAAACGCAAGTTGTGATTTGCTTTCAAAACGTATCTTTGAATTATTGATAAACATCCCAAAATAATTTGCCTGTAGGTTGTGGAGCGTTGTGATTTGCTTTCAAAACGTATCTTTGAATTATTGATAAACATCTCATGGTCTTGTTTTATACAACGCCCGTGTGTTGTGATTTGCTTTCAAAACGTATCTTTGAATTATTGATAAACATCTCCTCTTCTTTGCGCAAGTGGCACTTTGTAGTTGTGATTTGCTTTCAAAACGTATCTTTGAATTATTGATAAACATCGCGTGTCTATTTTGAAATGGCCGTGATTCCGTTGTGATTTGCTTTCAAAACGTATCTTTGAATTATTGATAAACATCGGAGAGGCTATGATTGTGAAGCATATTTCAGTTGTGATTTGCTTTCAAAACGTATCTTTGAATTATTGATAAACATCCAGTTACTATCACAGGTGATGATTCCTCTGGTTGTGATTTGCTTTCAAAACGTATCTTTGAATTATTGATAAACATCGAAGTTGGCTAACAGACTGATCGCATACAAGTTGTGATTTGCTTTCAAAACGTATCTTTGAATTATTGATAAACATCGCAACTGATGCGCAAATACAAAAGTCAATGGTTGTGATTTGCTTTCAAAACGTATCTTTGAATTATTGATAAACATCAAAGAGCGCAACCCTTCGATATCATTATAGGTTGTGATTTGCTTTCAAAACGTATCTTTGAATTATTGATAAACATCTGCTAAACGTTCATTAGCAACTTCACCGGAGTTGTGATTTGCTTTCAAAACGTATCTTTGAATTATTGATAAACATCTTTTAAAAAAATAATAATAGACATCACCGGGTTGTGATTTGCTTTCAAAACGTATCTTTGAATTATTGATAAACATCCATCCGGCTAATTGAATAAATGGATAATAAGTTGTGATTTGCTTTCAAAACGTATCTTTGAATTATTGATAAACATCGATTGTTAAATCTTCCGCCACGTGAAACGTGTTGTGATTTGCTTTCAAAACGTATCTTTGAATTATTGATAAACATCACAAACCCTACTAAACGTCATATTCAACAAGTTGTGATTTGCTTTCAAAACGTATCTTTGAATTATTGATAAACATCTCATTCAGTGTTTTCTCTGGCTTGCCTATCGTTGTGATTTGCTTTCAAAACGTATCTTTGAATTATTGATAAACATCGACCCGAGTGTTTACGATGAATATTTTATAGTTGTGATTTGCTTTCAAAACGTATCTTTGAATTATTGATAAACATCGCAAACTCGATGAGCGTTTCAAAGGTCTTAGTTGTGATTTGCTTTCAAAACGTATCTTTGAATTATTGATAAACATCGTGTGCGGGAAATAACATCTATTTGATTGGGTTGTGATTTGCTTTCAAAACGTATCTTTGAATTATTGATAAACATCAATTACATGAAGTTGACGGTGTATTTGATGTTGTGATTTGCTTTCAAAACGTATCTTTGAATTATTGATAAACATCAAAAACCATTGACAGTATCTCCAATGCCTTGTTGTGATTTGCTTTCAAAACGTATCTTTGAATTATTGATAAACATCCAATGAAGATAACACTCGCGCTAAAATACGGTTGTGATTTGCTTTCAAAACGTATCTTTGAATTATTGATAAACATCTTGTTGTTTGCAGTTCAAAAACAAATTGCAGTTGTGATTTGCTTTCAAAACGTATCTTTGAATTATTGATAAACATCCCAATATTCCGAATAATAAGCTAGAGGTCGGTTGTGATTTGCTTTCAAAACGTATCTTTGAATTATTGATAAACATCTTTAGGCTGAAAGATTGACGGAATGTACTCGTTGTGATTTGCTTTCAAAACGTATCTTTGAATTATTGATAAACATCTCGACACAGTAAACTCAGTCGATTTTTCTAGTTGTGATTTGCTTTCAAAACGTATCTTTGAATTATTGATAAACATCAAGAGACCCGTTGAGTGGGTCGTTTACGATGTTGTGATTTGCTTTCAAAACGTATCTTTGAATTATTGATAAACATCTGCCCTTAAGAGTCATAGGAGACCCGAGTAGTTGTGATTTGCTTTCAAAACGTATCTTTGAATTATTGATAAACATCAATGGAGGCGAAAGCATCCAAATTGAAAGCGTTGTGATTTGCTTTCAAAACGTATCTTTGAATTATTGATAAACATCATTGACCTTACCAACGATCACCATTTTGAAGTTGTGATTTGCTTTCAAAACGTATCTTTGAATTATTGATAAACATCACGAAAACCAAACGAAATTTTATCAGTTAGGTTGTGATTTGCTTTCAAAACGTATCTTTGAATTATTGATAAACATCCATTGACCCAATATTAAAGAGTAGACTAACGTTGTGATTTGCTTTCAAAACGTATCTTTGAATTATTGATAAACATCTTTCGTCTTGGTCTTGAAAACCTGAGTACTGTTGTGATTTGCTTTCAAAACGTATCTTTGAATTATTGATAAACATCTTGGCAATTGTGCCAGGAGGAATGATGAGAGTTGTGATTTGCTTTCAAAACGTATCTTTGAATTATTGATAAACATCGTCCATCCATTCCGGCACTTAGTCCACCGTGTTGTGATTTGCTTTCAAAACGTATCTTTGAATTATTGATAAACATCAGATAGGTCGTAATTCATACAACTTCAATAGTTTACAAAGGTTTGAGCAGTTTAAAAATGCGATGTTTTCAATCATTGGTCCCGCCGCAAGCGGGATTTTCTGTTTCTACCAACTTAGAATAATTCCAATTGCTGCGGTACGTCCGGCCTTTCTACTCGCTTCATGCCATAAAAAATTTCCATCTGACCAAATTGTTTATCGGTAATTTGAAGAATGCCTACTTTCCCGTGTTCCGGTAAACTTTTCCGCACTCGGCGGCTATGTACCTCAGCATTTTCCGAACTTGAACTGTGCCTTACATACATACTAAATTGAAACATACTAAATCCATCAACCAATAAATCTTTTCTGAAACGAGCTGCGACTTTCCGCTCTTTCTTGGTTTCTGTAGGCAGGTCATACATTACGAATGTCCACATAATGCGATAGGCGTTTAATCGATCGGTTAATACATTCATCTTCGATTTGATTTATAAAAAAATTAAAAATCAGGGTACAATAATTTTCGTTGATCACCGGTAAAACATTTTACTAAACTTACAGCTGTTCGCTGTGTTGCATTCATCAACGGACTTTTTTCACCGTCCATCCAAACATCCATTGCCGGTATTTGGAGTAATAATGTTTTTATTTCCTTGGGAATATCTTCGTTCACTCCTTTGCTTGCAACAATAGAATATACCACTTGGTCAACATAAGGCCGATACGGTTCCATTAAATCGTCGGCAAGGCAATAGGCATTGTAACGATTGTGATGAAAAATTCCTAGTGTAGGCAAGAGGCCGGCGCCTACAATACTTCGCGCCATTGTAGCCCGTAAAAGTGCATAGCCGTAATTCAAATAATTATTAGGTGGTAAGCCTTCTCTGAAACGTTTAAAATTATTTTCACCGCTTTCATCCAAATTAAAAGTAAGCGATTTAAATATATTTCCCCAATAATAAGCTGCTGCCGTTGCTTCACGATTATCGCTGTCGCCGCTTTTTACATTTCGATAGAGTGGAAGCAGATAGCCATGATCCACGTTTATGCACGAAAACATTGCCGCTTGATTTTTTATTTTTTGCGAAACCGTTTGTGCCCACAATTGTTTTTTCAATGGTTCTGTTGCATCTAATTGAGCACGGAAGCGTTCGTTTTGAATCGTATTTCCACACAACGGAAGCATAAGGCCGGTAGGGTGGTGCGTACGATCACACGTTATCAAAGCAACATTATTGTCGAGCAAAGCTTCAATTAATGCTTGTGTAATTGTAATCTGTTGATGGTCTAAAATAACAATCCCAATATCTTCCACCGGAATACTTGCAGTAGCTTGCTTCTTAAAAACCTCAGAAATCAAATCGTTTTTTTCTACCTCAGGCAATCGCAATACTAACTGAGCCTGATTTAAGCTAAGATAGGAGGGATTGCCGAAGTAGAGCGTGCGTTTAATCATTTTTAATTGGTTCTATTTTACCAAGTAGTGAAATTTTAAAATCAATTCCTTCATAAAGAAAATTCCAATTGTTTTTAGATAAACCTAAAATGGGAGTTTGCCCTTCAATTATAATAGAAGATGATTCAGTTTTATACTGCTCTATTTCTTTTTTTACTTTGTCTGCTGCCTCTTTGGAGGAATTGTCTGCAATAGCTTTAAGCCTTGTTGTAAAATCTTCAACTCTTTTTTTGTAATCCTTTTTTCTTTGAACATTATCTATGATACTTTCGTTTTCATTAATAGAAGGTATTTCAAGTTCTTTTTCTTTTTGTTTTACAATAGCATCTTTTAGGGCTTTAACTTGTTCATCTATTTCCGATTTTGATTGAGCTTCTAAATGGTATTGCAACATAATTTTACTACCATCATATTTAAATTGATTTATCACAAACAATCTTTTCGTTTGGAAATCTATATCCAATCTTTTATCAAATTCTGAATCATCTTTTAATACAATTATTTTTTGACCAACCTTCAATATTTTTTTATCTTGATAATCTTTGTATTCAGGGCAATTCGATAAGACATAATTTTCGATATCAAAATGCCCAAATGCTTTATGTTGTTTAGCTACTTCAAATGAAGCAATAGGTATCATTGCCCGTTCTATATTAATAAAATCAACTATTTCTTTTGCATCTCTGTTTATCTTTGTTTTTTGAAGTAAAATAGCATAGGGTAAAGAACCAGCAGCTGAATAGAATTTGTTTTTATAATCGTGTTCTGAGCGATAATTTACTCGTTCTTTTACAATTTGACCTGCTTTTGTTTTTATTCTAACATGTCGTATTTTTTTTCCTTGTGGGTCAATTGAATTTTCTTTTTGGTTTCGTACGATTTCTCGAATAACAGGGTCAACAATCTCATCAATTTTACCCAAAACTTCCTTTAACGGTTTCCGAACAGTATAAATAAATTCATCTTTGCCAGTCTTATATTTCCATTCTCCATTTTCTCTGATAGGTTGCCCGTCAGGATACCTTTCAACATCTTTTATCTTAGCAACAAAAGTATCCTTAAATAAAGGACTTCTTACTGTATCTCCTTGAGCAACCTTTACTATTTTATTGCCATCTTTATCAAGAATAAAATTTCCGATTTTGTTTTTTACGTATTGAACCTTCCCTCTCTTGCGTACTATTTTGGAAGTTTCTTTTAAAATCTTGTCTTTTTCATAATTAACAATTAGGGTATTGTTTTCAATTTCATTAATTAGTTTTTGTGAATTAAATCCAGCGAAAGGAATTGCAGTGTATTGGCGCTTTTCGTTTTCATAAGTTTCATACATTCTATTTAGTAGTTTATCCCTATGGCTACTGTTAGTGGGGATAAGAGTTAAAACGGCTGCATCAATAGCGTGATGTGTATGTTTGTTTCTGCCTTTAATTTCATCTTGCTCTTGGAAGCTATATATTTTTCTGAAATCGGCAGTTACACTACCTTTTTGTACCGCTACTTTTTTAAAATAGGTTTTTAAATACTCTCTTGCATATTTACTCACCATTTGGGTATCTACTAATTGTCTTCTTGCCCAACTGTCCTTTACTTCCTCAACAGTAAAGCGATTAATTTTATCTTGCCAATAATCATAATGTATTTTATTGTAATGTTTTTCTTGAATCCTCTTGTTTTTATTAGTTTCATCTTCATTACCACGGGGTTTTAGTCTTTCCTCATATCGCTCTTTGTAACCATCTCGAATTACAATCCAATTATCCAAACGAGGTTCAATTTTTGTACCCCATCCATCCACATCAATATGGTAGTTTTCACAACGTGCAGGCAATAGTTTTTTCTTTCTATCTGTGTTATACCATCTAAAACAAACAGTTTGATTAGCCATTGTATTATCAGGTAATATACTTCTTGGTATAGTATGCTCAATGTCGATTTCTCTAGAAAAAAGTTGAGTAATAGAAATCATTTTGCCAGTATACATACATTGCCCTTTTTGTTCCGTCCAAAGTTCATATCTTTTTAAGGCATCTTTTTCTCTGTGTATTTCGCTATTGTTTTTGTTTTTTACTTTTTCTTTCTTCTCATTCTCTGTTTCCTCAAATGTTTGTTCCGTCCATAACTCGAATGTAGCAATGCTTTCATCGACATTTATTGAACTATTTTCTTTCTCTTTAAATTCATTTAAAAATTGGCGATATTTTTCTCGTTTATTTTCTCTTTCGTTTTGATACCTTTCAATTGCGGCTCTTTTATTATTATCATTCAACTCTCGAGCAACTTCAACCACTACTTCAGTATCTTTATCAACATCTCCATTTACAATTAATTCATTAATTAATTTTCTCAAAATACTCAACGATTTGTTAAACATTGGATTTTTGATGCTGTCAATAATTGGGGTTGGTAACAATTCTAATCCTGTAGTTTTGTCAATAGGAAGTTGAATATTACCAGTTTTGTTATTTCTAATTTTCTTTAAATAAAGGTTTTCTCTATTGGAATGATGATATAATTTACCATTTATTTCAATATTGTTTTCTTTTAATAACTCATTCAAAATATCGGTTAACAAAGGAACTTCACGATATGCCCTTTTAGAATCTTTAAAAAACGATTGATATTGTTGTTTTACTTCGAGAATTATTGCATCTTTATTTGTCTTAGTTCCCCAGGTATTATCACCAAAATATCCAAGACAGGATTTCATTATTTCTGAATCGTGTTGATTACTTATGTTATAGGTATAATCTTTATAGGCATAAATGTTTTCGTCAAGCCCCTTGTATTGGTCAATTAAATTGTTTGTAATGCTAATTATAGTTTTATATTGATTATAGATGCTATTGGATTTTTTTATACACTTTTTTATTATCTCTTCATACTGATCCCATTTTTCTCCTAATAATTCAGGCATTTTTGCTAGTACGGCAGCTTCGTTGTATAAAAATCCTTCTTTTAAAAAGGGAATGATTTTACACATCGCCTTTAAACTTAGGTCAGAATACCCAGTCGCTATATTATTTTTTAGTTCAGCCAATGGGTTATACTTTTTGCCCTTCTTATTTGAAATATTTTCAATTTTTAATTTTTCTATTGCAAAAGCTTCTAAATGCTTTTCGTCAGATTCAAAAAGAATATGCCATAAATCATAAATAGAATAATCGTTAATAATTCCAGGTGCATTGCCTATATTGTATTTATGAATAGTTGAAATTGCTTCCTTTGCATTTTCTCCAAACACTTTTATTATCCCTTTGCAAACAGGCATTCCTGCAACGGAAGAATCATATATTTTCTTTTTATAATCGTAAGGATAATTATAAATTTTTTTCGAACTAAATTGTTTGTCTAGATTTTTTCGTATTTCCTCAAACTTGAAATTTTTATCTTGTTTAAGAAAAAAGTCATTAAAAAGATTTTCTCTCATTAGTGGGGATAAAAACTGTTTTTCTTCATTTTCATTAACGCTAAATTTTATTGTATTAATAAAACTCCATGCTCTGAAAATTTCAAATATAGGATGCGAAATAGGACATCTTGGTTTAGATGGCTCTAAAGTACATTTGCCAATATTTCCTTTTTGACTTCTTAATGGTCTTTGCCAAATAATAGCATTATACAATTTCTGAACAAATTCATCATTGTATTCACCTTTTTCATTTTTTGAGATGTCATAACCCTGAGCTTTGCAAATTAGCTCAAGTTCATTTTTGTATTCTCTCCTTAAGGGATATTGATTTCGTGCACGTTTATCCTCGTTCAAAAATTCATTTTGAAGTGCTTCGGCAATAGTTCTATTATTGGAAAGAGCAGAAGCAAAGCCTTCTTTCTCTCTTCTCTCAATTTGTGTTTTAGTTTCAGCATCTTTTTTTGCCAATTCCACATCAAATACATCATTATCATTTTCTCCTATGTTTTTATATCCTCTACGTTGTACTAAATGATATAATGCTCGTCCAAATTCGTGTTTGCTTAATTTTTTATCAAGTGCATCTACTCTTAACTCATAAGGATTGTTATGTTTTATGCCGCCTTCGTAAGCAAAATTACAAGCAAGCCAATTCAAAAATTTTGCATTTTCAGGAAATATTTGAGACTGTCCTTTTTTATACTTACTCCAATTTTCTAATTCTGGTTTATCTAATGGAGCAAATTCATTTAACAAAACTTCTAACAATTCCCACTTTCTATATTTTCTTACTTGTATTAATCTTCTCTTAGAACGTGCTGTTCTTCTATCTTTTGTTGGGGATGTGTAATTCCCTTTGACATTTTTCATGCCTCCTTGAAAAGTAATAACACCATTTGATGTTATTTTATCATCTTCTCTTAAAGCCCAGCCATTTGAAGCACTTCCTAAATCTAAACCCAGTTTTTTCATATAATTATTTTTTGTGTCAATATTCTTTTTACATTTGCATTTGAAAGACAAATCACAACAAGGCTATAAGCCGCAGGATTAATTGTTCTGAGCGACTGCGTACTCCGTAGTCGTTTTTTTTTGACTCGCATATTTCTTTTATCATAATGTAATAAGCAAATCACAATAAGGATTATTCCGTTGTGAAAACATTTACAAGAGTCCCGCCACAAGCGGGATTGTTGTTTTTATACGGTTGATGTATTTGCGGTGGAGTTTTTCATTTTCAAAATTTTTAAATGTGAATCTATCGTCCAAAGTAATTCTATTATCTATTATTTCCAAAAATATACTTATTTTGTTATTCCAAGGTAATTTATACCAAATTTGATTCTTTTCTTACTGAAGTTTGCATCTACCTATTTATTTTTCTTCTTTAAATGAACTCTTTACCGCTTGCGGGACTGTAATTCTTGCGAATTTCTGTCATTTGTAATGTTCATTGCATTTCATCTTCAACTATTAAGTCTAACATCCACTATACAAGGTTGAATTAATCAATCAACTATGTCAAACCGAAAAATCTTACTTGTAATTGCTTTGGTCGCTGTTAATTTATTGACGGCTCTAATTACAAAAGCTTCTATTATTACTAGTCAATCGCAATCCAATAGCACTCCTAGCGCGGCTGCTATTTATGGACCTCGTGCAATTTGTTTCAATCAATCAAATGTTGTGTATTCTGTTGATGCTGTGCCGGGATCTATTTCTTATAGCTGGAATGTTCCCTCTGGTGTTACTATTGTTTCAGGTCAAGGAACAAATTCAATCACTGTTAACTTTGCTGCCGCCTTTGGTGACATCTGCGTTTCGGTGGTTGACAATAATGGAATAAGTAATCCAACGTGTATTGCTACTTTCTATGCTGCTACTAAACCTGCTATCGCCGATACTATTCTTGGCCCGGTAAATACGGTGTGTCCCGGACAAATTGTTACCTACTCAATCACTAACGATTCATTGGCGAGTAATTATATTTGGCAATTACCTTCGCACATGACTGTTTTGTCTGGTGCTAATACAAACAGTATTGAAGTTTTAGTAGATACCGGATTCGTATGGGGTTACTTGCGTACTTCTAAATCGAATTGCAAAGGATTGTCGGCTCAATATGCTATTGCTGTTTATTCAGCTCCTGCAAAACCTGGCTCAGTAACGGGACCTGCTGTTGGTGCCTGTGCTAATGGAACCTATACTTATTCTATTGCTCCTGTGCCGGGCGCTACCTCATACACTTGGTACACACCTCAAGGATGTATGGTAACTTCTCCTGCTACTTCAGGAAATCCATTAACAACTTCTGTGGCTTCAGTAGATATTTCTTTTCCTTCCAATTTTACGTATGGTACATTATACATTACCTCTAACAGCGGCTGTAATTCAAGTGAGATGCGCGAAATGAAAATTCGTTCGCTCCCTATGAAACTGGGTGCAATCCACGGACCTTTCTACGGAGTTTGCGAAATGACAAGTGTAACGTACACGGTCGATTCAATTGCCGGCGCTACTTCTTATAATTGGAATTTCAATTCTAACTTGGCTGTAGTGAATAACAATGGTAGTAGATCTATTTCAGTCGATTTTTTGCCGGGCTTCGATCATGCTACATTATGTGTAACGGCCGATAATTCATGCGGTAGTAGTATCTCGCGTTGTGGTGTAGTATTCGCTCATCCGCAAGTGGCACAAATTATTCAAGGACCAACTGGCGCTTGTAATACAATCCCGTCTGTAAGTATTGCTTACTATTCTGTCGATTCAGTTTTTGGTACTACAACTTATAACTGGAATGTTCCTCCGGGTGCAACAATTACAGCTGGTCAAGGAACGCCTCGTATTACCGTTGATTATATGGGTGCAACCAGTGGAAATGTTTCAGTGAGCACAACAAATGCATGTGGAGTTAGTCCAGCACGATCTTTAAGTATAATCGTGAATCCTTGTCGAATCAATAACAACAATGAAGTTGTTTATAATGATTTGGTTAATGTTTATCCAAATCCTGCAACAGAAGAATTTACTTTAAGCTTTTCAGCAGTGGGTAATTCGGATTATAAAGTTAGAATAATGGATATCACCGGGCGTGAAGTGATGATTAGAAATCACATTACATCTACCGGTTTAAATAATGAAATTTTCAATGTCTCAGAGATGCAAAGAGGTATATACCTCGCTGAATTGTCTCTCAATGGCAACAAGCAATTTGTAAAAGTTGTTGTGAAATAAATTGTGGTTTTTTTGGTTAGACGAGAAGCCCCGTATGGTAATACCATCGGGGTTTTCTTTTTGCTTATATTTTGCTAAATGTGAAAGTGAGTATATTATTTTCACCCAAAATGAATTCAATTACCATCGTTTTTACACTTGATTCTAATCTGTTTTCCACGTGTATCGCTCTGTTCACCAAACTAAATTGACCTTCTACCATGTGAAATGGTAAATTGGATTTCAATTCAATAATAAAATTTTACTATGAGCACACACGAAATCCACGATCTTATCTTCCACAAAGGTATTTTTACATTTAACGACGGCCAACAAAACACAGGCATGATCGTAGCCCGATACAATATTGTACAAGCCCGAATTGAATATTACCTGATTCCGGAAAGCAATATCATAGCTTACCAGGCGGCACGATCGAAATTTGATAGTAATACTCATCGTGAATTAGGAACGATGGTTGACATTGAACATATCGTAAACGCGAAATTGGCAGCATGATGAAAAGGCTTAATATTTACAACAAAATTTTCTTATTGATCTGTACCGTACTTATCTTATTCATTATTTTTAATGTTCCGCACGAAAATAATGTACCTGAAAGTCCTGCCAGTCAAATCGAAAGATCAACTAATTAGTGAGTAGTGAGTGGTAAGTAGTGAGTAAAAAATGATAATCGGTAATCGAGCTTCGAAAATCGACTTTCGATAATCGACAATCGAGCTTCGATAATTGACCTGCGTAAATCGAGCTGCGTAAATCGAGCTTCGATAATCGAATCTCGAATCTCGACATTCGACCTTCTTAATTATTCAACATCACCGGCATTACTAACATTAAAATGTCTTCGTCTTTGTTATCATTGTTCGAAGGGACTAAAATCCCGGCACGATTTGGAGCGGACATTTCCAATGTGATATTTTCGAATTCGAGATTGCTCAGCATTTCGGCAAGGAAACGTGCGTTGAAGCCTATCTCCATATCTTCTCCTTCATACTCGCATGACATACGCTCATTCGCTTCGTTTGCAAAATCAAGATCCTCCGCGCTAATATGCAATTCACTACCCGATACTTTTAAACGTACCTGATGTGTTGTTTTATTTGAAAAGATTGAAACTCGACGTACTGAATTCAATAGCGCAGAACGAGAGATTGTTAATTTATTTGGGTTGTCAATCGGAATCACTGCTTCGTAGTTCGGGTAACGACCATCAATCAATCGACAGATTAATGAATGATTACCAAAGTTGAATTGTAAATTATTCTCAGTGTAAGTAATCTTCACATCTTCATTTATTTCACCTAGAATATTTTTTAAAAGATTTAATGGCTTCTTTGGAACAATCAATGCTCCTTCTCCTGAACTCTTTGCATCGTTTCTTCGGTAACGAACTAATTTGTGAGCATCAGTTGCTACAAAGGTAATATTGTCTTTGCTCAATTGAAAAAATACTCCCGACATTACAGGACGAAGCTCATCGTTTCCTGTTGCAAACAATGTTTTTGTTATTGCATTCTGTAGAATTGATGCACTCATCGAAAGTGTTTTCGCTTCTTCCATCGACGGCAAACGAGGAAACTCACCTGCATCAAATCCTGTCAATTTATATTTTCCTGAATCAGAAACTATTTCAATGCCTCCTGTTTTTTCATCAACTAAAAACACCAACGGCTGTTCTGAAAAAGTTTTTAATGTGTCTAGTAATATTTTTGCAGGTACTGCTATCTTTCCGCCTTGTTTTCCTTCTGTTAACTGAATTGACGTTGTCATGGTCGACTCTAAATCAGATGCAGAAACCGTTAATGTTCCTTTGTCCACCACAAAAAGGAAATTATTCAATATAGGTAATGGATTACTTGTGTTCAATACACCGCTGATTTGTTGCAAATGTTTCATCAGTGTAGTACTCGATACAATAAACTTCATTTTATGGTCGTATTAAGTTGATATTCAGTTATTTAGTTAGAGTGAAAATGTGCTCTCGCTGTTTTGTCACCTCGTACAAACCTACATAATAGCATGAAATTGCCAAAGGAAATAATTCCGTCCCAACGACTAAATATTAACAAAATGTGCTTCTGCTTTTGGGAACTTTCACCTAAAAATGGAGGTTTAGTTGTCGGTAATTTAATGCCTCAAACGATTTTTATCCAAATCAAAGTCGAGTCTTCGACGAAACAGTTTTTCTATGTTCTGCTGCTGAATGGTTACAAAAAGTTTTTCGGGTTGGAGGTAACCATAAACTCTATCTACATCAAATTTCGATAAGTTACCTGTTGAGTCATGCATAGCAAGAGATGCTCCCGTAACAGGTACCGGATAAATATCCAATTTCGTTTTTTGGCCTTTTACATCTGTCAATTCAATTTTAATTGGCGATGGTAATGCAATAATCGAGTCGATCTTTTTTTGTTCCATCGAACTCTGATCTTCATAATAAACATTTTTGTATTGATACAAATAATTATCACACGCTATGCTATCAACATGGTTTATCGTATTCGTTCGGTCTGATGAGGAAACATTGTATCTTCCGTTATTTGCACTTAGTAAAAAAGAATTTTCAGGAAAGTTGGCGTAATCTATACTTATTGATCTTATTTCTGATTCAGGCAAAGAAAATAAAACGGGCTCTCTCCAATCTTTTTCTATAGGGGAAAATCTAGGCGTCAAATATCCATTGAAGCCGGGTATTTGTGTAATGAAAGGTGAGTTTGAATTCTCCAACATCATAAAAGTTCCCAATCCATCTTCGGTTTGACCACCTATATAAATAACTTTTCCGGGTTCAGTTTTGTTGTTGAAATAAATTTCGCACTTGATGCCATTTGATGAGAGCGCCTTGATTACATTGTTATATGCCGCCTTTGCAACTTTTGTTCGCACGTCTATTCGGTAAAGTACTTCCAACAAATTAAGAATATTGGATCGCCTAACGTTGTATTTGTTGTTCACCAACCATTGTTTATTGGCTTCTCTTGAAAGTGTAATACTCTTTCCATAACGATCGGCCAAAAACACTTTGGTAATACTCGCTGTATCTTTAACTGAAAAGTCTTTTAGCTCTTCTCGTATTGTTCCAAATTTATTTTTAAAAACGAAAAGCACCGTTGTTATGCCTAATAGTACAAAGACTACTAATAAAAATTTATTTTTTTTCATACTATTTTATCAACGTGTAAATTTACGCTTTCGAAGAAAAGCAAATAGGATTCCAAAAATAGTAACCATTAGCGTTGGTAATAATAAATTAGTCCATTTAATGAGCTCAGGCGATTCTATTTTTTCGGGGTCAAGCAATCTCATTTTTATTTCTTTCGAGCGAAGTTCAAGCACTCCTTTGTTGTCGAGTAAATAATCGACACAATTCAAAATAAAATTTCTGTTTCCAAATGTTTGTCGAGTAAAACGATCATAGCCCAATGGGTAGATATTTCCTTTTTTGCTGATATGACTTGCAATCACATCACCATCGCTCACCACAATCATTTTTGTTGGTACGCTTTTCTTTTGAAAATTTATTTCTGGAGAGTTTGCTATTTCGTCAGGTATTCTATTTGTAAAATTCGAACTGAATTCTCCTTCTAATAATACTGCCACGGGAATATTTCGCTTATTGAACAATTGAATTTCAGGTTTGTCACGTAAAATATTTAAACTAACTCTGGCAGGCGATGATTGTGTGCGACTCGATTTACTTGTTGCAAGCAATACCGTTTTTTGAACGTTAGGTGTTTCAATAGTATCAATTGATGATGCAAATTCTGTTTTAACTAAATTCAAATTGTGAACTATTGGATTCTTACTATCTGTTCCAAGCAGAGGAAAATAATACCATGGAAATAATTCTTGCTTTGGCTGATTGCCTACATAACCGGTAACCACAGGTATCGGAGCTGCTTGAATATCGAGTAGGAGGTCGGAGTTAATTCTTACTCCGTACTTAAAGAGCATGTCATCCAAATTCAAATTCTTGGGAATAGCCATCGTTGTACTTCTCGTTTCAAGCGAATCCATTTCTATATCCATCTGATCAATCAGCCAAAGTACTCTTCCTCCATTCATCACAAATTGATCGATCACAAATTTATCCTTTTCACTAAAAGCTGTATCCGGTTTTGGAATGATCAATAATTTAAAATCTTTTAAGGCATTAATTTTTCCTCCAATCGATACTGTATCTACAATATAATAATCTTTCAATCCATTCGCTGCATCAGAAAATTTAGATGTCGACAATTCATTCTGACCTTTTAGAAATGCAACAGAAATAGATTTTTCTACAGAAATTTTTCTTAAAACTGAACTAATTTCATATTCTAAATTTTCGACACTTGTATTTAGCATTTCATCAGAACCAGATCCCAATTTGCTTTTTAATATTTGCATCGGAATTTCTTTACTCCTAAAATTTACAATTGCACCCGGAAAAATTAACTTCTGACTTTGACTCCCATTCTGATTTTCTTCTAAAGTAGTAGGGTAGAGGCCTTTTTTACTTAGTTGCTTGTACAGCTCTACTCGCTCTTTCTCATTCGGATTTGAATTTGGATCGATGAATTCATATTCAATATTGTCTTTTGAATAGACCCTAAACTCGTCGAGCATCTCTTTTAAACTGTTACGCAATTTTAAAAATCCCGGTGGAAGATCTCCTGCAAGATAAATTTTAAAATAAACGATGTCGTCTAAATGAGTTGCCAAATCTTTTGACGATTGAGAAAGTGAATAACGCTTTTCCTGCGTCATGTCCAAACGCGTAAAAGCAAATTGAGCTAATACATTTATTAAAACAACTATTGCAAGAATTAAGAACAGCTGAATGATACTCTGCTGTTTGATACTTCGCTTTTTATTTTTCTGACTTTCTACCATTTCCTTTTTTCAAGTATAAAGCGTGATAAGAAAATAAAAATTAAAGTCAATGAAAGAAAGTAAATTACATCTCTTGTGTCTATTACTCCTCTACTCATAGAAGCATAATGACTACTAATGCCAAGCTGTGAAAGGGTATTACTTACTGAAGCATTTGGAATAATTGAAGCAACAAATTCAAAGCCACTATAAAAAAAGAAACAGAGGATTAACGCAAAAATAAAAGCGACAATTTGGTTGTTGCTTAATGCAGATGAAAATACACCAATCGATGAAAATCCGCTGCATAGAAAAATTAATCCGATGTAAGAACCAATTATCCCGGCAGTATCAATATTGCCTGTTGGATTAGCTAATAAGTAAATAGAAATATAATATACCAATGTTGGGATTAGTGCTATGATTACCAATAATACCGCAGAAAAGTATTTCGCAAGTACGATCTGAAGTTCACTTAAGGGTTGTGTTAGCAGTACTTCGATTGTTCCGCTTTTTTGCTCTTCGGCAAACATTTTCATAGTTACTGCCGGTATGAGAAACAGAAATACCCATGGTGCTATCACAAATAACGAATCCATATTTGCATAGCCGCTTTCAATGATATTGTTTTCTGCACCTGGAAAGATCCACATGATCAACCCTAATGAAAGCAAAAAAACGATGAGGACTATGTACCCCATCAGTGAACTAAAAAAACTATTTATCTCTTTTTTGAGAAGTGCAACCACTTGTATTTATTTGAACGGTAAAAGTACTTTTTTTTAACGATTCGAAAATGGTTTGGAATAATATCCTTACCAATTTACCGACCACGGAAGTTGTAAAGTTATGTTCAAATAACGATATGATTTAGATAAAAAAAAGAGGCTGCCTTGATCAGACAGCCTCTTTTAATGAAGAAATTAACTATGGAATAATTTATTGTTTTACAATTCGAGAGGTATTGATCTCGCCGTTGTAAGAAACTTTTACCGTATAAACACCTGAATTTAAGTTGTTCATGTCGATTGATTTAGAATAGCCAAATCCGGATTTCTCATTTGAAAAATAAACACTGTTTCCAAGTATGTCTGTGATATTAATTGACACTTCTGAATTTTGGATTTTACTAATGTTTACGTGTAATTCATTGTGAGTTGGGTTTGGATAAACTGAAACCGGACTAACAGTCAAGCTAGAGCTAGAATGAGGAACAGCACATGTTATGAAATCAACAATCACAGCATCGAATGCTTCACAACCTGCTTGGTTAGTTACAAGTACCGAATAAGTACCTGGAGTAGACACTGTGAGTGTTTGGTTTGTGCTATTGTCTGACCAAAGGTAAGTGTTACCTGCGCCTGCATCAAGAGTTATTGGAGTTCCATTACAACCAACTGTATCCATTCCTAAATCGACTAACGGAGACGGATTCATGAAGTTGATATCAACTTGTGAATAAGCATGACATCCTACATAGTCTGTAACCATTACAGTTTGAGTGCCTGTTTGTAATGAAGTGGCAGTAGTCGTTGTTTCTCCACTTGGCCATAAAATAGTGTATGGAGCTGTTCCGCCAGTTATATCTACCAATGCAGAACCATCTTGACTTCCTTGACATGTTGCATCATTCAAAAGCATAGCACTTGCAGAAAGACCTGAACTATTGTTCACTAATGTATTCAACGTTTGAGAACATCCACTAGAAAGATCAGTTGCAATACAGCTATACGTTCCGGTAATTAATCCTGTTGCAACAGGCCCAGAGGATACATTTGGTGTCCAAACATAACTAAAATTTCCACTTCCTCCTGTTGGTGTTACAGTAGCACTACCATCATTCGCTAAGCATGTTGCATCTGTAGAAGCAATGCTAAAAGAAACAGGTGTGTGAGTGATAATAGCAACACTAGCTGTTGAATGACAGTTATGGTCATCTGTAACTGTTACAGTATAGTTTCCTGTATTTAAGTTTGAAGCTGAAGCTGAGTTCTGAGCTGGAACCGTATTCCATAAATAAGAATAAGGTGATGTTCCTCCATTGGCTCCGGCTATTGCGCTTCCAAATTGTGTTCCACATCCGCCATTAGTTCCTGTTGCGGAAGCAATAAGCATTGGTGGTTGTGTAATTGTTACTGTTTGAGAACCTACACAGCCTGCACCGTCTGAAATGTTTACTGTATAAACACCGGCAGTTAAATGAGAAATGTTTGGTGTTGTCAATTCATTCGGCAACTGTGCAGATGTCCATAAATAAGTTAACGGCGGATTTCCTGAAGCTGTTGCAGCAGCGGAACCATTATGATTTCCATAACAAGCAACAGATGGTGTTGATGTAACGTTTATTCCCATATTCGAAACAACAACCGTGAAACTATATGTTTGAACACCATTTGATGGACAAGCATTATCACGAACAGTAACTGTAAAAGTATATGGTTGTGGACGTGCATCTGCTGCAGTAGGTGCCCAACAAAAATGTCCTGTTGGGTTTGGTGAACCGCCAGACGTAAATGTAGCTCCCGGAATACCATGATTCCATGTAAGGGTCAAAGTCTGATTTGGATCTGCATCGTTCGTTACGATATCGAAACAAAGCTGACCACCTGTACATGCTGAAGTTGCAAAATTCCCGCCTCCATTTATACCTGATGCCGATGGCAAAGTGTTCGTACAATTTACAGTGTATACCTGTATATCGCGCATTACTGAGCCAATCAATATACCATTTCTGTATTCTTGAACTAGAACTGCTATAACTCCAACTTCCGATTGAGTAGGGTGTGTGAAGATATCTCCTGTAGATGAATTAATAGAAACTGCAGGCGAAGAAGAAATTGGGTTGGCAATAGAATAACCTGTTGCATAAGTAACATTTGCATTTGGTCCTGTACGTGGAGGAATGAAATAATAAACAATAGAATCTCCGTCAGCATCAATTACTCCGTGATTGTAAAAATTGTTTTGACCAATACATTCAAATGCAATTGGGTAATTGCTGAATGTAGGTGAGTTATTATTTACAGTAGAATTATTTAAATATGCTTCGATGTATTGATTTGCACTTGAACCTGAATTCAAAGTAGTAATTGCATTGTTTCTACAGCAATTTGTTACATTGAAATTCCAGTCAGTACATGCTGAACTTAATGTTACAGTATCTGCGTAAGACCATGCTTGGATTCCGGGGGCTGTACCACCATTACAAGTTGTAGAAACACCAGGACAATTTAGAGAAATCTCATTCCCTGTTCCGGGTATTTGAGTCATAGTAGATGTTAAACCTGTGATTCCACACGAAGCAGATCCATAGTTTAAGGTTTCTGTCGTGTTAACAGAAATTCCGGCACAATCTCGATAAAGTGTATAAGTGAAAACATACGTATTATTACCAAGGTATTGGTACGTTAAATCTGCGCCCGCCATGTGCGAAGCTTGGGAAGTGTTAGTTCCGAAAAAGCAAAACATCATGAATAGAATGCTAAGATTCTTCCATACATTTTGAGTAATTGTTTTTGGGTAAATAGTTTTCTTCATTTTCTATTTTTTTTGTTTCTCTTAGTGTTTCTAGTCTTGGTTTGTAAATTTATCTTATTTTAAACGAATTCTTAAAATTGTTTTGCTAATGATCTTATTTAATGGGTAAGCCATTTTATTTGCATTGCCAAAAGAAGTTGAGGAATGCCGAAAAGAAATGCCTACTTTTTTCTTTAGCAATATTAACCTAAAAACCAATGTCAGTCAATGATTCAGCCGCAATTTAACAACATTATATCAACAATTTTCGAGCGACCATGCTGCAGCCGGTAAACGAAATAAGGGTTTTGTCTTACTCCATGTTTTTTTAAAAAGGTCAGAATGCCTGTATGCTTCTAGTGATTCTTCACTGTGCCAGTGCGATGTGGTAAAATAAACGCCGGTTCCGTCAATTTCTCTCGCCAAACTTACTCCATTACAACCTTCAAAACCAGCAATATCGCTCTTTACTTCTAGAAAAAGCGCTTCAAACTCTTTGCAATGCTCCGGCTTAAATGTCATTTTAACATATCTCACTATCATACGAAATCAATTCTAACCGTATCCATTACCTTTAACCCTAATAGTCCTGCCGCCTGACTCTTATTCAATGCAATTTCTAAATGATCGTGATTATTAAAAAAGGCTACTATCTCTCCGTAAAGTGCATCTTCATACGATTTACTAATCTTTGAAATCTTGTATTCCGACCTTCGCATCTCTATATTGAATAATCGACCTTTTTGCTCTTTTTCAAAAATTGCTTTTGTAATATTGATTATCGCATTACCAAATGTGTCTATGTAAATTATTGTACCTCGTATCACATTTGCATCGATTGTAGGTAAAGCAAAATAACTAATTTTCATTTCTGCTACTTGCCAACCCATTTTCTGAGGATGAACTCCATTTGAAAGCTGAATCAATGTTTCTATAAGTTGCTCTTCTTTTTGTTTTCTGTCCGAGCTATCTTCAATGTTTATTCCAAAGCACGATTCAATTGCTAATGTGTCTAATATCAAACTGAAAATTCCGCTATCATACCCCACAAAAAAATGTCCGTCTGCTTCAACTACTAAGTACGGATTTTTACTTTTGGAATCGTCGGGCCCCGTCATTCCTATAAAATGAATGGTTCCTTTGGGAAAGCAATTGTATGTCGACTTAAGAACGTAGGCTGCCGTGAGAATATCAAAGTGTCTTATACTATGTGAAATGTCAATAACCTTGAGGTCATCTTTCTTACAAAACAACGACCCTTTAAAAGATCCAACTGCGGGATCGCAAAGGCCCCAATCGGTAGTCATTGTTAGTAGTGGCATATAGTATTATCGAAAAGTGATGTTGATAACTTGTGTAGTGGTAGACCTCAAAAGTAACTAGTTTTAATTAGTATTGAAACGTATTATTCATGACTTATTAAGAATTCAACGGTAATAACTTGTTGGTTCAATTGATCACTTAAACCTAATTATTTTGAGCGAAGTAGTAATCCCCATCGATACCTTTAACCCGGTTGAGTTTTTTGGTGTCAACGATAGCAATTTAGAAGTAATCAGAAAAAATTTCCCCGAACTCAAGCTAATTGCTCGTGGAAATGAAATTAAAGTAATTGGCGACGAAAAAAATATCCATTCGTTCAGCGAAAAAATTAATCGACTTATCCAGCATTATCAAAAATTTGGTAGCCTGACTCCCGATAATGTTGAGCATTTTTTAGCCGATTCTTCTAACAAAAGCGATGCGCAAGCACAAGCTGCCAATGGCGACGTTTTAGTTTTTGGCCAAAACGGTATTATGGTAAGAGCACGAACGGTCAACCAAAAAAAGATGGTTGAAAGTTCTGAAAAGAATGACATCTTATTTGCAATTGGGCCTGCTGGTACCGGTAAAACGTATACTGCCGTTGCCCTCGCGGTACGTGCACTTAAAAATAGAGAGATAAAAAGAATTATTCTAACTCGTCCGGCCGTGGAAGCAGGCGAGAATCTCGGATTTCTTCCCGGCGACCTTAAAGAAAAGATCGATCCTTATCTTCGTCCATTGTACGATGCATTGTATGATATGATTCAAGGCGAGAAGGTGAAAAGCTACATCGAAAGTGGTGTAATTGAAGTTGCTCCTCTGGCTTTTATGAGAGGAAGAACATTAGATAATGCCTTCGTAATTCTCGATGAAGCTCAGAATGCAACAGAAAGTCAGTTGAAAATGTTCTTGACACGAATGGGGCCTTCTGCAAAATTTATTGTTACAGGCGATGTCACTCAAATTGACTTACCCCGAAATCAACCTTCCGGTTTAGTCCAAGCAATAAAAATCCTTAGCAATGTAAAAGGTATCGATTTTATTTATCTTGATGCACAGGATGTTGTTCGTCACCGATTAGTGAAAGATATTATTGAAGCGTATAATAAGTAAGTATAATGAATTTGAGTAAGGCTTTATTAAGCACTGATTTTAATTTTCCTGGCCAACGATCATTTTATAAAGGGAAAGTTCGCGATGTATATTCTTTCGATGGTATTCTTGTGATGGTAGTAACTGATAGAATATCTGCTTTCGATGTAGTTCTCCCGAAAGCTGTTCCATTTAAAGGCCAAGTCCTAAATCAAATTGCAAATAAAATGTTGCAAGCTACCAGCGACATAATTCCTAATTGGGTTATTCAATCGCCCGACCCTAATGTTACCATTGGTAAAAAATGTGTTCCGTTTAAAGTTGAAATGGTAATTAGGGGTTATCTTTCAGGTCACGCATGGAGAGAATACAACAATGGAAAACGTACTGTTTGTGGTGTTCAATTACCCGATGGACTTAAAGAAAATGATCGGTTTCCTGAACCAATTATTACTCCAACTACGAAAGCATCTGAAGGACATGATGAAGATATTTCTAGAGAACAAATTGTTGAAAATGGAATTGTAACTGCAGAAGATTATTTGATGCTGGAGAAATATACTCGTCAGCTTTTTCAACGTGGTACCGAAATAGCAGCTAAGCAGGGACTTATTCTTGTCGATACGAAATATGAATTCGGAAAATTGAATGATGTCATTTATCTCATAGATGAGATCCATACGCCTGATTCATCTCGATATTTTTATCTGGAAGGATATAATGAGCGTCAAAAAAATGGTGTGGAACAAAAACAACTTTCAAAAGAGTTTGTTCGGAAATGGCTGATCGAAAATAATTTTCAAGGAAAAGATGGACAAACAATTCCGGAGATGAGTGATGCTTGGGTAAATGAAATTTCTGAACGGTATATTGAACTCTTTGAAAAATTAACAGGCGAAAAATTTATTAAAGCTGATACTTCGTCTATTGAAAAACGAATTGAAAAAAATATTTCAGATGCCCTGAAAAGTATCTAAAACAGGAATTTAATCTGAAAGTAGTACATCATGCATGAAAACATATTATTTGATAGGGTGAAAACATTGATTGGTCAGTACGATCATTCAATACCTTTTGCCAATTACCTCAAAGATTTTTTTAGAAAAAATCCGCAGATGGGTGCTAGGGATCGTCGTGAAACGCGTGATTATTGTTTTCATTTTTTACGACTAGGTAGGAATTTATTTGGACTCGATTTTATTAATCGATTGGCTGTAGCTTCTTTTCTCTGTTCGAATAAAAAAAGTGTATCGCTCGAAATATTACTTCAACAACATTCCACTTTTTCAATTGAGGAAATTGAAAAATCGATTGAAGAAAAGATTAAGATTGTAGAAAAGATTCATCCGGACTTTGACTTGCAATTAATTTTTTTCGATAAGAACTTACTTGAGAAAAATATAAACCTCAAAACTTTTTTTCAATCTTTTCTTATTCAACCGCGCGTTTGGATTCGAATTAAAACCGGCAGCAGAGATGAATTGGTTAATGAACTAAATGAAAAAAATATACTTTTTACCAATGAAGGCGGGCAAGTTTTATCATTTGCCGGTGGGCAAAGTTTGGAAGGGCTTGAAAGTTTTAGGATTGGACGTTTCGAAATTCAAGATATTAACTCTGGGAAAATTGGCGATTACCTTGATCCGAAAAAAGATGATAAATGGTGGGATGTTTGCGCCGCTAGTGGAGGTAAGAGTTTGCTCTTAGTAGATAAACAACCTGATATTTTTATTCTTGCTACCGATGTTCGAGAAAATATATTAAAAAACTATTCGATTCGAATGAAGAAAATTGGATTTCAAGGGTATGTTAAACAAGTAATTGATCTCACAGAGAAGGAAATAAATCCGAGTGACCGATTTGATGGAATAATTACTGACGTTCCATGTTCAGGAAGTGGAACATGGGCTCGAAGTCCTGAAAATTTAATGGTTGATCATGAAAAAAATGTGTTGAAATTTTATCAACCACTTCAACGAAAAATAGTTACTAACGCCATTAAACATCTAAAAAATGACGGAATGTTTATTTATAGCACATGCTCCGTTTTTGCTGCTGAGAACGGTGAAAATGTAGATTATTTTTTACAACATCTCCCGTTGGAATTAATTGAAATGCATTTATTGCCGGGCTATGAAAGAAAAGCTGATTCTCTCTTTGTTGCTGTTTTTAGAAAGGTTACAAAAAATAAAGAATAACTTTACACTTTGATACTTGTGCTTACAATTGCAATTGTAATAACAAGAAACAAAACCCCTCTGTAGAAGTATAAAACATAACTAAAATCCTTGAGTAAGTGAATATTATCCTTTCCGGAAAAACACTCCGGTTTTCTTTCTTATTATTTTTTCTTGCATTGCCATTTTGGGCTTTCACTCAAACTACTTCTTCGGTAGATGAATTGAAAAAACAAGCTGAAAAGGCATTCGCTTCAGATGACTATGAAAATTCATTGTCTCCTTATTCACAACTACTCAGTTTATATCCTCAGAATTCTACCTACAATTATCGTTATGGCGTTTCTTTGCTCATGGCCGGTAAACCAAAATCTAATGCTGTAAACTACCTCGAACTGGCTGCAAAGGATGCTTCTAATCCTGACGAAGTTTGGATTTATTTAGCTAAATCTTACATGGTTATTGGCAAGTTTAAAGAAGCTTTGGAATGTATCACGAAATTTGAATCTTCTGCGAATGCTGCCAAGCAAAAAAAATTCGATTCTACTACCTTAAAATCGAATTGTTACAATGCAATTCTCGTTCTTAAAAGCAGGAAGAGTATTACTATTGTTAATTCGAAAGATGTTGTCAGGAATGAATTTTACAATTACTACGATTGGTCGCTGACAAATGGAAAGATGGTTCCTGCGGCAGAACAATTTTTGACTTCAATGGATAAAGATAAACAGCTGAACCCTGTTATGTTTATTACTAACGACAAACAATCAATTTACCTAGCTAGCTACGGCAAAAAAGGTGATCGTGGAAAAGATATTTATGTAATCCGTAAACAACCGAATGGTCAGTGGTCGGAACCTGAAAATCTTGGAGATGTTATTAACTCTGCAGCTAACGAAGATTTCCCTTATCTTGATCGTGATGGTCGAACACTTTATTTTTCTTCCAAGAGCGACAAAAGTATTGGTGGCTATGATGTATTCAAATCGAAATTTGATTTCAATACAGGCCAATGGAGCATTCCTGAAAATTTAGGATGGCCAATAAATACTATCAGTGATGATTATTTGTTCGTGCCAATTTCTAATGGAACAGAAGCATTTTATTCTACGGCACTTGAATCAGGTTCAAAAGAACTGAGTTTGAGAAAAATTCAGCTCCAGAATAATTCAGAGCAGTTAGTAACCATTAACGGATATTATAAACCAATGGATCAAAAGGTTCGTCGTGATGCTCGTGTTACTGTTTTGCAATCTGGCGGCGGTGGTGTCATTACGTCTGTTTATACCGATCCACAAACCGGAAAGTATGAACTCACGTTAAGCCCGGGAGCCGATTATGTTCTGTTAATTGAAGGCGGAGGATATCTCCCTCATGCAGAAAATTTTTCTATTCCCTCAGGTTTAGACATGGCTAATCTTAGACAGGTAGTAAAGATTGACAAAAATAATTCAAATGAAAACTTAACACTCGAAAATTATTTCTATTCAACTGCTTTAGCTAATAGTAATCAACCTTCCTCTGTTCAAACTAGTTCTATTGGTGAGGTTACCGATTCATCAGCATTAATGAAAGTTGAGATTAACAACCAAACTGTATATGTTCCTAAACCTGGAAGCTCAAACTCTGCCGATTCAAAATCAACTCAGTTAACTGAAAATAATAACGCTTCAGAATCTAAGTCACTCAAAATTGAAAAGAAGGATGGCTATGATCCAACTCTCTCTAAAGGCCCTTCTGATGATGAAGTTCAACAACAAAAAGAAGAAATTAAGCGAACTGCCGATATTGAAAAGGAAAATAAAAAAACCGATCATTATGATATTTCGATCGACAATTCTGAGTTAGCAAATATCGCAATTCTAGACGCTAAAAATTCAAGATTAGAAGCTGATAGTCTTAAAAAAGTTGTTCAAGATCTTTATGCTGCGTCCAAAGAACGCGATAGTTTGTCAGCTATTATGACTGCTAAAGCTGTATCAGCATCCGATATTGACAAGAATAATTATCTCAACGAAGCATATACATTAAAAACTGACGCCGATAATATGCGTCGTCAAGCAGCTGATATGGAAGTTTCAGTTGCAGCCAAAGATCTTGAAGCTAGAAATTCTGAGCAAGATGCAAAAGAGCTTTTAGCTGCAATTAAAACTAAACCTACTAAAATTGGAGTGAAGACAGCTAATCAAACTAAAACAACAACAGTTCATCCTAGTACTGATATAGCGCAGAACAAAGTTTATCATGATAGCGAAATTAAAGAGTTAGCTCCTGATGAAACGCCGGTAGTCAAAGAAAATTCCACCGAAAATTCGAAAGCTAATTCTGAAAATGAAATTATAAGTGTCGATTCAAATGCTTCAATCAGCGAAAAAAATGTTGCCGACACAAGCGAAACTAAATCTGTTTTAACGCAAGATAATAGCGATTCTTCCAATTCCTCGAATCTTGTTTTACATTCAACCATCGACGACAGTAAAATAAAAACAAGTGTTACTGCAGAAGAGAAAAAGTCTGTTGCTGATAGTGTGGAAAAGTCAAAATCAAATTTAGCATCGATTTCGGAAAATTCAAATAAAGAAAATAATAAGCAAGTTGTTCCAGCTAATGAAAAAGAGCAATTGAATGCCGGACAAAATAAATTGAGTGAAAGTGCAAATACCAATCCGCCTGTTTCAAAAACAGAAAGTAATAAAAATGACGAAGCAAAAATTAACACGTTGAATATTGCTGATAGTGCATCAGAGTCTAGTTCGCAAGCAATTATTAATGAGAAAACGATTCAGAAAAAAGAAAGTGGTTCCGACAAAGGCGCTAATCTAGATTCTTCTAACATATCTACTTCAGAAGTAGTGATTTCTACTGGTCAAAAAGCAAGCGGTTCTGATGCTGTTGTTGTTCATTCTACTGAAACAGTTCAACCTATTAATGATGCTGAAAAGAAAATTGCAATTGAAACCAATGTAGAAAAAGATACGGCGAATAATAGTCTTGCTGAAAAATTGAACTCAGGTCTAACAAAAACTGAACTTAATTCAGGAAATGAATTAACTAAGTCTGATACTACTTCTAAAGAATCATCAGATAATCTAGCCGATAAAAATAAAGTAAATTCAAAAACAGATTCTTCAATCGCTCTCGTTGATAAAAAGAAAATAATTTCTAAAAATAATACAGGCGATTCAGCCATTTCTAATTCTGATGTTAGTCATGAATCGCAATCGGTCGAAAATAAAATTAATAGTGACTCAAGTGTCTCGGATAGAAACGATATTCAAAACAAAGGAATTACTTCCGGACAAATAAATAATTCTATTTCAGATAATAGTTCAGTCTTTAACGATAGTTTAAAAACTAATGTGAATTCTGTACCAGAGATCAATGTTGCTAAGCCATTCGTGCCTCCGACGGAAAATGTGAGTTCATTTCCTGAAAATATAAATTCTGTAAAAATTCAACCTGTAAGCGAAGAAGCAAGGATCGCATATCTTGCATACAAAGAGAAATATAAAAATTCAAAACAGTTATCCGATCAATCGATTGAATTGCAAAATAGAATTTCAATTACAAAATCGTCACCACAACGTGATAGTTTAATTAGAGTTTCCAATAACCTTTCTGAAGAATCATCAACTGTGTTTCAAGAAGCTGTTGCACAATTAAAAGCTGCTGAACAAATTGATCCGGATGTAAAGTCGAAAATGGAAATGAACGAACAAGTTATTGCATACAATTCTTCCCTACCAACTAATTCATCCAGAAATTCAACAGGGGCTAAACTAAACGATAATAAAAATAGCTCTTCGGAAACTGGAGCTGAGAAAAACACACTATCTAAGATACCTGAAGGGAATTCAAATTCGCCGGAACTTGTTGAAAATACAGTTCCTCCTTCAACGAATGAAAGTTACGAAGTCACACCTGAAGAAGCAGCTAAAGTAGGGGAGATGACAGATTTCACCGTTACTACACCCAATGGAGAAGAGGAAATAAAAATTGATACAGTTGGAATTAATGTAAAGCATGAAGATTTTCCGAAGTATGTTGAAATAAATAAAAAAATAGTTGGTAAGCAAGTTGAAACGATTGATGTTTTTGCACAGGCAGTGAACCAAAACAAATTGGCTGTTGAACAAAAGCAGGAACAAAATAAATTGATGGATAAGGCTGAAACGGAATTTGATCGCCCTACTAAAGCACAGATTTTTATTCAAGCCGATAAAATGCGCGATTCGTCTAAGATTAATGAAAAAGAAGCCGAAGCTAAATTTGCAATGGCTCAAAAGAAGACGAATGAAGTTAAATCATTGACAAGTGAAATGGACAGCATTCGTAAACGAATCTCCATTCCTGGTCGCACACTTTCTTCAAACGCTACTAAGTCTGTTGTTAAACCCGGAAATCTTTCTCCTGAAGAGGTGGCAGTGTTGAATCCTTCATCTGTAATTGACAATACTGCTATCGATACGAAAGCTGTAGATAAAAATAAAGAAGTAAATTCTAAAAAGGAAATTGAACCTTCATTCAGCCCGGCTGCTGTTACTGAATTTGCTGTAAAATCTTTTAGCATAGCAAAAGCTCCGGTTTATAGCGATGCAAATCCAATCCCGTTAAATCCTTCTTTGCCTGAAGGTCTTGTTTTTAAAGTGCAAATTGGAGCGTTTAGAAAACCTATTCCTGCCGAAAAATTTGAAGGAGTTCAACCTATAACGGCTGAAACGACTAGACCGGAGTGGATCAGATATTGTGTCGGATTATTTCAAACTTTTGAACCAGCTGTTGTGGTAAAAAAAGAAATGCAGCAACGCGGTTTTAAAGATGCCTTTATAGTAGCATACTTAAACGGAAAACGAATAGAGCTTACGCAAGCATATGCTCTTGTTGCCGGAACTAATTCTCAACCGTCTAAAGCGTATATTCAAAATTCGCAAAATGAAATGGCGCTCTTAAGAGCTAACAATATTCGGCCTGAAAATATTTCAGCTATACGAAATAATAAAGTTGATGTTGATGAAAAAGATTTCTATGGTGAAAATGCTGCCAAAATAAAAACATCGTTTGCTGCTGTTGAATATGCTGTGCAAGTGGGTGTCTTTAGAACAGCAAACATTCCTTCCGGATTGAAAACGTTAATGCCTTTGTTCACAGAACAGATTAATCCAAGATTGTATCGCTTCACTTCAGATCATTATAGCGAATATGCTTCTGCTGATTCAATGAAGAGAATTGCCCGCCGAGAAGGTGTAAAAGATGCTTTCATTGTAGTATATCGTAACGGAGTTCAAGCTACTTTAGCTTCAGTACCTGTTGCTGAAAGAAAAACAAATTCTATTCCATTAAATAGTTCATCAGTATTGGCAGAGACAACTGTTGCTCCAGCCATCGATAAAACCGCAAATGAAAAAATTGTATACCATGTTCAATTGGGTGCATTCAAAAATAATATTCCATTTTCTTCGGTAGTTACATTTTTAGCAGTAGCTGATAAAGGAATCACTCAGTTAACTGATGATAGAGGGTTGCATATTTTCTATGCTGGAACATGTGATGCTTTCTCGATTGCTAATACATTGAAAGACGAGATTGTTCAAAAAGGAATTTCAGATGCATTTGTAGTTGCTCTTCAAAATGGAAAGAGAATACCAATCACCGATGAAATGAAAAAACAGTAGGGCTAAAGATTTTATTATTTGATAACCGCCGACAATCCTCTGTCAATAAGAGCATCTTTCATTGGTTTCAAATTAGAAAATGAATCAGATTTTACAACGCATTTTCCACTGTAATGAACAAGGTAAGTACATTGTTCTGCCTGAATTTGTTCGTGCTTACATACAGCAATCAACGATTCAATCACAAATTCAAAAGTATTTTCATCGTCGTTGTATAATATTAGATCGCGAACACGAGCTTCAGTTACATCTTCTAAAACTACCTCTTGCGATTCCGGATTTAGTACTTGATCGAATAATTTCATCTTCAGTTTTCGTTTCTTGGCGTAAAAATAGAGAATTTTGTTTTATGTACAAAGCGACTGTTTTATTGGCGCTTTTTGGCTATAAAATCAATATTTTGAGTTTCAATAGAGGCAAGGTGAACCAATAATTTCTAGATGCTATGTTGTCACTATTAAACTCATTCGCTTTTTAAATATTGTCTTCGCTTTTTTATTACTATTGTTTTTGCATCAATAGTTAGAATGAAAAATCGAATGATTACTTTTGGCACGATTTTAAAAGCATTCCTAATAACTAATTTTAGTTCTAAAATAACGAGTATGAAATCTAGCATCTTAAAAACCATCAGCCTGTGTTTACTTTTCACAGCTTGCAGTAAAGTTCCCATTTCCAATCGTAGCCAATTAAATTTGCTCCCGGAAAGTGAAATGGTTTCCATGAGCCTCTCCAGTTATAACGATTTTCTAAAACAGAACCCTGCGGTGGTCGGAACACCTGAATCCAATATGGTTAAAAATATTGGGGCTAAAATTCAGAGCGCTGTTATTCAGTATTTGAATCAAAATAAAATGGGAGATCGTGTTGCCGATTACAAATGGGAATTTAATTTGGTTAATTCTAAAGAAGTAAATGCGTGGTGTATGCCGGGAGGGAAAGTAGTTGTATACAGCGGTCTTCTGCCGGTGACTCAAGATGAAACTAGTTTGGCCATTGTTATGGGTCATGAGATTGCCCACGCCGTTGCTCGTCACGGAAATGAACGAATGAGTCAGATGTTAATGCAACAATTAGGAGGAATGGCGTTAGACGTTGCTCTTTCTCAAAAAAGTGCGGAGACAAGAAATATCTTTTTAACATCGTATGGAGTAGGGTCCAATTTGGGCGTATTGGCTTACTCGAGAACGCACGAATCGGAAGCAGATAAGCTGGGACTTATTTTTGCGGCAATGGCCGGTTATGATCCACAGAAGGCAATTACATTTTGGAAACGGATGTCGGCGCAAGGTGGCGCAAAACCACCCGAATTCTTGAGTACACACCCCAGCGATGCTACTCGTATCAAAGACCTTCAAGCTTTTATGCCCACAGCCTTAAAGTATTATAAAGGAGCCAAATAATAGCGTGAGAAAAGTGTTTGATATTTTCAAGATTAAACTATCTTTGCCGCCTCAATTTGAGAAAAACGGACATTTGTCCATTTGAAATAATAATGCACCCGTAGCTTAATTGGATAGAGCATCTGACTACGGATCAGAAGGTTAGGGGTTCGACTCCCTTCGGGTGCACTTTTTATTCTCCAAGAATTACTCAAGATATCCTCTATTCAAATCTTGATTCTTCTTTAATCCTTTTTCAAGTTCTCTTTCTAATCAATCTTTTTCACACTCTTTAAAATCCTATTCAACTTTTCTTGTGAATCAATTCCTTCAATCAACTCCCGCCAAAATTTTTTCTTAAAAAGTCCATCTCTAATTTACCTATCGCTTCATTCGAATAAGTTGTTCTTGCTAATTCTAATGCGTTCCTGCCAATCGATCGGCACCATTTTGGATCTTTCAAACATCTACTTATTGCTTTGGCAAACTCTTCGGGTGTGTCTGCAATCAAAATATTTTTTTCATCGGTTACTTCTATGCCTTCTGCTCCTATAGTAGTCGAGATAATCGTTTTCCCTAATGCCAACCCCTGAATAATTTTTACTCTCATGCCACTGCCCGATAACAATGGTACAATCATAATCTGTTTTGTGCTTAAATATTCATAAGCATTGTCAACTCTTCCGCTAAAGTGAACACCTCTCGGCTTCAACGCCATTAGTTCTTCCGGAAAATTTCTTCCGGCTAAATATAATTTTAACTCGGGATGCTCTTTGTGGATTTCCTGCCAACAACTTTTCAAAAACCATTCAACGCCTTCTTTATTCGGCAGCCAGTCCATCGATGCTAAATGAACCAAACTAAGTTCACTCTTCGAATTGATCCACGGTTCATATTCTTTCAAGTCAACTCCCAACGGCAAACTCATCATAGGTCCTTTATACCCCAATTTCCTAAAATGCTTTTTATCTACATCGGTAATGGGAATTAATCCATCAATAAAATTCAATGTCTCCAATTCGTAATTCTTTAATCGACGACTAAGGAAATTTAGATAAATTCTTTTTGTCGGATTTTTTTCTGAGTGCGAAAGTCGCTCCCAAATTATATGTTCAACATTGTGTGCTCTTAAAATAATCTTGGCCGAACTATGTTCTCTAATTGCTCTAATATATACGCTGGCAAAAAGTGTTTCTAATTGAACATATTCAAACGAATATTTTTTGAGCAATGCAATCAATGCTTTTTCTACTTCTAATGAAAAAAATCGCTGGATGTTGTAACTCTCTTTATTGAATAAATTAAAAAAAGCATCTTTTACTTTTATCTTGGTATTTATTGCTGTAGCTGTGATGTGTAATTTTTCTTTCAGCTCTTTTGGAATGCTAGATAGTTCGGTAAAGTGGCGTGAAGTATTCAAACAAAATTGATGTACTTCTGCTCCGGATGATTCAAGAGAAAGCGCCATATTCATCATAGCAATATTTCCTCCATCTAATGGTGGATATGGTACGCGATGACAAATCTGAAGTATTTTCACTGAGGTGTTCTTTTTGATTTTGAAAATTTCTTGAAGAAACGCAGATAAGAATCAGTATCAAACAAAGCTGAATCAGTCGTTGCTTTATATGCTAAAAATAATCCGACAGGCAGTAGCACCGCCGAGGCAACCCACATTCCTTTCCATGCAGGAATAACTTCTTCGCGCGCAAATTTTTCGCCTGTGATTGAAATAATATGGAAAACTACAAAGAAGAAAATAGAAACGACCATAGGCATTCCGAGACCGCCTTTACGAATAATAGCGCCAAGTGGTGCACCAATAAAAAAGAGAATCAAACATGCAAACGACAAGGTAAACTTGCGTTGCCATTCAATATTATGACGAGCCAACGTTCTCGACTTAGCATCTAGGTCGCGAAAAGTATCTTCTGTTAAACTTCTGATATTTCTTGCGCCATACAATGCAGTAGAGGCAATGCCTGCTCTTCTGTCGCGCGGAAAATTAGCAATGAAACTCTTCTCTTTAAAATTTATGGAGCGCAGATCCTTTGCTTTAAGTGTGTCTATGTTGAGTGCAGGAAATAATACGCCTTTAAAATTATTTTTTCGTTCAACAATTTTTCGTTCGATAGAATCGGATGCTTCCGACAATTGATTCAAATTTAACATCTGATAATTATCTCTGAAAAGCTGTTCGTTGGTTCGTGTCATTTTAAACGAACTCAAATCCATTCGTATCGTTTCTTCTTCAAACTCTGTCCTCATCATGGGTCGTGAGTTTTTTCCGGGACGATTATCTTTCTCTTCGTAGCTATATCCTTTTACTAAATTGAGAATAAGATAACGCTCATCGTCAGACATGGCCATCTTTCCTATATCGGCAAGAATCACTTTTGTGTTGCCACGATTTTCAGTATGATCATAAATCATAATGTTATGAATGGTTTGCCCATCACGATCTTTTTGCCCAATTTTAATAGAGTAGCCATCAATTCCATTATAAAAAATTCCTTCCTGAATAAGCAAGGCAGGTTTTTGTTGACGAACATCATATAGAAGTGCATTCATTTTTAAATTAGCATACGGCAAAATATTATTGCTAAAAATAAACGCACTTATACTAATCAATACTGCTGTTACCACGAGTGGTCGCATGACTCTTTGTAAAGAAACGCCGGCCGATTTAAAAGCGGTAAGTTCGAAGTGTTCTGCTAAATTTCCGAATGTCATAATGGAAGCCAGTAACAATGCTAAAGGAAGAGCCAAGGGAACCAATGTAATCGATACATAAAGCATTAGTTTGACGATGATATACCATTCAAGCCCTTTTCCTACCAAGTCGTCGATGTATTTCCATAAAAATTGCATGAGCAATACAAAAATGGAAATAATAAAAGTGGTTAACATGGGCCCTGCAAACGATTTTATTACGAGCAGAGTTAATTTCTTAGGGCTATATTTGCGACTCAACATAATGGTATGCAAGATAGTATTTTGAAATTTAGTAGCGAGGAATTAGAAATATTGAACGACGTTAATTTCTTTTTATTGAAACATTCCGCTACTCAAAAAATGGTCGATCTCTTTGGCCGAATGGAAATTTTATTCAAGTCGGTCGTCGTTAACACCCAACTTTCTGTTGAAGGAGTGAATGTTTCTGCAGGCAAAATTTTTAGGGGAGAGAATTACAATCTTTTCCCTTATGTGTTGCTCGATTATCCTCGTTTGTTTTCACGTGAATCTATTTTTGCTTTCAGGACAATGTTCTGGTGGGGTAGTGGCTTCAGTTTTACCCTTCATTTGCAAGGAAAAGCGTTGGACCAATTCAGGAAAACGCTTTTGATAAATCATGAGCGACTCCTGAATCAAGAAATCTATTTTTGTGTGAACGATACTCCTTGGAAATATCATTACGAAAAGGAAAACTATTGTTTAATTGATGAGCTTCCGGTATCACAGTTAGAAAATTATTTCAATCAAAAGGAATTTGTAAAGCTAAGTAAACGAATTCCTCTTGATGACTATGTTAAGTTGGAAGTAAAAGGAAAAGAAACCTTAGAATTATTTCTTTCACTCTTAACTTAAGTGTTAAGCGCCTAAAATGTGCATTAAATTATGGATCTGACTATTCCAAAGCAAAGCACTTTCTTCTTTTTCGTCTTCCTCGCAAAAGTCGGTAACCATAAGTGCTATGTCGGAAGTAATTTCGTCTGTAACAATTTCGAATTGAAAGAATGTCTCATCTTTTTTATCGTCGTTCACCCATTTGTAACGGATCACTTGATTGTCTTTTTTTGACACGATGGAAGCACGTTCTTCCGAACCATCCCAATGAAATACGTAATCGCCTTCACGGATAGTTACCTTGTCGGCAAACCATTCTTCGAGACTACTTGCATTGCTTAAGTAAGTGAACAATATTTTTGGTGACGATTTGATTTCGAATTCCAATGTATATTTTACTTTTTTGTTGGTCTTAATTTCTTGTTTCACGTGATCTTGATATAATTAACGAATGCCCTTATTTTTCAGGGATGCCGAAGATAGTCATTTTTTTTAATTGAAAACTTCGAAAATCATAATACCTTCGCCGCCACTATGGCTCTACTACATTCATTAGAAAAAGAGGGAAACTGGCTATTTAAGCATCGTGGGCAGCTTCCGTTAGTACTGTTTATTATGGCTGTTCCGGCAGTGTGTATGACATCTTACGATTCGATGGGAAGTGGTACGGTCAAAATCCTTAATTATGCTGCTTATTTTTTAAGTATCCTTGGCTTTATCGTTAGGGCATATACGATAGGAACTACACCTAGAGGAACGTCTGGGCGAAATACAGCCGAACAAGTTGCCGAGCAACTAAACAAAAGTGGTATTTATTCTATGGTTCGTCACCCACTTTATCTAGGTAATTATTTAATGTGGATTGGAATTGTGTTGTTCACCAAAAATATCGAGTTCACTATTATCGTAAGTTTAATGTATTGGCTTTACTACGAGCGAATCATGTTTGCCGAAGAACGTTTTTTGGAACGGAAATTTGGTCAATCGTATTTGGACTGGGCGGCCGGTGTACCTGCATTCATTCCTCGATTTTCTTTATTTACAAAAAGCACTATTTCTTTTTCTTTAAAAAGTGTGTTAAGAAGAGAGTATAGTGGAGTACTTGCTACTGTTATCGGATTTGTATTTGTTGACTTGCTAATAGGGTATAAGCAGTGGAATGAATTTGCTGTAGGAAGAAATTTTTTGTACTTGTTGTTGATCACTTTGGTTATCACCGTCATTCTCCGTTCGTTAAAGCATTATACGAGTGTATTGAAAGAAGAGGGTCGAAGTTGAAATAAATTTGCAGAACAGAAATGATTTCGGATATTTGCAGCCCCAAAACGGCGAGGTAGCTCAGATGGTTAGAGCGCAGGATTCATAACCCTGAGGTCGGGGGTTCGACTCCCCCTCTCGCTACTTTTTTAAATGATAATTGAATCGACTTTTATTCAACATTCCATTTCTACTTTTTCCTTTCCTCTCTTTCTGAAAGTTCATTTTGTTTTAATAAGAAGAAGCTTCCGAAATAATTACTAATTGTAATCTAATTTTTTTTAGTCATTTAAAAGTTTCTTGAGATTAGCCTGATTGCTATTTCGAATTTATTGCCGGCTCAAAAAAAAGACCCACTAATAGTGAGTCTTCTTTTTAAGAGAGTAGAAATTATTCTCCGTCTTCTGTTTTCTTTGCATCTTGAATTGCATCACGCATTTCTTGACACGCACGCTTAACCTCTTGAAGTCCTTTACGAACGCGAGTTCCGGCAGCTGCATTACCTTTCTCAGAAAATTTAATTACATCTTCTTCAATGGCAGCTACTAATCGTTTAATGTTTTCGTATTCTTTCATTGTGTTTAGTTTTAAAGTGTTAATTATTTGGAGGGTTTGTATTAGTTTTAATATTAAAATGCTGCAATCTTATCTGAAGCATATTCTCCGGCTTTCAATTTAACATACGCTTTTCGGAAAGCATCTATTGTATAGGTTACATCTTCTAAGGTATGAACTGCAGTCGGAATGAGTCGTAAAATTATTATGCCTTTTGGTACAACCGGATATACCACCATCGAACAAAAGATATCGTAATTTTCTCGCATGTCATAAATCAGATTCGTAGCTTCTCCTATTGTTCCATTCATGAATACAGGAGTAACAGGCGATTGTGTATTTCCAATATTGAAACCTGCTTCTTTTAATCCTGATTGCAACGCATTCACGATCTTCCACAAATTATCTTTTAACTCAGGTTTCGATTTTAATAATTCCAAACGTTTCAATGCGCCATTCACTAATGCTGATGGCATTGTCTTGGCAAATATTTGAGAACGCATATTGTAACGCAAATACTCTACTATGTCTTCTCTACTCGCAATGAATCCGCCAATAAGTGCCATACTTTTCGCAAACGTTCCGAAGTAAATATCAATTTCTTCTTGAACTCCTTGTTCTTCTCCTGCTCCGGCACCTGTTTTACCCATTGTTCCGAAACCATGCGCATCATCAACAAATAATCTGAAATCGAATTTCTTTTTTAACGCAACAATCTCTTTTAATTTACCCATATCACCACTCATTCCAAATACTCCTTCAGAAATGACAAGAATAGATCCTCCTGTTTCGGCAACAATTTTAGTTGCGCGCTCAAGTTGCTTTTCACAATTGGTAATATCGTTGTGAGGAAAAACAAAACGTTTTCCCATGTGTAATCGAACTCCGTCAATGATACAAGCGTGTGCTTCACTATCATAAACAATTACATCATGACGATCTACTAAACAATCAATAGCCGAAACCATTCCTTGATACCCAAAGTTCAGAAGTATTGAATCTTCTTTCCCAATGAATGATGCTAATTCACTTTCTAATTGTTCATGTTGATTGGTATTGCCCGACATCATCCGTGCTCCCATTGGGGAAGCAAAGCCATATTTTTGCGCACCTTCTGTGTCTGCTTGACGTACTTCCGGATGATTGGCTAAACCTAAATAATTATTTAAGCTCCAAACTAATCTCTCTTTACCACGGAAAACCATTCTCGTTCCTATATCTCCTTCTAATTTTGGAAATGTAAAATAACCATGAGAATCTTTCGCATGTTGCCCAATCGGTCCTCTGTTCTTCTTTAATTTTTCGAATAAATCCACTTTGATAATTTTTTATTTTTTGATAAAACGATGTAGAAGAATTTTATTTTTCTGATTTCACAAACGGCGAAAACATTAAAATTTTGATCCTCATAAAAGCAAAAGTAACTATTTTGAATTAAAAACCAACTAATTTTTCACACCTCCAATTGTTGATAAAATCTCATTTTTAGAACTTTCTTAAATTCAAAGCAATCTAGGTCATAGTTTGGTAATTTATAGGTCAAAAACATTGAAAATTCATAATTTAAAGTGACTTTTGACCTCCTTTAAAAATAGGCCTCATGAAATTAAAATTACTATTCCTTTCGTTATTGGTTGGCATTTCGACGATAAAAAGCCAGAATATTCAAATGCGATCGAACTTGCCCTATAGCCCGAATGCCTTGGCTAACATCGCGAGTTATGCCGATGCACTAGGAAATGAATATGCTTTGGTTGGAACCGATTTCGGAGTTTCAATTGTAGATGTAACTGACCCAACTACGCCTGTCATAAAATTTACCGTCAATGGCCCCACGTCTGAATGGAGAGAAATTAAAACCTATCGAACATGGGCATATATCACTACTGAAGGTGGAGGTGGATTACAAATTGTTAATCTCGCTAATTTACCTGCTAGTATTTCCACAAATACCTACACAGGCGATGGAGCCATTGCCAATCAGCTAGGTTCAATCCATGCCCTTCATTGTGATACGGCTACCGGTTATTTGTATTTGTATGGAAGCAATATCGGTAATGGGAATACGCTTTTTTTGAATTTAAATATTAACCCGAACAGCCCGGTATATGCAGGGCAATATATTTATCCGGGTAC
>JAYTOX010000042.1:0-2356 GCA_043747595.1 Bacteroidota bacterium | reverse complement strand
TTTGTTATTTCTTGTCCTTTTGCACTTTCAATTAAAAAATAATTTCCTTTTGCAATTAACTCGTTATTCCACAAATTTCTGTCTTGTTCTTCGTATAAAATAGTATCGCCTTTTTCGCTCGTTCTTGCATCAAATCGGGATGAATGAAAGCACATTAAAGACATTAATGCATTCACAATTGGAATATTTGTGCTTTCATTTTCTAAGAGCAAATAGTTTAATCGCATGGCCTCTAAACATAATTCTTTGTTTAAAGTTTTTGATTGCGTTTTAGAATAATATCCTTCGTTGAACAAGAGATACAATGTTGTTAAAACTGTTTTTAAGCGGTTGTTTATTTCTGAATTGTTAGGCAATTCAATTTTTATATTTTCTATTCGTAATTTTTCCTTGGCTCTAAATAATCTTTTGTTTACAGTTTCTTTATTGCTCAAAAACGCTTCAGCTATTTCACTAATTCCAAAGCCACAAAGAATTCTTAAAGCCAGGCCAATTTGCGACTCAACCGGTATAACTGGATTGCAAATTGTAAACATCATACGCAATTGACTATCAGAAATGTTTTTGATAGATAAGTCAACTTCTATTTCTTCAAAATTTATTTGATTCTTCTGTAAATCAACAATAATGTTTTCTTTGAAATTTTTATGACGCTTAAAATAATCTTTAGTTTTATTTTTAGCAACTGTGTAGAGCCAAGCCGTTGGGTTTTCCGGAATCCCTTTTAATTTCCATGTCTCTGATGCTAATAAAAAGGTATCGTTGCTTATGTCTTCTGCTATTTCAATGTGGGCTACACCGAATAGCTTACAGAGTACAGAAATAATTTTTCTATACTCTGTTTTAAAAAGTTGTGAAATAAGTTCATTTTCATTCATCTACATAGTCATAGGGATTACCTGTCTTAATTCAATGCTACCTCCATCATTAAAAATAGGACAACCTTCTGCCAATTTAATTGCTTCTTCGAAACTGTCGGCTTTAACAATCAGAGAACCGCCAACGATTTCTTTTAACTCAGCATAAGGACCGTCTGTAATAACATTGTTTGATTTTAATATCTTAGCTCCTGCAGAACTTAATCTATTAGTACCTACAAATTTACCCTGTGCTGCAATTCCGCCCATCCAATCCTGCCATTGTTTTACGCTTTCTTGTATTTGTTCCGGAGAAGGCTTAACATCCGGGGTATAAGCATTTCTAAAAATCATCATAAATTCTTTCATTTTTTTTCATTTTAAATTTATAAAATTTATTTTTTTATAGTTCACTGGCGATTTAGGTTTTCTACAATGGACAAATAGTTGACTATTTAATTGTCGAATTGAGAATAAAAAAGTCATTGATTTATTATTGCTAGATATTCTTTATTATTCTAAATCCTATGATGGTCTGCACGCCATTTTTGAATGGCTTCTTTAATATTTTTTGAGCTAAGATTTTGACTAATTGTTTTTTCTGATAATCTAACATATTCGCTATCGTCAGCAAATCGTAAAGCAATAATCTGTTCTCTCGTTAGCCGACTATCAAACATCTTTCCAGTAAGTAGATAGTATCTTAAATTTTCTTCTGCTCTAATAATTCTATCTTGGTTTCCTGTAGCAAATTGCCTGGTATAAAAGAATAGAAATATTAAACTTAAGGCTATTAAAATTCCAAAAATAGTTGATGAATTAATTCCTAAATTAAAGATCATTAAAATTGAAAGAACTAATGAAGCTAAAATTGTCACAAATGTAACAAGGTGAAAACCCAAAACATATTTGGGATGGTTTTTAAAATTTTGTTCTATCATCTTATACTTTTTTAAATTGTTATACAACTATGACGATTGATATCTTGAAATTTGGACAAAGTTTAAAATTTTTTTTCTGTCAGTTGATTTCGGAAAGTGTTGGTCAGTTAAATTCTCGCTGGTGTTTTGAAAGTAGTTGAAGGAGGTTAATGTTTCGTGTGGCACGAACCAAGGCGGAGATGACAATGTTTTGGTGAGTGGGGAATGGCAAGTGGTGGGTGGATTGTGAATGGTTAAAATGGGATAATGAGCATTGAGTTAGCTGATGTTTTTGTGGGCGCTTGCGGGCATAAACGGGCGCTTGCGGGCATAAACGGGCGCTGTCGGGAAGTGTAGGAAACGTGTGGGCACTCAAAGGCACTCGAGGGCACAACAGCATTTCCTTTCTATAGGCTTCTAATGAAGTATCGTAGGGTATGGGTAGGGTGAGGGTAGGGTGAGGGGAGAATGAATTACGAATTTGCCTCGTCCTAATATAGCTATACAGGTTAATAAATAAATCCTGATGTGGTTATACAAATATAATTCTTAATCCTGTAATTGCTATACTGCTGTTTT
>JAYTOX010000041.1:0-17565 GCA_043747595.1 Bacteroidota bacterium | reverse complement strand
ATCTGCTGTAGGGAAGAAGGAAACTCCTCCATTTCTTACGGTCAATAATACTATTGATAAAATAAATAATCCAATAACGGAAAGCATCATTTGCCAAGGGCGGTGTAAACACCATACTAAAGCTCTACGATATTTTTGTTGAAAATTTGGCCACGATTTTTCTTGGAAATTTTTTATGCGATTGTGTAACCAAAAATGATTAAGAAGCCACGATAGGAAAATGAGAAGCGCAATATTTCCTAATCCGAAATTAATTAAATAGCCAACAACAATTGCGATTCCGAAAATTAGATACGTTGGTTTTAGATTTTTTAATTTATCGTCTTCGCCTTTGTGATGCGGTTTCATAAAAGTAACTGCAAACACCGGATTGATCAGGTAAGCAACAAGCAATGAAGCTGTAAGGGTAACAATCAATGTAACTGGTAAGAAGAACATGAATTTTCCTATGACTCCTTTCCAAAATAATAACGGAAAGAAAGGAGCAAGTGTAGTTAAAGTGCCAGATAATACCGGGAGGAATACTTCGCCCGCAGCCATTTTTGCAGCTTCAATAATTGGTCTTTTTCCGTTTGCAAATATTCTATGTGTATTCTCAATTACTACAATGGCATCATCAACTACAATTCCTAGTGCCAGTAAAAATGAAAAGAGTACAATCATGTTCAATGAAAATCCAAGAGTTGGCATGACGAGAAAAGCCAAACACATCGAAAGCGGAACAGAGAGTGCCACAAAGAATGCATTGGTTGCACCCATGAAAAACATTAGTACAAGCAATACTAAAATAAAACCAATGACGATAGTATTGATAAGGTCATGAAGAGTCATTCGCGTTTGATCACTTTGATCGCCGGTTAACGTAACTTTTAAATCTTTGGGCCAAGTGTTTGCTTTGAATTCATCTATAATAGCAACAATTTTATCTGAAGCTTCTATTAAGTTTTCGCCTTTACGCTTTACTACATTAAGAGTAATTACATTTTTCTTATCAAGTCTTGCATAGCTTTCTTGTTCTTTAAAACTATCTACAACTTCAGCAATATTTTTCAAATAAACAGGGCTTCCATTGATACTCTTGATTATTAAGTTGCCGATTTGTTCAGCATTTTTAAAATCGCCTGAAACGCTTAGTGAACGCCTAACACCATTCATATTGACAGAGCCTCCCGGAATAGTTAGGTTCTCACTTTGAATAGCACGAGAGATGTCGGTCATGGATATTTGAGCCGCCTGCATCTTGATCATATCTACATTGATCTGAATTTCTCTCTCTAATGCTCCTATGATTTCTACTTTCTTTATCTCCTTAAGGCTTTCAAGTTTTTCTTTCGTGTCGTCGGCATATTTTTTTAACTTGGCTAAATCATAATCACCACTAATATTAATTTGCATAACCGGTAAGTCAGCAAAATTGATGTCCATGATCTCCGGATCGTTTTTCAAATCTTTTGGAAGATCTTTTTTAGCTCGATCAACCGCATCTTTTACTTTCTGTTTGGCAACATCAATGTTTACATCCGATTGAAATTCTACAATTACATTGCAATAATCTTGTAAGGAATTACTTTTTAATTTTTTTACACCTGCAATGCTCTTGCATTCTTTTTCGATTGGGCGTACGATTAAATTCTCCATGTCTTTTGGAGAGGTCCCCGGATAAACTACACTTACATAGATATTAGGTAATGAAATATCTGGGAATGCTTCCTTAGGGAGATTGTTATATGCTGAAATACCGGCAATAGATAAAATTAAAGTAATAACGAATGCGGCTACTTTATTTTCAATTACCCAACTCGACGGTTTAAATTCTTTATGTTTTTCTTTCATACTGTTCACTAATTGCAATGTTAAATGATAAAGGCTGGAATAGATAAATGGATGTTAAAGTTTTATTTCATCACCATCAATTACGTTAGAATAGCCAACAGTAATTACTTCGTCACCATTTTCTAAACCATTCGTAATTTCTGCTAAGCCGTTATAAATTGTACCGATGGTAATTGCTTTTCTTTTTGCTATAGATTTATTGCCTTCTTGTGTTTTTACATAAACAAAACTTCCATCGCCCGATTTCTGTATTGCAGTAACAGGTACAATGAATGCTTTTGTGTTTTTGTAATCAACTATTTTTAGTATTGCAAGCATATTTGGTTTGAAATTACCTAGTTTCTCAGCTAGCTTTACTTCTACTTTAAAGGTGCGATTCAATGGATCAATTCTTCCTCCGGAGTATGAAATATTCACGTCAACTTCTTTGTTCTGATCGGGAAATACTGCCAGAGCCTCATCGCCGGCTTTTACTTTGGTTATAAAAGTTTCTGCCACTTCACCTTTGATCTTTAATTGGCTTGGATTAATAACTCTAATTGCAGGTGAACCGGGACCTACAGTTTGACCAACTTTTATTGCTATGTCATCAACTATACCGGAGATAGGCGATTTGATTTTCGATAATTCTATCTGCTGATTTAAAGTTGCGACTCTTTTTTCTGTAGCTTCTTTGGCAGTTTTAGCTTGTAAAAATTGAATCTCACTTCCAATTTTTTGATCCCATAAATTCTTTTGACGGTTAAACAAAGTTGTGCTCAAGTCTAATTGTGTTTGTAATTCTGCTTGGCTTTGGCGAAGTATTCTGTCGTCGATCGTTGCTAGTACCTGTCCTTTTGATACGTGATCTCCTGTGTGAACTAATATGTCGGTAATACTTCCTGGACTTTGTGCGCTCAATAAAACGTCCTCATCACCATCAACTTTTCCTTGCACTTCAATATAGTGTTTGAAAATTGTCGGTTCCATTTTTGTAATTCCGACAAGTTTTGATTTGTCAGTTGTTGTATCGCTTTCTGCAAGTTTTGTCTCTAACAAAACAATCTTTTCCTTAATATCAGACTGTTGTTTTTTAAGATCATCCAGCAAATCTTTATCTGATTTCGATTTACAAGCGAATAGTAAAGTGGTGATCATTAATAATGAGAATATTTTTTTCATAATTTATAGTTGTTTATATAGAAGAAATAATTTGATTAATATTTAAAAATGCCAAGTGCTTTATCAACATCTATTTTGGCAATAAGCGCATCGTATAATGCATTAAAATAATTTGATTGAGCTTCTTTAAGGGAAGTTTCGGAATTCAACAATTCAAGATTAGATCCAATTCCTTGATCATATTTTATTTTGGTAGTGCGGTTAACATTTTCTGCTAATTCAAGATTTTTTTCTTGTGACTTAAGTGAGGTTAAGGCATTGGCCAATGTAGATTTGTTTGAGGTAACTTGTAGTTCAACAACGTTTGTGAAGGAGGTAATTTGATTTTTTATTTTTCTTAAATTCAACTGTTCATGATTTATTTTCGCTTCTCTTGCAAATCCATCAAATAAGTTTATACTGAGAGTTGCACCTATAAGTCCTATAGGATACCATCTATAGCTATTATCGAAAAAATTAAATCTCGAACGCTGTGCATTTGCATTCAAACTTCCGTATGCTACAAGGCTAGGGAAGTACTGTGCTTTGTATCTTTTAATATTATATTCCTGTAACTGTTCCTGTGTTTTTAATAGCGAGTACTCAATTCTTTTTTCAGGGGAAGATTTTTCTAAAGAAATTGTAATATCTTTTATTGCTTGCTTATCTAACGAATCGGTTAAAATGATTTCATTTTGTGGCGATAATCCCATCTGAAATTTTAAAGCATCTTCTAATGATTTTACTATTCTATTAAAATTTTCCTTCTCGCTTGTAATATTATTGAATGCAACTTGAATTCGGTCGACATCTATTTTTTCAACAAATCCATTTTCGTACATTGCTTTTACATCGCTGCTGTATTTTTGAAGTCTGCTAACATTTGCATCCAAAACCTTTCTTCGATCGTTCATAAGCAAAACCATATAATAGGCTTTCGTTACGGCTACGGCTGTTTCAATCTTTGTACGGTCAACATTTTTTCTCGAAAGTTCTTTTATTGTTTTCGCAGCTTGAACTCCAATTAAGTAAGATGGTTCAAAAATAAGTTGAGAAGCTGAAACGCCCGCTGTGGCATTGTACCTTGTACCAAATTTGATAGCCTGATAAGTGCCCGGTTCGCCACCAAAAAATTCGGCTGGAATTAAAGAAGTAGGAATTTCTACGTAATCTTTAACGTCAAAACTCGCGCTTAATTGAGGTAGTCCCATCCCAACTATTTCTTTTGCTTGAGTCTTGGCAATGTCTGCATCTAGTTGAGCATTCAAAACATCAATTTGATGCTCAAATGCAAAATCAACAGCTTGTTTAATACTGAATGTTAAAGTTGAATCGTTTCCTTGAGCAAAGGATGTAATGTAAAAAAAGAGTAGAAGCCCTGTAAGATATTTTTTCATAATGATGTTGACGCTTTACTTTAGTTAATATTTTAATTTATTTCAATTAATTCTTAGTTTTATATCTATTAATCATACTCAGTCCTTTCGTTGTAACAATTCCATGTATGAAGTGTTCAAAAATTTCTGTCTGAACTTCAATCGGGTTAAAAAGCGACGTTGGGAATTGTACCGGATTAAATCCTACATTGACTTCTGCCATTCGAAGCCGAGATAGTATCTTGACATTTAGTTCGTTTCTGTAGAGTGAGAGTTTAATCCCTCTCTTCAAATTCTCTTCCACAAAACCAATCAATGTCTTATCCTGAAAACTTTTGAATTCATCCCAAGCACTTAAATGATATTTTTGCAAATCATGAAATATTATTGGATTAAATCGTCTAAGAAATTGTTGTACATGAATCATTATTTTAAGCATCTCATCAACCGGATTTTCAGAATCGGTTCGTATCGATTTTAAAACTTCTATTTCATTTTCTAGCTCCGACTTCACCATCAATTTTACTAATAAGTTTTTATCTTTATAAAAAGTATAAATCGTTTTTTTTGAAATGTTTAAGTGTTTAGCTATTTCATCCATGGTAATTGATTTTATACCATGTTTAAAAAAAAGATCTCTCGATCCATGCAATATTTTTATTTCTTGTCCGGCCGTTTTCATTTCGGTGGCAAAACTATGGAAACTTTAAACAACTCCAAAGTTTCCGATTGTTTTTATTGTAAAATAGTTGTCGTATTTCCACTTCGCACTCATCCTGACGAATTTTCTGAACTTTTGTTTGAAAATATACTTTAAATAGAGATTGAAACATGGTTAGAGCTCTTTTAAACCAAGAAATACATCAAAAAAAAGTCTAAATTCGCATTTCAATAATTAATTCAGTGATGGAAATCGACGCATTAAATTCAATTTCACCTATTGATGGACGGTACCGCGATCAAACTGATGCATTGGCCGGTTTTTTTTCGGAAGCATCGTTAATGAAGTATCGCTTATTTGTTGAGGTGGAATATTTTATTGCATTGTGTGAATTGCCCCTTCCTCAATTAAAAAATGTTGATTCGACAAACTTTGGAAAACTTCGTTCATTGTATTCCGATTTTTCGTTGGCAGATGCGAAAAACATTAAAGAGAAGGAGAAAATTACAAATCACGATGTAAAAGCACTTGAATATTTTTTGAAAGAAAAATTATCCGAATTTGGATACGCTGAGGTGAAAGAATTTGTACATTTTGGATTGACTTCTCAGGACATAAATAATACTGCATTTCCTCTTGCAATCAAAGATGCTGTTTCTAAATTATATATTCCTAAAATTAGAGAGGTCGTCCAGAAGTTGTCGTTGTTTAGTGAAGAATGGAAAGATGTTCCTATGCTTGCAAGAACGCATGGACAGCCGGCTTCTCCAACACGATTAGGAAAAGAAATCACCGTTTTTATAGAGCGAATTGCCAATCAATTGTCGCAACTTTCGATAATTCCATTCTCAGCTAAATTTGGAGGCGCTACTGGTAATTTCAACGCGCATCATATTGCTTATCCAACAATTAATTGGGTAAATTTTGCTAATAAATTTTGCCTTGAAAAACTATCCTTGCAACGTCAACAATTCACAACACAGATTGAACATTACGATCAATTGAGTGCATTATTCGATGTAATGAAACGGATCAATACAATTCTCATCGATTTTGATCGAGACATGTGGACATACATTTCAATGGATTATTTTAAGCAATCTATCAATGTGGGTGAGGTAGGCTCGTCTGCAATGCCGCACAAAGTGAACCCAATCGATTTTGAAAATTCAGAAGGGAATTTGGGAATTGCCAATGCACTCTTTGAACATCTTTCTGCAAAATTGCCAATATCAAGACTGCAACGCGACTTAACCGATTCTACTGTTTTACGAAATGTTGGTGTCCCTTTTGCTCATACTTATATTGCTTTAACATCGCTTTTAAAAGGGTGTAATAAACTTATTTTGAATAACGCTGCATTAAATAAAGATTTGGAAGATAATTGGAATGTTGTTGCAGAAGCTATTCAAACAATTTTGAGGAGAGAAAATTATCCAAATCCGTATGAAGAATTAAAAAAGTTGACACGAACTAACGATCAGATGGATCAACAAAAATTTCATTCTTTCATTGATGAATTAGCTATTTCCGAAGCTGTGAAAAACGAATTAAAAAAAATCACTCCATTTAATTACTTAGGAATTTAGCCAATGAAAGTTTGTGGTTTTACTTTTATTAGAAACGCTATTCGCTTTGATTATCCAATTGTAGAAGCTATTACTTCCATTCTTCCGCTTTGTGATGAGTTTATTGTCTTAGTAGGGAATTCGGATGACAATACGCGTAATATTATTGAGCGGATTGGCTCAGATAAAATCAGATTGATTGATAGTATTTGGGATGAAAGTTTGAGAGAAGGAGGAAGGGTGCTTGCCGACGAAACAAACAAAGCAATGAAGTATTTTTCTCCCGATGTTAAATGGGCATTTTATATTCAAGGCGATGAAGTAGTTCATGAAAAGTACCATCAATCAATTCATGATTCTATGGTAAAGTGGAAAGACGACGAAAAAGTAGAAGGCTTGCTGTTTGATTACACTCATTTTTATGGCAGCTACGATTTTATCGGTGATTCAACCAACTGGTATAGAAAAGAAGTTCGAATAATTAAAAACGACCCGAGCATTTATTCATTTAGAGATGCTCAAGGCTTTCAGAAAAAGGGTCGGCCACTTAAAGTTAAAGAAGTAAATGCGGCAGTTTACCATTATGGTTGGGTGAAGCCTCCTTCAAAACAAATGGAAAAGCAAAAATATTTTCATTCGCTCTGGCATAACGATGAATGGATGAAAAAAAATATTGCATTAACCGATGAATTCGATTATTCAAAAATAGATTCACTTGCTCATTTTAAAGGAACACATCCTACAGTCATGCAAAAACGGATTGGTGAAGGAAATTGGACATTTAATTTTGACCCTACAATTAAACGATTGTCTTTTAAATCAAGGCTTAAAATAACAATAGAAAAATTCACAGGATGGAGAATCGGCGAGTATAAAAATTACAAGCTTATCTAAAAATTTACCACCCACTGGCAAGCACATCTGCAAGATGCATTACTTTCATTTCTTTGCCTTGCTTTTTCATATATCCATCTAAATGCATCAAACACGATCCGTCTGTTGAAATTATAATATCTGCTTTCGTCTCAATCGCATTGTTGATTTTTTGTTCTGCCATTCCAACAGCAATTGATTCGTACTTGATTGAAAATGTTCCACCAAAACCACAGCATGTATCTGTGTCATTCATTTCACGAAGTTCTAATCCTTTTACATTCGCAAGGAGAGTTCTAGGCTCCTGTTTAACGCCGACTTCTCGAAGTGCGGCACAGCTATCGTGATACGTTGCTATGCCATCAAATCGTGCTCCTAGATCTGTTACTTTTAAGACATTTACCAGAAAATCGCTCAATTCAAAAATATTTTTTTGAATGGTCTTTGATTCATTATGAAGTACTGAATTATGAAACATTTCCGGATAATAATTTTTTACCATTCCAACGCATGAAGCAGAAGGAGAAACAATATATCTGTCGTTAGGAAAGTCTTTTATAAATTTCTCACCTACATCTTTGCATTGATCCCAATATCCTCCGTTAAATGCAGGCTGACCACAACATGTCTGATTCGGATTGTAATTGACAGTGCAACCAACTTTTTCAAGAATCTTGATCATGTTAAACGCCGTTTGCGGATAAATTTGATCAATAAAACAAGGAATAAATATATCGACTATCATAGTTGTTTGTTTTTTAGGAAACCTTCAATTCCAAAGTTTGAATTTTCCGAACGCGAAGTAACAAAAAGAGACCGATAAAGAAAAAGATCGCAAGAACAATTATGCTGCTTCGCATACTTCCGGTCTTTTCATTAACGAATCCAAAGGCAAATGTACCAATTACGGTTCCTATTTTATCACATACATCATAAAAGCTAAAATAGGAAGCATGATCTATTGTTTCAGGGAGCATCTTTGAATAAGTTGATCTAGCAAGCGATTGAATTCCACCCATTACTAAGCCAACTAGCGCTGCTAATCCCATAAACATCGTTTGCTCGTCAACGCCATATTTTTTATTGCAAAAGAAAGCTAAAATGCAAACAAAGATCCAAATGATAATAGCAATTGAAAGTGCTTTCAGATTGCCATATTTTTTTGAAAGACTACTAAATAAATAAGCTCCTGCAATAGCAACAAATTGTATGATCAAAATAGTAATAATAAGAATGGAAGAATCGAGTTTAAGTTCTGCCGAGCCAAATAAGGATGCTGCATACATCACCGTCTGAACTCCCATATTAAAAAAGAAAAACGATATGAGATACGATTGCAACTTACTTGATTCTCTTAACTCATGCCACACTTTTTTAAGTTCGAGATAACCATTAAAAATATATCTTCCTTTTCTTGATCGTTCTGTTGGTTCATCTTTCAAATATGAAAAAGTGTATTGTGCAAAACCTAGCCACCACAAGCCAACTAGCACAAAAGCAATTCGTGTTGCACGATCGGCAGAAATTCCTCCGTACCATTGCGGACAAAGGATCATCGTAAGTGAAAAGATAAGAAGTATCGAACTTCCTAAATAACCTAAGGCAAATCCCTTTGCGCTTACTCTGTCTTGATCTTTTGCTTCTGCTATCTCGGGAAGAAAAGCGTTGTAAAAAACAATACTTCCGGCATAACCGATAGCTGCTAGAATTGAACCAAGTATTCCAACCCATAATGTATTGAGCGATTCGAAAAAGTACAATGATGAACAAGAAATAGCGCCCAGCGTACTGAAAAAATACATGAAGCGCTTTTTACGGCCACTATAATCTGCAATGGAAGAAAGTAGGGGGTTGAGTAATGCTATAAATAAAAATGCGAGTGAAATACAATACAATTGTAACGACTCACTATTCCATTCAATTCCTAGAAAGCGAACATTATTTGAATCTCCAAAAGTAGTTTTTGCATGAAAGTAAATCGGAAATAAAGCAGAAGAGATCACAAGAGAGTAAGTCGAATTCGCCCAATCGTACATTGCCCAGGCATTGATCGTCTTTTTATCTCCTTTGATCATTCGATTTTAAAATCTGTAGTTTTTTACCGTGTCAATATACAATTTTACTTTTTCTTTTTCTGTATCAGGATAAAGTCCATGGCCAAGATTGGCAATATGTCGGTTTGGTCCAAAAGCTGAAAGCATTTTCTTTGTTTCACGAACTATCGTCTCCGCATCTGCATACAATAAACAAGGGTCCATGTTTCCTTGTAGCGTATGGTTAAAGCCAATTATCTCTCTCGACTCTTTAATGTCCATATTCCAATCCAAACCTATTACAGAACATGAAGTTGTGGAAAGTTCTTTTCTTGCAAAGAAAGCTCCTTTGGCGAAAATGATAACGGGAACTTCGGTAATCGCTTCTGTAATCATTTTTAAATAGCGAAAAGAAAACTCTGAATATTGATTGGGAGAAAGAACTCCGGCCCAACTATCAAAAACTTGTACTATATCTGCTCCGGCAGCAATCTGTCCTTTCAAATAATTGATGGTGCTTTTAGTAATTTTATCTAACAAGCGATGAGCTAGAACAGGCTCAGTATATAAAAATTTTTTCGCTTTACTGAAAGTTTTACTGCCTTTTCCTTCGATCATATACGACAAAATTGTCCATGGCGCTCCTGCAAAACCAATAACCGGAACTCTGCCGTTGAGTTCTTTTTTAGTCAGACTAATGGCATCGGTTGTGTAACGAATATCTGAAGCCTCAGCAATTTTCAGCCTATCTATATCGGCCGATGATTGGATCGTTTTGTCGAACCAAGGTCCAACACTTTCAACCATCTGATACGGTAATCCCATTGCTTCGGGAATTACCAAGATATCTGAAAATATGATTGCTGCATCTACTCCAAGTATATCAACCGGTTGAATTGTTACTTCTGCTGCTAATTCAGGTGTTTCGACCAGTTGTTTAAATCCTCCGCAAGCTTCTCGTACTACTCTGTATTCAGGTAATATACGTCCTGCTTGACGCATAAGCCAAATTGGAGTTCGTTCAGTTTTTTCTCCGCGCGCTGCACGTAATAAAAGGTCGTTCGTTAATTTCATTGGGTGCAAAAATAAAGATTTAAATGAAATTCTTGGCGGGTATTTGTCATAATAAATAGTGGTGTTAATTTTTCTTTTAATCAACAACTAAAGAATCTTTAAGTTCAGATTGAAATATTTCAAAAATAATTCACAATTCCAAAATGGATTTTTCCATTTCTAAAATAAATCGGATTGTCGAATTGTTTTCCTAATGCATAACTAATTGACATAATACCAATCTTTGTTTCGAAATTAATTCCGGCTCCAAAGCCAAATGGATTGTCATGTAAATTAATGTTTCGACTTTTGTTGGTGTAGTAAGCAGTATTAATAAAGGTAAATAGAAATGAGTTTTGCTCAAGTATATATCGGTACTCTATTTTTCCTGTAAAAAATTTATTGGCATAAATTGATTCTTCGTCAAAACCTCTCAACGATTTCAATCCTCCAATTCGAAAAAGTTCATTCGAGAATAAATTATCATTGTATATTATTCCCGACCTATTGCCGATATTCAGAACGTTATTTCCACCTAGTGAAAGGTAATAATCATCTGTGATTGTTGCTTCGTAAGTAACACTGTTAAGGCTTAAGTTTTCATAGGCAATTGGATTCAGGTCTGCATTTTTTTTAATGGTTCTATTTCCTGTACTGGCGGTAAGTTCTACTGAAAAACCTTTTCTTGGATTTAATCGATAATCAAGTTTTTCATAGTGAAACGTTACTCCATAACTCAATAACGAAATATCAGCATAGGGAGGAAGTGTGGTTGCGTTTTTTAATCCAACTGTACTCTGTAAGTCACTCGATTTGTCATTCACAAATGCTTTCAAATAATTATTTCCTGAAATTGAATATTGGATTCCCAGATTCTTCGTTACGTCGATGTAAGTTGAATCTTTTCGGAATATCGAAAGATTCCCATCAATTCCAAATGGGGTGTTAAATAAAAAAGGATAGAGTACATGCACTTTAAAGTCTTGCGATTTATTTGGCAACTGTTTCCAGTTCATTTCTATCACTTCTCCTCGCTCTAATGAGTTCTGAAGTTTTAAATGAACTTCTCCCGTTATATTGAGTTTGCCGGTATTATCGTCGGGAAGAAAACCAATAACTCCATCAAACTGACTCGCTTTTTTATTGTCGAGGTAGAGGTAGAGCTTAGTTTGTGTTTGTGTGAAAAGTAATTGATTGCCTTTTAACTCTTTTATAAATGCAAGCTCCTTAAGACGTGTAGAGATTCTTCTCAGCTTACTTTCATTATATAAATCGCCCGGTTTAATATCTATATAGTTGTAAATAAATACAGGTGCTATTGTGGCATTACCTTTTATGATTATGCTATCTATTCTTGTCAATTTTTTTTTCTCCAATTCTAATTCAGCCGAAAAACTATTTTGATTAATTGTGATATTCGAAAACTTAACGGTGGCAAAAGGATAGCCGTTGTTTTCGAGATTTCTCAAAATGGTGCTCATCCAATTTGTCGTCTTTTCAAGATTTAACACCTGAGGTTTTTTTCGTTTATCTTTTAGTCCTGTGCCTGCTAAAAATGTTTCATCAACATTGCCTTTTTTAAGTTCGGCCCATTGATATTGACTTCCTAAAAATAGATAAACATTATATGAAAATTTATTTTGAGTAACGCTATCAATCGAAGCCGATAAAAATCCATAGCTGAATAATTTGCTCTTAAAAGTTGAAAGATCCTTTTGAAGAAGTAGCGTGTCGTTATATGTTTTTGTGGAATTAAAATTTGTGGTGAATTCGTGAAAAAGCTTTGTGTTAATTGTGTCTGTGATAATTATTGTTGCCGGCAATCCTTTTTGAGCATTGCTTGAAAAGGAGATAATGAGTACCAGCCAAAGTGAAATGTATGGCGAACAAATAAAATAAGAAATAGAACTAATTTTAGTTTTCAAGAAAATCAATTTTGTGTGAGAACGTTTTTTCTACAAGCAAATTGTCTTTATTTTCTTGTGTATTCCAGTTGATAGGTGTTTTGGCTTGGAAAACTAAAAGTTCATTCGTCTTAGAGAAATGTTTGCAACCCAAAAAACCTCTGTATGCCGAGAAAGGAGAAGGATGTGTCGACGTAAGAACGTAATGTTTGTTTCGATCAATTAAATTTTCTTTTTCCTGTGCATACTTTCCCCAAAGTAAAAATATAAGCCCCTCTTTTTGAGAAGACAATTGTTTTATAATTTCATCAGTAAAAAGCTCCCATCCTTTTTGCCTGTGCGATCCCGGTTGATGGGCTCTCACTGACAGAATTGAATTTAATAATAGCACACCTTGTTTAGCCCAGTTTTCTAAACTACCTGTTGTTGGAATCGGTATAGCTAAATCGGATTTTAATTCTTTAAAAATATTTTGCAAAGAAGGGGGAATTTTTTTTCCTGCCGGAACAGAAAATGAAAGCCCCTCAGCTTGACCTGAATCGTGATACGGATCTTGTCCAAGAATAATTACTTGAACTTTTTCAAACGGTGTCAAATTAAAGGCAGAAAATAATTGTTGTTGCTCAGGATAAATTAGTTCTCCGTTTTTTTCCTCTTCAGCCAAGAACTGGCTCAATGCAAGAAAATAGGACTTATTAAATTCTTCAGCCATTATTTTTTGCCAACTCTTGTCGAATTTTATGTCTAGGAGATTCATCGACGGTAAAATTAGGAAGAACAATTGTAAGAATCGGCTAAAAAATGCAAAAATCCATATAGAAACGTTGACTTAGAATGTTGAAAACTTATTTCATCTCTTTCTTTTATAATGGTACTTTTGCTGACCTTTAAAAAATGTAAAACAAGCTGACGCAAATTGCGTTAGAATTAGAAAGCAATAAAAAACAAATGAAAAAATTAGCACGAATTTCCCTGGTTTTAGCTGCAGTAACCCTGTTGTTTGCTTCTTGCAAGTCCCACGAAAGATGTCCGGCTTACGGACAAATTGGGAAACCGCGCCATCATTCTGAGATCCGCGGATAATTCCGCAGTTACTACGAAATTTTAAGCGACTCGAAAACGGGTCGCTTTTCATTTGCGCCAGATTTTGATTTCGCTTTTTGAAATTGATTCAAGATAAGTTCAGTTTTAAAGTGTCAGAAATCAATTGGTAGTCATTTTGATTCTCAGATGCTCCTTGAGATTTTTTTAAATACCTTTCAACGAAAAGAGATATTTCTTTTGCATTGATACCTGTTTTTTTTAGATTTGCCACTTACCATAACGGTATAAACGAAGCAATTTCCGTTTTTTTGGAAGGAAGTTCACGTACTTAGTTTTGTTGCCCAATTCCAATTATGTTATTTAACTCAATTGACTTTCTTGTTTTTTTTAGTGTTGTAATACCTCTTTATTTCATCTTGCCATATCGATTTCGTGTATTGATGCTGCTTTTAGCAAGCTGTTTTTTCTACATGTTCTTTGTCCCGATCTATATCGTTATCCTATTTTCTACAATCGTCATTGATTATTTCGCCGGTATTTTAATTGAAAAATCTGAAGGTAAAAAGCGGAAGGCATATCTCCTTATAAGCATCATCGCGAATGTTGGTATCCTCTGTTATTTTAAATACTTTAATTTTCTGAATGATAATCTAACAATTTTGCTGCATTCACTGCATGTAAATAATCATATTCCTAGCCTTTCAATTCTGCTTCCGATTGGACTTTCATTTCATACTTTTCAAGCAATGAGTTATACAATTGAAGTTTACCGAGGGAAACAAGAGAGTGAACGAAATTTTATTACCTATGCTTTATACGTGATGTTTTTTCCTCAGTTGGTGGCCGGACCAATTGAGCGCCCTCAAAATTTGCTTCATCAATTCAAAGAAAAACACACATTCGATTATTTTCGAGTATCATCGGGATTAAAATTGATGGCTTGGGGTCTGTTTAAAAAAGTGGTAATCGCAGACCGATTGTCGACCATGGTTGGTTTTGTTTATGATAATCCAAAAATCTTCAATGGACTTCCCATTGTAATAAGTACAATTTTCTTTTCCATTCAAATCTATTGCGATTTCTCGGGGTACAGCGATATTGCAATTGGTTCAGCTCGAATTATGGGAATCGATCTGATGAAAAATTTTAATCGCCCTTATGCTTCAAGGTCTATTCCGGAATTCTGGCGACGTTGGCACATTTCATTGTCAACCTGGTTCAAAGATTATCTGTATATTCCACTAGGTGGAAATAAAGTGAAAGTGGGAAGAGTCTTCCTAAACTTAATGATCGTTTTTTTAATAAGCGGTTTGTGGCATGGTGCCAGTTGGAATTTTATTATCTGGGGTGCAATACACGGCTCACTTTTAATTTTGTACATGTTATTGTCAACTTTGTTTAAAAGAGAAATTGCAATAGTGCCAAATCGAGTTCAGCGATTTATTAAAAATTCATTGTCTATTTTAATTGTATTTTGTTTAACAAGTATTGCTTGGATCTTTTTCCGAGCAAGAACGTTCGACGATGCCAGTTATTTACTCGTTCATCTCTCAAAAGATTTTTTCTTGCAGTTAGCTAGGCTTAATACATTTTCTGTTGCTGAATGGACTTCTCACGTTTATCTTGGCACAAACAAATTGAATTTTGTACTTGCTGTATCGGGAATAATTTTTCTATTTCTAATTGAATATTTACAAGCGAAATATAATTTAGTGCGTCGTATTTCATCTTCCATTCCGGTTGTGCGCTTCAGCGTCTATGCAATGTTGCTATTGGCGATTCTTTACTTTGGAGTATTTGACAAAAATATTCAGTTTATATATTTCCAATTTTAATTTTAAGATAGCGATGCGTAAATTTTTCATAAATATATTTATTGTAATAGGAGTCACCTTGATTGGTTTTTCGCCTATACTTTATTTTAATATTTGTGAAGATCCATATTCAATTTTCAGATCTGATTTCAGTAAGGTAAGAATAGAGCCGAATAACCATTTCGTAAAAATGCGCTATATTTTAAATAACAAAACGAAATTCGATTCTTTTATTTTTGGAAGTTCAAGAGCAAATAATGTTAAGCCTCAGCAATTCAAGAATGGAAAATATTTTAATATGTACTATTCACTTGGAATACCGGAAGAAAATCTTGATGATATTCGAGTATTGCTCAAGCATAAACTTCAGATAAAAAATATTCTGATTCTCATAGATTTTACCTCCTATTCATCGAGTACTCAAGGTCGAGAAAATGATATGCTTAGGCGACATTATTCAGATAATAAAATGATTTTATTTAAAAAGTATATCAAATATGCTTTTGCTATTCCTGATTTAGATTTTGTAAATGAATATTACAATCAAAATGTAGGCCCATTTTATCTGAATACTTTTGTAAGTGGTACTGCCGAAAATGAAGTCAAAGAGAATTATATAGAGAACAACAAAGAAGAGCATATTCATTCACCGGTTTTCAATGAAGAAATAAAAGGGTGGGAGAGCCATGTGTTAGAAACGGTTGCTACATTAGATTCAATAAAGAAACTTTGTGAAGCAAATCATATTTCGTTGACTTTAGCGATGAATCCAATTCATAAGACGTCTTATTTGGCAAATAGTCAAGTGGATTATTTTGCATTTTTAAAAAGGCTTTCAGAAGTAAGTCCGTTTTACGATTTTGGTGGGTTAAACAGAGTAACAACAAATAATTATTTTTATTATGAAACCTCGCATTTTCGGCCAATGATTGGGAATGCAATGGCTGATTTTATACAATACGGAAAACACATAGATACGATTCCGGAATTTGGCATATATATAACTAAAAACAATATTGACGAAAGAATTAATTTTCTTCAAAGCCAACTTCCTCAGAAGTAATTATGTTATTCGGGCATTCAAAAAATGTTTTATATATCTTTGAATATGGAAACAATCAGAACAATATATTTAGGTGGACTAAGAGCGCAGTCGGAGCATGTGAAATCAGGCGTCTCCATTATTTCTGATGCTCCAGTCGATAATCATGGAAAAGGAGAATCATTCTCACCTACAGATCTTTTGGCTGCATCGCTCGGAACATGCATGATGACAGTAATGGGGATTGGTGCTGAAACACACAATATCTTTTATGAAAAAGTAAGTTGCAAAGTCACTAAAATTATGGCCGCCAATCCAAGACGCGTGAGCGAAGTGGTTGTTGAGTTCAATATGGGAGACCAACTCTATTCTCAGAAAGAAAAAATGATTTTAGTCAATACCGCAAAAACATGCCCAGTTAGCCTTAGCTTACATCCTGATTTGAAACAAACAGTTTCGTTTCAATTTATCGATGAGTTGATTTGAACATTCAATTTCATTATTCAATTTTAACTGGTAAAGTTGTGAACGGTATGAAAAAGTGACAAAACAAGTTTTTTTTGAATACATAAATTTATTAAATTTCTGAAAATATAATTTATAGAATTGAGGAATAGGTTAATCACTATTTTTAAAAAATATTCTATAAGACATCAATTCCATTGCCGTTGACTTCAGGCAACGGCAATGGTGTCAGATTTCTATCCTATGAGAAAAGCCTTTGTTTTATTAGTCTGCTTGTTTTCTTCCTGTAAAAAAGAAGTTCTGCCATCAAATAATTTGATGTTAATGACTTGTAAATTTGACGGTGAAAATTTTCGATCACAAAATTTATCCGGCAGCTATTATAATGGTGGTTTGTATTCTCCAGTTGTTTCTTTGTACGCTAATTCTCTCGGGCAAAATATTAATTTCAGATTTGTAGGTAATGTGCTTACAACAGGCAGCCATGTACTATCTAAATTGTCACCAACCGATTTAGAAGGCATCGAAGGCTCTTGTTCAGATATTCGAGATTTAGTTGACCCCGATTTTTTTATTCCAAATCGTTCCATTTCTGGTCAAATTACAATTACTAAAATAGATACCAGAACGGTTGGTTTTAACCATGGCGTCTTTATAAACTTAGAAGCCTATTTTTATTTTGATTCTGATACTATTCGTGGAAAATGGAAACATTTGGAAGAAGGCACAATCTCTTATCATGTAAACTGATAGGAATTA
>JAYTOX010000040.1:0-2893 GCA_043747595.1 Bacteroidota bacterium | reverse complement strand
GTATCGTGGAGCAATGCGCAAACAATAGCAAGCGGACCCAAACCAATTTCTTCTGCACAAATTTGAGCTACAGAAAGCGGATGCAAAATATACGGCTCGCCGGTTTTTCTTCGCATGTCCTTATGTGCTTCCATAGACATGTCAAAGGCAAGGCGAATCATTTTTTTATCGCCCTTGCCCAGTGAAGGCCTCAACGCTCTTAGCAAAGCTCTATAAGCTTTTAAGATCTGGTCTTTTTCTGCTTCAGCATTTGGAAGTACAATGGATTGTTCCGGCATAAATTCTATAGGTATTTATGATGCAATTTCTGAAACTTTTTTCAATGCTAAGATTGAGAAATCGGAATCGTCTTTTACTATTACATTTTTTAAATGACCAAGACCTCGTATTTCCATTTCTACGGTGTCGTTCGGCTGTAACCATTGTACTTTATAGTTGGGATCATTGAAAAGTCCTGTTCCATTTAATTCTAAGAAACAGCCGGTGCCTACAGTTCCTGAACCTATTACATCGCCCGGAAGGATATCTGCTCCGTATGCACAGCGCTCAATAATCTCGGCAAAGGTCCAATCCATATCTTGCATATTTCCTTCAGACACAATTTTTCCATTTACGCTACATTGCATTGGGAGATTGTAATTGTTTCCGACGTGGCCAGGCTTAGCCGGAACTTTAAAATCCACTAGCTCATCGGGAGTAACCAGCCAAGGACCAATTACTGTTGAAAAATCCTTCCCTTTTGCCGGACCAAGATTTAAAACCATCTCTTCCATTTGAAGTGTGCGGGCACTCATATCGTTCATAATCATAAAACCTGCAATGTATTGGTCGGCATCGGCAGCAAGTACATTGCGACCTTTTTTGCCAATAACAATCGAAACTTCTAATTCAAAATCTAATTTTTGAAAATGGTCGGGCATACAAATAATTTCTCCAGGCCCTTGAATTGCATTATGATTGGTAAAGTAGAAAATAGGATACTGATCAAACTCTTTTATCATTTCAACTTTTCTATTTCTACGTGCTGCAGCAACATGTTGACGAAAAGCATATCCGTCGCGACAAGAAGTAGGGTGGGGAACAGGAGCGAGTAGCTGAACGGTTTGATCGTTTACAGAAATTGATTTTATTTTTCCTTTGGAAATAGCATTGTTGGTGTCATGAGCTATAGTCATTGCTTGTTCGCCGAGCTTTAAAAATTCGGCCATAGAATCGGGCAATGATTTACCTAAGAGAAAAGCGTTTTCGGCAAGGTTGAAAATCGTACCATCGATGAAAATACCTAAATGTTCGATGCTATTTGATTGGTAAGTTACTAATTTCATAATAGAGTTGTTTGTATTGCAAATATAGTAATAATTACCCTTTATTCTTCGAATTTGAACACTCTTCCTATTCACTTGCTCACATTTACAAATAAAAAAAAGGCCCTTTTTAAGGGGCCTTCTCTCGTCTAACCAATATTCCAAAATAAACCGTGAAATGTTTTTTAATTAATAAGGAGTTTTTCTTTTGTTGAATTTATTCCGTCGGTTGCGGTGATAAAAAATACAGAACCGGGTTTTAAATAGTATTCTTCTATACGAATTTCAATTGAACCATTCTCTGTATAGCGATACGATGATGGTATAATTCGACCTGTTATATCTTCAATTGTAATACTTGAGTTGGCAAGATCAGTTTCACCTGTTAAGTGAATAATATTTGAGCTAGAAGGATTCGGGAAAAGTGTAAACGTTGGCTTTACTTTATTTTGAACATCAACGGCTCTGAAATATTCGTACTTACCATCAAAGTCTGTTTGTTTTAATCGGTAATAAGAAATTCCTTTTAATGGTTGTTGATCAACATACGAATAGTTTTTCGTAATCGTTGTATTTCCTGATCCATCTACTTGAGCAATCGCTGCATAATTAATATTGTCGGCCGAACGTTCAACTGTAAAATAGTCGTTGTTGATTTCAGTTTGTGTAGTCCATTTTACATTCACATTTCTTCCTTCAAATGCTGCTGTAAAAGAGGCAAGTGAAATAGGTAGTGCATTTCCTCCTCCGGGAGGGTTTCCTAAAACAAAATAATTATGGAAGTTCGTAAACAAGCCTGATAGAATATTTCCAGTCCAATTAGCTGTGGCTGTTCCGCCAAAGTTCTGCCATTGAGAAACACCATCGTCATGAGCAACTAATAAAGTCGATTTATCACCAACAACATCATCTGTATCATAATACATTTGCAAACGTGCGCTTGTAAAGTTAGGCACTGCCGAACGTATAAAACGTACATAACGTACAGCCGATACATTAGAGATAGTTGGAGGATTTGAGAATGGAAGTGCAGTAGCCGGAGAGTTATTAATTTCTGCACGGTAGGTTACTGATGTTGCATCAGAATGTGTTACCGATAAAACTACAGGACGAAATGCTACTCCTTTTCCAATTGGATATGTTTTTGTTTGAAGTGAAGCTGATGCTACGGTATGAACCATTGGTCCATCTACATACGATGTATTTGAACCGAGTGATGCGCTGGCAGTACTAGTACAAGTTAATATGTTTGTATTTGTTGTAATAAGTTTTCCGTTTACCATGTTCAAGAAGTTACTCACATTCGCAGCTTTGTTTAATGTAATGTTGCTGCTATTGTTAATACTTAATGTGTAGAATGTAGTGATAGAAGCACCACCAATTCCTTGAGCTCCGCTTGTATTGAAGGTAACGTTACTCAATCGTGCTTGGAAAGTTCCATCATTATAAAATGCATCAACACCATTCGCTGTTCCTAAAAGTGTCATTGTTTTATTATCACCTACAGCACCCGCAATAGAACGGATATCGAATGTTTTATTAACGTCGATATATAAACTTAGTAGTTTGAAATTGACTGAAGATCCAAA
>JAYTOX010000039.1:0-28809 GCA_043747595.1 Bacteroidota bacterium | reverse complement strand
TTCATTGGTCCGGGTCGTGGTTCTGCTGCCGGCTCTGCTGTTGCCTATTGTATAGGTATCACGAACATTGATCCGATAAAATATAATTTACTTTTCGAGCGATTTTTAAATCCGGATCGTAAGAGCATGCCCGATATTGATACAGACTTTGACGATGTTGGTCGTCAAAAGGTGATTGATTATGTTGTAGAAAAGTACGGAAAAAATCAAGTTGCGCAAATCGTAACCTATGGTACGATGGCAGCGAAGATGAGCATTAAAGATGTAGCTCGAGTAATGGATTTGCCGCTGCAAGATTCGAATGCGCTTGCGAAATTAGTTCCTGATCGTCCAGGAATTGAGTTGAACAGATTAATTCATGCTCCAATAGATGGCGAAAAAAGTTTGAAAACAAAAGAGGGACTTTCTTCTGAAGACCTTGAAGATGTGAAGACGCTGCGTGCCATATACAATGGAAAAGATCTTTCTGCCAGAGTGCTGAAGGAAGCAGTTATACTTGAAGGTTCGGTAAGAAACACCGGACTTCATGCAGCCGGAATTATCATTGCTCCGAAAGATCTTACCGATATTATACCTGTTGCTACTTCGAAAGAAACAGAGTTGCTCATTACTCAATTCGACGGAAAAGTAATTGAAGATGCAGGGGTAATAAAGATGGACTTCTTAGGATTGAAAACGCTTACGATTATTCGCGATGCATTGATTAACATCGAACGAAATCATGGAGTGAAAATAAATATTGATGAGATTCCTCTCGACGATAAAAAGACATTAGAGTTGTATCAACGTGCCGAAACAAACGGAACATTTCAGTTTGAGTCGGTAGGGATGCAAAAATATTTGAAGGAGTTAAAGCCCGATAAGTTTGAAGATTTGATCGCTATGAATGCGCTTTATCGTCCGGGACCACTCGAGTACATTCCAAATTTTATTGCCCGTAAGAATGGAAAAGAAGCAGTAAGCTTTGATCTTCCCGTTATGGAAGAATATCTAACAGAAACGTATGGTATCACCGTTTATCAAGAGCAGGTGATGTTGCTTTCTCAAAAGTTGGCAGGCTTTACCAAAGGCGATGCCGATACTTTACGGAAGGCCATGGGTAAAAAGCAGAAGGAAGTACTCGACAAAATGAAATCGAAGTTTGTTGAAGGGTGTATGAAAAATGGTCACGATGCAAAAGTCTGTGAAAAAATTTGGGGCGATTGGGAATCATTTGCAGCTTATGCATTCAACAAATCGCACTCTACCTGTTATGCATTTGTAGCCTTTCAAACGGCGTATCTCAAAGCGCACTATCCGGCAGAATATATGGCTTCGGTATTAACTCATAACTTGAGTAATATTGACAAGATTACTTTTTTCATGGAGGAATGTAGAAGAATGGGAGTTCCTGTTCTTGGTCCTGATGTGAATGAGAGTATTTATAATTTCGGAGTAAATAAAAATGGACAAATACGATTTGGTTTAGGAGCAATTAAAGGTGTTGGTGAAGCAGCAGTACAAGGCATCATCGATGAGCGTGATTTGAATGGTCCGTTTAAAAATATATTCGACATTGTAAAAAGAGTAAACTTACGAACAGTTAGTAAGAAGACATTCGAAAGTATGGCGTATGCCGGGGGATTTGATTCGTTTGAAGGAATGCATCGAGCAAATTTTTTCGCTGCTGAAAAAGACTATCCAACATTTCTTGAAAAAATTGTAAAGTACGGTTACAGCTATCAAGAGTCGAAAACAAGTTCGCAGCATTCGCTCTTTGGCGAGAGCAGTGGAGTAGAAATGCCTGAACCTGTTATTCAAAAAACAGAAGAATGGCCGAGTCTGGTTCGTTTGAAATTCGAAAAAGAAGTAATCGGTTTTTACATCTCAGGTCATCCGCTCGATTTGTACCGCATAGAGTTGAGAAAGATGCAAAGGATCAAAGATCTTAACGAAGTTGAGAAGAACAAGAATAAAGAGATTACAATCGGAGCTATGGTAACTGCGGTAAATCATCGCATGAGTAAAAATGGAAAACCTTTTGCGTCATTTACAATCGAAGATTATAATGACAGCTATGAATTATATTTGTTCGGCGAAGATTATCTGAAATTTAAGATGTGGCTGAATATTGGTGAGTTTATTTTCATCAAAGGAAAACTGCAAGACCGATATAAGCAGCCCGGTAATGTGGAATTTAAAATTAGTTCTATTCAACTTTTAGCCGACATGCGCGAAAAGATGATGAAGAATTTGACTTTAAAACTTCCTGTCGACAAATTAAGTTCTACGTGGATTACAAATCTGATTACTGCTGTTAATTTGTCGAATCAAGATAAGCCGGGAAGCTGTATTTTAAAGTTCAAAATTTATGATCCGGCCAACCCTCAGTTAAACATCGATTTGCCGAGCAAAAAATACCGTGTGAATCCTGAGAACGATTTGCTCGACCGGTTAGAAAAAATGGCAGAATTGGAATATTAACGACAGTTTAAACTATCTTGTGCGGCTATTCGTTAAGAAAGAAAGACAAAAGAGGAGAAGTGACGATGTGTCAGTTGAATGGCTTGCGGCTTGAAAATTGACTTTATAATTGAAATTATTCATTAACAAGTTTAAATAACAATAAAATGGCAATCGAGATTACAGATGCGAACTTTGAGGAATTAGTTCTTAAATCGGACAAACCGGTATTGGTTGATTTTTGGGCAGAATGGTGTGGACCCTGCAGAATGGTTGGGCCAATCGTTGAAGAATTAGCGAAAGATTTTGATGGGAAAGCAGTTATTGGCAAAGTGAATGTCGATACAAATCCGAATATATCTATGAATTACGGTATCCGTAACATACCTACACTTTTGATTTTCAAAAATGGCGAGATCGTAGACAAGCAAGTTGGTGCTGTTCCAAAATCAATTTTGGCAGGAAAATTAAACGCACAAATCGTTTGATCTAATTCAAAAAAATAAAAGTCGGAGGAGTTTTTCTTCCGGCTTTTTTATTGAAAATATTTTTCTGTAAAAACGAAAAACAAAATAGTACGAACAATCAATGATCAATACCGGCGACATACAACAACTCTCCCACTTAGAACTTCTTGCTAAGCAAGTAGTCGAAGGTTTTATTACCGGTTTACACAAAAGTCCGTTTCATGGTTTCTCTGTAGAGTTTGCTGAACATCGTTTGTACAACAAAGGCGAATCGACTAAACACATCGATTGGCGTTTATTCGGTCGTACCGATAAACTATTTGTGAAACGCTATGAAGAAGAAACGAATTTGCGTTGTCAGTTAATCATCGATAATTCTTCTTCGATGCATTTTCCAGATGAGAGTAAAGGGAAAGTGTTGAACAAAATTAATTTTAGTGTTCACGCAGCAGCTGCGATTGCTTATATGCTGCGAATGCAACGTGATGCGGTTGGCTTAAGTATATTTTCAGATCAGATAGAGATCAATACAAAAGCTAAGTCGAGTTCGGTGCATCACAAAATGCTTTTTGCAGAAATGGAAAAACGGATCACTGATCCAGCCATTCAGACCGGTACGAAAACAATGGGAGCACAAGCGTTGCATGAAATTGCTGAGACAATCCATAAACGTTCGCTTGTTATTATCTTCAGCGATATGATGGATAATAGCAATGATCCGGAAGAGCTTTTTAGTGCTTTACAACATTTAAAACATAATAAGCATGAGGTTGTGTTGTTTCACGTGACCGATAAAAAGACAGAAGAAGATTTTAAGTTTGAAAATCGGCCGTATCTATTTATCGATGTCGAGAGTGGAGAAGAAGTAAAAGTCCATTCAAATGAAATTCGTGATACGTATATTAGTTCGATGAAAAATTTCAAGCACGAATTGAAATTGAAATGTGCTCAATTCAAAATTGATTTTATTGAAGCAGATATTAACGAAGGATATAAGAACATTCTTTTGCCTTACTTATTGAAGAGAGAGCGAATGGGTTAAAAAAATCCTTTCTCAATTCGAGAAAGGATTTTTTTTGATTAATTCCCTAAGAATAAAAAGTTGCCGGGTATTATTCCCACACCAAAACTTCCTAGTTCAGTTCCGGTGTCATTGTAGCGATACACTCTTCCGGCCTGTTGAAAGTCTACTCCATCAGAAACATAAATTTGGTTCAATGTATTGTTGAATCCTAAGCCATAGAAATTTTTGCCATTCGCAGCAATGAATTCGCTACTTGGTAAATTTGTATCCAGGATATTCATTTGGTAAACATTATAATTCAGAAAATATAATTCATCTTTTGCTTCGTTAATCGATAAGCGATTGATGAAAGTGGAAGCCGGAAAATCAATTCCGAATTCGTCGGTTAAGGTGTTTGGATCAACTCGATGAAGGCTGGAAGTAATATTTAAGTTGTAATCTCCGCCACAAAGCACCCAGAGTTTATTGTTCTTATCTAACACAATTGAATTTCCGCCTGTGCCTATTAATACACTGTCGGTTACATTATCGGTAGATGGATTAATTACATAAAGGTACGACGTCGACATATTTGTAACGTATACTTTTCCGTTGTACATTATTAATTGTTCAGTCGAGCCGTTTAGTAATATATGACCGGTAACAGAATTAGTATTTAAATCGACTATAGAAATTGATCCTGCAAATAGATCTGTAACGTACGCTTTACTGGTGCTAATTTGCAGCAGATAGCGAGGAGATGTTAGTCCGGTGATAGTAGTTATTTTTTTCATCGTAGTGATGTCTGCAACTTCAATCTTTGAAGAGTTGTTTACTACGATGTAGATCTTATTATTCACCTTAGTAAGACTTTGAACGATGTCGCCTAAAGTTGTGTTGTTCACTTGTTGGTACACGTCTTTGATTGATCCCGATCCTGAGCCGCTATAGTAACTTACCGAACCATTTCCATTGTTGTACAAGCCTTCATTTGCAATATAAACGCCAGAGGCAGATGATGCGGAAAATCCGGATGGGGAAGTTGTTTCGATAGGGCTATCTTTTTTACACGAGGAAAATGTAAATACACACAGTGTAAATAGCAAAATTTTGTTTTTCATTTTAGTTGTTTTTTATTTTTGGGTTTACTTGTATTGATATTCCGATTGAATAATTTCTTAAAGGCTGAGGATGGTTAACAACCGATGTGTAGTTTTCGTTAAACATGTTTGATATTCTTGCAAACAAATTCCATTGAGTGTTCGGTCTTTTTAAAAAATAATTTAGTTGGATTGAGTTCAAAGAATAAGGGTCTAGCGAGGCTAAGTTGTCGGTAGAAGTGAATCTTATTCCGGTGTATGAAAACGAATAATCTAAGCCGAAATGGTTAGTTGAGCATTTAAAATTGAATCCTGCTCTGTCGTATGGCACATAAATTAATTGCTTGTTGATGGATGCATCAAAATTTAAGAGGGAAGAGGTTGTTTGTGATATTGAATAAGCATAGAAAAAATCTGACGAGAGCGTTAATTTTGAAAATACTTTTTTGTAAGAGATTTTAGATTCTGTTCCATACGAGTGAACCGATTTAATATTCGTCGGATACCAAATAGTTCCGTGTGGAGTCCAAGCAATCCAGTTGTCAATATTTTTATTGAAAAACGTAAATTCAAAATGAAACGAAATAGAGTCCGATTTTTTATTTAGAAATAAATTATAAACATCAAGATCAATTGTCCCTTCTTCAGTAAATCCTTTTTCGGGGAGGAGATTAATATTTCCACCCGGTACCCAATACAAGTCGTTTACTTGTGGGTTACGGAAAACACTTCCGGCGTTGCCGAAAATTTTTAGCCATGTTGTAATTGAATAATCGAAGCCAATGGAGTAGGTGAGCGGAGCGTTTTTAATTGTAGAATATTCTTTTCTCAGAGAAAGAGAAGCTGAGAATGATTTAGTTTGAAATTTATAAGAAAAGTAGATTGCATTTCGATCTACAGCAGCAGTTTTTGTATATTCAGAGGAGATTGCTCTTATACTGGTTAAATTAATTCCGGTTTGAAAGGAATGATGGTCGTTTATGAAAAATTGATATTCCGGTTCGCTAATAAAAGTTTTGCAAAGCGACATTGATGGATTGACAAGAACATCGTCATTGAAGTAAATGCTTTCATTGAAGTATGCATTTCGAAAAATAAAATGAGACAATTTTGAATTAGTAGAGAAAATAAGAGAGTAGCGAAGGTTGTTATCTCTCTGTACAGCATCAGATTTTAGCTCAGTAAGCGAAGGAGCAATATTTCTAGAAGCATATTGATGCCATAAATTAAATGAAAATGTTGAATTATTATTGATCAAATAACTATTCTCTAAAATTAATCCGTACCCAAAGTAGTCTGCATGAATTTGTTTATTCAGTTTTCCATTGTATAAAAACGAAAAATTATTTTTTTCATTCAATTGAAAATATTTAACGGTCGAACTAATTTTACCTTGTCGAATTTTTATTGCAGCATAATTTGTAAGACAGGAAGCATCATTATAAGAAGTGCCAATTTTAATGGAATTATTTTGATTGATTAAATTGTTATCGTTTATGTGCAATGCTCCACTGATTGCGCCGCTTCCCCAAATGGCTGAAGATCCACCATATTGCAAGTCGATATTTTCAAAAAGAAAGATTGGCAGCAGGTGAAGGTCCATGACGCCATTCATTTGATTGGCTAAAGGAAAGCCATTCCATAATACAGTAGTATGATAGGCACTTCCACCTCGCAACGAAATTGTTGAAAGAGCGCCGGGGCCATAATCTTTTAAGTATGCAGAAGATTTTTCGCTCAGCAATTCTGATAAGGAAAGATCGTTTTTGTTTTGAATAGTAAGCGAATCGAATTGTAGCGTTTTGAATCCGATATTTTTATTGGCGCTTCTCACCGAATTGATTTCAATAGTTTTCAAGGTCACAATAGAATCTGATTGTGCTATTGAAAGGAGAGGAAGGAAAAGGAGAAAAATTATTTTTTTTATTGCCAGCATAAACCCAAGGGGGATGAACAAAACAATGCAGGCGCAGATAAGCTGTAATTTATCGGACGACATGAGCCTCTCTCGCGAAAGCATTGTCAATAACAATTTGGCAGGTCTCCTGGCTTACTCTTTCGGCACCTTCCCGTAGATTAACTACAGTGGTATATTGCCGAAAACTAATGAGTTTTACAGTTGCGCGTCAGCTCGTGAATTTCACACGATTCCCTATTAATTCATTTCATCCTATTGAAATGAAACCATATTGTGTTCAAAGAACCGTGGCAAATGTAAAAAAAATCTTCATGAATACATTATTTATATGAGTTTTGAAATAGGTGAAATTTGGGTTATTTGAGAGGAAATTGGAGTAAAGATTTCAAAAAATCTTTTATATTGCGGTCGGAATTAGAGAGTTTAAATTTTTCTTTAAATCATTATTTAGGGAAAAATTGGATTAGATTTTGAATACTTCAACATTAAAACTCGATTGAAATACTAAAAATAAATTAAACCATTCATTAATTAAAAACAAAAACTATGTCATTCTCATCAGAATTTAAAGATTTCGTTGCCAAGGGCAATGTAGTCGATTTAGCTGTCGGTGTTGTTATCGGCGGTGCCTTCGGGAAAATAATTGATTCGCTTGTAGGCGATGTATTAATGCCACCTATTGGATTACTAATCGGCGGTGTTGATTTTAAGGAATTAAAAATGCCGCTAAGTTCTGCTGTTGTTGATGCTGCAGGAAAAATAACAAAAGAAGCCGTTACTTTGAATTATGGTTCATTTATTCAAGCCGCAATTGTATTTTTAATAATCGCACTTGCAGTATTTGTGTTTGTTGTTAAGCCAATGAATGCAATGAATGCAAGAATGGCTAAACCTGCAGCTCCATCTGGTCCTCCGGCACCAACAAAAGATCAGTCATTATTAATTGAGATCCGTGATTTACTAAAGAAATAATTTAGTCGTTGCAAATTAAAAACTAAAGAGGATCACTGAAATTCAGTGATCCTCTTTTTGTTCATACGAATAGGTGGTTTTCTACGTCAACTATTCGCCACTAAAATTAAACTATTCCCCATGAATATTTTAGTAGTACGCAGCACAGCCAACATGCCTTCCTGATTTTGCTTTTTTAATGAACTCAAATTGCGAAAGTTTTATTCCAAAATAAAAGTCGACGCCAGTAATATCTTTTCCTCCAACGAATGTTCCAATTTTATCAGTTCCTAAATAAACGAAGTGATACCGTAAAGCCACTCCTATACGATGTCGGTAGTAGTCGTAAAAGCTATAAGGAAATCCTATTTCTAAAAACGGAGTTTCATATCGTATAGTAGCCGCAATCATATTTGGGCGATCTACACGAGCCATTGGCATAGGTACTCGTTGTATGGCTGTAAGATTGAAATACCATCGTGGTTTTACACACACATCATATTGCGCACTCAATGCAGTAGGTAACGACATCATAAAATGATTTCCGATAGCTTGGCCATTCATTGCACTTGCATACACAAGCGAATCGATATTTTTAGAAGAATTGGTTTGAAGTGTAGAGGTATTATCAAATTTTACTGCTGCAGTATTAAAATCAAGTGCATGTGCATTTTTTCCAAAGTTCACAAATCCAAGATCAATTAGAGAAACTCCCAAACGATAGTCGTATTTTTTCATAGCGATAGGACGACCTTCAGAATATTTTTGTGTAAACGGATTTGAAATGTAAGTAAGGCCAAGATCAAATCCAACACCACTGCATCGGAATTTCAGAGCATCGGCTAGATTATCTACATAGGAGTAGTCAAGAGTTCCTTTGATATTCGATAAGTTGAGTGAACTATCGGTAGGTGCTTTGAAAACACCTTTTGAAATTCCAAAATAAGAGCCTTGAAAAGCAGTTATGTATTTAAAAGTTCCTGCGGCTAACCATTTTCTGGTTTCACTACGGCTCAATTGTTTTCCAAATGAAATACCTGTTTCAAGCCAAGTCAAATCGCCTAAGCGCATTCCTTCTATTGGAATACTCTTGCCTTGAATTGGAGCATACTTATTTCCAGAGGTCATCATTTTTAGAATATCAGCCGGCAAATTATGTGCACTGAAATCATTTCTGATAGTCATGTGAAATCCCACAGCCATATCTTGAAAGCGATAAATAAATGCAGGCAGGCCGAGGCCTAAGTGCATATTGGCCGATTTGTTTCCGGGAGTATAATATTCGTTTAGCCCACCTAAGTTTTGATTGGCGCCATACTCCGGATTTGTAATTTTTTTCTTTGGAAGACCAATGTAATTGTTTTCCAGAGAGAGATTAAGACTAAGAATAGACACTTCCCATTTGTAAGGCATCAGAACCATAGAGGTTGGATTCATGGCCATGCCCGAATTTCCTGCGTAGTTTCCATTTGCCACTCCAAGCATATCTTGTGCGGAAGATAATTTGGAGATAAGAAGTGCTAAAAACAGTAAGCGTGTTTTCATGGTGTTGTTATTAGCAGTTAGCAATAAACAACATCCACAAGCAGAGATTTCTTGTTTTCTTTGAATTTCTTACAGAACAATAATAAAGTGTAAGAAAAGAGGAAGAATATATTGGAAGAGCATTTACAAAAAAATCATTGCCCTGCCCTGAAGGGCAGGGCAATGAAGAAAATATATTGAATCAAATAATCATTTCCATGCCCTTCAGGGCATGGAAATGAAAAAAATATATTGAATCAAATATTTATTGCCCTGCCCTTCAAGGCATGGAAAATATCAATAAAAAGAATTCATTACCATGCCCTTCAGGGCATGGTAATGAAAAGAATATATTGAATCAAATATTTATTGCCATGCCCTTCAGGGCATGGCAATAAAAAAAATATATTGAATCAAATAATCATTACCATGCCCTTCAGGGCATGGTAATGAAAAAAATATATTGAATCAAATATTCATTGCTATGCCCTTCAGGGCATAGCAATGATCAATCAAAAACAATCTTCATTATTTTTTCTTCTTTGCTTTTAGTGCTAATTATTTTTAAAAAATAAATGCCTGCAGCTAGATTATTTCTCTCAATGGTAAATTCATTGGAGAATATGGCATCAGTCTTTTCAATGCGCCCATCTATTCCTATAATAGAATATTTTAAGTCTTTAGAGAAATTTCCACTTAATACAACTTTTAGTGCATCAGAAGTCGGATTTGGAAATATTTTAAAATTTACTTCATCATTTTCTTTTACAATTGGATTCAAATTTTTATAAATAATTTGTTTACTACATCCAGAAGCATCTATTTGTCCATCTTGAGCATAATATGCAATTCTGCCATTTCCAAATCCGGAATCGATTCCGGAGGGAGCAATAAAATTTAAACTAAATGCGCCGGCTGTAGCTTGAACAATTGTTGAATACAATGTGTCGTCCCATAAAAAGAATGGCGCAGGTATACTAGGGTCGGAAAGATTAAGTGAATCGTTATTGAGAGTGTGATGCGTGGTTTTAGGTTTGAAGAAAGTTATATCTACAATTCCATTAAATGATGTCATCAAGTTTCCTTGTACATCACGTACTTCACCTGTGAGTTGTATTGGTTGCCAAGACGCAATCGTATCAGAATTAATGAAAGTGGTTACAACTTCATTTTCCGGGAGAACTAATTTAACCGCCGGGTCGCCTAATAAATTTATCGAGTAAGTATAGGAGTCGGCATGCATCCCTTTTTTTGTTTGCAAAAAGACTTCACCTATGGTTTTTCTATTTCCAGATTGATGATTAAAAAGTTGTTGATTTAAAATAATTGCAAAGTTATTTACGCTCGAACTAAATGAAATTCTTGAGGCTGAAATACTCGCAATGCCGCCACCATTTAAGTTCTTGACCAAAACAGGGCCACATGAGTTAATAGTTGGATTGTCGAAATGGTTAAAAGAAGCAGTCATTGAAATGAACAAAGGTAAATTTTGAAGATTCGAAACGGTATCTAAAAAATCTCTTTCAAGAATCCGCTCATTCGCCCACCCTAACTCACCACCATATCCGTTATATTGAATAACTGCTGATCCGTTTCGTATCGAGTTTTGTATGGCTAGATTGGCATCAGGATAAGTGTACCGTTGAGTTAAACTATCATAGTGTTGCTGAAAAGCATCAATATAGATTTTGTTAATATTTAATCCGCAATCAAAATTCTCTATACGATTCATTAAAGTGTCTTCTTGTCTAAAAAATATATTGTAAGCTTGATCATCAGCAACGCCTACAACTTTGGTTCTCCATTCATTAAAAGTAGAGGAAGATGAATAGTAGATTATTTTATTCACTACTAAAGCTTCATTTTGATTTTTTAATGGAATACGGCCAACTGCAACATCAGGAACTTCATTAGTGGTTAAGTTTCCTTCGGTAGAGTCTAGTACTGAGAAAAAATCGTCGGAACAATACGAGTAAACTCTTCCCAGCGAATTGTCGCTTTGGTAGCTGGGGATATTCGTTTTCCCATAGCCAAGAATATTTTTAAAATCATATGAGCCATCTCCAAAGAGTAAAACATATTTTAAGGAATCTGTCGGAGTTAGCGATGAAAAATAAATTTGTCGAATAAAGTCTCTTATCGCAACAGGGTCTTGTTGTCCAGATGAAAATTCATTATAAATTTGATCGGAAGTAACTACAGTTGTAGATATATTGTCGTGCGCTGAATGGAAATTAGCAAGTGTTACTGCTTCATTAATATAATCTGGATCAGAAATAATAATCATATTTTTTTGACCGATGCTATGAAGATTTTGATTAGAAATACGGCCTTGATAAGTTGGACGTAAATAGTTGATGCCATCAAAGGCAATGTATTCATGGATTGAATCGGCAGCGGCATTAAACTGATTTAGATTGTTGTTATGCGAAAGCAATTGATTGGAAACGGATGAGAATAGTGAAACATCCCATATTTTAATTGTGTTAACTGACGATACATTAAAGTTTATTATACGTCCGGGCCCGGATACTTTAAGATACCTAAAGCTGAGTGGCGATTGATCGACTATTAAATGGCAATTGGCATTTGCTTCAAAATAATTTAACCATCCTATAGTATTGGGGTCGGATGATTGTAAGCTAATAATAATACTGTCGTTATTGTTCTGTGCTATTGCGTAAAAGTTTTTACTTACCTCAAGTGCATAGTTGTCTAGTTGACTTGTTCCAACGATTCCGAAGTTTTGAGTTTCGCTGGTTGAATTGATTGTATAATTAATCGTAGAAGTTGAACTTGATATACTTCTCCCAGCAAATTTTGTGTTGATGAAAATTGAGTCTCCAATCACAAGATTTCTTAAACCTAAAGGAAAGGAACGAGATTGATAATTTCCTAAATCGAAATATTCTCCATACCATTCTTTTCCTGATGAAATTAAATTTACAGAATCAATTTCATGAGCATAGTAATTAGTAAAAATAGAGGTTGAGTCGGTGTAAGTAGGCAATGAAGGAAGGTTTAAGATTCTTTTACCTGGAAATGAATGGATCGTTAGAAAAAAGGATGTACTGTCAGTATAGTGATTTATAGAGTGTACAAAAAGACCTGTGGAGTTATTAAACGCCCAAGTTTGTTGTGAATGATTATAAAAGAACAAAGTATCTCCCTGATTAAATAAGCCATCATTTTGCCCTGTTATTTCAATTGCTATTTCTTGAAGATCAGAAACCCGAGGAGCATTGTTAGCCTGCGGTAATTCACCAGGCCCATTGGCATATAACGAAATATTTCTAGGATCGATTGTGTTCACCGAAATACCCATATTAGCCAGATCGTTATAAGTAAGAATATAAATTCCTGTTGTCCTGCACGAAAGTTTATACCAAGTTCCATTACTCAAAATTGAGTTTGAGGCATAACTAAATGAACATGCAAGTGCTAAATAGATTACACTCAATAAAATTTTTCTTAGTGATTGAGTTTTCATGTTTCTAATTATTTAATATAAAAAAAGGAAAGAGACGTAAAGTTAAGAATGCAATTTACTTTGTTTTCTTAAGTATACGATAATTAATTATTAAAGTATTAATTGGAAAGCTAAAATCTTAAAACGGGTTTGAGTAAAAAACATTGTTTCATATTGTCAAATTATTTAAAAAAAATCAATCAAATCTTCATTGCCATGCCCTTCAGGGCATGGCAATGAAAAATAATTATTCAACCACAAGCTTTTTAAATTCACTCGTGCGGCCGTTCGTTACTCTTACATTATAGATTCCTTTAGCAAGAGTCGTTAAGTCTACTGATCGACGATCGCCTGTCCAAATAAATTGACGTTCTAATTCTCCAATCATATTGTAAATAGCGACAGTATAGTTTTGATTCGATTTGCCATTTGAATTAATTGTTACAAATCCTGCTGTTGGATTTGGATAAATTGCAAATCCGATATAGTCAGGCTCTTTTACATTCAGTGTAATTGCTGAATCATAAAAAATAATAAGATTTGCATTCACATCAAGTATCGGATTATATCCATCGCTGCAATCTGTACACGTTGTTCCTGTAACACAACTCGGATTGTTTGGATGACACTGATCTACATAGCCTGTAAAGAATTGGTATTGCATATTCAAATTTTGATTACTTACGTAAGGCGTCATGTCATAATCAAATGGTGGAGCAATAGATCCAGGGCACCAGCCTGCACGATTGTACGTCCATGTGCCACTTTGCGGCGAACATGCATCCGGATTTGGATTACATGTTTTCCAGTTGTGTTGAGAAAAAGTATTGACACCATTCACAAATACTGCGTGAGTTGCATCATAGAACTCAGCAGCATTGCCGGTGTTTAAAGATCCCCAACCATGACCTGTGCTTACTAATTTTAATTTAGCAGCAATTGCATGATCCGGAAAGTTGTATGTGAAAGATGGCACCGGTTGCAGATTTGCATAGTCGCCAAAAGGATAAACATCTTTCCAAACTTTTTTCACACTGCTGTATTTATATTGCGGAGCTCCGGCTTTGAAATCAAATTTCAACTGAAATACAAATCCATTATCTAATGTAGTACAATTAGCTCTGAAAGTTACTTTACCTTGAAGCAGCGACATATAATCCGCAACATTTATTTGATGTGAACATGCAACACCAAATGGAGTTACATAACGAATAATCTCGAACCATTGTCCGTCGTGTCCTTTAGCTTCTATACTTGCAACACGATCATAAGGTCCGCAGCCACCTGCTGGACATGTAATAATTAAATGTGCAATGATTGTGTCAAATGCCCCAACATACGATGGAAGAATTCCGTCGCGAGTAGTTGAGCTGGTGTCAGTGTTGAGCCAAATCCCACTGAAGGCAGTTTGGTTCGTAATGTCATTAACAGACTGAACAACATTTACGTTTAAAGTGAGCGTATTGGTGGCACCGTAATTACTTACAGAAGTTATTTGAATAGTATGTGGGCCATAAGCAGTAGGTGTCCAAAGAGCAGTGTAATGTCCGTTGCCATAAGAATCGGTAACAACGTTTTGTCCATTCACACTGAAGGCAACACTTTGTACTGTGAACAATCCTGGATAATCTATGTTGACTAGAGCTGCAAGTTGAACAGTTGAAAGCGATGGCATGTAAACATCGGCACCATCAACCGGATTCCGAGCTTCAATGTTAGGAGAATTCAACGCCGGGTCAACTACCATAAACGTATTCACAATTGAAGTTGCAGAATCGTACGTTCCATTTCCTAATTGACTCGCTCTGATGCTCACCGGGCCGGCACCGGTGAGAGTAATAATATCGTTGTTCAATGTAGCAGGACCCGATTCAACACTGAATGAAACCGGTAAGCCTGAAGATGCAGCAGCCATTAATTGAAAGGGAGCGGCTGTTGTAAGTTGAGTTGTAATTTGTGGAAAAGAAATAGCTTGGAAACTTGTGTTGAGTGTACCGTTGAAATTCGAAGTTGGACCATTCAATGCAAAATTTAAAAGTGTACCATCGTAAGTTGGAGAATTTATTGCAGTTGCAAGACTAGAAATACTTGTATTATTTCCTGCAGGAACACCTTGGTTGAATTTGTAATATAATTTTAAATTTGGTTCAGTCCCTACTAATTCATTCGTCATCATTGTTTGAATTTCTGTTTGAGTCAATGCTTTATTCCAAACAGAAACTTCGTCTACATCACCGCCATAAATAAAATTAAAACCGCTCAATAAACTTTTTCCAATTGCAAATGGAATAGAAGCGCTATTAATTGTTCCTGCAGCGGCTGAACTACCAACTAAATTTCCATTTAAGTATAAAGCGATTGTTGAGCCATTATAAATCCAAGCATAGTGTTGCCATACTTGAGGTACGATTGTAAAATTGGGTGCGTTGAAAGTATAAAGTGTGCCTGCAGAATTTAACAATCGACATTCAATAGACCCATTGTTCAATTCAATCATATAAAATCCACCGGCAGTACCTCTGAATCCCATCATACCTTGACCATACGAAAGTTGATTGTCGTAAAACCATCCTGTAATTGAAATTGCATTAGAACCTGCAATTAACGTAGAAGCATTCGTTACATTAACATAATCATCAACACCATCAAAATCGAGGTATTGATTTGATTGTGCATTAATAGTGTTCGTGTTCATTGCGAAGAAGAGCACTAAGAACAATTGGATTGATTGGTAAATGTGTTTCATTTTTTATTTATGGTTAGTAGTTTCTATTGTTAATATAAATGTAGCAGCTGAGGTAGCTCAAGAGTGACGAAGTTAATAATTTCTATCAATCATTTTTCATTGCCTGCCCCTGAAGGGGCAGGCAATGAAAATTAATTCATCCACCATATCTTCGTCAAAAGTCCATCTCCTGAACCGCTATAAGCATTTTGCCAGTTGCCAAGGTTGTAAGAAGCTTCTTTAAGAGGTATCGGGAAACGGTAAACAGCCAAAGCTGCGCCATCGCGAGGAGTTGTATTTGTTCTTCTTGTAAGTGCAAATGCTTGTTGTGGTTGCATAATAAAATCTACCCAGCTCTGTGCGTAAATCATATTCAACTGTTCGGATTGATTCAATAAAAAATAGTTGAGATTATTTTGCAGTGAAATGAAATTCACATTTGATGGTACAGAAATATTTGTTGCAAATGGAATACCCGTAGGTAGTTTAGAATTTGTCATAATATGTTCCCAAAAATCAATTGAGAATTGAACACCACCTAGAAATTCCGTCCCTGCTTGTCCGGCATCTTGTGGTACACCAATTCCTCGCATGTAAGCTTCCGCACGCAAGAAAAGAACTTCTGCCCCTGTTATCAATACATCTGGTACATAATCCATATCGCGAACTAAATAGTAATTGAAAGGAGAATATAAACATCCTGAACCTTTAATAGAATATGCAACATCGCGCTGGTATTCATAAGGAATTCCGCCGTCAGGTACTAAACCTGATGGTGGGTTGTTGGGATACGCTACCCATTTGTTTATATTATTTGTCTCGAAAAAATAAAATGCACGTGGGTCAAAAATTCCGCTGCCGCTAGTACTATCGTTTGAAGAAAATAATTTCCACATCGTACTGCCAAGGCGTAAATCTTTTGATTGATTAAACGACCAGCCTTTGCTTTCATTTTTATACCCTAGTTGATAAGGGTAAAGTAAGGCGCTTTCAGTAGGATTGTCGTTCAACTGACCAAATTCAGTCACACCAAAAACAGGTTTGAAATTTACGATGATGTCTCTTACTATTTGTCCTGCAAGAATAGGCTCTCTATTCACCATTCTCATAGCATAACGTAAACGCAAAGAGTTGGCAAATTTTTTCCACTTGAGTAAATTGCCGAAAAATAAATTGTCGAAATTTTTAAAAGTCGAGTATGGGTCTTGATTGTTTGCTGTTACATCAATATGATTCGCGGCCCAATCCAGTTCTGATAATAATTTTTTGTAGATACTTTCTTGCGAATCAAATGCCGGATGTAATTTGCTTGCATCGAGATACCCGTAGCCGGCTTCAGAAAAAGGAATGTCGCCGAAGAGATCTGTTAGTTTAAATGTCTTATAGGCTAAAACTATTTTTTCCATTGCCATCATGTTTTGTACATAGTGGTTACTTGTGTCAAGAGAACTCCAACGATGTTCCAGTTCGCGTAAATTTGGAAGTGCTGTATAATAATTCGACCAAATCTCTTCTGTGCCTATCGAATAATTGTTCCATCGTACTTGAGAAAGTGAAGCTTGTTGTGTCTCTTTATACAACACAGAATTGTTTACATAGAGCTGCTCATTCCAGCCCGACTTCATAGAAGAGAGTACGCCGTTGAAGAGCGCCCCATCACTGGCCGTTGTAAATCCGTTCGGATTTTTATTGATCTCTTCAAAATCTTTTTTGCAGGAAGAGAATATAATGGTTCCTGTTAAAATAATAAATAGCGTATATTTTATTTTCATGATCTTTCTACAATTAAAATTTAGCACTTATACCAAATGCAAATGAACGAACTCCCGGTAGCGAAGCCCATTCAAAACCTTGCGCATCTCCTGCACCCATTAAGCCTTCCGGATTAATATGATCAGGAACGGTGGTGTAGAAATAAAACAAATCTCTTCCGGTAAATGAAAATGAAAGCTCTTGAAATAATTTTAATTTCCCGATTAATTTTTTAGGTAATGTATAGACTAAACTTATTTCGCGCATCTTTACCCAGGTGTCTTCTACAATTCCGGGCTTTGAAAGAAAATGTCCCCATCCACCTGCATTCGGTAAATATTTATAGTAATAATGAACAATAGTTGTATTCGCACTACCATCTGCATGAACACCCGGAAGAATTACTCCCGAATTAGTTGTAGTTCCTGATGCATCTGTGAATGGCAGTCCTCCTCCGTCACGTTCACTAAGTGTCTGCGGACTTTGACCTGATTGAAGACTGGTAACATAAGTTCCTGAATACATATCGCCACCCCATTTAGTATCTACCAATGTATGCAGTGCAAAATTTTTATATTTAATTTCTGTCGTCCATCCTGCTAAAAAATGTGGCGAAGAATTTCCAATTGGTTTTCTTTCGTCAGTGATCAAATATTTTTTTCCGTCGTCGCTAACTACCGGTTGGCCATTTTTGTAAACATAATCCCAGCCTACTATTGTTCCGAAATCGTCGCCTTGATGTAAGGCCATCTGCGGACCATTTTCTCCCCAGATATCGGCAAGAATGTATGTGTTTGCATAATTGCCTAGACTCTCTACACGATTTCTGTTTCGAGTCAGATTAAATCCGGTTTTTATTATAAGATCTTTTGTTTGATGAACAGTAGCATTGATCAATAATTCAATACCGCGATTCGAAAGTGCTCCTACATTTATTACTGCAGCCGATGTTCCGGCAGAAAAGGGTAACGGCGTTTTAATGATTTGATCAACGGAGTATTTGTAGTAATAAGTAAAATCAACAACAATTTTATCATCGAAGAATCCTAGATTAGTTCCAACTTCGTAGGAATTTACTCGTTGTGGTATTAATGCAATAGGAGGGATCACTGACGGAAACGAAGATGATTGATCGCCACCGAAGAGTGATGTTGCATAATAAAATTCTGTTTGATAAGGATCTGTATCTGTAGCTGTTTGTGCTGCACCGCCTCTTACTTTGCAATAGCTCAGCCATTTGTTTTTTATTTTTAATGCATCTGAAGCGACATAACTCACCGATGCTCCCGGATAAAAATAACTGTTGGCATTAGATGGAAGAGTGGACGACCAATCGTTTCTTCCTGTTAATTCTAAAAACAAATAGTTTTTATAAGATAGATTAGCAAATGAATAAATGGAGTTTATTTTTTTCTTGTAAAAAGAATTGACAGGAATAAGCTTGCTTTGTTCATCACCCGCTTGAACAACGGTTATGTTTCCGCTTGAATCTTGTCCATAAACGGTAGGGGTATAGTTAAGAAGACTATAATAATTCGGATAGTACCAAGTTCCTGAGTGTCCACTTAAACTATGCATGTCTCTATTCCACGTTGAACCACCTACACTAAAGTTTACATTTACATTTGAATTAAATATTTTTTCCTTTTTAGCACTAAACAAAAAATCGCTGTTTAAGCTTTTGTCTTTCTGATTTGACTCAGCATAATATCCATCAAGCAAACCGATTAAGTCGGCCGGTTTGTTTTTCGATTGATATTCATCGAGCGTGTAATCGATTCCTGTGCGACCAACAAATGTTAGCCATGGAGTGATGGTATAATTCAATGTTAATCCACCTAGTAATTTAGAACGGTCAAGTGTTGTGTTATTATTGTAATATTTCCACCACAAATATTTGTCGATGTATAAATAAGGAAAACCATCTTGCGGATTACGTGTTCCATCACTCAGTTGATTGTATTGCAAATCGACTCCTTGATAGCTACGTGGCCAAGAGTAAAGCAAACCTTTATTAAATGATTCAGGATCTTCGCCAAGCAATGGACTATTCAAACGGTGATAGTCAACATACGATGCCGCAAGATTCAAACTTACTTTGTCGGAAACTTTGAGTGTAGAATTGGTGTTGATCGTTGTTTGGTCGAACTTACTATTATGAACTATAGGCGTGTTGTTTGTTTGTGAAATTGACAAACGCATTGTTCCAACTTCACCGCCACCTTCAGCGGAAATATTGTGAGTAACAACATGACCATTTTGAAATGGTAGTTTTAAATTATCCGGTTGTGGCGACCAATGACGCAAGTTTCCGTCCCACCATCGAATAGTTTGCCCTAACATTTTTGGTCCCCAAGATACAGAAGACCCCGGATAACCAAATTCCGGATCAGTGGAGAGCAAAGGGAAGATAGGAATGTTATCGGCGCCTAATTCCAATGCTGGAGTGGAATATGATGTTGATGGAGCACCACCACCATAGGTATTTTGAACGTCGCGATAACGATAAGGAGTAGTAATTTTATAATTGAGATTATACGTTACGCCAATACCTTTTTGTTGATGACCTTTTTTTGTTGTGATAAGGATAACACCATTCGCACCTCTTGCGCCATAGAGTGCAGAACCGGCGCCACCTTTTAATATTGTGCTACTTTCAATATCATACGCATTAATATTATTGATAGCAGAACCCCAATCTCTTCCTCTACCAATGTCGGTGAGGCCCGGATCGTTATTCATTGGCACTCCATCGACAACTATTAGTGGCTGGTTCTTGCCGGAGATATTATTATTTCCACGAATAGTGATTCGTGTTGTTCCTCCATCTACACCATCAGGATTTGAAATTTGAACTCCGGAAACTTTTCCTGTGAGTGCATTCAAAATATTGGGAGAGCCTGATTGAGTAATTTCATCGCCGCCAATTTTTTCAGTAGAATATCCAAGCTCTCGCTTTTGCCGGTTCACTCCTAAAGCAGTTACAACAACTTCGTTTAGCTCTTGTGTTTTAACCTCAAGTAGTACGTTTATAATTGTTCTGTTTCCTACTACGATTGCTTGAGAAACATAACCGATAAAACGAAAATGTAAAGTATCGGTTACTAAAAGATTTTCCAGTTTGTAATTTCCATTAATATCGGTGGCTGTTGCTTTCGTGCTGCTATTAACATTAATAGTTAAGAATGGCAACACTTCGCCATCAGTCGACTTAACATTTCCTATAACATGGATGTCTTGAGCTTTTGCATTTATAAAAAAGAAAAAGAAGGTAATTATTGAGAGCGTAAAATTTTTCCGCATAGAGGTCAGTTTGGGTGACGAATATAGGAAAAATGAGGGGAGGAAGCGTGTAATGTTCAAAAAAAGGAAAGGGTTGATTTTCCTTATTTGAAAATGTAGCAGAAAAGAGGCAAAAGTCCGTAGCTCCTCTGGAAATTTCGGAAATAATGTCTATTCGTTTTTTTCATTAAGATGGCTCTGGAAATTGAGTGCAATTGCATTGAATTTTTTATTATAATTATTTTGGACGTTTTTAAGTATTGTATATTATTTTAATAAACACTGAAAGAATAAAACTACTAATTGAAATTTTCAGAAGTAATAGTGTGATTCAGTTTTAAATGTATATTGCTATTCATTATTGCTAACTTACATCCAATCATAATTAAAATTGAAAAGCTTAAAAGTTATGATTAAATAACCATAGCTTAAAAATAGAAATCTTAAAAAGGGGGTTAAAATATTTTATGATGAAAGACAAAAGGCTCCTTTATACTTATAATAAAATCGGATTGAAAAATATATATTTACTGGTTTCTGTTTCTTTTATAAGCGTTTTTGGAAATTTGAATGCGCAAGTATTGACTGCTCTAAATCAGAAAGATTCTTTGGGATTGAAAATTGGTGAATGGACGGAAACAGATACACTAGCTACTGAACTAATTGAATCTGGGATAACATTCAGCATGACAACAAAAGGTTGTGTTACTGAGCATGGGCGTGATATTCGTTCCATTCAAAAGAATGTTTGTTTGTCGAAGGGTAATTATTCTAATGGCTATAAAACAGGAGTATGGAAATATTTTCGTCGAGGAAAAGATTTTTATAAACAAATAACATACAGTTATGGCCGAATACAAAAAGTTGAAATTGTCCATAGCAATGGACAACGGAGAATAATTGCCATTGTAAATATAAAATCAGCAACTGCTCATTTTATAACGTATGATCAGAAAGGGAATTTGGAAACTGAAGGCGATATTCCTGAATTTCTACTTTATTCAAGCTCTATGGATTTGCATTAATAATTCAGTTGAAGCTTCAATTAGTCACAAGATTTATTTACACATCTTCTTATGATTTTTATTCGTTGAAGTCGTTTTGTGAATTTTTAAATCTTGTAAAATGTAAATTGGTTTTTTTTCTTTACAGCAAAATTTCATTTATAACAACATCTCCTTTAATTATCGCATCTCATTTTTTATCGTACATTGTTAATCAATTAAATCGCCAATATTTTATCGAAAATGAAAAAAATATTTACCCTTCTCTTTATTATACAACTTGTATTCGTAAGCACAAATGGTCAAACCGCCAATTGGCAGTGGGCAAAATCTATGGGTGGGGCGTCCAACGAAGGAGGAAAGTCAGTAGCTGTCGACAATTCCGGAAACGTTTATGTAACCGGCTACTTTCAGCTGACTGTCGATTTTGATCCAAGTGCTGCTACGGTTAATCTTACATCGTCTGCTTACGACGATATTTTCATTACCAAATTTGATCGCGCAGGAAATTTTCTATGGGCAAAAAGAATTGGTGGAGCAGGTGATGATGATGGTGTAGCTATCGTTATTGATCCTAACGGTGATATAATTATTACAGGATTCTTCGATGGCACAGTTGATTTTGATCCTGATAGCGTGGGGATTTATAATCTCATTAATACTCCCGGAAATGTCGATGCTTTTATTCTGAAACTCGATGCGAATGGTAACTTTATTTGGGCCGGAAGTATAGGCGGTGGAGTCGGTGGTTGGCCTTCTTCTTTGAAAACTGATAATGTTGGAAATATATTTATCGCCGGATTTTTTCTTGGCACATACGATTTCAATCCGGATGCCGGTGCTAGTTTTAATATGACGTCTACTTCAGGTTCAACCGATATTTATTTACTGAAATTAAATAATCAAGGAGTGTTTCAATGGGCAAAATCGATGGGAGGAAGTTCGGCAGACAATGCATCGGCAATAACCATCGATGCAAATCAGAATTGTTATGTTACAGGTTATTTTGATAGCACTGTCGATTTCAATCCTGATCCTAATTTATCCGATTCTATTACTGCTAATGGTGGCAAAGATATTTTCATTGTGAAAGTTGATAGCAATGGAAATTTGATTTATGCATCAGGTATAGGCGGTTCTACCGATGAATGGGGATATTCTCTAGCAACAGATTTGCAAAATAATCTTTATATCACAGGTTATTTTACCGGCACTGTCGACTTCGATCCGAATTTATCTACAACCGCATATTTAACATCGGCTGGTCTGCAAGATATTTTTATTCTGAAATTAGATTCTCTAGGAAACTATTTATGGTCAAAAAATATAGGAGGTGCAGGGTATGATTATGGAAACAGCATTGTCTTTGATACGATTGCAAATGGTTCGGTATTGCTTACCGGAAGTTTTAGTAGTACTGTCGATTTCGATCCTTCGGCAGCAATTCATTCAGTAACATCGGCAGGAACACAAAATAGTTTTCTGCTTAAACTTGATAGAGCTGGAAATTTTCAGTGGGCAGAAGGCATAGGTGGGTCGATGGATGACGAAGGTACATCATTAGCAGTCGATGGAATTGGAAATATATTTACAACGGGATATTTTAATAGTTCGTCGATAAGTTTCGGATCAAATGCACTTACGAATTTTACAAACGGTGGCGGACAAGAAGATATTTATCTCGCTAAGTTCGGCGTTTGTTCTGCTCATTTTAGCGTGTTCCCAGATACAATTCCTCAACATTGGTTTGCTATGAACGAAGCATATGGTTCTTCACAATTGTCGTACACTTGGTATTGGGGTGATGGAGATAGTTCAGTTGGACAATTTCCGAATCATGCTTATGCAGCGGCGGGCTTGTATACAATTTGTTTGGCCGTGAATGATAGTATGGGCTGCGCCGATAGTTATTGTGACACTACGAATATTTATAGAGTAGATCAGAGTAGTTCAGTAATATCGATGACAGTAATTCCACAAATACTAACATCTGTTTTAAATGTGGAACAGGAGAGAATCAATGCAATTATTTATCCCAATCCGACTACTGACGAATTTACTATTGCGCTACCCGATGAAAATAGGCCATCAGAAATAATCGTATCAAATCTATTAGGTAAAATTCTCTACCATTCTATCATTAACAAATCCATAAAAGTTAGTGCTGCAGAGCTAAACTTAAAGAATGGAATTTATTTGTTGAGTATTCGCTCAAGTAGGTCAGTGGGGAATTTTAAGTTGGTGGTGGGAGAGTGATTTCGATGAAAGGATATTTTCGAATAACAGGTTTATTATTTAAAGTATATATAATTATAGAGTAGTATGTTATACTTAATTACATTCAAAATAGGAGGCTTTGCAGAAGTGAAAATTACTCAAAAGGAAACGGATTATGCCCTAGAAGGTTATGATGGTAAGAGAATATATAAAGTAACTGGTGGGAGAACCTTTGAATATTTACTACATGATTATCATCCGGAAGCTTATCGATTAAATGAATTGGATGCTTTAAATCCGTTTGGTTGTGTAATCATTAATCACACAACTGTTCTTGTTAGGTGGGAAGATTCAATTGAAGACTTGGAAAGTAAAATAATACCAATTTTTGCTAACAACGATAAATATTTTATTATGGCAGTCTCTGAAGATACGTTAACTAATTTATTTTCTAAAGAAGAGTTAGGTATAATCTTTAATCTTTCGCAATCACGTTGAGAAAACGACGATGCTCAACGAAATTGATTTTTCATAAAACATTAAAATTAGTTGTATTTTTATTGTGTTGAGAAATTGGTATTTAAAATCGATTTGTAAAAATTGAATAATTTTCAAAAAATATAAATCAAAGAATTAGCACATGCAAAAACACACGCTCTCTAAATCCACCTTCATCAAAGGAATGCAATGCACAAAAGCATTGTACTTAAGTAAGCATCACAAAGAATATAGGGCGGAAATCAGCGTATCGCAGCAGGCTATTTTTGCACAAGGAACTAGTGTAGGTGAGTTGGCGCAACAACTTTTTCCAGGTGGAGTAGATTGCACGCCTGAAAGTTATTATAATTTTCAAAAGGCGGTAGTGCGTACGATGGAAGAAATAAAAAAGGGGACAAAAATTATTTATGAAGCGGCCTTTCAATTTAATGGTGTATTGGCTGCGCTCGATATTTTGGTAAAAGTAAAAAATGGTTGGAAAGCCTATGAAGTAAAAAGTTCTACAAGTATTTCTGAAACGTATTTATTGGATGCTGCAATTCAGTACTACGCAATCTCTAATTCCAGTGTTGATCTTAAAGACATTTCAATTGTTTATATCAATAATCAGTATGTAAAAGATGGCCCAATCGATTTGCAACAACTTTTTAATATTGAATCGGTGAAAAATGATGTCTTGGAGTTGTTGCCTGGCATTCCCAATCAAGTAGCACTTTTGAAAAAAGTATTAAAGCAAAAAGATATTCCAGTAGTCGACATCGGACCACATTGTAACAGCCCGTACACTTGCGATTTTACTGATCATTGTTGGAAGAAAATACCTGACAATTCAGTTTTTAATATAGCAAGATTAACAGAAGTAAAGAAGTTTGATTTATATACTAAGAATATTATTAATTTCATCGACATTCCAGATGATTATCCACTTAATGAAAACCAATGGATGCAAGTAAAAGGTGAGATCAACAACGAAACAACGATCGATAAAAAGAAAATCAAGGAGTTTGTAAGCGATTTACAATACCCGCTTTATTTTTTAGACTTTGAAACATTCTCTAGTGCAGTACCACTGTTCGACAAAAGTAAACCTTATCAGCAATTAGTCTTTCAATATTCATTGCATGTTTTAAAAAATAATAAAAGTACAGCAGTTCATAAAGAGTTTTTAGCAGAAGTGAATGGTTCCGATCCGAGAGTTCCGTTTGTTGTACAATTAATTTCTGATGTTGGTGATGATGGTGATATCCTAGTTTACAACATTTCATTCGAGAAAAGCAAATTAGCTGAGCTAGCGTTAGCATTTCCGAAGTACAAAAGTATGCTCAATAAAATAATTGATAGGCTCAAAGATTTGATGGTTCCATTTCAAAAAAGATGGTATTATACTCCTGAAATGCAAGGGTCATATTCAATTAAAAAAATATTGCCGGCACTAGTTCCGGAGCTGTCGTACGATGTGCTCAATATTCAAGAGGGCGGCACAGCAAGTTCTATTTTTGCTTCAATGCTGAAAGGTGAATTTGAAGGCGACATAACTCAAGCCCGTAATGATCTTTTAGCTTATTGTAAAATGGATACGTTAGCGATGGTGGAGTTGTTGAGGAAGCTTAGACAGGTTTGATTGAGCAAGAATCACGAAGGAGTAATATTTCTTTTTCTTTGATAATTAAATTAATTTTCCGGTTCGTTTTGTTTATTATTTTTTATTTGGAGATATTTAATAATAGATTTTTATTTGCTTGATTGAAGATGAATGAATAAATATTTCATTCCTGACCCATCTTGTCAAAATATTTTTTCAGTAATTTATTTTTTTGATTGTTGGATGCGTTATATTTGTAACCTATTAATTGCATCAAGAATTCCAATTGAATAATTGGAAGCCAACCGAGTGGGAACGCCACGGTGGTAAGAAGATGTGGGCCGCGTGGTCAAAAATGTTCTATCCCTATACGCGATTCATATTTTCCTGATGCTTTGGAATGATTAAAATTTCATTGTATGCATTTGCTTATTCAATATCCTCTGTATCGGCAATACTTGCGATCTCCTATTTCGACTGAGAGTTTTTGATGAACTCTTGGTTTGTAAGAGTAGATAGAATGAAATGTGTCATGAAGTTACCTGTCACTAAATCAATTGTTATTAATAACTATTGATCAATTTATAATTAAACTTAAAAAACGAGCATTATGTATTTACCAGGACAAGAAATAGTATCAATCCGAAATCATCCTAACAATATCTTTAAAAAAGGAGAAATATTTATTGTTAGAGATGTCACATCCGGAGTTTGTAATTGTCACGACTTTTTGATCAATACGGGCTTTGAAGTTAGTCGTACGAGCATCAATTGCGCATGTGCAAAATCGTTTGAGAACAACTCAGGAATATGGTGGCTCTCCAATCGTCATTTTGCACTATTGGAATCAATGCAAGGCCGGGCTGTCATGGAAGAGTGCGGAGAGCTCGTGGAAGTGTTGTGTGATTTATGGCAACGATAAGCAATTGTTTGTGCCTTTTAGGCGATATTAATTTAATTATAAAAACTTAAATTAATATCGATGAAACATATCACGATAATATTCATTGCTTCAAATGGATTCTTTAATTTTAAACCGTTGGTTTTTCTTAAAATGGATTGCGAATAGTAGACATTAGGGAACAACAGATTTGATAATTGTTTTGTCTAACAATTATCAAAAACTCTATTGATCCGATAATGTAATTAGTATTGGCCTACATAGTGTAGTGAATTTATTTCTATAATTATAAAATAGGAAAGAAAAAATAGGACCCAGTAGTAATTAGCTCGAATTACCTCTGGGCCATACCGCCTGAATAGAATTTAATGCCTCACAATAAATTTCCCTCTAAAAATTTGCGTGTCTGTTTTTACGGTGAAAAAATAAATTCCGGAAGAATAATTTTCAGTTGAGAATTGAATAGTTTCAAGACTCTTTCCTCTATACAGATTCATCAACTGACTCATAGAATTATATATATTGATTGTGATTTCTTCGGATTGTCCTACTACAGTAATGCTGATGTTTTTGTCGCTTGGATTTGGATAAACAATTACTGGTATTAAATTATTGTTTAACTCATAGACTGCATTTGCCAGTGTAATATGAACACTATCGCACCACAAACAATTTGTTCCGTTAGAAGAATCAACCAAGGCCAAGCAAACTAAGTAATCGCCCGGAAACTGATAATAATGCCATGGTGCATGTTGATTAGTAAAAGTACTATCACCAAAACTCCAATAAAATGAAGTTGCAGGACTACCTGTAGGATAAAAATGAAGACTGTCTTGGCTAGAGATCGAATAATGTGCAAAATGTGCATCACACATTGGCGGAAATGGAATGTGAATTGAATCACAAGAAGTACACATAGCACCTGATGAATCTGTGATTGTTAAACATGCATAATAATTTCCGGGCTGTGTATAATAATGCCAAGGATAATGTTGAGAAGAAAAATTTCCATCGCCAAAGCTCCAATAATAAGTTGATGCATTTGTTCCCGTCGGATAAAAATGAATACTGTCGGGATTCATTATAGAGTAATGGGCAAAGTGTGCATCACAAATGTGAGCGCCTGCAATATCAATAGTGTCGCACGAATTGCAAGTTGCACCTGCTGAATCTACAATCGATAAGCATACATAATAACTTCCGGGTTGCGAATAAAAATGCCATGGATATTGTTGTGTTGAAGTTGTTCCATCGCCAAAAGTCCAAAAGTAACTCGTTGCTCCACTACCTGTCGAATAAAAATGTACGCTATCTGGGTTTGCTAAAGAGTAATGAGAAAATGTTGCATGACATGCAAGAGGTGGAGCAATATGAACCGAATCGCACCAGCTGCAACTTACTCCCATCGAATCTACAATATACAAACAGGCATAATAATTTCCCGGTTGCGAATAAAAATGCCATGGATATTGTTGTGTTGAAGTTATTCCATCACCAAAACTCCAATAATAATTTGTTGCACTAGTTCCTGTCGGATAAAAATGGATGCTATCAGGGTTAGAGATAAAGTAGTGCGCAAAATGTGCATCACAAATGTGATTGCCTATGATGTGAATCGTGTCACACCAGTTGCATGTTGCACCAGCTGAATCTACAATCGATAAACACACATAATAATTTCCGGGCTGCGAATAAAAATGCCAAGGATATTGCTGTGTAGAAGTTGTTCCATCACCAAAATTCCAGTTGTAGGAGATTGCGCCAGCACCAGTTGGATAAAAATGTACGCTATCTGGATTAGCCAAAGAGTAATGAGAGAAGTTAGTATGGCAAGGAGGGGGCGGCGCAATGTGAATGGAGTCGCACCAGTTGCACGTTGAACCTGCCGAATCGACAATTGCTAAGCATGCATAATAATTTCCGGGTTGTAAATAATGATGCCAAGGATTTTGTTGCGTCGAAGTTGTTCCATCG
>JAYTOX010000038.1:0-49382 GCA_043747595.1 Bacteroidota bacterium | reverse complement strand
GTGACCGGGAATTGCCTCGTGAATATTCAGAATCTGAAGGATGTACTGATTGTATTCACGCAAATAACTTTCTGCGCGGTCTTTATCCCAACCTGAAAGGCTTCCTACGTTGTAATACGTATTTCCTTTTTTATCGTAAGGTCCCGGTGCGGAAATACTTGCTCCTGCCACACCCGCCATATAATCAGGTTCGCGACGAACTACTAAAGGTTTTGAAGGATCGATGTAGATCAAATTTTTCTGCTTGATGAAATCAACTAACACCGGAATTTGCTTTTCAATAGCTACTTGGAACGAATCGGCTTGTACATGAACCAACGATAATTTATCGATCATTTGGCGAATCATTTTCAACGAATCTGTTGGCATTGCTTGTCCGGCAAAATATTTTGGCCATAGCTTCACTGTTATCTCTGCCATTTTTTGGTGCAGCTCCTTTTTATGAGCAATTGCTTTTGCCAATACCTCATCGGCAGTATAGCCCGACTGAATTTCAAATTCAAATTTCTTAGCATAAAGATCTTTACCCAAACGGAAAGAACGTGGTTGATCGTTCTTTAAGTTTTTCAGAAAATCGGCAAAATCTTTAATAGCCCCAACTGCTGCTTTTGCATTCGTCAATAATTGCTCTTTCTCTTGCTGTGAAAGCTTAGAATCTTTTAACGCACCAGGAAGATCTTTTTCAAAAACAGAAAGTCCACCTAAATTTTGTTCTATAGCTAATTGAGTGTGTTCAATTGTTGGATTTTTAATGTTTGCTTTTGCTGCAGTATAATAAGCAGGAATGTTAGCAGATTTCAAATTGAAATTATGAAGTCGAACATCTAATGAATCATAATTATTGTTAAGCATCTCTGCAAATTCACCACTAACATTATACGATGAAGGGTTCCACTCGCCCGATTTTAATTCGTTGATCGCCCAAATAGTATAGTTCATTTGGTTTTCGATCATCTGATAATCTGTTTTATTATTATCAGAAAGTTGCTTAATGTCGAACGACTTTAACGAGTCAAGGTTGCTTGAAGCAAACGCTAGTTCTTTTCTTTTTGAATCTTCATTCGGAATTACAAGAACGCTGTCGAATTTATGATACCCTACACTACTTGCCCAACTTGGACTAATTTCCCAGAGATGTTCTACGAAAGCATTTTTGTATTGATCGAAGCGACCATCTTGATCGACGGATGTAGCAGCTTTTTTCTGACCACAACCAATTATGGCAAGCACCGCCAGTGCAATTGTGCAAATTTTTTTCATAGTGCAATGATATAAATTTCCTCTTATTCAAGAAGCCTTCACAGTAAAAAGAATTTGCACCCATACGATGCCAATTTTTCCAAAAACAACCAATGAATTTCAATCGGTCGATTTTTAAATTAAAATGGAACTTTGAGCAAAAAAGAAAGGGCTACCTTAATTAAGTAGCCCTTTATAATTTTATTTGCTTGCCTCTTCAAATCGGCGATTTACTTCGTCCCAATTGATGGTATTCCACCAAGCGGCCATATAGTCGGGTCTACGATTTTGATAATGGAGGTAATAAGCGTGTTCCCAAACGTCACAACCTATAATAGGAGTACCTTTTATTTCGGCTACATCCATTAAAGGATTATCTTGATTTGGGGTAGATGTGATAGCCAGTTTTTTATCGGCACCAACAATTAACCAAGCCCAACCGCTACCGAAACGAGTAGCTCCAGCTGCATTAAATTTTGTTTTAAATTCTTCGAATGTTCCGAAAGCAGCAGTGATTGCGCTAGCTATTGCACCGCTAGGATTTCCGCCACCATTCTCTTTCATGATTGTCCAGAAAAGAGAATGATTAAAATGGCCACCACCATTATTGCGAACAGGCATTGGATATTTTGAAATGTTTTTGCAGATGTCGTCGATGCTTAATTTTTCTGCATCAGTACCTGCAACGGCATTATTCAGATTCGTTACATAGGCCTGATGATGTTTGCCATGATGGATTTCCATCGTGCGAGCATCAATATGAGGTTCTAGCGCTGTAAATGCGTAAGGGAGTTTTGGAAGTTCGAAAGCCATAATAGTATGTTTTAAAATTCATCCAAAGATACAGCTTTTTTGCTTTGATGATTGATTTTTTACAAGCAAAATATTGGCAAGTACGAGGTAAAAAAAGCAATTATCAGAGAATAATTTACATACGATTACAGTGAAAAAAATGCCACTAATTCCTTCAAACTATTATCGACTACATTTCAACTAGCTTTGATGGCAACTTCTTTTTTATTAATCAACTCTAACGCTTTCTTTAGAGTATTGTCGATAGATTGAATCACCGGATAAAATCCGTCATTCTTCCAAACCTGTCGAGCTATAAGAGCTTTTAATTGTGTTCGAATAATTTCATCAGAAACTTTCAAGCCAATAGGATCTTTTTTTACCCCATTTTTTTCGGCGTAGTTAACAAAGCTTGTTAAGATTGATTCGTTAATGATGAAATTGGAATTAAAGGCTTCAAACGATTTATATTTATTCAAATCAGATCTGTTATTGTCGACATATTTATAAGAAAATTCGTTGATCAATCCTTTCGAATTAATATCAGTGAAATACTGAGAACTTCCGCTAGTGTCGAGAGAAACAAAATAATCGGGCATGATACCGCCGCCGCCATAAACTATTCTACCGTTAGGCGTTGTAAATTTTAACGAGTCGGCAAAGTGAATACTATCGGAATTTAAAAGTTCGCCATGTTTTAGACGTACTGTTAATTCATTTTCATAATCGTCGTAGTTACCATCATACGGTTTTTGAATACATCTACCTGTAGGAGTGTAATAGCGAGCAATTGTTAAACGAATGGCAGATCCATCGGGAAACTCACTTTGCTCTTGCACCAATCCTTTTCCGAATGAGCGTCGTCCAACAATCGTTGCACGATCCCAATCTTGCAAAGCACCCGAAACAATTTCACTTGCCGATGCACTTCCCTCATCGATAAGCACAACAAGAGCACCCGTTTCAAAATATCCATGCGTCGTTGCATTGTACAATTCTTTCGGACGAGAACGACCTTGTGTATAAACGATCAGTTTTTTATCGGCTAGAAATTCATCGGCCAATTGAATAACAGTTTTTAAATAACCACCCGGATTACCTCTAAGATCGAGAACCAGGTTTTGCATTCCCATATTCTTTAACTTCATAAATCCGTCGAGATATTCTTCAAAAGTTTTATCACCAAAATGGCTAACTTTAATATAACCTGTTTCTTTCGAAAGCATGTATGCAACATCAACACTATAGATTGGTATTTTACCACGAGTAATACTGTAATTAATTTTTTTCCCTTTTCGATAAATCACAACATTCACTTTCGTACTACTAGGTCCGCGAAGCGATTGCATTACTTGCGAATTGGAGATATGAATATTGGCAACATTTTTTCCTTCCACTTCAATAATACGATCGCCGGGTTGAATACCCAAGGCGTCCGATGGTCCGCCGGAAATAGCCGTCACCACCATTATTGTGTCGTCCTGAATATGAAATTCAACGCCTATGCCATCAAAATTTCCTTCGAGAGGTTCGTTAGAAGCTTGAAGTTCATCGGCAGGAATGTATGCAGAATGTGGATCAAGCTTATGCAACATTTCACTAATGGTAGTTTCTACCAGTTGTTTTTGGTTAACCGTATCAACATACTCTTGGTTGATGTAATTGATTACATCATTTAACTTATTGAATTGACCAGTTCGAAAAGAGAAAAAAGAATTATTGTGATTAAAAGGTTCACTCAAACGCATTCCAATATAAATACCTAATGCTAAAAGAGCAGCAAAAATAATGGGCAATAGAATTTTTAATTTATTCACTTAGTAGAGAGATTTATTTTGGATTGGAATATCTAAGTAGTTAAACTGAATAATTGAGAAAATGTTTTGATCTCTTTAAAAAGAAATTGAGCTTACATTGAATATCAATTATTGTTTATTTTATATATACAAGATACGGAAAATAAGGAAGAGCGGATGTTAGTTTTTAATGAGGAAAATCATATGCTAGTCTAGCTAAGTACAGCTTGATATTTCACAACCTCTACACCAAAACGTTGAAGAAAATCGACTCCTTCGTCGGTACCAATTCCTTTGTATTCGGCATAGCTATTAAGGTAAATTACTTTCTTTATTCCCATTGTAAAGATTACACGTGCACATGGCAAACAAGGCGAGAGAGTAACGTATAACGTACAGCCTTCAATAGATACGCCCAGCTTAGAAGCATAGAGAATAGCATTTTGTTCGGCATGAAGCGCCAGCGAACAACTGCCTTTACTATCGCGTGGACAACCATGCTCAGGCCATTCTTGGTCGCAATTATGTGTACCGGCAGGCGGCCCATTATAACCCAATGAAACAATACGAGTGTCTTTGGCTAGTACAGAACCAACTTTTATTTTGACGCAATGAGATTTATTCGCCAGGTTTTGGGCTAGCTCCATATAAATCTCATCGAAGGACGGACGATGCATACGGCGAATATATCACTTTTTGATTGATTGAAGATGACCGAGAAAGTAGAATTAATTTGTTTCAAGAATAGATCAGAAAAAATTTAATGGTCTCATTATTTAAAGAAAATCGTTGAAATTGGGTGGTCGATTTCTTTCTTTAAACCAGAAACTAAACCTCTTAGTACTTTCAGAAATACATTCGATTTAATAAAATTTGGCACAACTTTCAGCAACAGAGTTAATAAAAATAGGTTGGCCAAAAAGTCTAAATACATAGTTTTCATAATTTTACAATAATAAATACAAAAGCGTATTTTTATTCATGTCGATAATATTTACTTTTTTATTAACTTATCATTTCTATTTTTGCATAAACAATTACATATGAAAAAGTTTCTCGGTCAATTTTTGGCATTCAGTTTATTAATTATCGGAGCAAGTTCTTGCAGCAACAACAAGTCCGAAAAAATGACTGATGAATTTGCAGACACCGCCTCTGTAAAAGATACGGTAAAAGAGAAGGCACGTCAAAAATTAGAATACAAGTTCTTTTATACACTTGCCAACCTTCCATCTCCAATAGAAATGATCAATGCGATTTATCAAAATTCTATTCCTTTCAACAAAGATCTATTAAATTCCTCATCGAGAGCTGCAAATTACAGTTCTGCCTATAAGAAAGCTGTGAATTATGGTATCTATGGAATTGACATGGCATATTCGGCCTTCTACGGACAGAATCAGGACCTGATAGATTATTATGCTACGAGTAAAAAGATGGCAGAAAAACTTGGTGTTCAAGAAACATTTGATCAGTTCACAACGAGTTTTCGTGAGAATAGTAACAACAAAGATTCGTTAGTCACGATTATTGACCGAGCATATACAGAAACAGATTCATACCTAAGAACCAACCGTCGTTTAGAAGTTGCCGCTCATGTATTGGCTGGAAGTATTATTGAAGTTCAATATTTGAGTGTAGAGCTTTTGAAAAATATGGACAAGAATGCAAAGAATGCAAACTTGTATGAAAGGATTTTCAATCAAAAAATATATCTCGACAACTTAATCAGTTTGTTTTCCGATCTTAAGCAATATCCTTCATCGGCTGCATTATTAGCGCAATTAAAAAATACTGAAAAAGTTTTTGCTGAAATTAAATCGCCCGATGAGCTTACGAAAGAAAATTTAGCGAAGTTGAGCATTGCAATTGGTTCAGTGAGAGCCGACATGATAAAATAACCAAACTATACCTTGAAAAAAATAGCCGGTAATCCGGCTATTTTTTTTTGTCGTAATTCCATTTTAATTTTTATTTAAAGAACAAAATCTTACATTACTAAAAATTAAACACTTTATTGAATGAGTGAAAAAATTCTTCAAGCATTAATGCAACTATTTGCAATTGGAGCCTCTTTAGAGAGGCTTACATTGCAGAGCAGAGAAATTGTAGGAGTTTTTTTACGGCAACAAGTGAGTTTGCAAAGGATTGAAGAGTACCTTTTACTTTTTGACCAGTACACCGATAAATATACAGGTTCAGGAATTGACACAACTAAAGCTCGCAAAAAAATTGCTTTTAGTTCCGTTCGCGCATTACGAATTTGCAACGAAATCAATAAAGAATTAAATACAAAACAGAAGTACATCGTATTTCTACGACTTGTTGAATTTATGCATTCATCAGTTTATGAAATCACCGATCACGAGAATGAATTCTTAGATACCGTTGCCAGTGCTTTTAACATAGATTCAGAAACCTATCATCTAAGTCAATTACTGGTAGTAAAAAAAACACGTTTCGCTGAATTTGATTGCAAAAATATTTTAATCGTCTCTTCAGAAAAAAATCCGAGTTATAATAAAGCGCATCATTTGTTTTATGAAGATTTAGATGGCTTTATGATCTTTCTGCACGTGAAAGAAAGTGGAATATTTTTTCTTCTTTACAGAGGACTAGATTATTTTACTGCCAATGGACAGCCGGTAGATAGTTCAAGGATCACCGTAATTACACAAGGAGCGGTATTACGATGTTCACGATTAAAAACTCTTTATTATCGCGATTTAATTTTGCCATTTCTGGCAATAGGCAGAGAAGAGTCGTTTATGTTTACAGCAAAGAACATCGATTACTTTTTCAATAATAAAAAGCAAGGGTTACACAATATCAACTTCTCAGTTCAATCCGGAAATCTTACCGGAATTATGGGTTCAAGCGGATCGGGAAAATCAACTCTCCTCAATGTTTTGAACGGGAGCTACCGCCCTACTTCCGGACAAGTACTTATTAATGGTAAAGATATTTACGAAGAAAGTATAGGGCAAGGTATGATTGGTAACATACCTCAAGATGATCTCTTAATTGAAGAACTTACAGTATATCAAAACCTGTTTTATAATACAAAACTTTGTTTTGGAAATCTTGATGATTTTGAAATAGATAGTAAAGTATATGATGTTCTCGATTCACTTGGACTTAGCGAGATCAAAGATTTAAAAGTTGGAACTGTCTTAAACAAATCGATTAGTGGAGGACAACGGAAGCGATTGAACATTGGTTTAGAATTAGTACGAGAGCCGTCTATTCTTTTCGTAGACGAACCTACAAGCGGATTATCGTCGAGAGATGCGGAGAATGTAATGGATCTGTTAAAACAATTAGCACTCAGTGGAAAATTAATTTTTGTTGTTATTCACCAACCTTCGTCCGATATCTTCCGATTATTCGATCAATTATTTATGCTCGACACCGGTGGCTATCCGATATATTATGGAAACCCTACCGATGCACTGATTTATTTCAAACGAATGGTGCACTTAACAGACGCTGAACAAAGCGAATGTTCTGTTTGTGGAAATATTAATCCGGAGCAATTATTTAATATTATCGAACTGCATGAAGTAGATGAATTTGGAAAATCAGGCAATACAAGAAGAATTACTCCAAAGGAATGGTATCAGTTGTATCAGCAGGATAAGAATGAAGTAAATGAAATAATTAATAAACATTTACGAACTAAGCCAAGCACAAAGGCGAATAAATTTAATCAATGGAAAATTTTTCTTACCCGCGATTTACTTTCAAGGCTGAGTAATCGTCAATACTTACTAATAAATTTATTGGAAGCACCCGTTCTCGCATTGATCTTAGGTTTCATTTTAAAATATAGTTCTTCAACACCATACGCACTCAATTCAAATCCAAACTTACCTGCATATATTTTTATTGCAGTAATTGTATCACTATTTATTGGTCTTTCAGTAAGTGCAGAAGAAATAATTCGCGATAAAAAAATTAGGCAGAGAGAAAAATTTTTACATCTGAGTAACACCAGTTATTTAATGAGCAAGGTGTGTCTTCTTTTTCTTATTTCTGCTATCCAAACCTTTTGTTTTGTTGTATTGGGCAATGCTGTCATGGGTATTTATGAGATGAATTTTACCTATTGGATTGTATTATTCAGTACAAGTTGCTTAGCTAATTTAATAGGGCTTAATATTTCATCGGCATTAAATTCACCTGTTACCGTTTATATATTGATTCCATTTTTATTAATACCACAAATTTTATTGAGTGGTGTAATAGTTCGCTACGACAAATTACATCCTTTGATAAGCACAGACGAGGGAGTGCCGTTGATCGGAAATGTAATGGCTTCACGTTGGGCCTATGAGGCACTAGCGGTAGAACAATTTGCGTCCAATCCATTTGAAAAAAATTTTTATGAATTGGATGCAAAAATGAGTGAGGCAACATATAAAAAGGATTGGTGGATACCGGCTTTAAAAGAAAAAACCGGAAAAATTGAAAGAGCATTGAACGAACATTTAAATTTCGATACAATGGATAGCCCAATGCTATTTTTACAAAACGAGATAAGAAAGGAAGAAAATTTTGAGAATTCGACAAAAACAAAGTTAATTTCTCAATTGAATGCAAAGTCTATTGACCTAAACGAAGTAGCTACTGTAAATCAAGAACTCGATAAGTTAAAGAATCTCTATATTGATCAATATAATTCCTCTAGTGACAAGAAAGAAAAAATAATTACCAACCTCACATCGAGCCGAGAGAAAGAATCCTTTTTCAGCTATATGAAAAATAAATTTGAGAATGAGAGTTTAGAAGAAATGGTGAAGAATAGCAATCAAAGTGAACGAATAATTATTAAAGAAGATAGAATCATTAGGCGATTTGAACCGGTTTACTACTCCAGTTCAGAACGATTTACAAAAGCACCGATGTTTTCTTATACAAAAAACATATTCGGTCACAAGATTAAATCACTTTATTTTAATTTGCTGATCATTTGGTCAATGACGATTTTATTTTACGTTACGTTACGGACCGATTTATTTAAAAAGATTATTGACCTTTTTTCAAAAGAGAAATAAGATTAAATTTTAATTAGTTCGAATGGAATTTTAACGAGCACACTATAGTCTTCGCCGGCTTCCATCATATCTTCATCGTCACCTTCATAATACCAACTTACTTTAATTTTGCTCTTCCCTTTATTGTTGAGAGTTTCCAATATCCGGAATACGTCTAGTAAACATTTCGAAGAACTTGTATTAAAGTATTCCAATTTAACTTTTAATTCGGTAGTTTGAAATGGCTCCAAAGTATAAGCATTGATCCATTCAAAAATTGGGCGATAGAACTCCAATGAGTTTTCAGGAATAGATTTGCCTTTAATTTCTAGTATTCCGGTTTGAGAGGCAAAGAGTATTCCGGGTGTTTTAACACTCTCTTCAATAATCAAATTATTCATTTCAATTTATTTTAAAGTACATTAATAGCAAGAATAAAAAAGGAATACCGCTCATCTATTTCAATAAATTTATATTCAAGAGGCATTTTAGATTTACGAGCCATGTCTAAAATCCCCAAACCCGCACCTCCTTTTTCAGATAATTCTGCAACAGCCAGTGACTCTTGATAGTAAGTTCTCAACTGTTCGACAGACAAAGCATTAAGAAATTCAATTTTTGACTGTAAGCCTTTTACAAATTTATTCTCCATAAAATTTCCAGAAACAATACGGTAAGCAGTATCGCCATCGAAAGAGATCATTACACCAGAATCATAATTACCATTTTTTAAAGGCGCTTTAAGTTGGTGATGAAATACATTTTGCACACATTCTACCATTATAAGTAAAAACTTTTTTCTTCTTTCCGAAGGAATATTATTTTCCTTAAAGTGAATTTCAATTATAGTAGTTATCTCGTTAGTTATACTCTCATCAATTTCACCTTGAAATGAATAAAGCAAATGTGAATAACTCAATAATTTTAAATTATCAAATACAAAAGTAGGTTTCACCACCATTATAATCGGTCAAATATTAGATTGCTCCAATATCCGAAATATTTTTCAATTTAAAACCTTTGTTATCTAATCAAAAAAAATGGTACATTCCAAAAGATTAGAAAATCGTCTAAACTCAAATAGAAAATCTTATTTTTACTTTTTAATATAATTATACGGTGCAGATTCTAATTATTCTTTCCGGCCCCCTACGAGAAGAGCACTTCTTTAGCGATACTATCGGCTGGTTTTTACTTTTCATTTCAATATTCATGGTGGTAGGGGGAATAATTTATTTTCGGTACCTACTCAAGCGCTTTGAAAATGAAAATCAGAAAATAGCAGAAAAGTTGAGCGACCGATCCTACAATGTAATGATGCAAAAGTGGGATTTAGAGCGTAAAAATTTATCAATCACACAACAAAACCAAGAAATTTTAGATAGTTTACATTACGCGAAGAATATTCAGTCGGCAATAATGCCACATGAAGATCGAGTTCCTAAATTATTTAACGATGGGTTTGTATTGTACTTACCTAAAGATATTGTAAGCGGCGACTTCTATTTTTTGGAAGAACAAAACAACTTAATTTACTTGGCAGTGGCAGACTGTACAGGACATGGAGTAGCTGGAGCATTTATGAGTATGGTGGGTACCGCATTACTAAAACAAATAATTTTTCAGAAAAAAATAACTGATCCGGGAAAAATTCTTTTTGAATTAAATGAAGGAATAGTGGAAGCGCTTAAACAAAAAGAAAATTTTTCGCATGGTGGAATGGATATAGCTTTGTGTGTAATTGATAAATCGAAAATGATTATAAATTTTTCCGGCGCGAATAGACCATTGTTATTAGTCAGAAATTTTATTGCAGAAATTTATAAACCGGATAAAGCACCTATTGGAGGGTTTATGCCCGATGAGGACAGATCATTCAAAACTCAAATAATTGAACTTCAAAAAGGAGACAATATTTACTTGTACTCCGATGGCTACTCTGATCAGTTTGGTGGTATAGAAGGTAAAAAAATTATGTCGAAAAAATTTAGAGAGCTAATTGTAAGTATGCACCAAGCAAAGATGAATGAACAGCAAAAAACACTACACAATTACTTTTTAAATTGGAAGGGACGATATGAACAAGTAGATGACATACTTGTGATAGGGGTTCAATTTTAAGTTAGCGTAGTTATAAATTCGTTACTTTCTTATGAATCTCATGAACATGCTCCATGAACGAACTTATTTGTGAATCAGCATATGTCCCATAGGCATCTACTAATGTCCCTTTACCTCCATCACTGGTTTCAATTGCGTATAAAATTGAATTATCGTCGGGGTCAGAATTGCCTTCAAATCGAAAAAAGTCTACCACTTTTACTTCTGTAGGATTGTAAATACGTTCTCTTCTGAACGACTTAAGTCCTTTATCGGTTACTTTATAATTTTCAGAGTAGCCTTCTTTAATAAGTGCATTTATACATGATACCATTGTTTTTAAAAAGTCATCATTTTCGACTATCATAATTTGGTCTTTAGGTAAATAACATAAAGAATCAAGCCAAAATGACATTGCATTTTAAGTAACAAAAATAGGCGAAATCAACTCTGTAATCGATAATAATTAGCATAGACAAGACTCCAGTATATCAATAGTTAGATTTATGTCCAAATATTTCCACACCATTTTTCTCGTTTGTGGAAAGTCAGGCAATTAAATAAAAAAATAAAGACATCGATAAAAAATTTCAGACATAAAAAAGCGGAACCTCCAAAAGGAAGGTTCCGCTTTTACTAAAAGTAATCGTTAATTTTTAACTACAACTAAATATTTTGAAGCACTCCAAAATTTTTCTGCATTTGTAATTTGAATACTAACAACCTTATCTTTCTCCTTGTTGAGCGAGTACGAATCAACCGGATGTGTTGTAATAATAGAGGCAGTTTTGCTGTTAATAGGAATCGTACTAAGAGCTGTATAGTCTACTTTGGTGAATTTATTGTTATCTACATTGGATCTTAGCGTAGTTGTTTTACCAATACCTAGAAGTCCACCTGTACGATTAATAACAAGCTTTGTTTGAAGTTCTTTTGATGTTCCTACTACATAATAAGCAGTATGAATTGTAATAGTCTGATCGGCTATCGTCTGCTTTTGCGAAGCTGTAGTTTGCGTTAAAGTATCAACAGAAACTTGCAGTTGAGTTACCTGAGTATTTAATTTTGCCAATTGATCATTTAAATCTTGAAGTTCTTTGTCCTTTTGAGCTAGTTGTTCGTTTAATGATTGAATCATTTTTTCAAACTCGGCCATTTTTGTATTGCTTGATTTCAACTTACGACTCAACTCGCCGATCTTCTTCCGATTTTGGTCCATTAAATCATTGATGGCTGCAATATTTGCATTGATCCGCTCTTTAGTAGTGCTTCTCAATTCGCCTTGTTTTTCAACATTTACTTTGATCGCATTTTGTTTCCGAGCTACAGAATCTAAGTTACCTTCAATTTCATTAAAAGTTGAAAGAAAATCATTGATAGAACTGTCTCTTTCATTGATAATCGATGCCAGTGAATCGCTCGATCTTTTAGCCGCGTCGATCTCCGCTTGACGATTATCACAACCATACAGGATTGCCATGGTCGCTAAAGCAAAAATTAATTTTTTCATTTTTAATTATTTTAGATATAGTTAGTATTGAAAATCGCTTTTTCTATTTTCCTAATTAAAACCAGATATTATTATTATGCAAATAAAGGAATAGAATTAGGAGCGACTATGATTTAATTTCAAAAGTTATCATTGGTAATATGTGAATAGCTGATATCAGATAAAACTCTTTCAACTGATTTAGATTTTATCGCAGAATTACTCTTCATTTGAGTTACTAATTATATCCAATTTTGGTTCATAATTGCATTTATTCATTAATCAATTAGTAAAAGGATAGGCATTGGATTTGAAAAACAATATTCTTAAAGTAACTTCTAATAATTTTTAAGTTTAAAAATCCAATTGTAGCTTTTAATTTAGCTGAATTGCTTTTTCCACGAATTAAATATTCCAATTATAAATGCCAAAATTACTATTAAACTGAATATAGTTATATCCAAAACTCCAATAAAATTATTACCATTATCATTAATTCGTTCAATTATTATTCCGACCAAAGCCCAACAAATTGTCGCTCCAAAAAAAATGTCTTTTCGAAATTCCAAAACAAAAAGTGTAATTACAAGCAAAACAACTAACATAAATCCAGCCCAACCTTCTGCCGAAATACCATATCTACTCCATGAGTAATGAGTTAGAACAGCCGAAGTATTTATTACACTGGCAACAGATACCCAAGCCAAATAAATGCTAAAAGGAAATTTAAAAATAAATGAATCTGAAAATGATTTATGAATAGTACTTCTAATTTTTAAATACAATAAGATTAAATTTATCAGCAAAGCAAAAATAATGAGCACAGACAAAATAAAAAAATGTCCTTGAAATAAAAATAACCATAACGCATTCAATAGGCATGAAAATAAAAATAAAGGCCCAATTCGATTAACACGATCAACTTCTACTTTGTCGCTTTTTACAAATATTCTATATAGCTGAACACTAAAGGCAAGAAGTAACCAAAAATAAATAATAGACCAAATACTAAATGTATAGGGAGCAGGTACTAGTAACGATTTAGTTTGATTAGATATATCTTGAACTGATTCACCAAAAAAAGGATGAAATACTGCAATAACATTTACAAAAACAGTTAACGCTAAAACAACAATATTTAAAATTGCTCTTGTTTTAACAATTCGAAGCAAATCACCTTCCTCCTTCATAACTTAATAAAATTAAAATTAACTTAAGCTTTTATAAAAATAACATTTAAAAACTACTTCGAAATAAATTTATTCACAAGAGAAATCCTAATTGCGATTTGGTTTTATTCATGAAATAGTATTTAAATATAAAATCAATCAACTATTTCTATCAATCAACTTTGGCATTATCAAGATGAATTATGAACTTTGTTCCTTTATTAACTTCGCTTTCTACGTCTATACTCCCGTTATGTAATTTAAAAATGGTATGCGATGATGCTAAACCCAATCCTAAACCATTAGTTTTACTTGTATAATAAGGCTCAAACAATCTTTCTAAATTATCAGTTGGAATACCTTTTCCATTATCTTCAATAATTATTTCAAACATATTTTCAACCAAAGTGGTTTTTATTTTTAGCACTCCATTCTGGTCGGGCATTGCTTCTATCCCATTTATTATCACGTTAAGTAAAGCAGTTTCTATTTGCCCTTTGGCAATTCTGATATGATGATTAACGCTTACAAAATCGCGCTCAACCCTAATTCCTTTAAGTTGTATTCTATCTTTAGCTAGCGTAATTGCATTTTCAACTACATCGTTAATGTTACAGTTTGATTTTTCAAATCCTGCAGGATTACTTGAATCAAATAGGTCCGTTAATATTTGATTTATCCTGCGTGAATTTCTATTAATTATTTCAAAATAAAAATCATATTCCTTACTACCTATTTCATCATTTAATTGTTCAGCTGCCAAATTAATATTTGTTAACGGATTTCTTATTTCATGGGCTAAAGATCGAATCAATCGAGCTGTTGCAGCCATTTTTTCTGCTATTGCTAATTCCTTCTCGGCTTTACGTCGTCGCGAAATATCATGAATGACTCCTAAATAGTTAATCTCGTTATCTATTGTCCGCTGAATGGAACCTGAAATTAAACAATATTTCTTTTCACCTGCTTTATTCTTCAGAATAACTTCGTAATTTGATACAGCCCCTGTTTTATTTATCGCATCAAGAAATAGTTGTCGATCACTACTTTGATAGTACAACTCAGCAACGTTAATATTCATCAATTCTTCTCGTGAATAACCAAAAATTCGTATGGCCGATTTATTAAAGTCAAGCATACGACCGCTTATATCGCTTAAGTAAATCATGTCTCTTGACTCTTCGAATATTCTTTTGTATTTATCTTCCGAAATCTTTAGTGCATTTAGGTTCTCAGACCTCTCTAACGTATAACGAATGCTTCTTTCAAATTTTTGATAATTAAGTTCTTCTTTAATCAGATAATCGGCAGCACCAAATTGAATAGCATGTAAACCGGTATTCCCATCTGACTTATTGCTTATTATAATTACAGGCGTTTCAAATCCATACTGTCTAATTTCAACAAGCAGTTCTACTCCGTTTTTTTCATTCAAGATAGACTTGAAAATAAGTAAATCATAATTACCTATCAATGTTTTATCAAACCCAGATTGGTAACTATTTGCCCAATCCACTTTACAACACATGTCACTTATTTCCGAAAAATAGTTAAGAATTTCTGTGAGTTCTTTTTTATTATTGGAAACAAAAAGAATATTTACTAAATTTTTACTCATGCGAATTTTGGGTTGGCAAACGATCAACTTCTAAGCGTACTAAAGAAATTAATATACATTCTATAAATCAAACGTTTTCATTTTATTATAAAGAGTTTTCCTATCAATATTCAAAAGTTTAGCAGCTTTACTCTTATTAAAATTTACCTGTTTCAGTACTTTAATGATCATTTCATATTCTGCCTCATGCGCCGCTGCTTTTAAATTAGGTAGGTGATGTAAATCGACTGTTGGATCACCGGTAATTTTATGTTCCGGAAAAACCAGTTTTGAATAATTAGAAATTTCTAATGGCAACGAACTGGCTTCTACCATATTTCCCTCGGTAAGAAGAGCCGAACGCTTTATTACATTTTTTAATTCGCGTAAATTTCCGTACCAAGAATAATTCATAAAATGATTAATGACATCCAATTCAAATCCTTTTATTTTTTTGTTTAATTCGTCATTACTTTGCTGCAAAAAGAAATCGGAAAAATGCATTATGTCTTCTTTTCTTTCTCGAAGTGGTGGAACCTGAATTGAAAATTCATTGAAACGATGAAAGAGATCCTCTCTGAATTTTCCTTTCCGATACGATTCACCTAAATTTTCATTGCTTGCCACAATAATCCTTACATCTAAAACAATTTCTTTAGTACCGCCAATTCTTTTCATTTTCCTTTCTTGAATTACGCGCAAAAGCAAAGCTTGAGTTTCATATGGTAAATTTCCAACTTCGTCTAAAAAAAGTGTGCCTCCATTAGCTAATTCGAAGTGACCAATTTTGGTTCCTAATGCACCGGTAAAAGAACCTTTTTCATGACCAAACAGTTCACTTCCGGCGAGCTCTTTAGAAATTGCTCCGCAATCCATAGCTACAAACGGCATGTCTTTTCTCGGGCTCTTAGCATGAATCATCAAAGCTATTACTTCCTTTCCCGAGCCACTTTCACCATTTATGATTACTGAATAATTTGTTGGTGCAACTAGATCAATTTGCTTATACATTGCCATCGACTGGTCGCCAATTCCATTAATAAACTCACTTCCATTTACAGTCGACAACAAACGAACTTTACGTTTACCTTCTTGCCCATTTTCATGGGTATCGTTAATTACATTTTCTCCCGTACTTTCAATGGCTCGTTTTATCGATAAAAGTATTTCATCGGGAAAAAGAGGTTTTGTGATATAATCAAACGCTCCCATCTTGATAACCTTCACTGCAGTTTTTATATCGGAATAGCCAGTAATTATCAATACAGGAACAACCGAATTCTTTTCTCTGATCTTCGCAAGAATTTCTAGTCCATCAATATCTCCCAAGCGAAAATCACAAAGAATGAGATCGGGCTGAGCTTCTTCAAAAACAGAAAGTCCTTTACTTCCGCTGTGAGCAATTAAGACTTCGTAATTATTTTTCGACAAAAATCGTTTTAACAACATACTTACATCCACATCGTCTTCAATGATCAAAATTTTTTTCATAGCCTATTTTTATAAAAGAACAAATTCCCAATTACCTAATAATAAAAAACGAAATCATTTTTAAAGACAGAAGTTGTTCCAAATAAGTAATTTTATTCGGAAGCAAATTCCCCTATTTAACTCTTGGCGGGAATAATATTCTACAATATAATTAAATTTACCTACGATTCCAAAAGAAATCGAATAAACCTTGTCGCAAATTAATTTGAATGAAATAAAATGTTGGAATAAATAAAAACTAAACAATTAGCTGATAGAAATCATTGCATTACCAATATTTCACATTACTTAAAATACAGTTAAAATTAAAATTTAACATGAAATACACTCAGAAAATAGTTTAATACAAACCAGGTTAATTCTTATCTTCGCCCTCACTTTAATAATAAAATAACACGTAAACTAATCCTCAACTAAAACTGTGGATTGACTTCAAACAATTCTTTTAGTATTAATTCGATGAGTAAGTCAACAAACAGAAATAGCTATTTAAAAAACATGGAAAAAACATCATATTCAGCTCAAGAACTTCAAGAGTTTAAAATTCTTATCAATACAAAACTGTCCGATGCTCAAAAAGAGTACGAATATTTGGTAGACGAATTACGTAATTTTAACAATAACGGTACTGAAGACACAACTAATACCATTAAATTGATGGAAGATGGAGCAGATACAAATAGCAAAGAAGAGTTAAATATTAATGCTGCACGAATGAAAAAATTTATCGAAAACTTGCAAGCGGCATTATTCCGAATTGAAAATAAAACGTATGGCATTTGTAAAGTAAGCGGAAAACTTATTCCGCGCGAGCGACTTCTTGCAGTACCTCACACTACACAAACCATTGAATCGAAACTGAGCAATACAAAAAATTGATGCTTAATTTGATTTAAATAAATTACAGGAAGTCTTAAACTTGAATTCTCAGCCTCGCAATGGGAATATTCAAGTTGTCTCTATATTTAGCAACTGTTCTCCTTGCTAGCAAATATCCTTTTTCTTTCAAGTGAATTTTTATTTCCATATCTGTTAATGGGTGATACTTATCTTCACACTCAATTAGTTCTCTAATTACATAATGTAATTCTTTGCTCGAAACTTCTTCTCCATCATCTTTTAACAATGAGTTGCTAAAAAAATCTTTAAGACACATTATACCAAATTGAGTTTGAACATACTTATTACTCGTTACTCTGGAAGCAGTGCTCACATCAACACGAATTCGATCTGCAACATCCTTCAATATTAAAGGTTTTATATTTTTAGTATTGCCTGTTATAAAAAAATCTTTTTGCAAGTTTACTATAGCAATCATCGTTTTCAACATGGTTTTTTCTCTTTGTTCTACTGCTTGTAAAAACCATTTTGCAGAATTAATTTTCCCTCTAAGGTATTGAATTGTTTTTTTCTTATTTTTTGTAACGAAACTAGAATCGAGATTGCTACCTGCAATTCCAGACTTGAATTCTGAAGTTTTATGTTCAACTACATTTACGAATTCTTCGTTAAGCCTAATATTTGCAGAAACCTGATTTGCTAATGCAACATCTAATTGCCCATTATTATTATTTACTATAAATTCAGGAATAATAGAAAAGTTTGGATTCTCATCAGAACTTGAGCCAACGATAGGTTTTGGATTTAAATGTACAACTACATTAATTGCCAACTTCAATTCAGCTTCAGATAATCCACTTTCCCGTAATATTTTACTCCAATTTTTATTTGATAATTCTATAAAATAGTGATGAATCAAATAGATGGCATGCTCTTGAGGTTTACTCCTTTCACTTAATTTAATTCTTTTCAATTGAAGTAAAAGGCATTCTTGCAAACTAATACAACCCACGCCTGGAGGGTCGCATTGTTGAATCAAATGAAGAAGCTTTGCAATCTCCTCTTCGGAAATAAATTTATTTTCAATAAAACTCAAATCGTTTGCTAATTTATCTAAAGAAATTCTTAGGTACCCATTATCATCTAAACTATCAACAATATCATCTAAAATTTTCTTATCTCTCTCAGAAGTTTTAAAGAGGTGCAATTGACCCTTTAGCTGTTCTTGAAAAGTATTCGTCTGAATTGGTCCTTGCGAAAATATTGTTTCGAAGGAACTTATATTTTTACCATTTAGATTAGCATTTCCTACTTCATCATCATCAAAATAGTCGGTCAAGTCAATATCATTTTGCGGAGAATCCGTTTCTTCGTAATCAAAGTCTTGTACAGCTATATTCTCTAATGCGTCTTCTTCAAACCTTTCTTCCAAAGCAGGATTATCAATTAACTCATCTTTAATTTTTTGTTCTATGGCAACTGTATTCAATTGAATTAAGCCTAACAATTGAATTTGCAAAGGTGAAAATTTTAACGATTGCTGTTGCGTATGGAGTTGAACTCGATTCATTTTATTAATTGATTAAGTAGTTAATTACAAAAATCAAACCTAAAAGAGAGACAACTTATATTATTTTTCTAATAAATTAAAGAAAACAATTTCTAGTTTATTGATCAAAAAAAATGCACAATTACCAATTAGTCAACACGAATGGACGGTTTTCTTTTCATACGATGCAGGATATTTTTGATAACACCAAGTATCTCTGGTTTTTTTTCTTTAACATAATTAGCAGCCACATTATTTACCAAATAAGGAACCGAATTTTTCACAACCCAAGAAGCTTTACCCGGTAAAATTCCCTTGATTAAGATATTAATTCCAAATCTTAAAGATTTTTCAAACAAAGATTGATCATTTCCTTTAAAAGCCACGCCAACAATTTTAACTGTAGAAAGTATTGGTTCCAAATCAGTTTTTATAATCTGAAAATCGCTTTCTAATTCTGCGCGCAGAAAATTCACCTTGCTCTTCAATCTTACTTTTTCAGCAATCAGCTGTTGCTTTGTATTAATTATAATCGGTTTCATATACATTATTTATTTAAAAAAATACTTCACGGCAGCAATGAAGTTATAGAATAAAAAGCAATTTGTCAATAAAAATCTAATTATTATTTTTAGTACTATCGAAGGGAATTAAGTATTGCGATGAAATATTGTAAAACAAAAAATCTTATACCAATAATGCTCTATTGGTAAAAGATTTTTTGCTTCTATCCCTTCATAATTTCAACAAATTTTCATTCTTATTATGAAGTTTTTCAGAAAAAAATTTTATCAATTTGAATGAGTTGATGTTTTGTTGCGCATTTTTTCCGCTGATTCTTTTAAATCATCAACTTTTCGTTCGGCCGTTTCTCTTAAGTCTTCCATTTTTCCGAAAGCTTTTTCTTTCAAATCGGATACTTTTTTGCTTACTTCATCTTTGAAATTGTTGAACTTCTCTTTACCCTTTTCAAAGTTGTCCGCTAAATCCTCTTTCAAATCAGAAACTTTATGGCCAATTTTTCTTCGTGTATCACGTCCACTGGCAGGAGCAAATAAAACTCCCAATGCTGCACCTGCAACCAATCCGATTGCTAATGCGCTAATTACTTTTTTTGAATTTTCCATTTTATAAAAATTTTTAGGTTCATATTTAAATTAGCTCTTGAAGAAATCATGCCGAAAAATAGAAATTACCTGGTGCAAATTGTGTTGTACAGAAACAACTCTACTACAAAAAGATAAATAAATTTTGTACCTATAAATGATAATTTTAAAAAATTATCCGGGAAATAACTTCCAGAAATGGGGAATAATTTACCGACTAAGTAATTATAGCAACAAATTTTGTATTTTTCCGAACAAATAATTGAAATTGTATTTTGAATTCAATTCTACAAGTGTAACCATTAATTATAAAAAATAAACAATCATTTCCAATATGAAACACGCAAAATTCTTATTGTTAGCAGCAGGATTATTTTTATCTGCGACAGCATTTAGTACAGATCTTCGGTCAGATTCAGTTTGTGCTGAAAAAGCTGTCGGCACAAATAAAGTGCAACAGAATATTGAATTGAAGCAATTAATTATTCGATTAAACGAAATAGAAAGTAGAGTTAAGAATCAATCGACAAGCGAAATTCAGCGAGCAGAATATCGCAATGAAGTGAAAGAAATTCAAAAGAAAGTAAAGAAAATGGATGGCATCAATATCTATCTTTCCTTTACTGCAATTTTAATTATCATATTAATTTTGATTATACTTTAATCGAGTAAAAAGAAACACAAGTTGTTTATTAATAATAAATAGCAGAATGGTAGAATAGTTGTAGGAAGAAGGAAGAAGTAAAAAGTAATAAGTAATAAGTAATAAGTAAGAAGTAAGAAGTAAGAAGGAAGAAGGAAGACGTTTACTCTTCATTTTGTCACTCACTAATTACCACTCACTATTCACTTAAAAGAAGTAAGAAGTTTACTCTTCATTTTGTCACTCACTAATTACCACTCACTATTCACTTAAAAGAAGTAAGAAATTCAAAGGTCACTTTTTTTACTCACCAATCACTACTCACCACTCACTAATTGAAGTGAGAAGCTCGATTGTCATTACTCACCAATCACTCAAAAAAACCAACGAACAAATGATATATAAGAAGGCGATGATAATTGAAGATGAGGAAGACATTTGCATTTTACTTTCCGGTTTTCTAGAGAAAAATTCAATAACAACTAGTTATTCAACTACGGCAGAAGAGGGGATTTCCAAGATAATTGAATTTAAACCGGAGATTGTATTTCTAGACAACAATTTGCCGGATGGATCGGGGATTGAATTAATACCTAGAATAAAAAAACTAATTCCAAACAGTATAATAATTGTAATAAGCGCTTTGAGTAACATGAAAGAAATCGCACTTTTCAACGGAGCAAATGGTTTTCTTTCTAAGCCTATTACTTTTTCACAACTTAGTGAGTTTTTATAGTTAAACAATACTAGTTTTTCTTTTCGATATTATTATATTTTTAATATGAGTAGAAGATCCTCCTCAATCATTCTCATTTTCAGCATCCTAATTACCAGAGTATGTCCTAATATAATACTTCAAACACTTTGTGGCTGAATCTTTGAGGAAGCTATTCCTAAATGAAAAAGATGAAAACATTAGAGTCAACCCCTAAGTCGACATGGTATAAAGAAAATCTTCAATCAACGATAAATAGCAGTATCATAGTTGCGGCGGTTTACCTTGTAATTTTCCTTATTGCAAAAATATTTTCTTTACAAGAAGTAACATGGCTTCGGTTTCTAAATTATGTAGTTTTATTTCCAATCGTATATGGATCGGTAGGAAAATATTATGTACAGCATAAAAATTATATCAATTATTTTCAAGGATTCAGCATGGGGTTTTTAATTGGAGCGCTGGGAAGTTTATACTACAGTATTATTTTCTATTTCTATCTAAAATTCGATCCTATTTTTATGAAGTCAATTTTAAATAAGCTACCGGAACAGATTATTTATCCGGAAATAAGTATTGCATTTATCAACTTTTCGGAAGGGCTCAGCTTTAGTGTGATTGTTGCTTTAGCGATTATGCAATTGTACAAGAAACAAGGGTCATCGTCGGCAGAATTTTGAATTCATTTATTTGATCATAAATTTGACGCCGACATTAACATGATGTTTTTTTGATTTAAAAAAAACTTAGATATTTAAATTAATATTAAGCTAATTATTAATAAATGTTTTGCAATCGAATATGATAGATTAAATCTAACATCTATCATTTTTCAAGAACGGCTAGCAAAAAACTTAAAAAACTAGGTAACATATAAATTAAAAACAACAACGAACAAATCAGATTTGGAATGAAATTCTGGTTTCAAGCATTTACAGTTACCTTCATTCCAAAACAAATTCACGATTTGATTCGTCGACAAAATTCTTGATACTACCGTATTTCTAAAAAATATGACGTCTGCATGATGAATATTTGCTTCAAAACTGAGAATAATATGATTAAATTCATTTAAAAGTTGAAATTCATTAGTAAAATTGCACTCCAAATATTTTTTTCAGAAACAAACACACTTAATTTTCTATGTTAATCAAAATCAAATCGATGCTAAGATATCCTATTCCTTTTTCTATTGTTATTCTCCTAATTGGAGGTAGTTTTTTCTTTGGTAAATTTATTACTTCTAATAAATCTTCGACTATCGTTGCATCACATGAATGTGTCGAAACAATGAATCAAATTCGATTAAAGGGGTATGATTTTACACATCCTTTGCTTTTAACAGACGTACCTGAACAAAGTAATACACTCAACAGTATTCAAACTGATATAAATAACTATATCAATGAAGCAAAAAGCACTCAAAAAGCAGATGACATTTCTGTTTATTTTAGACGCCTCGATAATGGAGCAAAGTTTTTGATCAACCCAAATACCACTTACAATCCGGCAAGTATGATTAAAGTTGTGTATCTACTTACTTACATCAAAATGATAGAAAAAAATCCAGGTATTTTAAACAAACAAATATTTTTCAATAGGCATTTCTCTTCACCTAATGTTCAGAACATAGTTGATTTTCAATTAACAGAAAACAGAAACTACACAGTTCGAGACTTGCTTATTGCGATGATAAAGCATTCAGACAATGATGCAACTCTTTTACTAAATCAAAATATGGATGTCATAATTTATAATAATATTTTTACCGATTTAGACGTACCAATTCCAAGTCAAGTGGGAGAATATTTCATAACTGTTAATGATTTTTCTAAGTTCTTTAGAGTATTATATAGTGCAAGTTATGCAACAACTGAATTATCTGAATATGCCTTACAATTATTAACCACTTCTACTTTCAATGATGGACTGCAAAAAGGCCTCGATGGTAACACAATGATGGCTCACAAATTCGGAGAACGGATTTTGGGCACTAAAGCACAGCTCCATGAATTTGGAATTGTTTATTATAAAAATTCACCATACTTAATAGGTGTTATGACAATTGGAAATTCACAAAAACAACTTTCTACAATTGTAGGTGATATTTCAAGAATTGCGTTCAACGACTATAAAAATTTAATTGGCGGGTCTTAATTTACCAATTTTGAAAACATAAATAGTTTTTGAATCAGTCATCAAGGTCGTATCACTATTTTCCCGATATTATTTTCCACTAAACTATAGTCGGAAGATTCAACAAGTAAATTTCCATCAAGGTCGTAAACAGAATACCCAACCCCACTATTTAGAGATCCATTTTCAACAAGCAGGAAATCGTTGAAATCGATGACTCCATTTTGATTTACATCGCCACTAATAATTGAATAGCTTCCGTCAACGTTCATGTGTAAATTATTTCCATAAACACTAGAGAGTATTGTAAAATCATAAGAGATTGAAGACTGATTCATGAGCAACGAATTTGTACTCCATGTTTCTAATGAATTTCTGTGCTTGACTACAATAAAATAGTTACCATTCAGGAAGGCAATTGGAATGCTTACATTCAATATACCTGTGGTAGATAATATTTCTTTCGACGAAAAAACAATAGAATGTGGTGCTAAATTAGCAGCTAAACTTATAGTGACAGTATCGCAATTGAACTGACTAAGTACGCCAACATTATTTCCGCTTCCCAAATAAAGTCCTTCGATATTTATTTTCAGCGAAAGACTAACAAAACAATCTTCGTCAATCAATCCATTACAATTATCGTCGATATTGTTTCCACAAATTTCCACAGCACCGGGGTTAACGGCTGCGTTGGCATCATTACAATCGGTATTGTCGGCAATATATCCTGATGGTTGGTCGCATTCCAGAACATAAATAGAAGGATTTCCATATCCATCTTGATCTGCATCAATGTACCAAGTAGTAACCAAATTTCTTACTACGATTGCAGAGCCATTCATAGTGCTTGTACACGACGACGAAGTATTGGTAGCTAACACTGAATAATTTCCACTTGATGTTTGATTACCAAAAGAAATTAAGCTGCCGTTACCACTTGCCGTTAGTCCTGTAGACAGAGAATTATTGAGCAAAGTATATAGCACACCACTTTCAGAATTTGACAATCCAACTGCAACGCCATCATTGGGAACAGAACAAAAACTTCCGCCGCCGGTTACATTATAGATTATAGGAGTTGGTGCGTGCGAAATTGTTACAGTATTATTCATTGTTGCGGTACATCCTCCGGAAGTGTTTGTAGCAATTACATAATAGGAAGAGAATGAATTAAAATTCCCGAACGAAATTGCATTTCCTGTTCCGGTAATATTTACACCTGTAGAGCCACTTGAGTTATACAACAAATAAGTCGTACTTGTTTGAGAGCTACTCAGAATGATTGATGCGCCTGTTCCACCAGGGCAAACAACGCCACCACCTGAAAGCTGATAGACAGCCGGAGATGTAGCCGATGTTACAGCCACAGTATTCGCCATAGAAACAGAGCACAAAGTTGATGCATTTGTTGCTATGACAGAATAAGTACCGGGAGAAGTTTGTAGTCCAAAATTAAGAGCGGATCCTGTTCCGGAAATAGTATTTCCAATCGGAGAATTATTTAATTTAAGTTGATAGCTCACATTATTCTGCGAAGAAGAAAGTCCAACTGAAATACCAGATCCTGAAGAACAACTTATGCCACCACCTGTAACATTGAATAGTGATGGTAATGGGTTTACTACAACGATTGAACTTCCATTCATAGAAGCTGTGCATCCGGATGCTGTATGCGTAGCAGTAACCGTATACGTTCCTGCATTACTTTGATTACCGAAAGAAATTGCAGAACCGTTTCCGGCAATTGGAACACCAGAATTTACGTTGTTAATTTTTAACTGATAAGTAACACCGCTTTCACTTCCTGTTAATCCAACAAGAGGCGCAGCGCTTCCACTACAATAATTTCCACCGCCATTCATACTGAACAAAGCAGGAACAGACGTAATAGTTACAGTAGAAGAAACAGCCGAACAACCAACAGAAGAAGTGAGAAAACAAAAATGAGATGAAGTTGAATTAACCGATAATGTTTGTGATGTACTACCATTATCCCACAAGTAAGTTGCAGCTCTATTAGCAGTTAATATAGTAGATGTACCTTGACAAATTGTAGAACTTCCAGAAAAAGTAATTGTTGGATTTGGATTTTCATACGTTAAAGTAACATCGTCAATTCTGAATTGTGGCGTCGAACCATTTTGTAAAAACTGAATGAATAATTTATTTACAGCAGGTAATCCGGTTACAGTACGAAGGAACCAGATAGCTGTACCGGAACCTGTTGGTAGTAAAGTAAAAGGTAAAGTTGTATAATTTAAACTATCGGTACTGTATTGAACTAAAAGTTCAGAACCTGTAGAAGCAGTAGTCGATTTAAAAACGCCAAACGACAAAACCATGCCAGGTAATCCACTCGTATTAATTCCTGTTATAACGAAATTTTTACCGACAATATTTGTCAAGAAAACATTTCCGCCACCGCTTGCGCCTGTATAACCAGAAGATGCAGAAGATGTTCTAACATCGCCGGAACCGTACATAAAATAATTTAAGTTATCGAAACCATTGGCCGTTTCATAAGCCGGAATTAATGTTGTGGCAGCAGGAACACCCATCGATTCAATAAAAAGAGGAGAAATAAATATTTGCGCACTATTAGAAACAACAACAGCTGAAGATGTAGCAGTGCATCCACTATTGTCAGACACCGTTACAGTATAACTTCCGGCTACATTAGTTGAGATAGATTGAGTAGTTGCGCCATTCGACCATAAATAATTATAACCGGAGTTAGTGTTTAGTTTAATTGAACTTCCCGAACATACTGAAATTGGTCCTGACGGAGTAATTACTGCCGCAGGGAAACCGGTTACAACAATTGTTTTAGTAGCTATAGTAGAACATCCATTGCCATCTATATAGGTATAAGAAATAGTATGCGTTCCAATTCCCGCAGAAGCGGGCGAAAAAATTCCATTAGTAGCTCCTGTTCCAGAATAAACACCTCCCGAAGGAGAACCACCCGTTAGTGTGAAAGAGTTAGTAGTGATACAAACATTTGAAAAATTATTTAATGTTACGTTTGGAGGTACATTAATAGAAACATTTACAGAGCCTGAAGAAGAACAACTATTTGCATCCGTTCCAACAACACTATACGTAGTTCCTATCGAAGGATTAGCAGTAACAGTTGAACCAGTTGTTATATTTAATCCTGAAGAAGGAGACCAGATATAAGTTGCAGCCCCCGAGGCAGAAAGTGTAACACCAGAGTTAGAACAAATAACCGGATTAGCAGGAGAAAAAGAAATTATAGGTAACGGATTCACAGTAACAGTAGTTGCAGCAGAGAGAACGGGATCGCAAACGAGTGTACTATTTACACTGTAAGAAGGAAAAGTAATTGACCAATTTGTTATTGAGCCCGTGTTGGAATTTGCACGATCGTAAACAAATAATTTCCAATTTCCGTTTGGATTAAAAGAACCATTACCTAATGAAGTAAAAGATGTTTTTGTAGAAGTAACGCAGGAAGTGAATACAACATTCCAAGGCTTATAGGTGCTGCTATATGGTGCCCCACTAGTTGGAATTATCGTACTGCCGGCATCCGAAAAAATAGTGTTGGTAAAATTATCTCCGGTATTAGAATTATTTCCTGTACGATTACTTAAACCAAGAATTTCACCGGAAGGAGATTGCAAATAAATTGCAAGATCACCAACGGCTGTATGTGTAATATTTATTTTTACAGAAATACCGTTTGAAGTTACATTACCATTAAATCCGGCAATTGCAATAGTTGATGATGCTCCGGTACAACTATTATTCGGAATGCTGTAGTTATTTAAGTTTGAAAAAGTAGATGCAGGGTAAGTAGTAGAAATAGTATTTGTTTTTTGAATAAGCACTTGATACGATCCACTTTGATTTACACTGAGTGTTTGCGAATTTGCGTTTACAATATCGGCACTGTTTTTTTTCCATTGATATGTAACTGATCCAGATTGTGCCGCAGTTAACAAAACATTTCCTCCATTACAAAAAGTTGTTGGTCCGCCGGCAGAAATAGTTGCGGGCGTATTCGGATAAACGACTACGGTTGCTGTTGGCATAGAATCGTTCGACGGAATAGTGTCGCCCGAGAAAATTGTTTTTGAATCGAAAGAATAATTTCCTGAACTAGATAGGTCAACACTTCCGGCAAGATTAATTGTAGATGTACTTCCTGCGTTAATTGTTCCGGAGGTAACAATAGTTGATAGATTCTGAATTACGTTTCCTGGGCCAGTTACTTTTAAATTGACTTGTAAATTATTAAAAGCGAAATTGACAACATTAGTACCATAATTTTTCACTTGAACCTGTACTGTTTGAGATGGAGAAGTACAAGTGTTAGTAGAAGGCGAAATTAAAGAAGCAATACCCAAATCAGCATTTGGGCACGAAGCATTTTGAAATTCAATTTTGCAATAAACAGGAAGGTGATCAGAAGCATAATGAACAGCATCGGCTACATAGGCAGGAACAGCAGTGTTTGGTTGTCTGTTGATAGAGTCTTTGTAATGATTTCCGTCGTTGGCAAGAGGAACAGTTGAACCGGCAACAAAACTAATTCCACCAGTTTGCATCATTGCATTTGAAAATAAAATAAGATCGAATCGATCATTTAATCCGCCGGTAGAGCCACCACCAAACGCTCTTGTTCGGCTCGACTGTGTATGAAAGTTAGTATAAGAAGTGCTATTCCACGTACCTGTCATAGAGATAGGGTCAATAAAATGACCATCGACACCGGGAGTAACAGCTAATAATTTTTGGTAGCAGGACTCCGTCGATTTGTAAATATTAAAATCGCCGCAGATTAAAAAATTTGTACCTGTTGGTAAAGCATTAGTAAACTTACGAAGAGAATCGACTTCAAGAGCACGTTGAGCTTCATCAGAAGCAGTACTACTTGCTTTTAAATGTACCGAATAAATTCTTAATGTATCGCCAGAAAGAAGATGTACCAATTTAAATTCATTGATATCTCTTAGGTCAGTAAAAATTCTTGTGTTGCTTACAAAAGAGAATTTCGCAGTTTTATAAAAGATAGCATTGTCAGAATCATAACCATTAATAAAAGTTCCGGCAGAGTAAGAATTTGAATTAGCGTTTAACACATTTGCCAAGAAAAAATTGACACCATTCTGAGCAGTATTTTCCTGAGTAACCATAATATCAGGATCTACATAAGAAACGATAGTACGATAAAACGGATGACGGAGAGTTGTGTCAGGAGTAAGATTACTTTGTTCGGGGTAGTTAAGAAGATTATAATTAAGAAGAGTAATTTGCTCCTTACCTACAGTAACTGCTTTACAAAGAGAAGTACTAGAACCGCAACCATTGGTAGCAGTTACACAAACATTTCCGCCGGAAGTTCCAAACGTAGAGTTAATGGAATTTGAACCTTGACCCGAAGCAACAGTAGCACCAGCTGGAAGCGACCAATTATACGAAGAAGCGTTAGCAACAGACGATACATTATAGAAGACATTTGTTGCATTTGCACAAACGCTCGTCGATCCGTTTATGATTCCGGAAATAGATGGAACACCGGAAGACACATTTACATAATTTGATTTAGAGATAGTATTAGATCCATCGGGCCCGGATACCGTGAGTGAAATAGTTTTTAAACCGGAAGAAGAATAGAAGAGTGAATGAGGTCCGACGGTATTGGCAGTAGTTACACTAGCACCGGCGCCGAAGTCCCATGAATAGGAAGTGATATTACCGGAACTTAAATTTGTGAAGCTAATGGTTTGATTGAGGCAAGGGAAAGTCGAAGACACAGAAAAATCGGCAATAGGGGCAGCGAAATTTTTCGAAGCCACAAGAAAAAAGAGAGTAGTGAGAATAAATAAGGGAGAACTGAATAACGAAATTGATTTCCGTAATTCATTTACGTAGATTTTAAGCAAAGCAGTAGCGTTTTGTGAGTAAAGTAGAATGCGCAGTTCTAAGAGAGAGATAAATATAGGGAACCCTGCTAAAAGATGCAACAATAAAGGGCTAGAGAGCGAGAGAGTTAAGTGAAAAAGAAATAAAACATGCTCTATAATATCAAAAACAAAGAAAAAGGGGAAAAGCAAAGAGAGGAATATTTTTGAAAAGAGATAAAAAACACTACTTTCGCAGCAGAAAAGTATGCCCGGGTGGCGGAATTGGTAGACGCGTCGGTCTCAAAAACCGATGGTAGTAATGCCGTACCGGTTCGATTCCGGTCCTGGGTACCACACCGGACAACATCAAATTATCGTGATGCTGTTCGGTTTTTTTTTGCTCAAAAGCCGCTCTGGTGGCTTGAATTGAGACTAGTAGCTCATTAACTCGTGTGGTTCGAAGTCGTCCTTTTGAGAATGTCAGATTTTCTGGGTACATCGAACCAATAATTTTTTGCTTCACTCCTACATCTGCCAATTCATAGTGAGCTTTGATGTTTTCCATCATGCTTACCCCCCATTTCAAATATTCAGCGAACACATTTTCACTCATTCTGAATTTATTCTTTTCGCGAGTGAGTTTCTGAATTTCACTTTCATATCTCTTTTTGGCTTCCACATAATCTGACTTTGACATTTCGCCATCAGCCAATAAATCTGTGATCTTATTTATTCTTTCTTGTTGTTTGGCGATTTCTTTTTCCCTTCGTTGAATTTCTGATTTGCTAGTATCCTTCGTGTCTTTCAACATGTCTTTGATAATTTCTTGATACAAATCTTTTACAACTGGTTCGATCCGGATTTCATCTAGCATTTCTTCCAATTGTGAATTCACTACGTCTGCACGGAAACGATCTTTCTTGCAAATATGACAGTGATAATAATAATACCTTCCACCATTTCCTCTTGATGCACTTCCCGTTAGTTTGTTTCCACAATGAGAACATAACAACAAACCTCGAAGGGGAAGGTTAGCATCCAATTGTTGAAGTTTTACTCGCTTTGATTTTGCTCTTCTTCCTGAAAGTATTTCCTGAACGGTATCAAAAATTTCAGTACTAACGAAAGCCTCATGAATTCCATCAACCCATCTCGCTTCTTCATTGTAAGTAGCTTTAACAAATACCTTTCCGGCATATACTCTATTTTGTAATAAGATAGAGAACTGACTTTTCGCACACTTTAATCCCCCCTTATTCATTTCTCTCAATAGTTCTTGTTGAGAATAAAGACCTGTAGCGGCAAGTTGAAATGCTTCTTTAATTAGTGGAGCATTTTCATCAGGCAGCAAAATTGGTTTATCAGAATGGTCTCTTGCGTTTTTGTATCCTTTAGGAGCACTACCTAAATATCTTCCTTCTACATTAGCTCTGCGCATTCCACTGATTACATTCATTGACCTTCGATCATTCTCTACTTCAGGTGTCGTGACATAAAACGAAAGCATTAATTTTTGTTCAGGAACCGTTACATCAATGGGTTGTTCAACTGCGTTTACCAGAATACCGCTCGCAAGGAGTGTGCGAATCATATTTAAGGCATCGGTCGCATTTCGTGAAAACCGATCCCATTTTACAAATAGCAACATGTTTGCTGCACCTTTGTTCCTTTTAATAAACTCCATGATGTTTTTGAATTGAGGTCTATCAAAAGTTTTACCTGATGCATCTTCACGCACTGTAAAAACAATCGTGTAATTATTCAACTCGCAGTATTTCTCCAGTCTCGCTTCCTGATCTGCTAATGAATAGCCATGATCCTTTTGATCTGTGGTTGACACACGACTATAAAGAATTACTTTTTTCTCTTTGTTCATTTTTTAATCGTTTAAAGAGTTCGACATCTTCTTTTGCAAGTTGATATAAAGCATCTTTGATGAATTGAATTTCTTGATCTGTGTACTTTCTTTCTTTCTGATTTAAGATTTGTCTGCATCGTTCATTAGATAGCATTTAGTTTTACGTATTCTGAAAACACTTGAGTTTATCAATGTGAAATCCGAAACTAGATTTAGCCTGAGTTCATCAGTGCCTGAATTCATTTATACTATTTTTTGATGTGTTCGTTCGCAATAAATTTGTCCGCTGTTATTTTTAAGAGTAATACTTTGATAATTTTTAAGATTTAGTAATCCTACAACTTTATCTTGAACTTCCTTTGAAAGCCCATTTTCCATTTTAGTATCAATCTTCAATCTCTTTTTACCACTTTGTACCGGAAATTTAATTATGACTTCCGTTAAATCATTTCGTCTGACAGCACGTAAAACTTTGATTTCATCCGGTGACATTAAATTTAATGGCACCAAATATTTTTCCTTTGTTTCATCATTCATGAAATCAAAAATGAAATTCGAAATTGAAATGAATAATTCCGTTTGGGAATAAGCAGTTTCGTAGCTTGTTTGGTCAATTCCATACCAATCACGAATTTGGCCTTCGCTATTGATTAGAATTCCGATTTTCTTAGAATATATTATCGAAGTATAAATCATCGTTCCAAGACGGTTGCGGAATGAATTAAAGCCTTTGATTGCCGCAATAACTGAAGTATCGGATAAAAAGGCTATAATTTTATTTTTGTCTTCCTCACTTAGATTAGTATGCTTAAGATCTTGATTTTTTAACTCTGAAATTTTCTCCGGAGTCATATCAGGCAAATTGAATTCAATCGTATCAAATAAATACTTCTTTACATTCCTGAGCATTGGAATTGACATTCCAAATTTTCTAAGTTCCTGAATGATCTTAATCCAAATGTATTCAGTAAACCCAAACTTATTCCAAGCTAACCCATCTAAGTTTGTTTGCGGTATTATCTCATTTTCTTTCCAATGAGCCAGTATACGTGCCGTGACGCCTAAATCCTTTAGGTAAAACGTTGGGCGATTAATTGCAATATATAATTCAAAAGGTTCATCCATTTTAATAGGGCTTAACAAAGAATCAGCAAGACTCTTTCATTTTTTAATTATCAGTTCGAGTAATCTAATAAAAATCATTCCCTAAACGTAATCTTTTTATTCGAGACGAAACAAATTTATTTTTAAAAATATTGATATTCAATACAATAAGTTTAGACTGCTGAGTTCAACTTTGAAAAAAAATAATATCATTTTATTTACGAAACAATTCGAAGAAGCAAAATCGTTCCGGCGAAAGGTTTTGGGGCTATTTTTTTTCGAAGACCATTTCACTAAAAACCCGGAAACTTTCAATGGTTTTGATCAAAATCAACCTGAATAGACAAAATTTTCATTCATTTTTGGATGTTTTGACAAAATTCTAGTGATGAAGAATAACCAAAACACTCTTTTTAAACAAATTTAGACATTTGCAGAAAGTGTTTAGACAAATTTTTAAGCGGAAACGACAAATGCAGACAATAAACACAATGTTTAGACAAATTGATTGACAAATTTAATGCTTCCACACTGAAATTGTAAGCCAAAGGACATTGGTTGACGCCGTTTGGTGGTATTGTTTATAGCTTTCACTTGGATTGAAAATTCAATTCATCTACAATTTGAAAATCTCTATATTTGGCTAAATAAGGATGCTCATTTGCATTTTTAATCTATTCAAATTTTCCTTACAAATAGTTGATCCACTCAAAATTGAGAATTGAACATAAATGACCTTGCACGAAATCAGCCTCAAGAAGGCTCTCAATAAAGCTTATCGCTTAGTAAAACCCAAACGACCGGAGATTGAATTGTTCAAAGGAAACTTGATTAAGTTGCTTGGACAAATTGATGAAAAGGAAAGCGAAGAGAATGTGAAAATTCATTTGATGGATTTTCTAAAAGAAACTTGGTACAAGCAAGAATATCTGGTCGCTACGAAAGGACGGACTGATTTTGTAATTCATACTGGCAAAGATGCAAAAGCTCCGAGTGGTGTTCTGTTTGAAGTCAAGCGACCAACCAATAAGGCAGACATGGTGTCAAGGCAAAATCTCAATGCCAAAGCAATGCATGAACTCATCCTTTACTATTTGCGCGAAAGGATCACTGGAAAGAATATTGACATTCGACATCTTGTAATTACTAATATTTACGAATGGTTTATTTTTGATGCATCGGTTTTCGAACGATTGTTTGCAAAAAACGCTAAGCTAGTCAAAGCTTTTACGGATTGGGAAAGCGGTCAAAAAGTGAGTTCGAATACCGATTTGTTTTACAAGGAGATCGCAAAACCATTCTTGGATGAATTAAAAGAAGATGTTTTATTTACATGGTTTGACATTCGTGATTATGAAAAACCGTTGAAGAATAACGATAAGGAAGACGATACAAAACTCATCGCCCTCTTCAAGATCTTCAGCCCCATTCACCTATTAAAAATTCAATTTGCGAACGATAGTAATTCGCTCGATAAAGGTTTCTATTCTGAGTTGCTACACATAATAGGTTTAGAAGAAGTAAAAGAAGGTAGCAAGAAATTAATACGTAGAAAACAAGAAGGGAAAAGAGATGGTGGATCGCTGCTTGAAAATGCGATTACTATTCTTGATTTAGAAGATAGTCTACACAAAGTGCCGGACTTGAGTAGTTACGGTGAGTCAAGACAAGATCGTTTGTTCAATCTATCATTGGAACTGTGCATAACTTGGATCAACAGAATATTGTTTTTAAAGTTATTGGAAGCGCAATTGATCAAATACCACAAAGGCGATCAATCGTATAAGTTTTTAAATTACACTAAAATTCCTCAATACGATGAGCTATATAAACTCTTTTTTCAGGTATTGGCCAAACGTCAGAATGACAGGAATGAAATAATAAATAAAAAATTCGGTAACATTCCTTATCTGAATAGTTCGCTTTTTGAAATCAGCGAACTTGAAGATCAAACGATCAAAATAAATAGCCTTGATGATTCGCAGCAATTGGATCTATATAGCGGAACCGTTTTGCGTGACGTAAAAAATAAACCAATCGCAAAGAGTTTAAATAGCTTACAATACCTGTTCGACTTTCTTGAAGCTTATGATTTTGCTTCTGAAGGTGCGGAGGAAATTCAAGAGGAAAGTAAGACATTAATAAATGCTTCTGTCTTAGGTTTGATCTTTGAAAAAATAAATGGCTACAAAGATGGCTCAATCTTTACACCGGGATTTATTACTATGTACATGTGCCGTGAAGCTATTCGTTTAGCGGTTGTACAAAAATTTAAAGATGCATATAGTTGGAATTGTGAAGCCTTCGAAGATTTAAAGAACTACTTGGCAGATCGAAGAACAGCGAAAGATGTTCTTGAATTCAACGGCATAATAAACGGTATGCACATTTGTGATCCCGCTGTAGGCTCAGGTCACTTTTTAGTTTCATCATTGAATGAGATCATTTCAATAAAAGCGGAATTAGGAATTCTGGCAGATAACAAAGGTATTCGGTTATCAGGCTATGAGATAGAAGTTGAAAACGATGAATTAATTGCTACCTATAACGAAGGACAAGATATTTTTGAATATCAAGTCAACAATGGAAGCATTAACAAAGAAATTCAGCGAGTACAGAAATCCCTTTTTCACGAAAAGCAAACCATCATTGAGAACTGTTTGTTTGGAGTTGATATCAATCAAAATTCAGTAAAGATTTGTCGTTTGCGTTTATGGATCGAACTGCTTAAGAATGCTTATTACACCGAAGAAAGCAAATTCAAAGAACTAGAAACACTTCCAAATATTGACATCAATATTAAATGTGGGAACTCGCTTGTAAGTCGTTTTGCATTAGATGCAGATCTTAGCAAAGCATTAAAAAGCATTAAATACAATATTGACATGTACAAAGGATTTGTTCATGAATATAAGAATACACAAGACAAAGAAGTAAAACGGGGCTTGGAACTTATTATAAATTCAATTAAGAATGATTTTAGGATAGAAATTAATAACAATAGCAGAGAATTTAACGACCTAACTAAATGGAAAGGAGAACTTGTCAACCTAACAATGCAAACAGGACTGTTTGAAAAAACGGTTAAAGAAAAAAAGCAATTTGGAGAAAATGTAAAAAAAATTACGGAAAAAATAAACAAACAAGAAATCATAATTGATGCCATCAAAAGCAATGCGATTTACCGAAATGCTTTTGAGTGGAGGTTTGAATTTCCTGAAGTGTTGGACGATGAGGGGAATTTTGAAGGGTTTGATGTTGTTGTTGGTAATCCTCCATATATTAGGTCTGGATTAAATAATTCAGAAGTAAACTTTTTCAAGAAAAAATATTCAACAGCTCAATACCAATTAGATTTGTATTTGCTCTTTATTGAGCAAGGATATTTACTTCTTAAAAACAATGCGATCTTAAGTCTAATTACTCCAAATTCATGGCTAAAAAATATGATGATGTCAGAGTGTAGGAAATTTATCCTTGAAAATCTTAAAATAAACTTTATCGTTCCGAATATTTCCAATGCATTTGAGGAAGCATCAGTAGACACATTAATATTTCAAAGTGTAAAATCAAATAGTCTGGGGCAAGTTGAAATTCTAAAATATCAAGATTCTTCATTTGAAAGGTCTAATGTTATTGAGCAAACTAGATTTAAAGAAAACGAAAACTTTGTGTTTGACGTTGAAGTAGATGAAATTTTAAGAGCGACTCTTCAAAAAATAAAAACAAACGCAGAACCATTAAAAAATTTGGTCGAAATTACAAGAGGAGTAAACCCCTACGATTCTTATACAGGACAAAGCAAGGAAATAATTGAATCAAAGGCATACCATTCTAGCTTCAAAAAGGATGAAACATTTTTACCAGAATTAAGAGGGAAGCATGTTAAGAATTATTACTATCAATGGGATAATAAACACTATTTAAGTTATGGTAATTGGTTAGCTGCCGCCAGGGACCCTAAATATTTTAAAGGTGAAAGAATTATTTTCAGAGAAATTCTAGGCGAAAAATTTGTTTGTGCTTATATAAACGAAGATTTTATTATTGACCGCAGTTTGTATATTGCAATTCCAAATAAAGATGTAAAAGTAAATTTTAAATATTTATTGGCAATACTTTCTTCTAAGCTATTGGCATGGTATTTCAGATTCGATAAGAATGAGTTTGATAAATTATTTCCAAAAATTCGAGTTGAAGAATTTAAGAATTTACCAATCAAGGTAACTGATGCAAATACACAAATTTTAGTGTCAAAGCTAATTGATAAAATTATTGAGGCGAAGTCTACAGGACAGGAAACTTCAATGATCGAAAGTCAAGTTGATAACATAGTTTACGAAATTTATGGTTTAGCAATAGAAGAAATAAATGTTATAGAAGGGAATTAAAAGAAAATGGAGGACATTTTTTCATATGAACAAAAATTAATATCGGAAATTGAACTTAATAATTCAATCGCTGAGCTAATTAAATATTCTATTAATTGTAAAAAATATTTTTTTGACAAATCAGAATTCTTATTTGATATATCTATCCTTCAAGCAAATAATATTTTAATTGAACAAGATTCTAAAATAGTCATAAATGATTCAGCGATATACTACGCTGAATATTTCAATTATATTTCACGTTTTTTTAATTTTGAATTAACTGAAAATATAAGCGAAGCATGGAAATTCGTAAAGAGTATAGAAGAACAATTAAGGCCTGATAATCCCTTCAACACGAATGTAAACTCTTTTTTTAGAGGTTTTAAATCATTTGTGCTTTTTCTTTTACAGAGAAGATTTAATGTAGACTATTCTGAATTTATCAAAAGTTTAAATAAAGAATCTGGTCGAATATTATATGAATTTAATTCTGCTTATTCAGGAATAGTCCCTTATCTTTCTATACAAACAAATATTTTATACAATAATTTAAATCATTTGTTAATTGCTGTAAAGAGTGACGCATATTACAACTCCAATATTTTCGAAATATCAAATTCTATTCGAGAATATTGCAAAATAAATTCCAAGGATGGTTTAAAATTTTTAAATTTTTGCATTGAGCAAACTGATATTGCTCAAGAGCTAATTACTCCTTCAATCACTGGACTTTACGAAAATGATAGGGAAATATTTTGGAATAATATAACCGAATTAATTAAAAGTCCTCTGATTAGAGTATCCGTTATATGCTCACTATCTGCTGCTAAAGCAAAATCTAATGAAGAGGCTCTCAAACACTATTCCGTTGTATCTATTTTGGAGCCCTTTTCAGAAAACGAACTATATAATCTTCCGACTTTTTTTATTAGTATTATAAATAATAACAATATTACAGATGAATTATTAAAGAATTCATGTTTTAAAAAATTGCTCGAATTAGCCATAAATTCTAACCAAAATTTTCGACAATTTGTTTTACACGAACTTCAATTTATCGTTGAATATGATTTTGAAGTCTCTAAAATCTTATTGGCTATTGTAGAAGATGTTAACTTCGATCCACAACAAATTCAGTTGGTAGGAAATATACTTAGCGGAAACAAGGATTTCATGGGTTTTATTAATTTATTATTTATTTATGGAGAAAAATTCAAACTTGATTTTAAAGCTGAGTATTTTAGTTCTGCAATTTATCGCTTTAAACAAGAATCACCTGAAATATTTTCTAAAGAATTGATAAGACTACTAACCAATGATTTAGGAGAAGTTAGATATGTCGGAATAAGGATACTAGAACACATAACACCCGAAAATGGTAAATTTTTATTCAAGGTAAATATTACAGAATATGATGCCATCACCCAATATAAATTACTGATATCTATCTTAGCAGAAATAAGAGAACCTAAATATACTTTGCCTGTATTGTTTCCTTTGCTTAAATCAACCTTTTCATTTGTAACGGAAGCATTTATTTGCAAGATCGAAGAATTATCTGAAGATTATGGAAGTCCGGTTTTAGAAGTAATTACGACAGAATTAGATATCTCTCTACCGGATTATACGGAAATTTACCATAGAATAAAAAATCATTGTGAAAAGTTTTGGAAAGAAGTTTCTGTCAAAAGAAATATTAAAGAATTAAATCCGCTCTATACTCAATCTGACTTATATACACTTTTCATTTCTAATTATGGTAAATCCTTTAACAAAAGCATTTCTGAAGGAGTTGAGAAGAAAAGTCTTTTGACGCAGTTTGCTCCTACAATAGTATTAGCAAAAGGTGGCGGATGGAAGCATCAGAAGTCTAGCAAAATCGAAAAACTAGGTCAAGTCAGCGCAAGCTTTCAATTGCCGCGTTCATTATTTATTAGACCCGAGTTTTTTGATTGGGAATTTCAAAATATTTATCATCAAAATTGGAAAAATAAATTTAAAGAATGGGAAGTAATGATATCATCGTAAGGGAGTATTTAGAAAGTTTAAAAGAGGATACGGAATTAGATTATCTGTTCCCAATATTGCTTACTATAATGGGATTCAAAATAATTTCGACTGCTAAAGAATCTAAAGGGCAATCACAATATGGAAAGGATATAATTGCAACTGGTAATGATGAAAACGGAGCATTGCATCGATTTTATTTTGAATTAAAAGGGCATGATTCGAAAGACATCACAGATTCAAATTATTCGATAAAAGACGGTGTAAGAGAGTCTATTATAGAATCAAAGGATACCGCATTTAATGATGCTTCAGTACCAAATTTTAATTCGCTTCCTATAAAAATTGTTTTTGTCCACAATGGAACAATTAAGGCTAATATTCGGCCTACATTTGATGGATTTATAAATGCAACTTTTCCCAATGGTGGATTTGAAAGATGGGATATATTCAAATTGACTGACTTATTTGGTAAATATTTGTTTAGTGAATATTTATTAACAGACGATGAGAGTTTAAGACTTTTTAAAAAAACGTTAGTTTTATTAGATGCACCTAATAATAATTATTTAGACTTTAAAGCCCTTGTTGCTCTTCAAATTGAAAAAATTAAAGATATTAAAGGAGGTAGAGCATTAAAGAAATACGCACCTATCCCGATAGTGGCAGGAAATAACCAATAATTTATACTTTTGGAGCAAATTAAACCGTATGAAAAAGCTAATACTCCAAAGTATAGAATTGACAAAAGAAATGTTTGCAAAAATAATTGCAGAGCTAATCGTAATCTTAATTCTATCAAAAAACAAAAGCATCATGTCAGAAGAATTCACAACATATTTACTTTGGATTTTACTGCTTGTATTGGCAGTATCAATCGTTGTTCAAGGAATAAAAATTGTTAAAAAATGGAAAGGAGAAGAAAATCAAAAAAAGAATCGGGATCATATCAAAACTGTAATTAAGAATCGCTATGATGACTATTTAAAGGAGAACCCAATTACAGAGAAAATAAATGTTGACTCAAATCGACAAAACAGATTGGACGAGGTATTAGCTGAACTAGCGAAACGAGAATGTCAGAATATTAGTTGGAATGAATTACAAACAATTGCGAAGGAAGCGTTAGCAGGACTGAACATTGGTCATTCAAGCAACATTTTATGACAAGTGTATTAGCCATATCGAAAAAGTTCAGCACAAAGAAAAAATGCTACGACTACCTTGAAAAATTGAGGTGGAACGGTAACCCCATTTGTCCGAACTGTAATAATGATTCAGTTACAAAACGAAAGAGGGAATTTCGATTTCATTGTAATGGTTGCAATGGGAATTTCAGTGTGTTGAGTGGGACGATATTTGAAGATACAAGACTACCACTCCAAAAGTGGTTTATCCTTATTCAGATCGTCTTAAATGCACGCAAAGGTATTTCATCAAAGCAACTTAGTAGAGACCTTGCAATCACCTATAAAACGGCGTGGTATTGTGCTATGAGGTTAAGGTGTGCAATGATTGAACCTATCAATAAATTGACGGACGTTGTTGAGATGGACGAAGTGTATATTGGAGGTAAGCCAAGAAAGAGAAACCACAAAATCAAAGAGAATGAAGCAGGTTATTCAAACCTCTTCACAAAGGTCAAACGTGGTCGTGGAGCTGACAAGATTAAAGTAGTAGGTATAGTTCAGCGTGGAAAGAATGGACGTGTTTACACAAAGATGATGGAAGAATTATCGTCACGCAATTTATTGGCAATGCTCAAAAAATACGTTGATGAAGATAATGCAGCCCTTGTAACCGATGAATTTAAAAGCTACAAGCAATTTGATAAAGTTCTACCCCACTTCACCGTTAACCACTCGAAAGGAGAATATTCAAGAAATGGAATTCACACTAATACAATTGAAGGATATTGGAGCATAATCAAAAATGGAATACGGGGACAGTATCATGTGCTAAGCAAAAAATACTTACCATTTTACTTAGCTGAATTTGCCTACAAGTATAACCGAAGAAGCAAAAAAGATATTTTCGAGGAAACAATAAAAAATGCAGTTTGTGACGATAAGTGTACAATTTATTACAAACCAAAACGCAAATCAACACAAATTGCATATCCACGAGGGAATAACGGTGGTAAGTGTTCACTCGGTAGTGTAGAAGAAAGCAAAACAATGGAAGCACTTGAAATGTATGCTCACATTATTAAAGCTGAATTGAAAAAAATTCCTATTTCAGAGTTGAGTGACTTTGAAATGGAGGCTATCATTCTTGAAAACGAATTACAAACCGTATAAATAACACCAACATCTGCCACTATCGGGATAGGTGCGAAGAAATATTTTGCCACTTTGAATCTTCTTTCAATGATTATTGTTCATTATTGTAAGGAGAACAATAATTTGCTCCCTGCAAGAGAATGTCTCACTCACTTAGTGATTAAAGTTTGGGCATGGATATTAAAAAACAAGCTCGAGCAAAAAAAATCTATTTTAAATGAGTTTAGAAAATTGATTTTTATTCATTTCCAGATGCTCAATTTGTATTTGCAAAAGTCAATAAATGTTGCAAGAACTAGAGACGGTTTATTTTCTGAAAGAAATGGCCCCTTCGAAGAAGTTGGCTATCCAATGCGTTGTTTTGATTACTTAAATTACTTGGTTTATTTTTTACACGCTAGAAAGCATTGGCCACAATTCGAAAATCAAGTACCACCTATTAAAGAAAAGATACTTGGCAACCTCCATAAAACTTTATTAATGGAAATTCTTGACAATAATGATGGATGTTCAAGGCCGCTATTAGACAATCATTCTATTGCAATTCTGAACACTATACTTTATTTTTTGAAAGATAAAAACCTAACACAAACTGAATTGAATTTTATTGGAGGTAATTATTTAGTAAGAATCTTCAACAACTTGATGATGACTAAAATGATTCGCGGTCGATTACCAGAATTACACAATAATTCATTAGTGTTGACTGAGTATGTTTCAACCAAAACTCGACCATATAATTATGAAGATAAGTCGTCTATGCTAATCACAGCTCTTTTTGAACTTGTTGCATTGTTTAATGCAGAATCGATATACAAAGATTTTAAAGGAGGGATTAAAGGCCAAGTAAATTTGCAAACCGCTTGTCCAAATTTCCAAGAATTTGACATCGAACAACTGCTTTTTGAAAAACATTTCGATCGAGAATTCTATGTTGAACATAGTATAAATTTGAATGATGAATTAAATGACTTCAAAAAAAGCATAGAAGAAAAAGGTGTAGATAAAATTGATTATAGGACTGATAAAGCTGGCTTTTCGTTTTTGAGAATATTGGCTCATGTTTATCATGAAAATGAATTATTCCCCAATGAATGGAGAGAACTTTTTACTGAGGGTCAATTAGTAAAAGAATGATATTATATTTATATCATGAACAAAAAAGAATTTTCAAGCTCTATCCCTTCAACCATAGAACACAAATCATGGGGATTTTCTGAATTAGAAATAATTTACGACACGAAGATTAACAAAGGTGCCTGTTATCGAAATAAAGAAAACTTGGCGAGCTATGGATCGTATGGAAAATCTTGGGAAGAGGTTTATTTAAAAATGAGAAAATTGTTGATTGATAATGGGCATGTAAAAGAAAGTTAATAGTAGCTACTGAAAATTAAGTTCAAGTTTATTTTTCTCTTGAAGGAGTTGATTGATTTCAAAATCAGATAAATTCTCATTTAGGAACGATTCAAAAAAACCACTATTTTTATTTGCTTTCTAGGATAGAACCAATCAATAACTTCTTCCTTGTTCAAACTATCCGGAATATTAGAAAAATTAAATTCGGTAAGAGCATTTATAAACCCGTCTTTAATATCCTGAAAATAAATTGGGACTAACTTTGATTTGTCTCGTTGATAATTGAATCATTGATTTTTTATCTTAATGAAACTAAAACCCAACTCAAATAAGTACTTGTAAACATTCGCTTGATTGCTAATATTCTGATTAATTTTAAACTGCCCGCTTTTTGACCGCTTGATATTTATTATATCGTTTATGTTTTTCATTTCGAAATCTATTCTAGTCAAATATAAGTGAAATTTGACTAATTATTTTAAAGGTGAAAAGATTTTTGGTACTTCGATATTGTAAACTAAAACACGACGAAAATTTACTAATTTTGTAAATAGAAGTGAAATGGAAGCTAACTTGATTTAGAAATTGTAGTTTAAGAATGGATAAGAATTTTTTTGACATCATTGAATTTGAAACCAAGGACAAAAAAAACCTTGTTAGTAGTTGTGTTTATAAAAGTCAAATTGAAGACATAATTTCGGTTAGATTTCCAGAGCATAAACAAAAGCGATGCAAAAATATAACAACGCCTTATGTTGTAGCTACAAACGAAAGTTACACATATGGTAAAGAAATTAAGCGAATTTACTTTGAATCAATGTGGTAATTTTAAAAAAAAGATGAAAATGGGAAGAGAATTTAGATTTGGTAAAGACAAGCTGTCCGGCAATGTTGTTAATATATCTTTAGTTCAAAGGGGATTGAAATGCAACTGTGTTTGTATTGAGTGCAATTTACCTTTAATTGCAGCTCAAGGCCCAAAAAACGATTGGCATTTTAAACATAAAGGCGAAAGCAATTGCAAAGGGGGTCAGGAAACTGCGCTTCATAAATTAGTAAAGCAAATCATAGTTGAAAATAGGGAAATTGAATTACCATATCACGGAAAAATAATTTACAAAAGTGCAGTTCAAGAAAAGGATTTCGAGACAATTAGACCGGATGTAACAATAACTACTGAAAATGGAAATATTTATTTTGAAGTGGTGGTTACAAACGCTGTAAGTGAATCGAAGGAAATGTATTTAACGAAAGGCGAATTCAAATCTGTAGAACTAGATTTTAGGAATTACGAGTTTACTACTATTGAAACATTGAAGGTAGATGTTCTCAAACAGATCGCCAATAAACGTATTATTTTCTGGGAGAAAATAAAAGTCACTAATTCTGATAACAGTTTGTTTTGGGGTTTTGCATTTTTTCTTTTTTTAATCGGATTGTTATATCATTTGAATAAAAAGAATCTTAGTAAATAAACAATGCTCATTGGCCGCCCCACCCCCAACGGAACCGGGATAGAAATCTTCGGTGACTACTGGGACTTAAATAGTCTTTATACCACTCTGCATGCAATCACAACGGAAGGCACACCAAGCAATGTTGTATTATTAGGATTCGCTTATGATGTAAGAAAAGCAAATGCTAACCTTCGAGAAACAGACGCAACTGAATTCACCGAAGAGCTGATTATTTATCGAGGCTTCAAGTATTTTTGGTTTGATTTTTTTGTCACCGTTCAGTTTATGAGAAAATGTGCAAATGGTTTTCCGTCTGTCTCATCCATTCAAGCCGACACTTATCGACTTGAATCAATTCTAGAAAGTAGCCTCAAAGGGTTTGATCCGATATTAGGCTCGGAAATATTTGATTGGCTTTCTGTAAACTTGATACCGGAGAACGAATACATTGGGTTATTCATTCGTGACCTAACATATAGGTCTCTTAAAGCATTAGGTGGCTCTGAACGATTTAAACTGATTCGGGAAGAAGTGGAAACCCTTTCAATTCGCAACCAAATCTACATGGCCTTTAAAAAGGATATGGAGTCACAAGCGAAATTGAACAACTGTGAGCCCGGGCAACTTGATATTGACTATGATTTTGAGGAGACGGGGTTTGAGTGGTGACTAAAGTGCTTGTTCTTTTCAAAACGATAATGAAATAATTATTATTGCATTTTTTGAAATTCTTGAATTTCAGGAATAAAAATTTCTGGAATGTTATATCTTGAACTTGATTCATAATGATATTTGTTATTCTTCTTTGAGTTAGAAAATCCGCACAAACAGCCCCCTGCAGATCGCATGAATGAGCCCCCTCTAAATCACTTGCCATTATTAGTATAATTTCACTTTATTTTAGCATTGTTTGGCTAAGTTAGTTTTTTAAATTTATAATATCAATATCGTCTTGTTCTGTTGGTTGTTTTTTCTTTCGTAAAGACTCTCCTTTCATCTCTATTCGATGAGCATCATGAACGATCCGTTCCAGGATGGCATCTGCAATGGTTTGTTCTCCGATGATCTCGTGCCATTTGCTTATTGGGATTTGCGAGGAGATGATGGTAGATGATTTTCTATGTCGGTCTTCAATGATTTCCTTTAAGGCTGATCTGTTTTGTGCATCCAAAGGTTGTATTCCAGAATCTTCGATCAAAAAGATTTGTTGTTTTTCGATCTTTGCAATTTCTTTTAAGTATGAGCCGTCTGCTTTTGCAATTTTCAGTCGTGCAAAGAGCTTATTGTTGTGTTGGTAATGTACCCGATAACCTAATGTACAGGCCTGATGACTGATAGCAGAGGCCAGATGACTCTTCCCGATAACGGTACTTCCTGTGATGATACTGTTTTCATTTCGCTTAATAAAATCACATTTCGCTAGTCGCAGTACCTGATTCTTATCTACATGCTGGTTTTCAAAATTCACTTCTTCCACACTTGCTTTATATCTAAAGTGTGCGGCCTTTAAAGAATTTTAAATTCCAAATTGTTGTGTAAATTATTTGGATCATTATCTTTCTGGAACCTGTGAAGTATTTTGAACTCGTCTCAGGGCGATTTCTTCTATCATGCATTTTTGCATGAGCATTTCGTAGCTTCTTTTACTTTTTTTCACCCTAATTCTTCAAGTGCTTGCCAAAATGTTGAAAAAAAATTTGGAGATTTGATATAATCATCTTTCTTTGTGTCAACAAATCATATAAATATTTTCTTTTGTTGTAACCATGAACATGAAATACTCTCTTATCGCGGCATTAATTTTTCTATTTTGTTCAGCAGCTCAAGGACAGCCGCCCTTTGACTTGCAGGAAAAAAAATTGGCAGAAAGTGAGAAGAAAATTCAAAAGTTTTCGGAGCGAAGGAAGAGGGCTACAGAGAAATATTTGTCTCACTTTAATAAATCAGAACAAAAATTTTTACAACGGCTTTGTAAGAAAGATCCTCAGATGGCCGATGTTCTTTTTCTTTCACATGCCCAAGGGCAGCAGCGGTTAAATAGAATTTTGAATGGAACTTACAAAAACCATTTTGACAAACCAACTTCAATTTACAATTCTTATAATGATACGCTCTTTAATTCAATTGAGTGCGCCGGTGATGCAAATGCCTTATTAGCTTTAAAGAATTATAAAAAGCAATTGGCAAACGAGGAATATATTAAGGATTATATGCGGCATCAAAAGCTAACCATAAAAAAAGTCGCTGTTAATTTACCTAATCTTAAAAACTCTTTTAAAAGACTTGATAGATATTCTTATTACTATATACAACAATTGAATGACTATGATGAATGGTTTGGTAAAACCGATAAATTGGAAGAAAAAGCAATGGAGTTGCTGAAAAGGAATACAGACTTCAGCAAATTCATGGAAGCAAATTCTTCACTTTCTTCCATCACAAAAATCCCCTCAGATTGGGGAAAGAATATAGAGGGTCTACAAACAAATTCAACGGTTAAGGACTTGCAGCAGAAAAGCTTGAATGGGTTGACCGATGAAGGTAAAGAACTTGTAAAAGAAAATCTAACAGAGGGATCTTCCCTAATTAGAAAGATGAAATCTGAACTGCCTCAATTAGCTAATGCAGCTGATGTACCCGACTTTAAACCCAATCCCCTCAAAACAAAACGCAAAATTGATAGATTACACTTTGGTTTCGATTTTCAGTTTGATAATCGAACCAGTCTTATTCCTAAAGGAATCACTACTGGATTGAATGGGGAATACCAACTTAATCCTCTATTATCTATTGGAACAGGTATCGCCTATCATGCTTCATTCAATAAAACAGCGGGTGAAAATAAAAATAGCCTCTCTTCTTCATACACCTTGCGAAGCTATATAGACTATAAGCTAAAATCTATTTTATTCCTCACTATGAATTACGAGCGAATTAATTTAGTACCATTCCATCGGCCCAAAACAATAGAAAGCGCATTGATCGGGTTAAAAATAAAGTACTCTGTGAAAGGGAAGTTGGCACCATCAATTTCACTGATGTACGATTTGCTATACGATAAGCATGTGCCAGAAACGCCAATGATTGTTTATCGAGTTGGATGGATCATTTGAATTTTATTTAAACATAAAACCAGATATTGATACTTCAAAGAGAATTGAAAAATTTAAGTATAGTTAATCTTTGATTAATTATTTTAACTCTAGGACAAAAAAATGAAAAAATATGTAATTTGCTTTTTCTGGTGTATGTATACTCTTACATACCAGCTTGCGTATCCACAATCGACAAACTCTAATTATATTAAAACACAAATCCCAAATTTCCCTTCAAGCTCTAGCTCAGTAATTGAAAATGCAATCTGGACAGATAAAAAAGTAACTATCCAGTATTTTGATGGACTTGGAAAACCAAATCAAACGATCAATGTACGAGGCTCTTCCCAAGGTCACGACTTTGTTCAACCTTTTGTTTATGATGAGTTTGGAAGAGAATCTAAAAAATACTTGCCCTATGCTTCATCTAGCATTGAAGGTTTTTTTCAAACTAATGCTCTTGCAGTTCCTTACTCCAACTCAGATCAGTATTTATTCTACCAAGGAACTTATGCGGTTGCAAGATCAGCAACTCCTTTTATGGAAGTTTCTTATGAACCATCCCCACTAAATCGAATTGTGGAAAATGGTTCGCCTGGAGAAGATTGGCAAATTGGTCAGCATACTGTACATACCGATCGCACAACGAATGATGCTAATGAAGTTCTTTTGTGGACAATCGATGGAACAAGTATTTCTGCTCTGACTCCTTCTACCCAGGTATATTTTAACGCTAACGAACTTTTCAAAACAATTGTCACTGATGAAAATGGAATGCAAACAATGGAATATGTGGACAAGTTGGGACGAGTTATTCTGAAGCGCCAAAAAGCAATTACAACATCAGAAGCAACTAATTCTGGAAAAACAGTTAGCCTTGATAAATCAGTACAATATCCAACCCAAATTGATTACTCAGGGCCAGACAACGAAACATATTTAGATACATATTATATTTATGATGATTTAGGTCAACTTGCCTACATTGTGCCGCCTGCAGCTATTGAAGCCTTTTCTTCTACACCTCAATTTATAGGAGATATTTCTGATATAAATTTTCAAAATTATATTTATGGATATCGGTACGATGCCCGAGGTCGATTAATTTGGAAAAAAATTCCAGGCCAATTGGACTGGACCTATTATGTCTATAATAGACTAGATTTAGTTGTCCTGACTCAAACTCCTCAACAACGTTCGGGAAATAACCAGGATTGGATTTTTACTAAATATGATGTATTGGGAAGAGTTGTCATGACAGGGTTGATTCAACAAGGAGGTGACCTAATCAGTTTGCAGACTGATGTTGATAACACGAGCTTTCTTTGGGAAGAACGAAGTGGTAGCGGAACAATGGGCTATTCTTCTCGTGCTTATCCTACGACTTGGAATGATTTATATACTGTTGATTATTATGATAATTACTCTTGGGATCAAAATTTACACCCTGCTCAACATGTAGCACCAAGTAATCGTACAAATGGACTTTTAACAGGTACTCGAGCGAAACTGTTGGATGGAAGCAATACTTTCTTGACATCAGTCTATTATTTTGATGATAAAGGAAGGATTATTGAAGGAATTGAGGAACACCCCTTTAATGGTTCTGATATCGTAGACTACCAATATGATTTTATCGGAAACGTTGTTTACAGTGTCCGAGAACATACAATCGACGGCAATGCAATTCCATTAAGAATTCACACTAGAAATGAATATGATCATGAAGGTCGTAAGAGGGCTACTTATATGCAAACCGGTGATACCGATCCTGAAATAAAAATTGCTAATTTCAACTACAATGAATTGGGTCAAATTAATCAGTTGGGATTACATTATGATCAAACCAATAATGATTATCTCCAATTGGTTGACTATCGTTATAACATTCGTGGATGGCTAAATAGTATCAACAATGCATCATTAACTTATGATGCTGAAAATAATCCAGATGATTTCGATGCATTTGGTGAAGAGATTTCATATAATTATGTGCCTGATGAATTTACTATCGATTGTAGTGGTCTGTCTAACACAAAAGAGCATTTTGATGTTCAACCACAATACAATGGAAATATCTCTGCTATACGGTGGAAAAGCCGCGACCCGATCATTGATCCTGCAAAAAAACCAGAGCATGTCTATGCATACAGATATGATGATCTTAATCGTATGACAGCTGCATATTATGCTTGTAATTTAGCCTTGGCACAAGATTATTTCATAGGTAATTTTCATGAGTTTGATGAAAAAATTGCATACGATTTAATGGG
>JAYTOX010000037.1:0-50810 GCA_043747595.1 Bacteroidota bacterium | reverse complement strand
AATTAAAGTTGGTGAGTACCAATCTTTCTACACATTTTTTTAGAATGAATAGTCGTTTTCTACCCTTATTTCACCATTATTCAAAGTTGTTGTTCTCAGAACTTCCTTTTTGAAAAATAACTCTTGAAAATGGAGATTCAAATTTTTATAACAAGGAACTTCGCCTAAATTTGTCGCTCTTATGAAAAAACAGATTCAAGATATTCAAATCGGTATTTTAGGTGGCGGTCAACTGGGTAGAATGCTTGTTCAAAAAGCCATAGACTACGATTTAAAAATTCGAGTATTAGACCCTGACCCTGAAGCGCCTTGTAAAAATATTTGCACCGAATTTCATCTTGGTAGCTTTAACGACTTTCAAACTGTGGTCGATTTCGGAAGAAAGTGCGATGTAATTACCATCGAAATCGAAAATGTAAATGTTGATGCTCTTGAACTCTTGAAGAGCGAAGGAAAAACCATTTATCCTTCTCCTAATCTCATAAGAACTGTTCAGGATAAAGGATTACAAAAACTTTTTTATCAAGAGAATAATTTACCGACAAGCGATTTTATCTTGATTGAAAGCAAAGAAAATATTATTGAACATCAACATCTTTTTCCTGTTATGCATAAACTTCGAAAAGGTGGTTATGATGGAAAAGGTGTTTGTGTTATCAGATCGAGTAGCGACTTAATAAACTTACCTGATGGCCCGGCTGTACTTGAAAAGCTAATCGACTTCAATAGCGAAGTTGCAGTAATTGTTGCAAGAGGAATAAATAAAGAAACAAAATGCTTCCCTGCTGTTGATATGGAATTTAACAAAGAAGCCAATTTAGTAGAATTTCTTTTTTCTCCATCCTCACTTTCGACGCAATTGGAAGAAGAAGCAAAAATAATTGCGATCGACATTGCAAACAAATTAGGCCTCATAGGAATTATGGCTGTCGAATTTTTTGTTACAAAAGATAGTACACTTCTTATTAATGAAATCGCACCTCGCCCACACAATAGCGGACATCAAACGATTGAAGGAAACAAAACTTCACAATACGAACAAATGCTTCGTGCTATTACTGGACTTCCTTTAGGCGACACGACGATTACTCAACCTTCGGTAATGCTAAATCTATTGGGAGAAAAAGGTTTTGAAGGAAATCCAATTTATAGCGGCATTGAAAAAGTCATTGATAAATCTGGTGTACACATTCATCTCTACGGAAAAAAAATTACAAAGCCGTATAGAAAAATGGGACATGTTACTATTGTTAATTCTACGTTAAAGTCGGCAATAGAAACAGCCCAATTCGTAAAACAACATCTAAAAGTTATTGCATAAATGAACACACCTATCCAAGTTGGAATTATCATGGGGAGTCAATCAGATTTGACAATCATGCAAGAAGCAGCCAACATACTTTCGAAACTGAATATCAATTTTGAAATTCAAATTGTCTCTGCACATCGCTCACCGGAACTGATGTTTGAATATGCACAAAATGCAGCTGATCGTGGCTTGAAAGTAATCATTGCCGGAGCTGGTGGCGCTGCACATTTGCCGGGTATGGTAGCATCACTTACTCCTCTGCCAGTTATTGGCGTTCCTATTAAATCGACAAACTCAATTGATGGCTGGGATTCAGTTTTATCAATTCTTCAAATGCCAAATGGAGTTCCGGTTGCAACTGTTGCATTAAACGCAGCACAAAACGCAGGAATACTAGCAGCACAAATTATCGGCTCTTTCGAACCAACTGTTCAAGCACGTATTGTTGCTTTCAAAGAAGAACTAAAACAAAAAGTAAAACAAAGCAATGAGGAAGTAAGAAGGATGAAAGATGAAGTAAGAAGTAAGAAGGATGAAGGATGAAGGATGAAGGATGAAGTTAGAAGTATGAAGTATGAAGTATGAAGTATGAAGTAAAAAATGCAAATATAGTTTGCTCGCTTTTTACGATTCACCAATTTGGAAATGAAGTATGAAATATGAAAAGGTCAATATAGCTTGCTCGTTTTTTTACGATTCACCAATTTGGAATGGAAGTAAGACGGGGCAAAGGTTGAAGATCATTTTTTACTCACTAATTACGAATATCTACTTACGAATTACTAATGATTGTTCAATTAAACAACGCTAATAAATTATCCTACTTTTATTGGTTGTAACAAGCCGATCCTTCCTCCTATTTTTGTGGAATGAAAATAGGACCACTCTTCTTTCTTTTATTTTTTACGCTTGCGCATTTTCTCCTTTCTGCTCAATCAATAAAAGACACTCGTTCTTTCGTTTTAGCTAATAACGAAATCGCCTTCACTGATTCATTTTCACTTAACTCAAACGTTGCAACTACAAATTTCCTAAAGTCGAACACTCTTGAAATAACTCACATCCAAAACTATTTTGTACAAGAACTAAGTACATCGACTCTTCAATACAACTATGGAAAATTTAAAAATCAGCTTTTTAGATTTGGTCTCAATTATTCCGGAAATGCCAACTTCAATTTAACAATATTCTCTCTTGCCTACGCTAGAAAAATTAACGAGAAATTTAATCTTGGACTTGTATTTACAGACGAACGATATCAATATGCGGAAAACAGATATCAAAATTTGAATAATCTCTTCCCTTCTATTTCTCTATTTGCCAAAGTAACCTCCAAAATTGATTTAGCATTTTTAATCAATAACCCCTTTAGAACAATAATTGCAAACGATTTATTCCTTCCCGGTAAACTTATAGGTAGTCTCGCCTATTCCGCAAACAAATCTACCAAAATTGGAATTTCTTTCGAACAAAAAAACGGGCAAGAAATTATTATCTCTTCAGGTGTTGAATACCAATTCACGAAAACATTTGTCATTCGATCGACCTATGTCTCTCAACTTTCAAAATTAAGTTTCGGAACAAGGATCTTCTATCAAAAAATGTTCTTCGACATCGGATTCTCTAACCAACTTCTGTTAGGAAATTCAGCTTCATTTTCACTCTTAGTCCCTCTCACAAAATGAAGAAACTAATTTTCTTATTGCTTTTTATAACTAACAACAACTGCTTTTCCCAAGCTTTGGATTCAATTATAGAAAGAAGTAATGATGATGCTTTAAAAGAAACAATCATTGAAACTGACGATGAAATATCAACTGAAATATCAACGCTTCTCGATAAAAAAATAAATATTAACACTGATGAAATTCTAATCTTATCACAGGTAAATATTTTAACACAAAAACAACTGCAGTCAATTCAAAATCACATTAGAAAATTTGGAAAACTGATTGCCTTGGAAGAGCTACAGGTAATTGACGAAATTGACACTGTTACACTTCATACTATTATTCCATACCTTATTTTTGACACAAAATCAATTTCAAATTCCTCAAAGAACACACTCACATTTCGTTTTCAGCAAAGCATTAAACAATATGTCCCGGCCGATTTTCAAGGAGATCCAACAAAAATTACTATCAAATTCAGAGGCAATGATTCACATCGATACTCTTATGGCTTTCTTGCTGAAAAAGATCCGGGTGAAAAAATAATATTCGGTTCCGGAAAATCAGGTTTCGACTTTTATTCATTCTATTTACAAATAAAACTCGAAAAGATTGTTCGAAAAATAATTGTCGGCGACTTCAATACAACTTTCGGACAAGGACTTGTTGCTTGGAATGGCTCCGGATTTTCATCAGTCGAAAATGCCACTAGTTTATGCAAAATCGGACGTGGTATTTCGCCTTCTGCTTCATCAGATGAAAACAGGTACTTAAGAGGCATTGCAGCTCACCTTGTTTATAGGCAATTAAACTGTTCCTTCTGGTTTTCATCACATAAAGTGGACGGTAATTTAAAAATTGACTCCAACAACTCTGAAAAATATATCCAATCTTTTTTAACTTCAGGTTATCATCGAACACAATCTGAATCGAACGGATATCACACTATTAAAGAAAATTATGTTGGACTTTCGCTCCAACTTATAAAACCTTCTTGGAGAATTGGACTTACAACAACATTGCTGAGTTACGATTTTCCAATTATGAAATTAGTTCGCCAGTACAACCAATTTGAATTTAATGGCAGAACCAATGTTGTATCTGGTTTTGACTACCAAAAAACAATTAAAAATATATTACTCTTTGGCGAAACTGCTCTCTCTGAAAATAAATCGATCGCCATTCTCCAAGGTTCGCTCATAAGTATTGGAAAAAATCTGACGCTCTCGCTTATCTATCACAATTACGATAAATCATTTCATTCATTAAAATCGAACGCTTTTGGCAGCAATACACTTCCTGAAAACGAAAACGGCTTTTACTCCGGAGTTTCACTAAAATTAAATTCCGCTTGGTCATTGCTAACATATATTAATCGCGATGAATTCCCATTCCTGAAATATCGAATTGACTTACCATCAACCGGAATTACTGCCGGAACAACCATAAGCTACCAGCCAAACAAAAAAACAATTTTTCAAATTCGTTATAAAAACAACAAGAGAAATTATAATAACTCAGAAACATACACAGGAATAAAAGAAATATTCGAAAGAACAATTATTGGCTATCGTCTTAGCGCCTCTTATTCGGTCGATGCGACTTGGGATTGGAGAACGAGAATTGAATTAAATAAAAAATATAACGGCCATACTTTTATTTCCAATGGGTCTTACATTGCTCAAGATGTTTTTTTTCATCCGGGTAAAAAGAAAATTTCGTTCAATGCAAGGTTTGCGATTTTCTACAATCCAGATTTTGATCTTCGATTTTATGAATATGAAAATGATTTGCCCGGATCTTTCTCTCTTCCTTTTTATTCCGGCAACGGAAGCAGGTTTTATCTAAATGCAACGCTGAAAATAAAACAAGCAAACATAAGTGTTAAATATGCCAGAAGCTGGATGATCTATTCCTCCGTGAAAACTGAATATATTAAAATGATCGACGATGTAAAATTTCAAGTTAGTTTTCTATTATGACAACTACTTCTTGACTCAAACTAAAACACCTCCGACACCTTTCAATTGATTCCAAAATTCAGGATACGATTTAGCTACTGCATCTACTCCATCAATTTTAAAAGATCCCACAACAGATGTTAACATAGCAACAGCCATCACAAAACGATGATCTTTATGAGCATTTACCAATCCAGGATTTATCATTTTTCCGCGATGAATATAAAAATCATTTTCAGAATAAGAACTAATCACGCCAAATTTTCCAAGAATCTCTACCAAAACTTCTAGTCGATCTGATTCTTTATATCGCAAATTTGAAACACCTCGTAAGTGAGCTTTGATTCCTTTAGCAGCGCAGAGAAAAGCAAAAGTAATCGCCAAATCAGGTATGTTTGAAAAATCAAATTCAAATTCTGTAATGAATGTATCAGTAGAATGAATCTCAATCCCATTTACGATAAATTCTGTTTCTATTCCAAAGCTTTTCATTAAATCAGCAACAGCACTATCTCCTTGAATTGATTGTTCATTCAATTTATTTAAAACAAAACGCGTACCCGGATTTAGTGAACACAACAAATACCAATATGAAGCGCTGCTCCAATCATTCTCAACATTCATTTGACTGCAAGAATACTTGCCTTCCGGGATTTTTATCAACGAATCATCAATCGTAACCGACACTCCAGCATTCTCCATTAACGCAGCAGTCATTTTTATGTAGGGCAAAGAAAGCAATTTCTTTTTGACTTCTATTTTTAAGCCTCCCTGTAAACAAGGACCTAGCATCATCAACGACGAAATAAATTGCGAACTGACACTCCCGTCTATTTCTATTTCACCTCCTTTTAATTTACACCCAACAATTTTTAACGGAGGAAAATTCTCGATACCTAAATAATCTATTTGCGCACCTTGTTTCCGTAATGAATCGACTAATAAACTAATTGGCCGCTCTAACATTCTTTTACTTCCTGACAATTGCCACTCACCCTGCTGAATGGCCAATCGCGCAACTAAAAAACGATAAGATGTTCCAGCATCATTAACATTAATTTCTCTATTCTTAAATTCCAGTGCCTTTAAAAGCGATTGTGTATCGGTAGAATTTGAAAGATTATCTATCTCATAAAAATTATCAGACAATGATCTAATTATCAAAGCTCGATTTGAAATACTTTTTGAAGGAGTAAGCTCAACATTGCACGAACGTATTCCATTTTCAAATCTTACTTCTTGTTCCATATTATTCATTAATAATACTGGAAGTAAATTTTAACGCCTCGTGAATCATATCATCGTCAGGAAAAAACATTCCTGCTCCTCTTCCTATATCGCTCAACAAATAAAACCCAACCTTACCTTTCTCATTCTTTTTATCGCTGAATAAATAATGAACAAGTTCATTTTCATTAATACTGATAAATGACTTCCCAAAGTGCAGAATGATAAAATCAACTACTTGCTCCAATTTTTCTGCAGGAAATCCCGCAAGTTTTGCCGACAAAAATAATTCCCCAATCATTCCAATTGCTACTGCATGTCCATGCTTCAACTGCCGTCCTTCACTCTTAAAAGAAGAACTTTCATAAGCATGACCAAATGTATGGCCAAAATTTAAAATCTTTCTAAATCCTGTATCTCTGAAATCTTGTGACGAAATACTTAATTTTATTTCAACTGATCGATGAATAATACTTATCAAATTTTCTATTACCATTAAATCGGTTATCGACGAAATGAGTTGCCAATATTTTTCATCGACAATCAAAGCATGCTTAATAATTTCAGCAAATCCCGATTTAAACTCATCTTCATCCAATGTATTTAAAAACGCAGCATCAATATAAACCGAATGTGGAGCCGCAAATACTCCAACTGCATTTTTTACATTGTTTAAATTTACACCTGTCTTGCCGCCAATAGATGCGTCTACCATTGCCAACAAGGTAGTCGGAACATTTATAAAATCGATGCCGCGGTTATAAATGGATGCTGAAAATCCCCCAACATCACATACTACTCCTCCACCTAAATTTATCAGCAATGTTTTCCTATCGGCATTTTCTGTTAATAACGACTGACACATATCGCTGATGGTTTCCATCGTCTTACTGTTTTCGCCTGCCTCAATGATCAAAATCCCGGCACTTTCTAACTCGGATGATTCTATAAAGTGTGGAAGGCATAGCTCCTCTGTATTATTGTCGCACAAAATAAAGACATTGCTATATTTATTGTCAACAATAGCCTTGCCTATAAGAGGCAACGACTCACTACCAAAATAAACATTATACAATTCTGAATTTAATCTCATCTGATCAACAATTGTGGGTTAGAGAAAAAGTAAATTAACTACGAACAAGATTCATCACTTCCGTTTGTTGACGAATCGACTCTTGATGTATTATCTCATAAAGTTTTAACAAGAAATCGCTTTCCATTTCTTTCATTTCGCCCGACTTCAAGCGCGATGTTAATATTTCATTCCAGCGTTGCACTTGCAGAATAGTCATATTGTTTTCCTTTTTATACTGACCAATCTCCCGCGCAACAGACATTCTTTCTGCCATTAAAATTAAAATTTTTTCATCAATCGAATCGATTCTATCTCTCAGCTCTTCCAGCAAATTTAAAAACATTACATCGCTAACTACAGCTTGACGAACAATCAATTCGCTCATTAAATCTTTCAACTCAGTCGGACTCAGTTGTTGTTCTCTATCGCTTTTTGCATTATCAGGAGAAATGTGCGATTCAATCATGAGTCCGTCGTAATTCAAGTCGAGTGCATTTTGTGCTAAGAATGGAATTAAAGATCGCTCTCCTGCAATATGACTCGGATCACAGATTAGAGGAAGTTCAGGAAATCGTCTTTTTAATTCAATCGGAATTTGCCAATTCGGAGCATTCCTATATTTACTTTTTGCAAATGTAGAAAACCCTCTGTGAATAGCCATCAACCGCGTAATTCCTGAACGGTTCAGTCGTTCGAATGCTCCTATCCATAATTCTAACTCGGGATTGATCGGATTTTTTACCATTACAGGAATATCTACACCTTGTAATGCATCTGCAATTTCCTGAACTAAAAAAGGATTGACTGTAGTTCTGGCTCCTATCCACAACACATCTATTTTTTCCTTCAATGCTTCTTCAACATGTTTCGGATTGGCTACTTCTACTGTAACAGGAAGATTATTTGCGATGCCTGCATTTTTTAACCAACGCAAACCTTCCGAACCAATTCCTTGAAAAGAATCAGGTCGAGTACGTGGTTTCCAAATTCCACCTCGCAATAATTGAATATCAAGTTTAGCTAATTCAGATGCTGTAGTTAGAATTTGCTCTTCCGATTCTACACCACAGGGACCTGCAATAATGATAGGTCGCTTCAATGGAAATGGCCATTGATCAAGAGAAGAAGATACGATTTGTGCTGGTACCATAGATGTTGTAAAGATATAGTTAATTTTTATCTATTCAACGAATCAGGCGGCTTGCTTGTTCAACGAATTCATTAAAAAATACGACGTTACAATTGCTCGCGACAATTTGTTATTTTCTTGTAGACCAACAAAATAATTCACTTTTATCGCTTAATTAATCGCTCCTAGTTTAGGATCCTTGCATTCATTCTCCATAAATAATCTCGCAGCGACAACTTGAATTTTCACTCTTATTGTGTAGGTTTGCAGCTCATCTATGAAAGACCATCTCGTTTCCTTCGACGATACAAAAATTGCCTTCAGCGCCAAAAGTAACGGTGATCTTAATCGCGCATATTGGCTTTTTAAATTAATCAGCTTTAACGGACTTGTAAAAATTAGTCCGCCATTAGTCGACTTTGCTTTGTGGGCACATCTTCCAATAAAAGGATTAATAAGAGCCACTATTTTCAAACATTTTTGCGGTGGAGAAACAATAGAAGATTGCAAATCGAAAATCGAAAATTTAGGGAAATATCATATCGGAACAATTCTGGATTACTCTGTCGAAGGAAAAGAATCTGAAAAAGATTTCGATGAAGGATTAAATGAAACGATTGCTACAATTCATCGAGCGAAGAATGATGCCAACATTCCTTTCTCCGTTTTCAAACCAACCGGGTTTGCGAGATTCGCATTACTTGAGAAAAAAAATAATGGTTTTGAATTGACTGATTCCGAAAAAGAAGAATACAAAAAATTTCTCGATCGAATTGAAAAAATTTGCCGCACCGGATTTGAAGCAGGCGTTCCACTTTTCATTGATGCAGAAGAAACTTGGATTCAGGATGTGATTGATGAAGTTGCATTGGAGATGATGAAAAAATTCAACAAAGAAAAAGTTATCATCTACAATACTCTGCAAATGTATCGCACCGACCGGTTATCTTTTCTGAAAGACAAATTAGTTCATGCAAAAGAGTTTGGATATAAGCCGGGATATAAAATAGTTCGTGGAGCGTATATGGAAAAAGAAAGAGCAAGGGCGGAAAAGAACAATTATATTTCGCCTATTCATTCAACAAAAGAACAAACCGACATCCATTACAATGCTGCTTTGAAAATTTGCATTGATAACATCGATAACATGGCTGTAATTTGTGGAACACACAACGAACAAAGTAATTTGAATTTAGCTGAATGGATGAATGAAAAAAATATTCCGGTGAATCACCCGCATATTTGGTTCTCCCAACTTTATGGCATGAGCGATCATATTAGTTACAATCTTGCCAACAAAGGATATAACGTTTGTAAATATGTTCCGTACGGCCCCGTAACTGCTGTTCTCCCCTATCTAATTCGACGCGCTCAAGAAAACACTTCGGTAGCCGGACAAACAGGGAGAGAATTAACGCTGATTCTTCAAGAGAAAAAAAGAAGAAACGAATTGAAATAATAAAATTCGTTTCTAAGAATTACTATTTTGATTTGAAATGAAATTAATTACAAACGAGCCGCACGCAATAAATCAAGATCTTTATACGGTAAATGACAAGCTTCGGCAATGTAACGATTGGTGATAGAACCATTGTACATATAAACTCCATTTCGCACCGAAAGATCTTTCCAAACTACTTCTTCAAATCCACCTTCTTCGGCTGCTGATAATAAAATCTGAGTAAAAATATTGCTTAAGGCTGTAGAAGCTGTTCTGCTTACTCGTGAAGCGATGTTTGGAACACAATAATGTACTACTCCGTATTTTTTAAAAACAGGTTGCAAATGATTTGTTACTTCCGATGTTTCAAAACATCCGCCTTGGTCGATACTTACATCGACAATTACTGAACCGACACGCATCTCAGAAACCATTTCTTCTGTAACGACTATCGGCGTTCTTCCTTCGCTCGCTCTTAGTGCGCCTATGGCAACATCGGCCGAGCGCAATTCACGCAACAAAATTGTTGGTACAAGCATCGATGTAAAAACTCTTCGTCCTAATCGGTTCTGCAGTCTCCTTAAACGATGGATTGAATTATCGAAGACTTTTACCATTGCACCCAAACCCAATGCAGCACGTGCTGCATATTCACCTACTGTTCCTGCTCCAATAATCACTACAGATGATGGAGGAATTCCGGCAACACCACCAAGTAATTCGCCTTTCCCATTAAATGCATTGCTCAAATATTCTGCTGCAATAAGGATACTCGAATTACCTACTATTTCACTCATCGCTTGAATGATTGGATATACTCCGGTTTCGTCATGAATAAATTCGTAACCAATTCCGTTGATTTTTTTTGCCGACAACGCTTTGATATAATCTGCATTCTGCATACTCATTTGCAAAATAGAAATTAACGTTTGTCGGTGTTGCAAATAATCCAACTCTTCAATTGACGGTGGAGCCACTTTTAATACAATGTCAGCCTTATAAACTTCTTCCGTCGAATAAGCAATTTGTGCTCCTGCTTCGCTGAAGTCTGAATCTTCAATCTTCGCTGCCGATCCTGCTCCCGATTCAACTACAATTTGATGACCGTTATTCACCAATAATGAAACAGACTCAGGAATTAATGGTACTCTGTTTTCCTGAAAAGATGTTTCTTTCGGTATACCAATGTATAACTGCTTGTGCAGCTTCTTTACATCAAGCATTGCCTCTTTAGGCATTAAAGCGGCCGAAGCGGCCAAGGATGCTGTAATTTGTCTTTCAACCATGAGAAAATTGAATCTGTCTTTTTCCGTCTATGTCAACAATCGTAATCGTTACGGATTGTTCGGGCAATAAATTTAAAATTTTTTCCGGCCATTCAATCATACAAATCGACTTACTATAAAAATATTCTTCACAGCCGATATCAACCGCTTCCTTCGATGAATTTATTCGGTAGAAATCGAAATGATACACTTTTTCGCCGTTTTTACAGCTATATTCATTGATTAATGAGAACGTTGGACTACTAACGTTTTCTCGAACCCCTAAAACTTCACAAATGTTTCTGATAAATGTTGTCTTACCCGCTCCCATTTCACCTTTAAAAATCCACACTTTTTCTTCCTGAGCAAATTTTATCAGCTTTTGCGCTAGCAACTTCAATTCAGTTTCCGTTTCAATTAAATACTCTTCCATTCTAATTATTTAAAAGTATCAACCGAAATTTTTTCATCGCAAAATAAATATTCTTCTTCCTGATGGTTCGATGCAACTATAATTGTTCTATTCATTGCATAATCATTTATCATTTTCTGATACCAAAAAACGACGGCACGATCTAAATTGCTACATGGTTCGTCGAGCAATAATAATGGAACATCCGATAATATTGCTAACGTTAGTTTTGCTCGCTGTTTCATTCCGCTCGAAAAAAAACGCATCACTTTATCTGCATTACTTTCCATTCCTGAAATTCGTAATACATCGGCTTCTGTTAAACCATTTACTATTTTCTTAAACTTAAAATGAAAACGTATGATTTCTCTGAATGTAAACTCTTCTATCAATTCCAAATATGGAGCACATACTGAAACATAATTGTAAACTTCTTCTTCGTCAACTAACTTTTCATCGATAAAAAATTTTATCTCTCCTTCATTAAGTCCAACGGCACCCGATAAAATTTGAAGCAAGGTCGACTTTCCTGAACCATTCGGACCTAAGATGACGCACTTTGATCCCTGTTTAAGTGTAAGCTCCAGTTTCCTGAAGATCCACTCTCTGTAAAATTTTTTACCTGCGTTATGTACGTTGATCGTCACTGCTAAATAATTAATCTTCGTCGTGACTATAGCCTTTCATAATGCCGCGCGTAGAACTGCGAACAAAATTCAACACCTGATCACGCTCCTCACTCGGTGCAATTTGTGTGGTCAACGCTTCAAGGGCATGAGTATTACTCAAACCCTGAACAAAAAGAATACGATATATATTTTGAATCTCGGAAATCTTATCGGGCGAAAAACCTCGTCGACGAAGTCCTACTGCATTAATTCCAACATACGACAATGGCTCATGCGCCGCTTTTACAAATGGCGGAACATCTTTCCGCACCAGCGATCCTCCGCTTATCATAACGTGCGAACCAATACGAACAAATTGATGAATGGCTGAAAGTCCACCGATTATTGCAAAATCTTCTATCGTAATATGACCGGCCAACGTAACTCCATTAGCAAGTATACAATGATTTCCTACGATGCAATCATGCGCTACATGCACATAAGCCATTAATAAATTATCGGAACCAATCACTGTTTTTCCTAACGCTTTCGTTCCTCTGTTAATCGTGACACATTCTCGAATCACTGTATTATCGCCAATCTCTGCCGTAGTTGCTTCTCCGGAAAATTTTAAATCTTGTGGAACAGCAGCTATTACTGCGCCCGGAAAAATTTTACAATTTTTTCCAATACGCGCACCGGGAAAAATGGTCACATTACTTCCAATCCATGTGTCATCACCGATAACAACATCGTCGTGAATCATGGTAAAAGGATCGATGGTAACATTTTTACCAACGATAGCTCCGGGATGTATGCTTATTAAATTGCTCATAAAGCGGAGCTGATTATTTTTTATCGCGCCGAACGATCTGCGCCATCATTTCTGATTCCATTACTATTTTGTCGCCAACAAAAGCCTTTCCTCTCATGTGACAAATTCCTCGTCTGATAGGAGTTATTAATTCGAGGTGAAACAACATTGTATCGCCAGGACTAACCATTCCTCTGAATTTTGTGTTATCAACTTTCATAAAATATGTCAGATAATTTTCCGGATCAGGAACAGTATTCAACACCAATATTCCTCCTACTTGAGCCATTGCTTCAATTTGAATAACTCCGGGAAATACCGGCGATCCCGGAAAATGTCCCGGAAAAAACCATTCATTCATCGTCACATTCTTAACACCTACAACTTCTTTATCTGTGAGATGAATAATTTTATCTACAAATAAAAATGGAGGACGATGAGGAAGATAACGCATGATGCCATTAATATCTAACAATGGTTTTGCAGAAGCATCATACTTAGGAGCACGTTCTTTAAAACGATCGCGCTTCATTAGTTCTTTTATTTTTCTGGCAAACTCAACGTTGGCTACATGACCGGGACGAGCAGCGAGTATGTGTCCTTTTAATGGTGCTCCAACTAAAGCAAGATCTCCAACAATATCTAACAGTTTATGACGTGCAGGTTCATTTTGAAAACGCAACTGAACATTATTTAAAAATCCACGCTCAGCCGTTACTTTTTCTTTATTAAAAACTTTTGCAAGATGCGCCAACTTTTCTGCAGATACGGGTTTGTCTACTACTACAATTGCATTATTAATATCGCCACCTTTAATAAGATTGTGATCGAGCAACATTTCTAATTCATGAAGAAAACAAAACGTTCTACTGTCACTTATTTCTTTTTTAAACTCACCAATATTATATAATGTAGCGTGCTGGGTTCCTAATAAATCGCTATTATAATCGACCATTACAGTAATACGAAAATCTTCACTAGGTACAGCTAACATTTCTGTTTTACGAGTAGGATCTTCGTATGATATATTTTCACTTAAAGCATAATAATGTCGCTCTTCTCTCTGATCAACTTTTCCGGCTTTCTCTAAAAGTTCGATAAATGGTTTTGAACTCCCGTCCATAATTGGAACTTCAGGACCATCAATCTCCATCAAAACATTATCTAACTCCAGCCCGGCCAAAGCTGCGAGCACATGTTCAATAGTACTCACTCGTGCACCATTTTTACTGATCGTTGTTCCCCGATCGGTATCAGTTACATTATCTACATCGGCTTCAACAATCGGCTGGCCCGACAAATCGATTCTTTTAAAAACATAACCATGATTTTCAGGAGCAGGTTTGAAAGTAAGCGTAACACTAGCTCCGGTGTGCAAACCGACACCAGAAATACTGATTGCATTTTTCAATGTCGTCTGCAGAATAATTTCAGCTGGTGCTGCTTTTGTTTCGCCCACAGAAGGTTCTATAAGAGTTTGATTTTCAGCCATTATGTCTTTAACTTTAATGGAAAAATTAATTTCCATTTTCAAAAGTTGTCAAAAATAAACCTATTTCTTAAAAGGAGGACTACTTTGCAAGGAAAAATCAAAGATTTTATGAACTCGAAAGAGCATTTATCTGATTTTGACTTAAAAATAGACAAAATGGATGGAAATGGTGAATTGGAAGAGGTAATCTGGAGGCATTCATAACAAAGTTAGATTTTGGGTTTTCATCTCAATATCAAAATCTCCTTTAAACGCACTCTAATCCTTCACCAACTTTGCCAAATGTCGCGCGCCATTTTGCTCACTAACCGATAAAAAATAGATTCCTCTTTGAAATTGATTTAAATCGATTTCAAAAAAATCTACGTCGGAAATATATTTTTCTTCAATTAATCTGCCGCTGATATCTACCACTTTATACTTCACAGTATTTTTATGACTACAATCAACTCTGAAAATTCCACTCGCAGGATTTGGATAAACATGTACCGCTTCCATTTCATTTTTATTAATTGCATTCCATAAGCAGCCATTTGAACTAAGAAGTTGCGGATAAAATAAATTGAGCGAAGCATCCATTCTACTCGCTTGACCTGATGTGAACATATTCATACACGACTCTTGATTGATGTCCATAAAATTCATAAACATTACTCCGGGAGCATTTGCATTACAATTATCGAACAATGGAAATACCAAACAAGAATACGTTGGATCTAATTGCAATGGTGTATCAGCTACAGAATCCTCATCCACGCATGTCGAAATAGAAAACAGATGCCGCAGATTAAAACAATGTCCTAATGCATGAGTAATTTCCCTTCCGGAATACTGCGAGGTATCGCCCAATTGTAGTTGACTCACATAACTACTACTTACCATCAAACCATAATTAGCATGGTATGTTGGATAAATAGAAACCGGTGTAGAATTGGAGTAAGTAAATCCTGTTGCATTTCCAATCCAAATATTAAAATACTGATCAGTATTCCAGGGCCAAACTCCGTGTGTTTGCATACTCCATGGCGATGAGAATTGAATTGTGTCGGTGTAAATATGTTCAATACCTGTTGAGAGATTTCCAAGACTATCCTGCCTTGCAAAACAAAATTCAAAAGGACTGGCAGAGGCCACAGATTGAAAAGCTAAAGGTGTATTAACAGTATCCGGATTTGAACGACCAAAATCCTGATTCATGATATCAATCATTTTTACGATTTGAGTATCAGGAATATTTTCGGCAGAAGTGTGATAGAGAATGTGAACAATAACCGGAATGGTATAGTGCGTATTTTGAGCTCTACTATTTACATTGAAATCTTTAATTGCTTTTTCTGCTAAAAGAATTTCGGCCCGTAGTTTTTCATTCGTTTGAAAATCTTTTTTCAATCGATTATCAGACTGACAGGCTCTGTTTGTATTCTGCGCAAAACTTAGAGATGCATTCAATAAAAATAAAATGAGAAGGATAGAGATTCGATGTTGCTTCATTTTTTTATTTATTAATTTAAAAAATTTGAGAATTGTAATTTGAGAATCGAAAATTGACTGTCGTAATTCGTAGGCAGACTCTCATGACCTTTTATCTTTGACCTTTGACCTTTTTTACTTCATACTTTACTTCAAAGCTAACAAATTTTAGAAATCAAGAGACATTAACCAAAACAATCTCATGCCTGTTTTCTCAATCTTATTATTACATTTGTTTCAATAAACACAAAATATCCGCTATGAAAAAATGTCTACTCGTTGTTATTTCAGCATTTGTTGCTTTCTCTGCTTCGGCACAAACAAATACTGCTTCGCTTTTATTTGATGGTACAGCTTCGTATGTTGAAGTTGCCGACGCCCCTTCTTTAAACCCTACTTCGGCTTTGTCGATTGAGGCATGGATCAAACCCGATACTTTTGGTGTGAATCCTTACTCAAATTACATCGTAGGGAAAGATGATTGGACGACTTCTTCTGCCGGGTATTGCTTACGGTGCGGTGCCGGTGGCAAACTTTCGTTTAATTTCAGCGATGGTGTTGGCGGATGGAAAGAAGCTATCTCAACTGCTGCTATTGACACAGGTATTTGGAGTCATGTTACGGGTGTTTATGATGGCACAAAACTAACTGTGTACATCAACGGTTATCTTTCAGGAAGTACTTTATATAGCGGATCTATTCATGCCTCCACTTACCCTCTTCGCATCGGCGCTGTTCCTTTTACTCTTGGCGGTACAAGATTATTCAAAGGCCAAATTGATCAGGTGGAAGTTTGGAATAAAGCGCTTTCGCCTAACGAAATTAATCAGTACATGAGTTGCACTCCTACCGGCGCCGAATTAGGATTGGTTGGCGTATGGAAATTTGAAGAAGGCATTGGAACTACTTCTGTCGACAACAGTATTTTCGGAAACAACGCAACATTAATGAGCGGAATTATTTGGAGTACCGATGCCCCTGCATTAAATTGCTCTGTAGGTATTTCTGTGTTTGCAGCAAATAATTATGCCATTGCTCCTAACCCTAGCACAGGAAAATTTATTCTTTCATTCAACAAACAACTTGTGGACGGGCGAATTCAGATTTTCTCAGCAGTAGGACAAAAATACTTCGACGAAAAAGTTGTCAATTGCACTTCAAAAGAATTGCTGCTAGAAAATCTTTCAACAGGAATTTATTTTGTGAAAGTTTCGGCTAACGGAAGTGAGTCAATTCAAAAACTAATTGTCGAATAAACCAGACTACCTATTTTTAAGAAACTGCTTACGAAAAATTAAAAAATTGTAACGCTCACTTTAAGAAGAAATCTGCTTTATATCTGCGATCATTTGTTCAAGTTCTTTAATCCGTTTTTCTAACAACGGAAGTTTTCTGAAAACGACATACGTTCGCTTGTAATCACCAATTCCAAACGCGGGCGACCCTTGCAGTATTTCGCCTTCGGTAGTAATATTGGAACCTATACCTGACTGTGCTGCTATCTTAACTTTATCGGCAATGGTGATATGTCCAACAATTCCTACTTGCCCACCTATCATGCAATCTTTGCCAATCTTTGTAGATCCTGCCACGCCTGTTTGCGCTGCTATCACTGTATTCTCTCCTATCTCAACATTGTGCGCTATCTGAATAAGATTATCCAGCTTCACTCCTTTGCGAATAATTGTTGAACCTAGTGTAGCTCTGTCTATCGTTGTATTTGCACCTATGTCTACATGATCTTCTAAAATTACATTTCCGATCTGAGCAACTTTCTTATATTGATTCTCTGAATTAGGTGTGAAACCAAATCCGTCTGCTCCTATCACAGTTCCGGTGTGCAACGTACAATCTTTCCCAATAACACAATCAGAATAAACTTTTACGCCTGCAAAAAGTGTGGTATTGTCGCCTATAATCGCATTGTCTCCAATATAAACTTGTGGATAAATTTTTACATTATTTCCAACACTTACATTATTTCCGATGTATGCAAAGGCTCCAATGTAAACATCAGTTCCTATTTTAGCCGACGGAGAAATAAAATTTGGTTGCTCTATACCCTTTTTATCTAATTGAATCTGATTATAAATTTCCAATAGTAACACAAAACTTTGATACGCATTCTCAACTCTTATCAGCGTAGAACTAATTGTTTGCTCGGGAATAAAATCTTTATCGACAATAATAACAGAGGCACTTGTAGAATAAATAAAAGGTGCATATTTTGGATTCGCCAAGAAAGTTAATCCACCTTCAGCGCCTTGTTCAATCTTATCCAAGCGCCAAACTTTCACATTCTCATCACCCTCAATCGACCCTTTCAACAAGTCACCTATTTGCTTGGCAGTAAACTCCATATCTTGTATTTTTTAATGCTACGAATGTAATTAATTTTACGGGAAAACAAAAGGCCTTTAAGAGTCGATTTTAGGGAAACAGATGTAATGTTTTACGACCGGCTCGCTTAAGGCTTTAATATTTAATGTATCGGCCGCTTCTGCAATATCGCAAACTGAACCGTCTTTAAAAAGAATATTGATTTTATCCGATTTTGATTGATAAGCATTATTCAAGAGTTCGCCTTCAAGAAAATAATAACCGAGCTCTTCGTTTGTCAAATTTAGTTTTGATTTAATATCCGACTTCATTTGTTCGACTAACTCTTGGTCGAATGGTTTATCTTGAAGTATAATCTTAAACAATTTTCGATTCATTAATCGTTTGCATAAATCGCTTAAAATTGGATCGCTATTATGCGACCATGCTTTAACGGAAATGTCAATATCACTATCGTCTAACTCCGCAAACAATTGAAGAACTCGAGGACTCGAGAAAAAATCGGCCTTACTAACTTCTTTCCTTAAAAAATAACTGAACGCACGGGTAGCGAAAAGATCTTTTCCTTTTGTTGCTAACTCTCGTGCTCTTTTCAAAATATTAATAAGCAACGTTTCCGAACTCACCACAGTTTTGTGCAGATAAACTTGCCAGTACATCAACCTTCTAGCAACAATAAATTTTTCGATGGAATAAATTCCCTTTGCTTCTATAGCCAATTGATCGTTGTGAACTTCCAACATTTTAATGATGCGCTCGCTGGAAATTACACCTTCAGAAACTCCGGTAAAAAAACTATCGCGGTTCAAATAATCGAGTCGATCCATATCGAGCTGACTGCTTACCAATTGAAACAAGAATTTTTTAGAATAATTATTTCGAAAAATCTGAATAGCCATTTCAAGTTTTCCTTTAAATTCAAAGTTCAAAGCATCCATAAACATTGCCGATATTTCTTCATGATGTACCGATTGCACAATTGAACCTTCTAAAGCATGACTGAACGGGCCATGGCCGATATCGTGCAGAAGAATAGCAATGGTTACAGCCTCAGCTTCCTGTTCGGTGATTTCATGCCCTTTATTTCGGAGAACTTCAATTGCTTGCGTCATCAAATGCATTGCACCTAAAGCATGATGGAAACGAGTATGATGAGCTCCCGGATAAACCAAATGTGTTGTTCCCAATTGGCGAATTCTTCTCATCCTTTGAAAATAAGGATGTTCTATTAGCTGAAAAACAGTCTCATACGGGAAATTAATAAAACCGTAAATCGGATCATTCACGATCTTTAAATGGCCTGACTTTGATTGCATAGTAGTTTTAGATAGCTCTGCAATATCTGAATTCTATTCGTAAAGAACACCATTGAAGCCTTCTTAATCAACCGATAAGACCATTAAAAGGAACGAAAAGATTTGATTAGCACTTTAGGTCCGCAATAAGTGAGCGTGATTTGCGTTCAAGTTAGAACTCTATGTTGTTTAAAAGTATTCCATTCATTTTAAAAAAAATCAAGCATGAATAAAAACATCTTTGCTAACTTTGAAAACAACCGCAAGCAAGTGGTTGAAACAGAACTTATGGATAAAATAACAATACTTTGGGCCGATGATGAAATAGATCTTTTGAAACCTCACATACTTTTCCTAACTGAAAAAGGGTATGATGTGACGACAGCAAACAACGGAGCATCGGCCGTAGAAGAATTTAAAGTAAAAGATTTTGATATTGTTTTTCTTGATGAAAATATGCCCGGCATTTCAGGCATAGAAACATTGGCACAATTAAAAAATATTAAGCCGGAAATTCCGGTGGTAATGATTACAAAAAGTGAAGAAGAACACATTATGGAACAGGCTATCGGTAGTAAAATTGCCGATTACTTAATCAAGCCTGTAAACCCAAATCAAATTTTACTCTCACTTAAAAAAAATTTAGAGAACCGTCGACTTATAAGTGAAAAAACTGCGCAGGGCTATCAGCAAGAATTCCGGAATTTAGGAATGACGATGAGCGATCGCTTGAGCTGGAAAGAATGGACGGAAGTTTATCGCCGATTAGTTTATTGGGAACTTGAATTGAAACGGTCGTCGGATGAAAGCATGTATGAAATTTTGACTGCACAGAAAAGTGAAGCCAATACATTGTTCTCAAAATTTATCGAGACTAATTATATCAACTGGTTAAAAAATCCAGAAGCGGCTACTACTCCGGTAATGTCGCATCAACTGATGAAGAAAAAAATTATTCCGGCAATTGATAGCTCTGCTGATCCGGTTTTTATGATACTGATCGACAACTTACGTTACGATCAATGGAGAGTTATTCAACCGTTAATTGCAGAGTATTTTAAATTAGTCGACGACGAAGTGTATCTGAGTATTCTTCCAACAGCGACGCAATATTCGCGTAATGCTATTTTCGCCGGATTGATGCCGGCAGAAATTGAAGCACGTTTTCCTAATCTGTGGTTGAACGATGAAGAAGAAGGCGGAAAAAATATGAATGAAGAAACGTTTCTTCAAGATACATTGAAGCGTTTTCGCAAAGAATGGAAATCGAGTTATCGAAAAATTACAAATCATAGCGATGGCAAAGCGATGGTCGATGACATTCCAAATTTGATGCAAAATAAATTCAACGTAATCGTTTACAATTTTGTGGATATGCTTTCGCATGCACGAACTGAAATGGAAATGATACGGGAGTTAGCCGACGATGAAGCAGCATACCGATCACTTACTTTGTCGTGGTTTGAACATTCTCCATTGTTCGAAGCAATCAAAAGAATTGCCGAGAAAAAGGTAAAATTAATAATCACAACCGATCATGGCACGATTAGAGTAAAAGAGGCATCTAAATTAGTGGGCGACAGAAATGTGAATACGAATTTGCGTTATAAGCAAGGAAAGAATATGAATTACGAGAAGAAAGATGTGTTTGAAATTAAAAATCCTGCCGATGCAATGCTCCCTCGTCAACATTTATCACAAGCGTTTGTGTTTGTAAAGCAAGACAAGTTTTTCGCTTATCCGAACAACTACAATTATTATGTTACTTACTATAAGAACACACTTCAGCATGGCGGAATATCGCTCGAAGAAATGGTGATCCCATTTGCAATTATGACAACAAAATAAATCAGAGTTTTTGGCTTGAAAAAGAGTTGAAAAGATTGCACTGCTCTCTTTCAGCTCTTTTTTTTTGAATTCAGCTAATGAAATAGGAAACAAGCTAATGGAGATCTAAAATCTTCATTCAAGCAACTACTTTGACATCAAGGGTTTGAAACCGTATATTAATCAGTATTTTCGATGAACACTCCATTAGGAGAAGTCAATTAAGATAAGGTTATGATTTACTTTATCTAAAGTTCATAGTGTCTTCATAGCTTTTTTTTTATTTTTGGCAATAATATTGCAAAGGGATGAATCTAAACAATCAAATGTACGTTCAAATTCAACGTCCCCAAAAACTACAACTATGAAAAAAGTAAAATTCTTAATTGCCACATCAATTATCTGTCTGACGTTTTTATCACGTTCAAACGCCCAAGACACAGCAGCAGTAAAAGTTGTAAACCCGAATGCTGCGGAAATAACTTTTGAAAACGAGACCCACGATTATGGTACAATTAAACAAGGTGCTGATGGTGGTTGCGAATTTAAATTTAAAAATACCGGAAAGGAACCACTTGTAATTGCCAATGCACATGGAAGTTGCGGATGTACCGTTCCAACTTGGCCAAAAGAACCAATCATGAAAGGTCAAACCGGAGTTATTAAAGTTCATTACGATACTAAAAGAGTTGGCGCATTTACTAAAACTGTAACGTTGACATCTAATGCCAAAACCGATACAAAAATTTTGACTATCAAAGGTGTAGTAGAGGCCGATCCTTCCGCAAACGAAGAGACAATGCCGGTAAAGAATAATCTTGGACCTTTAGAAAATTCTAAATAAGAACAGACATGGGAAAAATTAATCTTACACTACTTGCAGTATTCTTTGGTTTATCATCGGTTGTTTTTGCACAAAATACAAAACTGAGTAATCTAGCTAACGACCCGAGTGCAGCAAGTTTCAAATTTGAAACAGAAGAACATAGTTTCGGAAAAATTATGCAAGGTGAGTCAGTTACTTACGACTTTCAATTCACTAATACAGGTACAGAACCAATAATTATTTCTAAAGCCGAAGGGTCATGTGGATGCACTGTTCCGATTTGGCCCAAAGAACCAATTATGAAAGGTCAAAAAGCATCGATCAAAGTTACATTCAACAGCACAGGAAAACTTGGAGTGCAAGATAAAACGGTCACTTTGACTTCCAATGCTGAGCAAAATCCGATGGTAATTCACATCAAAGGAACGGTCGAAAAACCAACATTACCCGGAGAAACAAATACTAAATAACATACCCAATCTTAAAAAACTAAAAAAGAAAAATGAAAAAATCAATCTTAGCCATTGCCTTATTTCTTTCTGTAGCTGGTGTTAACGCACAAGATGCTGCAAAGACAGTTCCGGTTGCAACACCGGTAGACAACAAAAATGCTCCTGATTTTAAATTTGAAGTAGAAGAATATAACTTCGGATCTATAAAGCAGGGCGACAAAGTTACGTACGACTTTGAATTTACGAACACAGGAAAAGAGCCATTGATTATTTCAGGAGCAGCTGGTTCTTGTGGATGTACAGTTCCTTCTTACCCGAAAGAGCCAATTGCGAAAAGTGCAAAAGCTGTTATTCACGTTGAATTTAACTCAACAGGAAAAATGGGAATGCAAGACAAAACGGTTACTTTGACCTCAAACTCGAAATCAGGGTCTAAAGTTCTTCACCTTAAAGGAAACGTTGAAGCTCCACCGGCAACTCCGGCACCGGCTGAACCAGCTCCTGCAGGTAAATAAAAATTAAAAATTATTAGTACTTTTGAAGCCCTCCCCTAAAGGAGGGCTTTCTTTTTTGAATGCTATTTCTGTATTCAGAACTTAAATTAGTTAATCTAAACTTGCAATTGTTGCAAACGCACTCTTGCTCAATTTAAAATATTATGCCGGAAACTTCGATCAAAGGTCGTCAGATGCCACCCTCTCCGATTCGTAAACTTGTTCCCTTTGCAGAAAAAGCAAAGTTGCAAGGCAAAACTATTTTTCACTTAAATATTGGACAACCAGATATTGAGACGCCTCAAACGATGCTCGATGCTATTCATAATTTCGCACCTAAAATTGTAGAATATAGCCACTCTGCCGGAATTGAGTCGTACAGAAAAAAGCTAACGACTTACTACAAACGATACGATATTCAGCTCGACTTTTCTGAGATACTTATTACTACCGGTGGATCAGAAGCAATTGAAATTGCAATGATGAGTTGTATGGACCCGGGCGATGAGATAATTATACCTGAACCATTCTATGCTAACTACAACGGCTTTTCGGCGCAGGCAAACGTAAAAGTCGTACCGATTCGTTCGACTATTGAAAGCGGATTTGCCTTACCTCCTATTTCTGAATTTGAAAAACTGATTACGCCGAAAACGAAGGCGATTATGATTTGTAATCCTTCGAATCCTACCGGTTATTTGTATTCGAAAGAAGAACTGGAACAACTGCGTACACTAGTTCAAAAACATGATTTGTGGTTATTCTCCGACGAAGTGTATAGAGAGTTTTGTTACGATGGAAAAGAATATACTTCTGTCATGAATTTGAAAGGCATTGAAAACAATGTTGTGATGCTCGATTCAATCAGTAAGCGATACAGTGCTTGCGGCGCTCGAATTGGAGCATTGGTTTGCCGCAACAAAGAACTACTTGCTACCGCACTTAAATTTGCTCAAGCGAGGTTAAGTCCGCCAACCTTCGGACAAGTAGCTGCCGAAGCCGCTATTGATACGCCTGACGAATACTTCATTAAGGTAAAATCTGAATATGTAAAGCGACGCGATTTCGTAATCGAAGCATTGAATGCAATGGACGGCGTTTTTTGTCCGAAGCCTAGCGGAGCTTTTTATTGCATAGCACGCCTACCAATCGACAATTCAGATAAATTTTGTCAATGGCTGTTAGAAGATTTTTCATTCAATAATGAAACGGTGATGCTTGCTCCTGCAACCGGATTTTATTCGCGTCCTGATCTTGGCACCGATGAAGTACGAATAGCTTATGTTTTAAATCTTGTTGACCTGAAGAAAGCAATGACTTGTTTATCGGAAGCATTAAAAGTTTATCCGGGAAGAACAGAAAAGCAAGTGCTTTCGGCGAAGGAAAACTGAATAGTGAAAAATGGATAATGATTAATGAAGAATGATTGTTGATTAAATCAAAAACGGTCAACCAATTTTTTTAGGATTGTCAACTTACTACTTACCACTCACCACTCACTCATTTGAAGTCATCGTATAGCAAATATTTTTTACGAATTGTCTTAAAGAGAGCAAGATCTTTTTGCCATGTTTTTTTTATTTCTGCTTGAGTTTTATGTGCTTTGATTTGTTTTTGTAATTCATCGTTTCCTGCCAGCTTATTGAAAAACGAATTAAAGAATTTATCTTTTTCACCAAATCGCTCATACATAAAACATAGCACCTCTACATTCACCTCTCCCTTATTCCTTACTTCATAGCCTTTGCCAATAAAACTTAATCCTCTACAAAGTGTATCATCGTACGGAGGATTCATTGCGACACCCGGAATATTCTTTGGCGTAAACGATGTATCACGTTCTGCTCCGCTTTTTTTATAACCGGGAAAACCTATTAGTCGAAATGGCTTTGAAGTTCCTCTACCAAGACTTACATGCGTGCCTTCAAACAAACAAAAGCTAGGATACATATAAATCGCATCCATATCGGGTAAATTGGGCGATGGAGACACACGCAAAACAGGTCTAGATTCATGCGTGTAATTTTCCAATTTAATAACGGTAAGATCGCATCGTTTCTTATTCTCTAACCATCCTTCTCCATTTAGCATTTTAGCATACTCACCTATTGTCATTCCATACACAATTGGAATAGGCTGTAAACCGACGAAACTTGAAAATTCTTTTTTCATCACCGGACCATCTACATAATAACCATTCGGATTCGGTCGATCTAAGACAAACAGTTTTATTTTGAGGACTGCACAGGCCTCCATTACATATTGTAGGGTACTGATGTATGTGTAAAATCGAACACCTACATCTTGAATATCGAACACAACTACTTTTACTCCTTCTAAATCTTTTGCCGATGGCTTTAAATGCTTGCCATAAAGTGAAATGATTGGAATTCCTGTTTGTTTGTCTATACCACTTGCTATTTTATCGCCGGCTCCTGCTTCGCCTCTAAACCCATGCTCCGGAGCAAACACACATTTTATTGTTATGCCACTTTTCTTTAATGAGTCTACCAAATGATGCTCTCCAAGTGTTGCAGTTTGGTTGGCAACTACTGCGATCTTCTTACCCTTCAAAAGTGGAAAATATTGTTCGGTGTGTTCTGCACCGGAAACAACACGATTCTTATCTTTTGCTTCACATTGAAATGCAAAACTAAGAACCATCAAGCTCAACAATAAGTAAGGGATACGTACTTTCATTACAGGTTATTTCATTATCATTGCAAAAATACACAATAGATTGAATCTTGAGCTTTTTATAGCAAAACGACTGGCATTTAGTAAGGACAAAAAAAACTTTACTTCTCGTCCTATTATTCGTATTGCTTTGGCCGGTGTAGCCATTGGCTTTGCTATTATGATTGTTGCTATCTCAATTGTTATTGGATTTAAAAAAGAAATACGAAATAAAGTGATTGGTTTTGGATCGCATGTTCAAATCAATAATTACGATGGAAATAATTCGTATGAAAGCAGACCACTTGATAAAAACCAAGCGTTTGTTTCTACGCTAAAAAAAGATCCGGAGATTAAACACATTCAAGTTTTTGCAACAAAGCCAGCTATCGTTAAATCGAAAGATCAAATTGAAGGTGTTGTTACAAAAGGCATCGGCCAAGATTTTGATTGGTCGTATTTTAAAAAACATCTGATTGCAGGAAAAATTTTCTCCTCAAATCCTGTGGCGCCGAATGACTCGATCGTTATCTCAGAATTGCTGGCAAATAAATTAAAACTGAAAGTGGGCGATGATCTTATTACCTTCTACATCCAGCAACCACCTCGTGCACGTCGTTTTCATATAGCAGGAATTTACAATACAGGACTTGAAGAATTTGATAAGCTCTACCTCTTTTGTGATATAGCTCAAATCCAAAAACTAAACGATTGGAGTACCGATCAAGTAGGAGGATTTGAAATTTCACTTCGCAATTTTGATCATTTAGATAAAGTAGGCGATGCAATATATTCCCTCACACCTTCTGAATTAAACGCACGGACAATCAAAGAAATTTACCCTCAAATTTTCGACTGGCTCGGATTACAAAATATCAATGCAATAATTATTATCACATTAATGATTGTTGTTTCCGGAATGAATATGATCTCTGCATTACTAATTATTATTCTCGAAAGAATTAACATGATTGGTATGCTGAAAGCATTGGGAAGTCCAAATGTGAGTATCCGAAAAGTCTTTATATACTTAGCGGGATTCTTAACCGGCAAAGGTTTGCTTTGGGGAAACATTCTCGGCCTCGGCTTCATATTTTTGCAATCAAAATTCAAATTCATTCATCTCGACGAACAAAGTTATTATATCAGTTATGTGCCAATCGATTTCTCACTCTCCTACTTTTTTCTTTTAAACGCAGGAACACTTCTGGTTTGTTTGGCCATGATGGTAATTCCAACGCTTATTATCACCAAAATCAAGCCTTTAAGTGCAATCAGATATTCTTGAGCTTTTCGGCTTACTTTATTAAATTTGCAGCTCAATTAAGAACCATTAAAATACAACATTCCGATTATGGCAATGAATCCAACAAAGAAAACCTGCGATAACATTCTTGAATCTATTGGTCATACGCCAATGGTACGATTGAATAAAGTTGTTGAAGGCATTGAAGCAACTGTTTATGCGAAGGTAGAAACATTTAACCCAGGCAATTCTATTAAAGATCGCATGGCATTAAAGATGATTGAAGATGCGGAAAAAGCAGGTGTTTTAAAACCGGGCGGAACTATTATCGAAGGAACATCTGGTAATACGGGAATGGGACTTGCCATAGCTGCAATCGTAAAAGGCTACAAGTGTATTTTCGCAACTACCGATAAACAATCAAAAGAAAAAGTAGATGCGTTACGTGCTTTCGGTGCTGAAGTAATTGTTTGTCCAACAAATGTTGAACCAGAAGACCCACGTTCGTATTATTCTGTTGCCGCTCGATTAAGTAAAGAAACTAAAAATTCTTTTTACCCCAATCAATACGATAACCCTTCAAATGCTCAAGCTAATTATGAGCAGACTGGTCCTGAGATTTGGGATCAAACAGATGGAAAGATTACTCATTTTGTAGTTGGTGTAGGAACCGGAGGAACCATTTCAGGAACGGCAAAATATTTAAAAGAAAAAAATCCGAATATTAAAGTTTGGGGAATTGATACCTATGGGTCGGTATTTAAAAAATACAAAGAGACAGGAATCTTCGACAAGAATGAAATTTACCCTTATGTAACTGAAGGTATCGGAGAAGATTTTCTTCCGAAAAATGTGGACTTCGACCTAATTGATCTCTTTGAAAAAGTGACAGATAAAGATGCTGCATTGATGACACGAGAGATTGTTCAGAAAGAAGGAATCTGGGTTGGCTATTCTGCAGGCTCTGCACTTGCCGGATTATTTCAATTAAAAGATCAACTAAAGAAAGACGATGTTGTTGTAATTATTTTTCACGATCACGGTACTCGTTATCTAGCTAAAATTTTCAATGATGAGTGGATGCGAAAGATGGGGTATATCGACAAGAAAGGTATGACAGCAAAAGATATTTTATCGAACAGAAAAAACATCGACTTAGTTACCATAGATAAAAAAGAAACCATTGGTTCAGCATTGAAACTAATGAATGAAAACCATTTTTCGCAAATTCCCGTTTCAACAGACGATCGAATTATTGGTTCGCTTTTTGAAAATCAGGTTTACGATTATATCTTAAAAAACCCGAGTGCAAAAGAAGATGCTGTTGAAACAATTATGAAAGAAGCTCTTCCTTTTGTAGATATCTCTACTCCTATCGATGAATTATCGAATATGATTTCAGGCGACCGAATGGCGGTATTGATAAAAGATTTTAAAGCCGGAGGAACATATATTCTTACAAAAAGTGATATTGTTGAAGCGTTGGTTAAATAATAATTATGAAATAATAAAACTTAAAAACCCTTTCGTTGATCGTTAGGGTTTTTTTATTTTTATAGTATGAGAATAGTTGATCAGATAGGACATCATTTTGAGCTTAAAGAAAAACCTAAGAAGATTATTTCTGTAGTGCCTTCGCAAACAGAATTATTGTTTGATCTCGGCTTAGACGAAGAAGTTATTGGTATTACAAAATTTTGTGTTCATCCCACTAGTTGGTGGAAAGAGAAAACAAGAATTGGAGGAACGAAAAATTTATCGTTAGAGAAAATTCGCGAATTACAACCAGATTTAATTATTGCAAACAAAGAAGAGAATACAAAAGAACAAATTGAACTATTGCAAGAAGAATTTAAAGTTTGGACATCTGATATTAATAGCCTTTCTACTGCAATCAGTATGATACGAAGTATTGGACTAATCGTAGAAAAGGAAGATGAGTCGACTAAAATTGCGGAACGGATAGAAGCTGAATTCGCACAATTAAAACTAGCACCTAATTTCAAGGCCGTTTATTTAATCTGGGATAATCCGCTAATGACAATTGGAGGAGATACTTTTATAGACGATATGATGCAAAATGCAGGGTTTGTCAACTTAACACATCATCGAATTCGATACCCCGAACTAAGTGCAGAACAACTGACTCAGTTGAAACCAGAGGTGTTGCTACTTTCTTCTGAGCCCTTCCCATTTAAGGAAAAGCACATTGATCAGTTCAAATCCTTGTTGCCTCAAAGTAAAATAATAATAGTTGATGGAGAAATGTTTTCATGGTATGGATCAAGATTGATGAAAGCTCCCTTATATTTTTTAAATTTGCATACCACACTTCAAAATTCCCAATAAATTAGTACACTAAGCTAACCGTGAATAATAAATACTTATTTCATTTTATTTTTGTTCTGACATTACTTTTTATCAGCTTTCAATCAAAGTCACAGAAAGTTGGATTGGTATTGAGTGGCGGCGGTGCTCGTGGTATGGCTCATATAGGAGTTATCAAAGCCATGGAAGAAAATAATATTCCGATTGATTATATAGCAGGGACTTCTGCAGGAGCAATCGTTGCTTGCATGTATTCATTAGGTTATTCAGGAAATCAAATGGACTCCATTGTTCATACTGAAGAATTTTTTAATTGGGCGAATGGCATTATCGATGAAAACTACGTTTACTACTTTACCAAAAAGGAAGAAAATGCTTCTTGGATCAGTCTAAAGTTTTCGTTGGATTCGATAATCTCTACTTCGATTCCAACAAGTATAGTAAGTTCAATTCCTTACGATTATTCATTGATGGAAAGCACCGCCGGAGCTATGGCCAAGGCAAATTATAATTTCGATTCATTATTTGTCCCATTTAGATGTGTAGCCGCAGATATTGAAAATAAGAAGACCATTGTTTTTAAGAATGGCGATTTAGCTACGGCAGTGAGAGCATCTTCGGCTTATCCATTTTATTTTAAGCCAGTTCTTTACGATGGAACTATTTTATACGATGGAGGAATGTATAATAACTTTCCTGCCGATGTTTTACTAAAAGAATTTCAACCGGATATAATTATCGGATCAAATGCTTCTGGCACATCGACTCCTACGACAGAAGGAAATATTATTTCACAGATAAGAGCTATGATGACAACACCAACAAGTTTTTCTGTAATCTGTGAAAATGGAATTTTGGTTGAATCAAATACAAATCGTTTTGGTTTATTTGACTTTGGAAGAATTGGAGAAATTATAGATGAAGGTTATCAGTCGGCACAAAAAAAAATTGCTCACATGCTAACAAACATTCCACGTAGAATAACGCTTGATGAATTAAATGAAAAGAGAAAAACATATAGAAATTCATTGCCCGAAGTATTAATTGATCAGATAATAATTAATGGAGTTAATTCGAAGCAGGCAGAATATGTAAGAAATATTATAAAGCCCGGCTCAAAACCAGTTCTCCTTTCGAAATTGAAATCAAACTATTTTCAGTTAGTTGCAAATCCAAATGTAAAATCTATATACCCAATGTTGAAGTTCAACAAAGAGACAGGGTATTTTGATTTGTCATTGAATGTAAAAAGAGAAAAAGATTTTATTACACAGTTTGGTGGAAATGTTTCTTCTAAACCGGTGAGCGAAGCTTTTATTGGATTACAATACAATGTTTGGAATAGGAGTTCTTATAATTTTAGCGGGAATTTTTACTTCGGAAAACTCTATACCAGCGGACAAATTCGTGTGCGACTAGACTCACCCAAAAAATTGCCTTTCTTTTTGGAAGCAGATGCAACTTTGAATCAATATGATTTTTTCAGGAGCAGCAACACTACATTTTTTACTGAGCAAAAACCATCGTACATTTTAAAAAGCGATTATTTATTTGGTTTAAACATTGGTTTCCCGAGCAGGAACAAAGGAAAAGTCGTGTTGAATGGGTCTTACATAAGAATATCTGACGATTATTACCAAACGAAAGATTTTTTATCGACCGATACCGCCGACAATTCATCACTAGATGGCCCTATCGGCTCAGCGCTTTTTGAAGTGAGCACATTAAATCGAAAAGAATATGCAAGTCAAGGCACTTTTCTAAGCGCAAAACTTCAGTATTCCAATTTAAAAGAAATTACAGTTCCCGGAACGACATCAATCGATCGTTCTACTCAAATTGATTTTCACGATTGGTTTCAGTTGAAATTTACCTATGAAAATTATTTCAAGAGATTAGGCAGACTGCGTTTAGGGTTTTATGGTGAAATGGCTTCAAGCAATATGCAATTCTTTGCAAATTATATTTCGACGGCGTTAAATAGTCCGGGCTTTACTCCTATTCAAGAATTGAAAACTGTTTTCCTCCCTAGTTTACATTCTCACAATTATGCAGCAATTGGAGTTCGAAATGTTTTTGCATTACGAAACAATATTGATATACGAGTAGAAGGATATGTATTCCAACCGTATCAAGAGCTGCTTCAAACAGCCGACAAGAAAACTACTTATGGCAAACCATTTGAAGCGCGCTATTATATTACTTCTACTGGATTAGTTTTCCACTCACCTTTAGGCCCTATTGCATTAATGGTAAATTATGCAGATATGAGAACAAAATCGTTTAGTTTTCTATTTCATTTTGGTTATTTTATTTTTAACCAAAGTGCTTTAAACTAAAATACGTTTAAACTGTTATCACAAAAACAAATTATGAAAACACTACTTATAACCCTCTTAGCAATGACATTCAGCAGCTCAACTTTGTTCGATTTCAAAGTCAAAAATATTGAAGGAAATTTAATTGATCTGACAGCTTTCAAGGGAAAAAAAATATTGATTGTAAATACAGCTTCTGAATGTGGGTTTACACCACAATACGAAGACTTGCAAAAACTTGCTATTGCCAACAAGGACAAATTAGTAATCATCGGTTTTCCGGCAAATAATTTTGGAGGACAAGAACCAGGAACCAATAGTGAAATAAAATCTTTTTGCACAAAGAATTATGGTGTTACATTTCCAATGATGGGAAAAGTTTCAGTAAAAGGAGAAGATATAGATCCACTTTTTGCATGGTTAACGACTGAACCAAATCCGGATTTTACTGGAGACATAAAGTGGAATTTCGAAAAGTTTTTACTCGATGAGAATGGAAAATTAATACATCGCTTCAAAACAAGAACAAATCCGATGAGCGATGAAATCGTTAAGCTCATTAAATAGTCGGTTATAAACAGTTAATTTATTTTGCAGCCACTCATTTTCTGCTTTGCCTCAAACAAATTTTGTTGAGTTTCGTAGATCATGCCTTATATTAAAGGTATGACAACATCGATACGTAAAAAAGAGAATTTCCATATCCTGCTTTGGCTAATTAAAGACTTGTGCTGGGTTTCTCTTTCCAAAACTGCAGGAATGATAATGATAGGTCCTACAGTAGGACTGGCGCTTTATATTGCCTATATAAACAGGAAAGACCGGACAGAGTTAGTTCACAATCTTGCCGTTAGTTTTTGGATAATGGCTAATTCAATTTGGATGATTGGAGAATTCTACTTTCTAGACCAAACGAGGTCATTGGCAATTGTATTTTTTATTTTGGGACTATTGATGATGGTACGCTATTATAGTGAAATCATATTTTCCTTTTTTATCAGTAAGAAAAAGGTCAAATAAACTGACAGTTTTATCATGATCTGAAAGGTTAGTTCGTGATTTCTAATCCAAAATGATAGCGCTCCAGCTGAATTATAAATATTATTCACGAAAGTTAAAATATTCGATTTTTCCTCTTATCATTGTATTTAATTGCAGTTTTTTCAAACAAATCAATCTACTGCTGATTCAATGGAGCAAACATTTTTGTACTACCCTGCGCGGAAAGTACATCGTATTCTATCGACATTAGAGGCCGATAAAAAGGGTTTCCGTGTGGTTTTTTCTGACCCCGAGGAGATGAGTTTGATTTTTCGAAAGGACAGTTTTTTCTTTCGCAAATTCTTTTTTGAAGTTAAGATAATACCAACGAATGAAGAAAATGTTGCATGTGTAAACGTTTCTCAAATCTATACAGAGAAACCTAGAAATGCCTGCGAGGCTGATCTTGTTAGAATGATCCTAAAAGTTTTTTAAATTCCTCTCTACACATTTTCAATTAAACTAATGCACAAAAAAAGGAGTAAGTTACCTTACCCCCTTTCAAATTAATTAAGCTTGTGCTGTTGGTCCTCCAAAATTCATTGGCATCCCAATCGCTTCTGTTTGTTTAATCGTGCCATGAATAGCCTCATATTTTAGAATATTCTCTTGCAAGGCAGACATAAGGCGTTTTGCATGTTGAGGGGTAAGCAAAATTCTTGATTTTACTTTTGCCTTCGGAACTCCGGGCATTACCTTTACAAAATCGATTACAAATTCACTAGTACTATGTGTAATGATAGCTAAATTAGAGTAGATACCATCAGCAATTTCTTCAGTCAACTCAATGTTCAGTTGATTCTGATTTTGATTTTCATCCATGACGATCGTTTATTTATAGTACAAATTAAGCAATTTTTCAGTCAATAAAAATGCTATCAATAAAAAAATCCGCCCTTGCTAGGGCGGATTTATTATTTTAATGAACGAACATATTATTGTTCTGTCATTTCTTCTTGTTTTGAAGCCATTAGAAGATCGTATTCTTCTTTTGAACCGACGATTAATCGATCATACTCTCTCAAACCGGTACCGGCAGGAATCAAATGACCAACAATAACGTTTTCTTTCAAGCCAAGTAGATCATCGATCTTACCATTCACAGCAGCCTCATTTAACACTTTTGTGGTCTCCTGGAACGATGCAGCTGAAATCCAACTCTTCGTATGTAACGAAGCTTGTGTGATTCCTTGAAGCACCGGAGAAGATGTTGCAGGTATAGCATCTCTCGCTTCTATTGGTTTAAGATCTTTACGTTTAAGAATAGAATTCTCTTCACGTAATTTACGAAGGGAAATAATCTGACCGGCCTTCATTTCTGAATCGCCATTGTCAAGAATCACTACCTTGTCCATGATCTCATCGTTATCTTTAATAAAGTCGATTCGGTCAACGAATTCTCTTTCTAGGAACATTGTATCACCCGGATCTTCGATGACTACCTTACGCATCATTTGGCGAACTATCACCTCGAAATGCTTATCGTTGATCTTCACACCCTGTAAACGATAAACTTCCTGAACCTCATTTACAAGATACTCTTGCACCATGCTTGGTCCTTTAATCGAAAGAATATCACTTGGAGTGATGGCACCATCAGACAATGGATGTCCTGCTTTTATAAAGTCATTGTCCTGAACTAGGATATGCTTAGAAAGTGGAACAAGGTATTTTTTAACTTCTCCATCTCTCGAGGTAATGATCACCTCACGATTACCACGCTTTATACCACCATAAGAAACGATACCATCGATCTCAGATACTACTGCAGGATTACTTGGATTACGTGCTTCAAATAATTCTGTAACACGTGGAAGTCCACCGGTGATATCGCCTGATTTTCCTGTTGTACGAGGAATCTTTACAAGGATATCTCCTGATTGTAATTTCTGTCCTTTATTCACCATGATGTGAGCTCCAACAGGAATGTTGTAGGCTCTTATCACTTCTTTCTTATCGTCAAGAATTCTTATTACCGGATTCTTTGTCTTATCACGAGTTTCGATAATTACTTTCTCTTTGTAACCAGTTTGCTCATCAGATTCTTCGCGGAATGTAATACCTTCTTCGATTGCTTCGAAATCAACTTTACCTGCAAACTCAGAAAGGATTACTGCGTTGAACGGATCCCAATCACAAATCACATCACCTTTTTCTACCATTGCTTTATTCTTAGCAAATAGTTTGGCTCCATAAGGAATGTTAGCTGTCATCAACACGATTCCTGTGTTTGGATCTAGAATTCGGAATTCACCAGAACGTCCAATAACTACATCATTCGATTTATTATTTGCGTCTTTGTGCGTTACCGTTTTTATTTCTTCCATTTCAATACGGCCAGGATACTTCGCTTTCAATTCAGACTCAGATGCACCTTTTTGGGCAACACCACCGACGTGGAATGTACGAAGTGTTAACTGTGTTCCCGGCTCACCAATCGATTGAGCAGCGATTACTCCTACTGCTTCACCTTTCTGAACCATACTTCCGGAAGCAAGATTTCTTCCATAGCATTTAGCACACACACCTCTTACAGATTCACATGTTAACACTGAACGAATTTCTACCGTTTCAATAGGCGATTCTTCAATGATTGTAGCTGTACTTTCTGTTATCTCTTTTCCAGATTCAACGATTAAATCGTTGGTAAGTGGATGGAAAATATTGTGAAGCGATACACGACCAAGAATACGGTCATACAACGACTCAACAACTTCTTCGTTATTCTTAAGTGCAGTTTCTGCCAATCCTCTTAATGTACCACAATCTTCATCGGTAATGATTACATCTTGTGCAACATCAACCAAACGACGAGTAAGGTAACCGGCATCGGCCGTTTTAAGGGCAGTATCGGCAAGACCTTTACGGGCACCGTGAGTGGAAATAAAATACTCAAGGATAGACAGACCTTCTTTAAAGTTTGATAAGATTGGATTCTCAATGATCTCACCACCTGAAGATCCACTCTTCTGCGGCTTAGCCATCAATCCACGCATTCCACCTAACTGACGAATCTGTTCTTTAGATCCACGAGCTCCGGAGTCAAGCATCATAAAGATGGAATTGAAACCTTGCTTATCAGTTGATAATTGCTTCATCAACGTTTCAGTGATACGTGAACTTGTTCTTGTCCAGATATCAATGATTTGATTGTAACGCTCGTTGTAAGTGATGAATCCCATGTTATAGTTACCCAATACTTCTTCAACTTCCGCATTCGCTTTAGCAACAAGTTCATTCTTGATATCCGGAATCTTAACGTCTTCCAAGTTGAACGATAACGCTCCTTTGAAGGCCATTTTAAATCCAAGATCTTTGATATCGTCGAGGAACTTTGCAGTTTTTGCAACACCACAATTTTTCAATACATCACCAATAATATCACGAAGTGCTTTCTTAGTAAGTAATGCGTTGATATATCCTGCTTCCTCAGGTACAACCTGATTAAACAAAATACGACCAACAGTAGTCTTGATCATTTTATTTTCATAGCCGGTTGGAGTCCATAATTTCACACGTACTTCAATGGCTGCATGTAATTCGCAACGACCTTCGTTGTGTGCTATAATCACTTCTTCCGGTGAATAGAATTTCATTCCTTCACCTTTAACTATTCTGTTCTCATCGGTCTTACGTTCTTTTGTAATGTAGTAAAGACCTAATACCATGTCCTGAGAAGGAACCGTAACCGGCGCACCATTTGCAGGGTTCAAGATATTATGAGAAGCAAGCATCAACATTTGCGCTTCAAGGATGGCTGCATTTCCAAGTGGAACGTGAACAGCCATTTGATCACCGTCAAAATCGGCGTTGAAGGCTGTACAAACCAATGGATGTAACTGAATCGCTTTTCCTTCGATTAGCTTCGGCTGAAAAGCTTGGATACCTAATCTGTGAAGTGTTGGGGCTCTGTTCAAAAGAACCGGATGTCCTTTTAAAACGTTCTCCAATATATCCCAAACCAACGGATCTTTTCTATCGACAATTTTCTTTGCCGACTTCACCGTCTTAACCACACCACGCTCTATCATTTTACGAATGATAAATGGTTTGAATAATTCGGCTGCCATATCTTTTGGAAGTCCACACTCGTGTAACTTCAACTCAGGTCCAACAACAATTACCGAACGTGCAGAATAATCGACACGCTTACCTAATAAGTTCTGACGGAAACGTCCTTGCTTTCCTTTCAATGAATCTGAAAGAGATTTCAACGCACGATTTGATTCTGTCTTAACTGCATTTACTTTTCTTGAGTTATCGAATAATGAATCGACTGCTTCTTGAAGCATTCGCTTTTCGTTACGCAAAATTACATCCGGTGCTTTGATTTCTAATAATCGTTTCAAACGATTGTTACGAATAATTACACGACGATATAAATCATTTAAATCGGACGTCGCAAAACGACCTCCATCTAGAGGAACGAGTGGACGTAATTCAGGTGGAATAACCGGAACAACTTTTACGATCATCCATTCCGGACGATTTTCAATATGTTCAACTGCAGAACGGAAAGCTTCTACAACATTCAAACGTTTTAATGCTTCGTTCTTACGTTGCTGTGAAGTTTCATTACTTGCTTGGTGACGTAAGTTGTACGACAACTCATCTAAGTTTAAACGGCCAAGTAGATCATACAATGCTTCAGCACCCATTTTGGCGATGAAACGATTTGGATCTTTGTCATCCAAATGCTGATTGTCTTTAGGTAAGTTCTCTAGAATTGTCAAGTACTCATCTTCTGTTAAGAAGTCTAGGTAGTTTACTCCATCAGCAGCTTTAATACCTGCTTGAATAACTACATATCTTTCATAATAGATGATCATATCAAGCTTCTTTGTAGGAAGGCCTAATAAGTAACCAATTTTATTTGGTAACGAACGGAAATACCAGATATGAGCTACCGGAACTGTAAGGGTAATGTGACCCATACGCTCACGACGAACTTTCTTCTCTGTTACTTCAACACCACAACGGTCACAAACGATTCCCTTGTAACGGATTCTTTTGTATTTACCACAATGACATTCCCAATCTTTTACCGGCCCGAAAATACGCTCGCAGAATAATCCATCGCGCTCAGGTTTGTATGTACGGTAATTTATAGTCTCCGGTTTAAGAACTTCACCACTCGATTGCTCCAGGATATTTTCCGGAGAAGAAAGACTGATGATGATCTTACTGAAGTTTGATTTAATTTTTATTTCTTTTCTGTTTGCCATCTGAGTTAATTTTTTGGTTGATGATTTGAATAATAAATGAACTTTAGTTCAACACTATTTTACATTCAACCTTATTCTAGTGTAATCTTCAAACACAATCCTCTTAATTCGTGCAACAATACATTGAACGACTCAGGGATTCCCGGTACCGGAAGATTATCACCTTTAACAATTGCTTCATAGGTCTTTGCACGACCTATCACGTCATCTGATTTAACAGTAAGGATCTCCTGAAGAATGTTAGCTGCTCCGAACGCCTCAAGTGCCCAAACCTCCATCTCACCAAATCGCTGACCTCCAAATTGTGCTTTACCACCAAGAGGCTGTTGAGTAATGAGTGAGTATGGTCCGATTGAACGAGCGTGCATCTTATCATCTACCATGTGTCCAAGTTTCAACATATAGATAACTCCTACAGTAGCCGGCTGATCGAAACGATCTCCAGTACCACCATCGTATAAATATGTACTTCCAAACTTAGGTAAACCTGCCTTCGACACATAATCGTCTATCTGCTCTATAGACGCACCATCAAAGATTGGCGTCGAGAACTTCAACCCTAACTTTAATCCTGCCCATCCTAAAATTGTTTCATAGATCTGACCAAGGTTCATACGTGAAGGTACACCCAATGGATTAAGAACGATATCAACAGGAGTTCCATCTTCTAGGTAAGGCATGTCCTCATCACGAACTATTTTCGCAACGATTCCTTTATTACCATGACGACCGGCCATCTTATCTCCTACTTTCAATTTACGTTTCTTAGCGATGTAAACTTTTGCAAGTTGTACAATACCTGCCGGAAGTTCATCTCCAACAGACAAGGCAAATTTATTTCGCTTCGACAAACCGAAAATGTCGTTGAATTTAATTCCGTAGTTATGGAGCAACTGTTTTATCTGATCATTCTTATCTTTATCAGTCGTCCACTTGTCAGGATTGATGGTATCGTAATTAATCTCAGACAACATTTTCTGAGTAAACTTTGCACCTTTAGGAATAATAACTTCTTTGAAAATGTCAGTAACACCTTGAGAAGTTTTACCACTTACAAGAACAAATAATTTATCAATTAATTTTTCTTTAAGGTCGGCAATTTCAATATTGTATTCTTTATCGAGTTTGTCGATAAGAATTTTCTCATCACTTTTTTGAGTTTTGTCTTTAGTCGTTAAACGAGAGAATAAACGTTTGTCGATTACAACACCTTTAACAGAAGGTGGAACTTTCAACGAAGCATCTTTCACATCACCGGCTTTATCACCAAAAATTGCGCGAAGAAGTTTCTCTTCCGGAGAAGGATCCGTTTCTCCTTTTGGAGTGATCTTTCCGATAAGTATATCTCCTTCTACAACATCTGCTCCTACACGAATCAATCCGTTCTCATCAAGATCGCGAGTTGCTTCTTCACTTACGTTAGGAATATCGGCAGTAAGTTCTTCCATTCCTCGTTTAGTATCTCTTACTTCAAGTGAATATTCATCCACGTGAATTGACGTAAAGATATCTTCACGAATAACTCTTTCAGAAATCACGATTGCATCCTCAAAGTTGTTTCCTTTCCAAGGCATGAATGCTACTTGTAAGTTTCTTCCAAGTGCTAACTCTCCTCCTTCGGTTGCATATCCTTCACATAACACTTGTCCTTTTTTCACTTTCTGTCCTTTCACAACGATTGGCTTCAAGTTGATACAAGTATTCTGATTTGTTTTCTGGAATTTAATTAATCGGTATGTTTTAACATCATCTTCAAAGCTTACCAATTTTTCGCTTTCCTTACGGCTATAACGAATAGTAATTTCAAGCGCATCAACATATTCAACAACTCCTTCACCTTCTGCATTGATCAATACACGTGAATCGCGAGCTACCAATCCTTCTAATCCTGTTCCTACAATAGGAGCTTGCGGACGAAGAAGCGGAACAGCCTGACGTTGCATGTTCGAACCCATCAAGGCACGGTTGGCATCATCATGTTCAAGGAAAGGAATAAGAGAAGCTGCAATAGATGCAATTTGATTTGGAGCAACGTCCATCAAGTTTACTTTCACCGGATCAAGAACCGGGAAGTCACCTAATTCACGAGCTTTTACTTTTGCATCAAGGAAGTTTCCGTTTTCATCGAGCAATGCATTCGCTTGCGCAATTACTTTATTATCTTCTTCCTCTGCTGTTAAATAAACTACCGGTTTCTCTACATCAACTTTTCCATTCACCACTGTACGGTATGGAGTTTCAATAAATCCAAGATTATTGATTTTCGCAAACACACACAATGAAGAAATCAAACCAATGTTTGGTCCTTCCGGAGTTTCAATTGTACACAAGCGACCGTAGTGAGTATAGTGAACGTCACGTACCTCGAAGCCTGCTCTTTCGCGAGAGAGACCTCCGGGTCCTAGGGCAGACAAACGACGCTTGTGAGTAATCTCAGCAAGTGGGTTGGTCTGATCCATAAATTGTGATAACTGATTTGTTCCGAAGAACGAATTTATAACTGAAGACAACGTCTTCGCATTGATCAAATCGGCCGGAGTAAATACTTCATTATCGCGAACGTTCATTCTCTCACGAATTGTACGGGCCATACGGGCAAGTCCAACACCAAATTGAGAATACAACTGCTCACCAACGGTACGTACACGACGGTTCGACAAGTGATCTATATCATCGACCTCAGCTTTAGAGTTGATTAACTGGATTAGCTGACGGATGATTTCTATAATATCTGCTTTAGTCAGAACTCGCGTATCATCTGCGATTTCTAAGCCTAATTTTTTATTTATTCTGTAACGACCTACATCTCCTAAATCATAACGTTTATCTGAGAAGAACAACTTGTCGATAATTCCACGAGCGGTTTCTTCATCAGGCGGTTCTGCATTTCTAAGCTGACGGTAGATATGTTCAACGGCCTCTTTCTCAGAGTTAGAAGTATCTTTCTGAAGCGTGTTGTAGATGATAGCATAATCGTTTGTATTCACATCCTCTTTGTGAAGGATGATCGACTTTACACCTGAATCTAAAATAAGGTCTAGGTGGCTTTCAGCTACGATTGTTTCACGTTCGATGATTACTTCATTTCTTTCGATAGAAACTACTTCACCTGTATCCTCATCAACGAAATCTTCCACCCATGTTTTCAAAACACGAGCAGCAAGACGGCGATTAAGAGCATTTTTAATTCCGGATTTCGTCACTTTGAATTCATCGGCCAGACCGAAGATTTCAAGAATGTCTTTATCCGTCTGATATCCGATTGCACGTAAAAGCGTAGTTACCGGAAATTTCTTCTTACGGTCAATGTACGCATACATTACGTTATTGATATCGGTAGCAAATTCGATCCATGATCCTTTGAAAGGAATTACACGAGCCGAATATAATTTTGTTCCGTTGGCATGGCGGCTCTGACCGAAGAATACTCCGGGAGAACGGTGAAGCTGAGAAACAACTACACGTTCAGCACCATTGATTACGAATGTTCCTTTGGGAGTCATGTAAGGGATAGTACCTAAGTACACATCCTGTACAATTGTTTCAAAGTCTTCGTGTTCAGGATCTGTACAATAGAGTTTCAACTTAGCTTTAAGTGGAACACTATGTGTAAGACCTCGTTCGATACACTCTTCGATTGAATATCTCGGGGGATCTATAAAGAAGTCGAGAAATTCTAATACGAAATTATTTCTTGAATCAGTGATGGGGAAGTTTTCACTGAAAACTTTGTACAACCCTTCTTTTTGACGGTTGTCGGAAGTGGTTTCAAGCTGGAAAAAATCCTGGAAAGACTTCAGCTGTATATCCAGGAAATCCGGATAATCGATCGTTACTGGGATCGTCGCAAAGTTGATTCGTTTATTTTGAATAAGATTGTTAGACACGGGAGCTTGGTTTTTTAATTAAAGTTAATTTTAACGGTATTCAACACGTCTGGAGAATCACCTATTAAAAAAGGATATAGACCTTCCCCGATTTTTGGTCGGGAAAGGCCTATAAATATTAGCGGTCAAGAGCCGATACCTTATTTAACCTCAACCTCAGCTCCTGCTTCTTCTAATTGTTGTTTAATTGAATTTGCTTCTTCTTTAGAAACGCCTTCTTTCACTGCCTTTGGAGCACCATCAACTAGATCTTTAGCTTCTTTAAGACCTAAGCCTGTCATCTCTTTTACTAGTTTCACGATGTTCAATTTTGCTCCGCCCGGTGCTTTAAGGATTACATCAAACGATGTTTTCTCAGCAGCAGCATCTCCACCACCAGCTGTTGGTGCAGCCATAGCTACAGCCGCAGCAGCAGGTTCGATACCGTACTCATCCTTAAGAATTTTTGCTAGTTCGTTTACTTCTTTCACTGTTAGGTTAACTAACTGATCTGCGAATGCTTTTAAATCTGCCATTTTTATAGAATTTTAATTGTTAATTTTTACGATTTTAGATTGAATGATAATTGTGTTGGAAGCACTTTTAATATTAACAGCTTGCCCTTATTCAGGACGCTCAGATAATGTTTTGATGATACCTGCTAATTTACCTCCGCTCGACTTAAGGCCGGAAATAACATTTTTAGCAGGCGATTGAAGAAGACCGATGATATCACCGATAAGCTCATTCTTAGATTTGATATTTGCAAGAATATCTAGTTGATTGTCGCCTAAGAAAACAGCTGTATCGATATATGCACCTTTCAGTACAGGCTTCTCCGCTTTTTTACGGAAGTCCTTAATCAATTTTGCCGGTAAGTTTCCTGTTTCAGAAAACATTAAAGCGCTAGTTCCTTTTAAAGCTGCAAACAGATCTTCAAATGCTGCTGCATCTTTTTTCTCCATTGCTTTACGGATCAACTTATTTTTAGCAACGAGTACTTTTACGTCTTTTGCAAAACAAAGACGACGTAGATCGTTGATTTTAGCTACTGTCAATGAAGACGTATCTGCTATATAAACGTTTGGATATTTATTGAGGAGTTCCGTAATCTCTCCAATGATTACGTCTTTTTCTTCTCTTTTCATTTTTGTAATGTGTTAAATGATTGCCCGATTACCGGAATTAAGAAATTGATTTTGTGTCTACCTGAACTGAAGGGCTCATCGTGCTTGAAAGGTATACACTCTTCATGTAAATTCCTTTTGCAGCAGATGGCTTCAATTTGATAATTGTGTTGAGTAACTCAACAGCATTCTCTTCCAGTTTCTTTGCATCAAATGATACTTTTCCAACGGAAGCATGAATACTACCTTGCTTGTCAACTTTAAAATCAATTTTACCTGCCTTTACTTCAAGAACTGCTTTTGCTACATCTGTTGTAACTGTACCAGTTTTCGGATTCGGCATTAGATTTCTTGGTCCAAGTACTTTTCCCAGCTTACCTACTTTTCCCATTACACTTGGCATCGTAATTACGACGTCTATGTCTGTCCAACCTTGTTCGATCTTCTGAATATAATCATCCAATCCAACATAATCAGCACCGGCTGCTTTCGCTTCGGCTTCTTTGTCTGGTGTACAAAGCACAAGTACTTTCTTTGTTTTACCTGTACCATGAGGAAGTGTCACTACACCACGAACCATCTGATTGGCTTTACGTGGATCAACACCTAAACGAATACTAAGGTCAACTGACGCATCAAATTTTGTATACGATACATCTTTGATGATCTTTGAAGCTTCAGCTAAAGAGTAAGACTTTGTTTGGTCTACTTTAGCAATTGCTTGCTTTCTTTTTTTACTAATTTTTGCCATTGAATTAAAGTTTTGAAGTGCTAACGGGATTGATAGGATCTCCCCCTCCTTCTATTTATACTATTTTTACGGTCTCCCGAATTACTCGCTTTTAGAAAGGACGATCGCCATTTACAGTGATACCCATGCTACGCGCTGTTCCGGCAACCATACTCATTGCTGATTCAATTGTGAAACAGTTAAGGTCAGGCATTTTATTCTCTGCAATTGAACGAACTTGTGCCCAATCAACGCTTCCCACTTTATTACGGTTCGATTCTTTTGACCCACTCTTTAACTTTGCTGCATCCATTAATTGGATAGCGGCAGGAGGAGTTTTAATTACAAATTCAAACGACTTATCCGTATATACAGTGATGATTACCGGCAATACTTTACCGGGAGCATCTTGTGTACGTGCATTGAACTGCTTACAGAATTCCATAATGTTCACCCCTTTTGCTCCTAATGCCGGACCAATTGGAGGTGCTGGATTAGCGGCACCGCCTTTTACCTGTAACTTAATGTATGTGCTTATTTCTTTTGCCATTGTTCTTTTTAGTTGTGACCTGATTCTTATTGCTAATTGTCAGTTCGTACTTTTAATTATTGTTGCTGGTTCATTCTTTCAGTGTTGGGTTTGCGGAGAAGGATTGGAAGCAATCGCCGACCGTACAGTTGAAATTAGAACTATTCTTTTTCTACTTGCATATAGCTAAGCTCAAGTGGAGTTTTACGTCCAAAGATCTTAACCATCACTTTTAATTTTTTCTTTTCTTCATTGATCTCTTCAATCACTCCACTGAAACTATTGAATGGACCATCAATTACTTTTACTGTTTCGCCTACTACGTATGGCACCGACATCACTGCTTCGCTATCGGCTAACTCATCCATTTTACCTAAGATGCGATTTACTTCCGACTGACGAAGAGGAGCCGGAGCTTCACCCTTTGCACCCAAGAAAGAAATCACGCCCGATATATTTTCAATGATGTGAGGAATTTCTCCTGTCAATATTGCTTCAATAAGAACATATCCGGGAAGAATATTTCTTTCTTTACTTACTTTTTTTCCATTCCGAATCTGGTAGAACTTCTCAGTTGGTATTAATACCTGTCCTACGTAATCAGCCAATTTTAATCGGCTAACTTCATACTCGATGTATTGTTTTACCTTCTTTTCTTTTCCACTAATGGCACGGACAACATACCACTTGCGAACCAGTTCTTTCGGAGATTGTGCTTCAGCCATTGTGATTATTATTATCCAATCATTTTATAGAACAAGTTCATGATTGCTTGAAATACAGCATCCATGAAGAAGATCATCAAACCAATGATGACAGTTGCTACCATCACGATCATTACACTGCTTTGCAGTTCTTCACGTGTAGGCCAACTAACTTTGTCAACCAGTTCAGTATAACTCTCTTTAATATAAGCTGTTAGTTTGCTCATTTGAAGTGTTTTCCAGTTGCCTAAACAACATTGATTAATGCACGGGTGGAGAGACTCGAACTCCCAGCCAACGGTTTTGGAGACCGCTACTCTACCAATTGAGCTACACCCGTTTGGTATTGTTACTAATTGGCAGTAAACCACAGACGGTTTCCCGCCTGTGGTTTATTGAGAATTATTTCAATTACTTAACAATTTCAATTACCTGTCCTGCACCTACGGTACGGCCACCTTCACGAATCGCGAAACGTAGACCTTTGTCCATAGCTACCGGCTGAATAAGCACAACTGAAATAGTTACGTTATCGCCAGGCATTACCATTTCACGACCTTCCGGAAGTGTAATTTCTCCGGTAACATCAGTTGTACGTAAGTAAAACTGAGGACGGTATTTGTTATGGAATGGAGTGTGACGTCCACCTTCTTCTTTTTTCAATACATAGATCTCCGCTTTGAATTCGGTGTGAGGAGTGATTGAACCCGGTTTTGCGACAACCATACCACGACGGATATCAGTTTTCTCAATACCACGTAACAATAAACCTACGTTATCACCTGCTTCTCCACGATCTAAGATCTTACGGAACATTTCTACTCCTGTACAAGTCGACTTAATCGTCTTCTCTTGCATTCCGATGATATCAACTTCATCACCAGTATTCACAACACCACGCTCGATACGTCCTGTAGCAACTGTTCCACGACCTGTGATCGAGAACACGTCTTCTACCGGCATAAGGAACGGCTTGTCAATTTCACGTGGAGGAATTGGAATGAATGAATCTACAGCGTCCATCAATTCAAGGATTGCCGGAACCCACTTCTCATCTTTGTTCAATCCACCTAAGGCAGATCCACGGACGATCGGAGTTGCGTTTCCATCGAATTTGTAGAAACTTAATAGATCGCGAATTTCCATCTCAACTAAGTCAAGTAATTCTGGATCATCAACCATATCCACTTTGTTCATGAATACAACGATCTTAGGTACACCAACCTGACGAGCAAGCAGGATGTGCTCACGCGTTTGAGGCATTGGTCCATCAGTAGCTGCAACCACAAGAATAGCACCGTCCATTTGGGCAGCACCTGTTACCATGTTCTTCACATAATCCGCGTGACCTGGACAGTCAACGTGAGCATAGTGACGAGTAGCAGTTTGATATTCTACGTGAGAAGTATTAATGGTAATACCACGCTCTTTTTCTTCGGGAGCGTTATCGATTGAATCAAATGAACGAAGTTCGCACCACCCTTTAGAGGCCAACACGGTAGTGATGGCTGCTGTTAAAGTTGTTTTACCGTGGTCAACGTGACCGATAGTCCCAATGTTTACGTGAGGCTTCGAACGGTCGAATTTTTCTTTTGCCATTGAAATGAGTTATTAGAGGTTATTGTTTTTTTAAGTACTATAAAGTTATGCTTTAATATCGAAAAACTGCTGAAGAGGGAAGCTCATTTCCACAGTATCCGGTATCCTAAATTTAATTCTCCCGGCAAAAAGATCTTTTATTACCTAATGTACCGAAAATATATTAAGAATCCTTAAAGATGAATCTCGCCGGATTTTAATTCTGTCTAAGATAGCAGGAGTAATTTCTATTACATTCGGCAAACTACCCAAAATGTAATTACCGGACCCTGCACTAAAATTTATTGGCTTCAAACGATTTTAAAGCCGCTTGTTGCATTTTCTTTCCTGGAGCCAATGACCAGGATCGAACTGGTGACCTCATCCTTACCATGGATGTGCTCTACCGACTGAGCTACATTGGCTAATTAGTCAATGTACGCTGAGATTTGGAGCGGAAGACCGGGCTCGAACCGGCCACCCTCAGCTTGGAAGGCTGATGCTCTACCAAATGAGCTACTTCCGCTTGTTGTTCTCGTCTGATTGTTTCAAATTAATTTGAAACAATTTCAGAGTGGGGAGAGAAGGATTCGAACCTTCGAAGCTTTCGCAACGGATTTACAGTCCGTCCCATTTGGCCACTCTGGTATCTCCCCTTCTCAATGGTCCTAAAACCAGAACTAATTAAGAACTGGAGCCGATGGAGGGATTCGAACCCCCGACCCACTGATTACAAATCAGTAGCTCTGGCCAACTGAGCTACATCGGCAATTTTATATTCAATGAACGACTATTTGTTCCCCTAAAATTTGGGATTGCAAATGTAGAAAAGCGATTTTAATATACAAAACTTCTTGAAAAAAAAATTAAAAAAAAAGGTCTCGACTGGAGACCTTGTATTTTTGTAACGTAAGTTTTTAATTGTCAGCACTCAGGCTATTACTTTTGCCAACGGATATCTTTTTTTCCACATCTTAAATGCTGCCATACTGTGAACAACCATCGTCGTTCTGTGATCTAATTGGACTTTTATGCGCGTTACCACATCAGCTACGGGCTGTTTTACCGATTTAGTTTTTGTCTTTGAATTATTCATCTTAATACTATTTATAATCAATTTACTATTTGATCTGTTTTTTCTCTTGTCAATTACTATACCAATTGATGATCCGAATCAACACCTCCGGCCTATACCTCAACAATTCTCCTAGCATGATTGTTTAAATAAACGATTATTGAACTAATATATTGCTTAAGGAATTCTTAAATAAACATTAATTTTATCACTAGAATTTCTAGTTGACTGTAAAGATTTTCAAAACCGTTTCATTGCTAAACATTCCACCAATAAATTTAAAGGTAATATTAATTTGCAATAAAAAAATAAAAAATTGGAAATCAGTTGCTTAGACTGTCTGAGTTAAACTCCTAAAATTAAATAAAATCACCTTTTATCAGGCTCAATCATGCCTCCAACTTTCTGAGCCAATTCAATTAATCGATTGCTATACCCAACCTCATTATCGTACCATCCAACCACTTTTACCATTTTTCCCAAAACTGTTGTTAATAGTGAATCAAATATACAACTGTTCGAATTATCAATAATATCAACCGATACAATTGGATCTGAGGTGTATTCAAGAATTCCTTTCATTGCCCCGTTGGCCATTTGCTTAAAAGCCCGGTTTATTTCATCTACTGTTACGCTTTTCTTTAAATTGCAGGTAATATCCGTAAGCGAGCCGTCCGGTGCCGGAACTCGAATGCCTGCTCCGCCAAGTTTTCCGTCGAGATGTGGCATAATGTCACCCAATGCTTTGGCAGCCCCGGTAGTTGTTGGTATTATAGAGACTGCTGCTGCTCTTGCTCTCCGCAAATCTTTGTGTGGTGCGTCATGTATTTGTTGATCGCCCGTATATGAATGGACTGTTGTAACGAAGGCTGTTTCTATTTCCCCTAAATCATCTAACACCTTCAGCATTGGGGCAGCATTATTCGTTGTACAGCTGGCATTCGAAATAATATGATCGTCAGCTGTAAGTATTGACTCGTTGACTCCGATAACGACACTCTTCATATCGCCTTTTCCCTTAGCTGGCGCCGAAAGTATAACTCTTTTTGCCCCGGCACTTAAATGCAGCGTGGCTCCTGCCATATCGGTAAAATGTCCTGTACACTCTAAAACTACATCAATGTTTTCTTTCTTCCATGGCAGTTCAGCCGGATTCTTTTCTGAATAAATGGTTACAGGCTGACCATTAAAAATAATTATATTGTTTTCCTGCTCAATTGTACCCTTGAAACGTCCATGGACACTATCGTATTTAAAAAGATGAGCTAATGTATGTGCATCTGCTAAATCATTGATGGCAACTAATTCGAGATTACTATTCTCTAACAAAACCCTCGTAGATATCCTGCCTATTCTACCGAAACCATTAATTGCTATCCTTATTTTTTCCATTTATTTTTTTGTGTTCGCCAAATCTTCAAATAAATCTAATTCTCAGAATAAATGTTTTTCTGCGTGATAACTTGAACGAACAAGTGGTCCACTTTCTATGTATCGAAATCCTAGTCCTAGTCCTATTTCTTTGAACTCTGCAAAAAGATCGGGGTGAATAAACTCCACTACAGGCAAATGTTCTTTCGTTGGCTGAAGGTATTGTCCTAAGGTTAGGATTTTAACATCCGATTTTCTAAGATCATTCATCGATTCTATTACTTCTTCTTTTCTTTCACCTAAACCTAACATGATTCCCGATTTAGAAACTACTCCGCCATCGGAAATTCTTTTAAGCACTTCCAAACTACGATCGTATTTCGCTTGAATTCTGACTTGCTTGGTTAACCGGCGAACGGTTTCCAAATTATGTGAAATCACTTCCGGCTTTTCGGCTACGACTCTTTCTAAATTTTCCCAGATGCCTTGAAAATCCGGAATCAATGTTTCCATCGTTGTTCCTGGTGAAAACTCTCTAATCTTTCGAATAGTCTCTACCCAAATTGTAGAACCGCCATCTTTCAAATCATCGCGATCAACTGAAGTAACAACACAATGTTTTACTCCCATTAACTTAACAGATTTTGCAACTCGTAAAGGCTCAAACGGATCGGCCACTTCCGGCTTTCCGGTGGCTACACTACAAAAGCCACAACTTCTCGTACATACATTTCCCAGAATCATAAACGTTGCGGTACCGGCACCCCAACATTCGCCCATATTCGGACAATTTCCACTCTGACAAATTGTGTGGAGATTATGCTCACTTACGATGTTACGAACTTTGGTGTATTCCTCACCAATGGGAAGTTTTACCCTCAACCAAGATGGTTTGGGAATTTTATTTTCAATAAGAGAATTTTCTTTTGTCATGTTGATTTTCACTACCACTTTTTGCCCCAAAGCAAAGAAATGTAAAAATTAATTAGCACTCGGTTGTTAAATATTCCTTGTGACGGATTTTCCGCCATTATTGGAATGGCTGTAGGGTGTCCATCTGCTACAATTCCAACTTCTAACGATGTTATTTTATCATGCCATCCTGCATACTCGAAAGAGATGGAGAATTTACCATAAGCACCCGGGTAAATTTTCAACTGATCGAAGCCATCAAAATAAGGACCGGGCCCAAAAATATAGGTGCCGGATTGCATCAATGGATTCGTAGGGTCGTATTTAAGAATGACTGTGTAAGGAATAGAATCGTATGGAACTATTACTTCTAGATAGACTGGCTTTGTAATACCTAACGAAGCTCCTATATAGTAACTGTACCTCACTTCTACTCCGCTTCTTTCTCCTTTGCTGAATAAAATATTTTGCTGACCATAACCTCCGCGTAGCATGTAAGCAAAATTTAATTTTCCATAGAAAAACGGTTTTGAATTGTCGAAAAATGGATTGGCTAATTTGTATTGTTTCGGATGACGCATTGAAACAAATTCAATATCGAGCATCTGTTTTTTATAACCTGTTTTATGCCACCCGCGTTTAAAGTCAAGTCCGAATCCATTGGAGTGAATTGTTAAACCTCCGGATGCTTCATTTCTATAAAGTACCGGAATATCTTCTTTATAGGTAATATTATCTACCTGCTGCGCCGATGCAAACAAAACACTAATCAAGAAAAATGGTAAAAGTAGCCGACGCATAATCTGCTACAAAAATAGCATTTTTTTTATCATTTCTATATTGCCAATTCGCCAATTAACTTAATTAAAAAGTTTACCTAATTCCTATCAGTTTACATGATAAGAGATTGTGCCTTCTTCCAAATGTTTCCATTTTCCACGAATAGTATCAGAATCAAAATAAAAATAGGCTTCTAA
>JAYTOX010000036.1:0-18113 GCA_043747595.1 Bacteroidota bacterium | reverse complement strand
AGAAGAGTGTCGTAAATTTTCGCTCAATATTCCGCCTATCATTTTACGCATTTGTAAATTATAGTTGTGTGTAATTAGTTTTGGTAATTTGGTTTAGCTATGAGAATAGAAGGGATGTCGTGGCTATGAATTTTTGTTCCCGCGACTCTGGCGGAATACCACTTAGCGGCAAGATTCTGCCCAACAAGATTTTTAATTTATCTTTAATTATCTTTTAAAAAACATTATCTGTTATTAAACACGTTGAGCATTCAACGGTGGATGAATATCACACAACTCAAAACAACGGACGTATGTCCGTCGGAGCAGAGACGCTTGATGTGAAGAATATTGTTTGTCGATAAACTAACTTGCCTACTTATTACTCCGGCGGAATACCGCTTAGCGGCTAGCTAATTCAGAAGAGTGTCGTAAATTTTCGCTCAATATTCCGCCTATCAAGTGAAATTGATTAATAAATTTTCATTAATCATTAATCATTAATCATTAATCATTTTCCTTCTGTTTGTGAATGAACATCTAAAACTTTATGCTGTTTCTTGAGAAAAAGCTTTTGCGATTTTTTCGGAAAGCTTTGCTTCTACAACATCGCGAGAAAGCAAAATCATGTTTTTAATCGCTTTTGCTTTACTAATTCCGTGAGCTATTATAACACTCGAGTTAATTCCTAAAATTGGTGTTCCACCGTAATCTTCAAAATCGAATCGGTCAAAATATTCGTCACGTATGCCGCGCTTTCGCATCATTCTATAAAATGATTCTGCCTCTTTAAGAATAACATTTCCAGTAAAACCATCGCAAACAACTACGTCTGCTTTAGAGTTGAAAAGATCGCGTCCTTCTACATTGCCAATGAAATTAATTCCTTCCATCGATTTTAAAAGTTGATGCGTTTCTTTCGTTAAAATATTTCCCTTTTCTTCTTCTTCTCCAATGCTCATTAAACCAACGCTTGGATTTTTCAGTTGTAAAATATTTTCAGCATAAATTGTTCCCAACGTAGCAAATTGCTGAAGCATTTCAGGTTTGCAATCGGCATTCACGCCCACATCAAGGATCAATCCCCAGCCACCATTAAATTTTGGAAGAAGAGAAGCGATAGCCGGTCGTAAAATTCCGGGAATAGCTTTTACACTAAACATCGAACCAACTAACATAGCTCCTGTATTTCCTGCAGAAGCAAACGAATCGATCTTGCCTTCTTTCAACAAATGGAAGCCAACGGCTATACTTGAATTTTGTTTTTGTTGAATAGCTTTTGTAGGGTGATCGCCCATGCCAATTACTTCCGGCGCGTGAACAATTGTAAATTGATCGGCAGAAAAATTTTCACGCTCAAATATAGGAAGCATCGCTTCTTTGTCGCCTATTAATACAAGTTCAACAGATGCAGCGAGTATTTTACGGGCTTCAATAGAACCAAGTACTGTTTGTTCCGGTGCAAAGTCACCGCCCATTATGTCGATACCAATTTTCATATGGAGAGGTCTGAATAGAGGATAAGCTAAAGTAATAAAATTGTCAACTTGCGAGCACTGAGATTTGAAAAACTTACTCGCAATTTAAAAATGTGACAGCTACAATTAAAAAAAAGCAGTTGAGGAGAAGTAACTTCTTTCAACTGCTTTTGCTCGTAATGCTATTGGCTATTACGCATTTTCTTTTTCCATCACCACTTTACCTTTATAGTAAAGTTTACCCTCATACCAATGAGCGCGATGAAAAAGGTGAGGCTGTCCTGTTGTAGGATCTGTTGCTACAGTAGGTGCTACAGCTTTCCAATGAGTTCTTCTTTTATCTCTCCTGGATTTCGAGTGTCGGTGTTTTGGATTAGGCATTGTATCTCTTTATTAAATTGTATTTATCATTAAACGTATTACCGTCATTAATTCAAATTGATTCCTTTCAATCCATCCCAACGTGGATCGGGTGGTGGTGTTTCTTCTTCATGAACACGATGCTTCTCCAGTTGTTTCAAAACATCTTCGTTACACGTTTGTCCATTTTCTTCTTCATCGTGTACATTTCGCATTGGTACTTGCAAGCTAATGTACTCGTAAATGAATTGAGAAACATCTAATTCATAACTCTTCGTTGGAATAACAAAGACTTCTTCTGATTCTGTTTCTTGTTCGTCTCCAAATTTTACTACCAACTCATCATACGATTCAATGGGTAAGTAAAGATCTTCAAGACAACGATCGCATTCTACAATTACTTCACCTTCTATAGTGAAATCGAAGAGTATCATCGTTTCTTGTTTATCCAAAACCACCAATACATCTACATCGGCTTTTTGGATAATGGAGTTTTCAAATTTTTTAAAGAACGAATCCTCGATATGAATTTCGAACTCATGCTCTCCGGAAGGAAGACTTCCGAAATTGATAATAAAATCAGTTGAGGCACTCATAGTTCTTAATCTACTTTTACGAGGGGCACAAAGGTAGAAAAATATATTTTTCAATCAAGAGTTTCAGGCAATTGTACCTATTATTTAAAGAAAAGAAATTAGCAGTTGATAGAAATCGGCAATGGTTAGTTACCTTTGTAGCTTAATTCTCCCGAATTCTGCAAAATTTTATTAAATACCTACTCTTTCCCTTCAAATGGCTTTGGCGTTCATTGTTTTTCATAAATGCCGTTATTACTTTTTTTCTTTTTTTTCCGTTTTTTTTCATTCTCTTGAGAAGCAAACATTGGTTTAAATATGTTTTCAGCTTAAAAAAAGTTTGGGCACACTTAATTGTATGGCCTGTAGGGGTTTTCTATAAAATTGAAAGAAGAGGCAGAATCGATGAGAATCAGGCGTATGTGTTTTGCCCAAACCATACGTCGTACCTCGACATTATGCTCATATATATAGCCATCCCGGTATATTTCCATACCATGGGAAAAGCAGAACTTCGAAAAGTGCCGCTATTCCGTCTCTTTTTCGATCGAATGAATATTCCTGTGAACCGTAAAAGTCTGAAGGACAGCCATCGCGCTTTTTTACGTGCGGGCTCCGACATCGACAAAAAGATTAGTATCACGCTTTTTCCGGAGGGAACCATCAATCATTTTGGGCCGGTGATGGGGCGTTTTAAAAATGGACCTTTTCGTTTAGCCATCGAAAAACAAGTTCCAATTGTTCCTATCACGTTTATTAACAACTGGTTATTGCTCCCCGACGATTTTCACAATCGAATTGGTCATCCGGGCAGAGCCAGAATCATTCTTCATCCGCCAATTCCTACAACAGGAATGACACAAGCAGACTTGAATGAATTAAAGGAGAAGGTGTACCGAGTTATTAATGAGCCTTTGCAGCAGGAATATCCGGCATTTTTCAATGAAAAGACGGCTATTTCGGAGAAAGTCGCTTAGCGCCCCATTCATTTTCAAACAAAAAAAATCCGGAATATTGGATTAAATCACAACATTCCGGACGGCTTTTCACTCTCTAGGAGTTTTGCATTCAACAATATTCGTCGAAGGCCATTTTTAAATTTTCAGCTATCATTTCAGCACTGCGTCCTTCAATATGGTGACGCTCAATAAAATGTACAAGTTTTCCATCTTTAAATAAAGCGATACAAGGGGAAGAAGGAGGATAAGGTAAAGTGTATTTTCTAGCTTGAGAAGTGGCTTCCAAATCTTGGCCGGCGAAAACAGTAGTTAATTTACCGGGCTTTTTTCCGCTCGATAAAGAGAGTTTTACACCCGGACGAGCAGTTCCGGCTGCACAACCGCAAACTGAATTCACTACTAATAAGAGTGTTCCTTCGCTATTTGCTATAGTAGCATCAACAGATTCGGGCGTTGTTAATTCTTCGAAACCAACATTTTTGAGCTCTTCACGCATTGGAGCGCAGATATATTCTGGATATGGCATTGTTTATTTGATTTTATAGGTACAAAATTACAACACAATTTGGTTGAATGTTCACTTTAAGTCATTTATTATTTCTGAAAGCCCGTTTTTAGCGAATGTTTCGTTTAGCTATTTTTAAAATGACCGTTTTCTTACAAATGAAAGGTCGCTTCTTTTTGTCACGACATAGGCACGCATACATTTTTAATTTGCATGTAACCTATAAGCATAGTCATGAATACAATTTTACGAATCATTTCAGTTGGAGCTTTACTTCTTTCAATGTTCATTCAGGTGGAAGCTCAAAATGTACTAGAAAATAAAGTGTATCGTGTTACCGGATATAAGCTAGGTAACAATGCTATCAAGAGTACTTCTAATTATGCAGAAGTTATTCCTCCACTCAGTATTTATATTCCTTCCGCCTTTACACCTAATGGCGATGGTATGAACGATACGTTTGGAGTAAAGGGAGAAGGCATTCAAGATTACAGATTACTTATCTATAATCGTTGGGGAACAGTTCTTTTTGAGTCGACCAACGCAAAGACGCAATGGGACGGAACCTTTGAAGGCAGACCGGTAGAAACAGGAACGTATGTTTATTTGTTGTTTGCAAAAGGAGTAGAGTCGAAAGGCAAAACCGGATCAGTTACAGTGGTGTATTAATTTCGAAAAATAAAAATGTTGCATCAGATAGTTGATCATAAGAAACATTGAACGTTATCAATTAATCATTAATTACTCTTCGTCAATTTTTAACAAGTTTCTTACAAAAACATTCATCAAAATAAATAGTCAGATATTAATTAACCATATTCAAGTGTAACGATTTTAATCTTCGTGCGTTCAAGACTTCAAGATTATTAAGTTCCTTTTTTGTCATTATTTAAATGATTAAAAAAGGGCTCTCGATAAAAGGTAAATTTCATGTATTGATAAAGAAGCAGGACTGGGCCCCTGCTTCTTTGCATTTTATACCAATTCTACTTTTTATTTCTACTTTCTATTTCGGTTTTACTTACACCCTTAGACGATTAACGATTGATTGTATGTAAGTAGTAACCTCGTCATCATTCTTTCGTATCAGAGTTCGTTAATCAAACCAACCAACATGAGTTCTGCCACCCGCTATCCTTTTGTAATGCTTGTTGATGATAATGAATTAGACAATTTCATTAATAAAAAACTTTTGGAAAGTGAGGCCTTTGCCAATACGGTGTATGTACATCAGTCGGCGCTTTCGGCATTGGAAGAGTTAAAAAAGTTGGCCGCTTCGCCCGATAAACTCCCGCAAATAATTTTTCTCGATATCATGATGCCCGATATGGATGGCTTTGCCTTCTTGGCGGAATTTGATAAGTTGGCCAATGAAATTAAATCTGTTTCTAAAATTATTATGCTTTCGACTTCCGAAAGTTTTAAAGATCTTAATAAAGCAAATCAAAGTAAGTACGTAAAAAAGTTTTTGAACAAGCCATTAACTAAGCCGGTTCTTGATGCTATTTCTGTTTAATTAAATTTATTATTGCGCTTTAATTACTGATTTATAGATTTTCCTAGCGCTTTCTGCGTAAAAGATATTTTTGTGCTTTCAACCATTTTTATATCTTTGGTGAAACTACGAACTATGAATTCATCCGAATTTTACTTTCAACGAGTGCTCATCATTGATGACAGCGAAATTGATGTATTGGTAAATAGAAGATTGATGGAGTTAACACGCTTTGCTTCGGAGATACATGTTACAAGTTCGGGAGAAGAGGGATTAAAATTTCTCACAGATGAATGTGGATCATCATCACATGCACCCGACTGGATTTTTTTAGACATGCATTTAACCGGTATGAGTGGATATGAGTTTATCGAAGAGTTTAAAAAACTTCCTGAATACATTACTCATAAAACGAAAGTAATGGTGCTTTCAGTTTTTAATAAACCGGAACACCTCAAAAAAATATTTGAGAATTGTTTTGTTGCCGGCCAAATAGAAAAGCCATTAACACAACAAGCTCTTAAAGACATTGCGCACAAAAAAGCAAACGGCGTAATAAGTTCAATGTAATGAATGATTTTTATATTCATTAAGCTGCAAAGATCTTTATAAAAAAAACTAGTCTCTTTTCTTCTTGAAAAATTCTTTCATTAACTCAGCGCATTCAGTTGCCATAACTCCACCTGATAAAATTGTTTTTGGATGTAAGAGTTCGGTAGAAAAATTTTGAAAACCTTTTTTTTCGTCGCGTGCTCCATAAACTACATTGCTAATCTGTGTCCAGTATGCAGCACCTGCGCACATCACACATGGTTCTATTGTTACATAAAGCGTGCAATCAATCAAATATTTTGCGCCGATAAAATTAGCCGCTGCAGTTAACGCTTGCATCTCTGCATGCGCAGTTACATCATTCAGTCGTTCTGTTAAATTATGTCCGCGCCCAATAATCCTGTTTCCGTGAACCACAACAGCGCCAATTGGCACTTCGTCGGCATCAAAAGCTTTCAACGCTTCTTTGAGCGCTTCTTTCATAAAATGTTCGGGCGATGAATCTAAAATCATTTCACAAAGAAAAGAAGAAATTCGGGGAAATGGTGTTTCAGCACTTTTTGAATACGTTGATGAGCCAGATTTCTTTTGCTCAAAATAGTTGACAATCGCTTTGGTGCAATCCAAGATTTCATCGCTTCCCTTTTAATTGATGCTCTGAAAACAAAGTCTGAAGTATTTCAAAGAAATAAGCTTGCCTACATTTATAAAAAAGTGGTATTTAAACGTTGATTTGTTGCTATCAATCAAAAACAATCGTTCGTTTTCTAAAAAAAGCATCGTCCCTTTCTCCTTTTTCATAAATTCGCACTTTCAATAACAATTATGCTTCGTACTAATACCTGTGGTGAACTCACCATTAAACATATTGGACAAAAAGTAACGCTTTGCGGGTGGTTACAACGTTCACGTAACTTGGGCGGAATGACGTTCATCGATCTTCGCGATCGTTATGGCATTACTCAGCTTGTCTTTAACATGGAAACCAATTCTGCTTTGTGCGAATCGGCACGAGGACTTGGTCGCGAATTTGTTTTAAAAATATCCGGCATCGTTGCAGAGCGAAGTAATAAAAATTTAAAAATGCCGACAGGCGAAATTGAGATCATCGTAGATGAGTTTTCTATTCTCAACAAATCGCAAACGCCTCCGTTTACTATTGAAGAAAATACAGACGGCGGCGATGATATCAGAATGAAATATCGTTATCTGGATATCAGAAGAAATCCGGTGAAAGATGCTTTAATACTTCGAGCGCAAGTTGCTGCTGCTACACGTTCTTATTTGAACAACGAGCAGTTTATTGAAGTTGAAACTCCTGTTCTTATTAAGTCTACTCCCGAAGGCGCACGCGATTTTGTAGTTCCATCGCGAATGAATCAAGGTGAGTTTTATGCTTTACCACAATCGCCACAAACTTTTAAGCAATTGTTGATGGTGGCAGGAATTGATAAATATTATCAGATCGTAAAATGCTTTCGCGATGAAGATCTTCGTGCCGATCGTCAGCCCGAATTTACTCAGATCGATTGCGAGATGAGTTTTATTGAGCAGGAAGACATTTTGAATACGTTCGAAGGAATGATTCGTCATCTTTTTCAAGAGGTGAAAAACGTTACGCTTGCCTCGCTTCCAAGAATAACATTTGCCGAAGCTATGCGCGATTATGGCAACGATAAGCCCGACATACGTTTTGAAATGAAGATCGTAAACATCACTTCGGTTGTGAAAGGCAAAGAGTTTAAAGTATTCAATGATGCAGAATCTGTTCTGGCCATTTGTGTAAAAGGTGCTGCATCGTACACGCGTAAACAATTAGACGAACTTACCGAATGGGTAAAACGACCACAGTTGGGAGCAACCGGTTTGGTTTATTATCGTTTTAACGACGACGGATCTATTAAATCGTCGGTCGATAAATTTTATAACGAAGACGATTTAAAAGTGTGGGCTGAAAAATGTTCGGCCACTAAAGGAGATTTAGTTCTTATTCTTGCCGGCGACGATTCAAAAACACGAAAGGCAATAAGTGAGTTGCGTTTAGAAATGGGAACACGACTTGGATTAAGAAGCAAAGATGTTTTTTGTCCGTTGTGGGTTCTAGATTTCCCATTGTTGGAATGGAACGAAGACGCCAAGAGATGGCATGCCATGCATCATCCGTTTACGTCGCCTAAGCCGGAAGATCTTCATTTGCTTACATCCGATCCTGGAAAAGTACGTGCAAATGCGTACGACATGGTGATTAATGGAGTGGAAGTTGGCGGAGGATCTATTCGTATTTTCAATAAAGAGTTGCAACAAGAAATGTTCAGCATATTAGGTTTCACCAAAGAAGATGCGCAACAGCAGTTTGGATTTTTAATGAATGCTTTTGAATATGGAGCGCCGCCACATGGAGGAATAGCTTTTGGTTTTGACCGTTTGTGTTCGCTATTTGGTGGAGCCGATTCAATTCGCGATTACATTGCTTTTCCGAAAAATAATTCGGGAAGAGATGTTATGATTGATTCACCATCGACTATTTCTAATGAGCAGTTGAAAGAATTGGGATTAAAGTAAGTTAGAATTGGTTGAAAGTTGAAGAAGTGTTTCGATTGCAAACTTCATTTGTAGGAAGAAATAATTTCAGGAGTTTAGTAAAAAGCCATGAAGTGTTATAAGAATGGTGAACCATTCTATTTTGCTCTTTGGTCGAGTTCTCAATAAAACAATTCACATAATGGATATTAGCATTAACACACCCGCCTTGCTTTTCCCTGCCATCAGTTTAATTATGCTGGCATATACAAATCGGTTTCTTTCACTTTCCAATCGCATCAGAAATTTACATGAACGATATAATTTGGAATCGAAGACATTGGTGATACATGGCCAATTAAAAAATCTTCGTTACAGATTGAATCTGATTAAAAACATGCAGTTTCTTGGAGTGTTGAGTATATTATTTTCCATAATAAGCATGTATTTGATTTATATCGAAGAAATGGAACCGGCTCATGTCACTTTTGCAATTTCAATGTTGCTTTTCACCGGTTCATTAATTTTATCGCTTATAGAAATTCAGCGAAGCACGAAAGCCCTTGAATTAGAGTTAAGCGATATTGAGGGACTCGAAGATCCGAGTTTGGTAGATTATCTGAAAAAGAAGTTCGACTAATAATCGTTTCTCAGAGAATTAATTAAAAAAGGAAGACAGATATCTCGGAAGAGGATATTGTAATTGCTTCCCACCAAAAAATGGGGGGTTATAAGTGTTGATTAGGAGTTGCTGAAGTAAGTATTCCATTTTTTTCTTCGATCAAACCAAATGGTTCTTTTTTTAAAAGGATAAAACTATCGAGATCAGCGTAATCGGCGAGCGAACATAAATTCATTGCCGAAGAAATACCAAGCGTCGTTTCCACCATGCAGCCAATCATTGTTCGCATATTATTTGCTTTGGCTTCTCTAAGTAAACGTAAACCGTTAATGTAGCCGCCGGCTTTCATTAATTTCATATTGATACCATCGAATGCTTTTCTGAGCCATTCAAAATCGGCATGATCGGTAACAGCTTCATCGGCCATTAAAATAAATGGGCAATACTTTTTTAAATAGACAGATTCTTCTATCAATTCGGAAGGAAGTGGTTGTTCGACAAATACGAGCGGCATTTTTTTTATTCGTTCCAGCCAGTAAATGCATTGTTCTACATCTTTGAAAGCTTCGTTAGCGTCAACCATAATTGGGTTCTTAGAAAAAGAGAGCAGCTCTTGAACAGAATCGAAAGCGTCGTCGCTATTTACTTTCAATTTGATGTAAGGGAATCGATCAAGATTATTTTCGGCATAGAATTTTTTGAGCAGACCAGTTTCCATGATTGGAATGGTGTAAGAAGTCGCAATGGAACCACTACGATCGATTTGAAGCAGCTCAGGAATAGTTTGTTTGCTTTTAGCGACGAAGTAGTGGAGATAAGCAGATTCGATTGCAAAGGAAAGAGCGTGCGATGTATTTGCCATTTGCATTGCCTGATGAAGTTCGCTTATGTCTTGTAAATCTTTTGGAACGATGGAGGAGAAGCGATTGAATTGATCGACCGATGTCTCTGCCGATTCGCCGTAACGGACATTCGGAGCACCTTCACCTTTTCCGGAATGAGTACCATCGGTAACAGTAACGATGAGATTTTTTTTGAAATCTGTTGCGTTTCGCGATATTTTCCAAGTATATCGTAAATCTAAATGGATAATGTCGATGGTCCAGGCAAGCATAATGGGAAGAGATGAGAAGGTTATTCAGAAACGTTTAGAAAGCAAAAGTCCCTCGTTCTAGGAGCGAGGGACTTTTGACTACCGCTCTTTGAGCGGGAAGCTGTTAGCTTACTTTTTCTTCTTAGCAACTTTTTTCTTTGCTGCTTTCTTCGCAACTTTTTTCTTAGCTGCTTTTTTTGCTTTTGCCATAGTTTTTAATTTTTAATGTTTGTTTAATGACTACTCAAACATAATAAATAAAAAAAGGTTACAACTATATCTGCAATTTTTTTTTTAACAATTTATTGTTGATTTCAGGCGCTCATTTTTTAGTGGTTTATTTTGAAATGTTTACTGAAATAAAAAAATACATGATGCTCTGAACACCAGTGTTTACGCATACTTCGAGAGGTTTTCAAAAAAATATTTTTGTTTTATAAAACATTTTCATCAATTTTATTTTGATTGAGGTGATGAAAAAAATCAACGTTATTAACAATTTGAAAATGGACGATTTTTCGAAATCGACGATTATTTTCATGAAACGAGAGAAATAATTTGTGAAAAAGAGATGTTGAAAGACCAATAAAAAGAAAAATATTCTTCTTCTCAGCGAACTTTTTTATAAAATGAAGCTAAAAGAATAAAGATTTGTCGAACAATTGTTGAAGTGAAATGTGGAAGAGTACTTGAGGCAAATAAAAGAATACATTTGATGCAACTTCATTTTAAAACACAATGCTAAAAACATTCATCGATAAGATTCGCGTCAAAGAAATGCGAAATTTGCGTATGCTGAATGTTTTTAGTTCGGTTGTCGTAACTCTTTTAGGTTTTATTTTTGAATTTTCATATCACGACGGATATATATTGGTAACAGGATTGCTTGTATCAATGGTCATGACGTCCAATTATTTTCTTTCGTTCTATAATGATTGGTACAAGAAGAACTTTGTGAACATTACCAATGCTTCGATCTTCTTTTTGCATTTCTGGGCTGTTTATGTAGCATATCAGCGCGATTTTGAAATAACTCTTTTGTTGCCGGTTGCTATTTCAACCTTTACATTTTCATTAGTGTTCGATCGTTACTACAAAAGTTTGTTTTTTGTTTTTGTGATTACGTCTTTATTAATGTCGTTGATGATTCTTTCCGGACAATGGCGACCTGAGTTTGCCATTTCAATCGTGACATTATATGCCGGAGCCTTTTTATCGGAAGAAATTCTAAAACGCAAAGGCGAATATCAAACAGAGATCAATAAACAAGAGCAGCGTTACACTTCTTTGGTAGAGAACATGAACGACGGCTTGATTTATTTGGACAAGATGAACCAAATAACATTTGTAAATGAGCGATTTTGCAAGATTACTAACTTTTCACGCGAAGAGGTGGAAGGGAAAGACATTGATTTTCTGTTATTGTATTTGAAAAATCATTCGGAAGTAAAAGAGAAATATGAAAAGTTGGTGGCAGGACATGCAATTCGTTGGGAAGCGGAGTTGGAAAAGAAGAGCGGTGAATTATTGTGGATCCAAGTTGCTGGGACTCCTTATTATGATGAAGATGGAATTAGAAACGGATCGCTGATCGTTTATACAGATATCACCGGGTTAAAAAATGTAGAGGAGTTATTGAAAAAAAGAGAAGAAGGGTATCGTACATTTATTAATCAGAGTGCTGTCGGAATCTGGCGTGCCGAATACCGTCAGCCTATTCCAACATCTTTGCCAATTAATGAGCAAGTAGAACTTCTCCTCGATACAGGAATAATAAGTGAGTGCAACGACTTCATGGCACAGATGTACGGTTTTAATTCTTCCGACGATCTTACAGGGAGAAGAATCCGCGATTTTTATTATGTAGAAAATAATTTTGACGAAGAACGAACATTTGAACTTATGCAAAGTTTCATTCTGAACAATTATAGAATTAGTAATGCAGAGTCGAAAGAATTAAACAAAGACGGTAATATCCGTTTTATGCTAAACAATAATATAGGAGTAATAGAAAACAATTGCTTAGTTAGAACTTGGGGCGTTCAAACCGATATTACCGATCGAAAAAAGACGGAGAAGGAATTAGTAGAGACAAATCAGGAGCTCGACACCTTTTTTTATAAAGCATCGCACGATTTAAAAGGACCTTTGGCAAGTGTTATGGGGATTGTGAATTTAGCACGTTTGGAAAATTATGATCCGGTAAATGAAAAGTATTATACCATGATTGAAACGAGTGTAAAACGGCTCGATCGAACATTACTGGATCTTATCGATTTGGCAAGAACGAGAAAAGGCACCAGCAAGCTTTCTCAAATTAATGTGATGTCGTTGGTTCAGGAAATCCTTCATTCGCTTCGTCACCTTCCCGATTTTGGAAGCATTAATTTTGAAGTAAAAATCGATCACCTTTTAGAATTCAAAGCCGACAAGGTGTTAGTGCTTTCTGTTTTTCAAAATCTAATACACAATGCCATTAATTATTGTAATCAAGATTCACCTTATGTAAAGATTAAAGTGGAGAAAGATGAAAAAGGTGTTGTAATGAGTGTTTCTGATAATGGCGATGGAATAGACGATGCAATAAAAGATAAAGTGTTTGAAATGTTTTACCGTGGCCACAAGGATTCTACCGGTTCGGGCTTGGGATTATTTATTGTAAAGAACGCATTAGAAAAAATGAAAGGAACCATTAGTTTCTTAAGTGAGAAAGGGAAAGGAACAACTTTTACCGTACACATTCCAAATTCAGCACCAATTTATTAAATCATGATTATACGAGTAGAACATATCGGTATTGCAGTTAAAGAAATGAAAAAAGCCAATCAGCTTTTTGAATCGCTCTTAGGAATTCAGAACTATAAAATGGAGGAAGTACAGAGCGAAAGCGTGACGACTTCGTTTTTTAAAACTGGCGAAACGAAAATAGAATTGCTGGAAGCAACCGATGAAAATAGCCCTATCTCAAAATTTATTGCAAAGAAAGGCGAAGGCATTCATCATATTGCTTTTGAAACAGACGATATTGTAGCTGAAATGCAACGTCTAAAATTGTTGGGCTTCGAATTATTATCGGATGTTCCTAAAAAGGGCGCCGACAACAAACTGATTTGCTTTTTGCATCCTCGCTCAACAAATGGCGTTCTTGTTGAACTATGTCAGGAAATTAAAAGCTGATTTCCTGATCAAACAATTGTTTCAGTAAAAAATTGTGTGGCATTAAAAGAGCGTCGAGCCCAATTTTTCTTGCTCCTTCAATATGTTGAGCAGAGTCGTCGACAAAAAAAGTTTCATCTCGGTCCAATTTCGCATCATTTAATACATAGTTGAAGATTTCAGCGTTAGGTTTTCTTAAATGAATACGATGCGACAAATACATTTTTTCGAAAATATCGTCAAAAATAAACGACCCGCATTGATCAACAATCATTTTTCGATAAGCTCTTTCGTGAATAGAATTTGTATTGCTCAATAAAAAGAGGCGGTATTTCTTTTTTAAAGCATACAATATTTCAATGTTTTCAGTTGGGAGTCCTATGAGAATTGCGTTCCAGCATTTTTCTATTTGTTCATCTGAAATAGACTTTCCGGCAAATTGTCGGATACTTTCATAAAATTGTTGTTCGTTTATCAATCCAGTTTCGAGCTGATCGAATAAATGGACTTGCGATTGTTGGCTATATAAATCTATTGCGTTAGGAATTCCTGCCAACTCAAAGGCATCTATTATTAGGTGATAATTGATAGTAAGAATTACGCCGCCAAGATCGAGAATCAGATTCTTTTTTGTCATATTGAAAATTGAATGACAAAGGAAATAAAACTAAGCAGAAAAAATTTATTTTATTTTCGGAATAATTACCAAATTGGCTTTTCCGTTTCGGCCTTCATCAGAAATAATCATCTCACCATTTAATGTGAATGCAAGTCCTTCGGGTTGTTTGAAAATTGAAGGGTCGAGATTAACAACAGCAATTAATTTCCCATCAGACGAAAAAGAAGCAAGCCTTTTACCTACCGATGAAAGAATAAAATAGTTGCCGGTTGAGTTTTCGATGGCAATTTCTGAAGGTTCAAAGAGGTCTTCATTTTTTACAGTTCCGGAAAACGAATTAAAAAAAGTATTGTTTTGTTCAGCATGACGGCCCATTTCAATAATATCATAGGGATTAATAACAAGCACCGGCTCTGGTTGTAATTGTTTTGTAGTAAGGTCGAACGCATAAACAGCTTTAGAAGAACGGGCAGCAGTACCTTTTTCCGGCCGACCTTTACATGCAACCAATAATCGATTCTTAGCTCGGTCATAACAGAGGCCTTCGCAATTATTTTGTTTAGATAAAAAAGTTGGATAAGATATTACACTTTCATCAGTGCTTTCTAAAGAGTCTATTTCGTAAATAGTTCCATTGCTTCTTAAAACAAAAATTGTGTCATTTACATTTGCAATGGCTTCGTAATCTTTATTTTTTCCAAACGCAATACTTTCTTTGAGTTTGTCTTTGTGAATATCATAAACAAATACAGTTCCTTTCTCGTCTTGCACGCAGGCAATTTTGTTTTTACTTAAAGTTGTTATTCCTGAAATTTCTTTTAACGCACCGGGAAGTTTTATTACTTGAGCGGGATGGTTTACATCGAAAGAAGCACAAATGTTTTGTGGTCGTGAGCAGCTAAAGATCGAAAAGGCGACTATGCTTAGAATGATTTTTTTCATTATACCAAAGGTGAGCTAATTTTATTAAGTTAAGGTGAAAATTGAACGGAGCAAATTAATCACTAAAATATGTCGACAAATGAATTTCAAAGCAAGCAAATAGAGGCAATGATTTTAGCGAATCTCTTGAGCTTTATTTTTCGAAATGATATTATAAGAGCAAAAAAAACCATCTCCTTGGAGATGGTTTCGAATGATAGTTATAAATTTCTTAGAAAGTAAAAGAAATCCCGAGTGAAAATGGAGTCAACTCCGGACCTTTATCTTTTTTGAAAACATCTACCAGCGAATAGTAAGTAGTTACTGCTACTTTCCCGTAGCCAAGTCTTCCTGTTACGCCGTATTGAAAATTGTTAAGTCCTTTAATGTTGTAACTTTTGTATTTTCCATATTTATCTTCATATTTAATATGGCTTTGAACAAGAATTCCGCCTTTTATCCCGGCACTCAATTTCCAGCTTTTACCTTTTGTATTTTCTGAAGTTCTTAATCGTAATTCTAAAGCAGCGTCAATAAAGTTTAACGAAAGTTTATTTGTTTCAAGTTCGTTTGCTTCTGGAACTTTCGTTATGTAATTTCTTCCTGCAGCTTCGTCATATCCTATTGCACCATCGGTGTGAACATTTTGAGAACTGAAACCTAAACCGTAGCCAAGGCCAACATGTCCCGAAGTGTTCATTTTTTCTTTTAAGATTAAAAAGCTAAAACCTCTTGAACGAAGAGGCTCAGATTCAATAGTCGACGAAAGATTTAGCCAGTTGTCGGAAGTTAATGAAACAATAAATAAATCGTCGGCGTCTGCAATTTTTCCAAGAGCAGAAGGCATTGAAGAAGCAGCGCTGCTAATTTGTGCGAACGAAGAGGTTCCGATCAGCAAGCAAGTGATGAAGGTGAAGAACTTTTTCATAGAAAGTAGATATATGATTTTTTTAAATCTGTTTTGCGGAGCATTAGTCAAAGATGACGCCAAAAAAAGAAGAACGCTCGGTAGAATGTAAAGCGAATAGATATCAAAGAAATTAGTGGGCCCTGATGGAATCGAACCATCCACCCACAGATTATGAGTCTGTTGCTCTAACCGAATGAGCTAAGGGCCCTTTAATGAAGGGTGACAAAGGTATCTTTTCATAGGAATAATTACAAATGGAATTTCGATTTCGAATAAGTTGGCAGATTGAGCTCAAAAATATTGGTTTTCAGAAGTTTGTCGACTAACTCAATAGAAAAAAGCAACTCGGTTAAAGATTTCTGTGCAGTAATTTTTGGTAAAAGAAGGTTGATTTGCAGAAGAAAACGATTCAAGAATTAGAAGAAAGAAGTCTGATGAAAAAGGAAGAGATTAGATACTGATAAATAAATATTCACAAAAAAATCCGACCATAAACCCGGCGTAAATCTGCATCGATCGATGTGCTCCCAAACTAATGCGGGCGGTGCCGAGGAAGCCTGCAACAATTAAAGTGAAAATAATAGGGAAGCGAAGATCGACCATTAAAAAAGTTGAAAGTCCAAAGAATGTCCCAATCATTGCACCAATACCAATCATGTGAATACTGATTTTCCATTTCAAGTTAACGAGAATAGCAATTGATAAAGCAGCAGCAGCACCTAATATTAATTGAAAGAAAACTTGTGGCAAGCGAAGAGTGCGAATTAGGAATCCGGCTACCAGCATTAGGAGTAAATTACAGATAAAAGGAATTATCCGTTCTTCTCTTTTTTCCATTTCAAATGATTTGATTACTCCTCTTTTAATTAGTAAGTAAGAAACCATAATCGGAAAAATGCATGTATTCAAAAGTATAATCAGATACAAAGCAAGTTTAGCTCTGTCGGGCATCGAATAAGAAAAAAAAGAGTTGTTGTTAAAGATAAATAAAAGCGCATACGTCGGCATCAGTACTGGATGTAAAACGAGAGAAAGGAATTGCGATAGTTTCTGGTTCATAGTTCTTTTCTCAATCGAGCAACGGGTAAATCTAACATCTCTCTATATTTTGCTACGGTTCTACGTGCAATGTTATAGCCTTTACTATTTAATATTTTTGTGAGTGCTTCGTCTGTGAGAGGTTTTATTTTGTCTTCCGCAGCTATACAGTCGAGCAGTATTTGTTTTACTTCTTTACTCGAAACTTCTTCTCCGCTTTCGGTTTGCATTCCTTCAGAGAAAAAACTTTTCAAGAGAAATGTTCCAAAAGGTGTTTGAACATATTTACTATTCGCTACTCTAGAAACAGTCGAAATATCCATATGTATTTTTTCGGCGATGTCTCTTAATACCATCTTCTTCAATTTTCGCATATCGCCATCAAGAAAATAGTCGTACTGATAATCCATGATGGTATGCATTGTAAAATAGAGCGTATGTTGTCGTTGTTTTAAAGCGTCGATAAACCATTTTGCTGAATCAAGTTTTTGCTTCACAAAATTCACAGCTTCTTTATTTGCTTTAGCGTTCTTTTTATCTTTACTATAATGATCGAGCATCTCTTTGTAGTCGCGACTCATTCTAAGATCAGGAGCATTTCGAGAATTCAATACTAGCTCAAGTACTCCGTCGTTATTGGTAATAATAAAATCGGGAATGATATGCTCAATAGAACGTTGGCCTTGGCTCATGGTATTGCCGGGCCTTGGATTTAATTTTAAAATTTCTTCAATCGCTTTCTTCAAATCCTCATCAGAAAGGCCAAGGTCTTTTGAAATTTTCTCGTAATGTTTTTTTGAAAACTCATCAAATTGATCGCGAAGAATTTTTCTGGCAACAGGAATTGAAGGGCGCTTATTTCCTTTTCGGTCAAGCTGAAGCATTAAACATTCTTGTAACGACCGCGCACCAATTCCCGGAGGATCGAGTGTTTGAATAGCCAATAAGATTGTTTCTAATTCGGCAGGTGTTGTTTGTATGCTTTGAGAAAAAGCTAGGTCGTCGACGATAGCTGTAAGTTCACGGCGCAAATATCCGTCATCGTCGATACTTCCAACCAATTGTTCGGCAATATGATATTCTCTATCGTCGAAATCGAGAACATATAATTGTGCTAATACTTGATCTTGAAAATTCCCTAAGTTGGCAATGGGAGCATCTCTTCGTTCGTCATCGGGAGAAGTATTATTCACCGAAGTTTTATAGTCGGGAATATCATCGTCCACCATATACTCTTCAATACTTATATCGTCTTCTCGTTCACTTAATTCTTCGTCATCGTCGGTGCTTATTTCATCATCTTCGTCGTTCAGTTCATCTTCTTCTTCATC
>JAYTOX010000035.1:0-55267 GCA_043747595.1 Bacteroidota bacterium | reverse complement strand
CCACTTAAATTCAATTTGAGAATTTCTTCTTCATACTTTTTTTTCATTGTACCATTCACATCAATTAATAACAAGACCATTCCTTTTTGAAAAATAATGGGATATGCTTTTAACAAAACATCGAATCCATAAATGTCTTTCCCATCGTACAAACTCGGCCGACCATCCTTATGAGTTGCTATGGCCAAGAGCACTTTTGAGAAAGGCTTGATTAGACTCAATAAATTATCATCAAGTTTTGGTTGATCCGTTTCAGGAATAAAAGCCGGAATAATTTTTATTTTTTCATTATTAAGTACGCCTTCAATTTTACAAACTAGAATTGTAGCATCACTCAATTTTACTAAATGATTAAAAAAACGAATAATTGAAACTCGAGAATTATGCTGAGTGAAAATAATTTTTTTTGTGAATAGTTTTGAAATACGACCTACTAATAATCTACTGTGCCCTGAAGTATGGATGTGAACAATAAAAGAACTGACAAAATAAATAAAACCATTAAGCAAATTAGAACGAGTACCATCTGACTTAATGAAAACCAATTTTCCCGGATCGAACACTGCACATTCAAAATCATTTGCAGCATTGATTTTTTTAGCCAATCGACTCACATGAACACTTACACCGCCCATAGGTAATGGTAACGGGCCTATAAGTAAGATCTTTTTCTTTTTCATAATTTTTCATTTCACTAATGCAAATAAAATTCCGCTAGCGAACAGATGTAAATAATAATTTTTCAAAACACAAGAGATATTGCTCAGCGATTGTCTCGATGCTAAAATCCTTTGCACGATTTCTCAAAATTGTAGCATCAACATTTTCATTTAAAGCTATTTTAATGGATTCAGCTAATTTCTGAACATTGTTGACTGGAACCAACTTTCCATATTTGCCATTTTCAAGAATTTCAGCGGGTCCGTAGTTGCAATCGGTACTTACAATTTTACAACCACACGAAAGAGCTTCTATTAACACACCTGGCAATCCTTCATAATTGGAACTTAACACAAATAAATCGGCCTTCGAAAAATAAGCTAGTGGATCACTTACAAAACCTGGAAAAGAAACAGACTGTTCAATTCCTATATTTTTTGCAAGTGACAATAAATTATTTCTCTCTTCTCCTTCACCCAAGATCAAAAGATAATAATCATTAGAATGATTAACTATTCTAAACGCTTGCAAAAGCAATTCAAAATTTTTGCTTTTTGTTAATCGACCGGCGGCAACTATGACTTTTTTATCTTTTCCAAAAAAAGGATGACTTGGAATACTTTTCATTGGAATTTTTACGTCCCAACCTTCAATGGGGTTATAGATTACTTCCATTCTATCTTTTAGTTTTGGAAAATTTTTAATCAGGTCAAACATTACACCATTTGAAACGGCAATAATTTTATCAGCTCTAGAAAAAATTAATCCACTTAATACCTTTTGCAAAAGTCCTTTAAAGCCATTGTTGTTCTGAGAAAATGTGCTTTGCTCATTTAAAACAATCTTTCCTTTATACTTCCAAAATAAGGCTGAAATTAAAACCATTAATTGCACATGATTTTGAAAGGCAACAACAATATCCGGATTATTTTCACTCAAATATTTCGAAAATTTTTTATTTGCATAAATCGATTTCGAAGAATTCAAATCAACATTTCTAACATCTTTACTAACCAAAGAAATAAATTCTCCTTTAGCAGAAATCATTATCAAATCAATTTTATGTCCTTTCTTGCTGAGTGAATTTACCAAATTTAAAACCGCACGTTCCGCGCCGCCAAATCGCATGGAACCGATAACAAAAGCTAAATGCAATTTATTCATTTCCATCAACGACCAATTTAGAATTTTCAATTTGCCAAAAGCGTAAACTAAGCAGCAAGCCCAAGCCAATTGAAAACGTTTTATGATAAAAAGAATGATAAAATAAAAAGATCATTGGAATAATCATTATAAAAATATAAATACAAGTTTTTCTACGGTCGCCAGCAACATTTTTATCGAGTGCTTTTGAAAAGACATTCATGATATAGATAAAAGCAATCAATGCAGGTAAGCCCCAATATATCCACACTTGAAAAAAAGCATTATGAGCAGCCATTGCAATATCGGTTGTGAATCGATTTGTAATGCCGGCATTAACAGCCCAGCCATGCCAATAATTTCCCGACCCGACACCTCCCAAAAAATACTGATCGATATTATTTAGTACTGCTATATAAACTTTCATACGGCTATCTTCATTTTGCAATTCACTAACTCTTACAAGTGAAGCTAATCTCACCCAAACAACCTCCGGTACAATCATAACTAGAAAAATCAATAAGACTGGAATTGCAAAAACATATTTTCTAAATTTTATTTTTGATTTATATATAAATAAAAGAAAGCTCGCGAAAAAAATTACAGCACCTGTTCTAGATGCGGGTAAAAATACACCCAATATTGAAGGAAGAGTCAACACAAAAATGATATATTTTTTCCATTTCACCTTTTCATAATATGCCCAGATAATGCCTATGATAGAACCAATAGAAGAGAAATATGAAATATCGTTTAAGTTACCTCTTAAATAAAATTCCTCAAAAGCCATTAACCTGGCATGCGACGCGTCAGAAAATCCTTGAGCAGAAAGATTATTCATCATAGGTGCAGTTCCGGTAATCATCATTATTGATTGAAGTGCACTTGCAAGAATAAAGGAGAACAGTACCAGGTCTATTGCAAATTTATCTTTACAAAGAGCCACAATACAGAACATCCCTAAAACCATATTGATATATCGTGAAATAAAATCATAATTGGGAAAAGGATGAATCGTTTCCATGAAGACGCAAATCAATGCAAAGGAAATTGAAATGATAAAATATTTTCCAGAAAATAATCGCACCAACGTTTTCATTCGTGCAAAAGCCAAGTAAGTAAAAGTAAAACCAAAGAGGACAAAAGGTGTGCTTGCTCCGTATATATTAGGGAGGTTCGATTCAAAAAAAATACTGAAAACCAATAAGACCAATAGAACACGATCCATCGTATTGGAACGAATTTCGGTTTTAATTAAACTTAAAGGAACAGATGTAACGGTATCCACCAAAATAAATGAAGTAATTGGAGGCCGAAGATACTAAAATCAAAAAGGAAAGCTCAGAAAAGAACTATAAAATGCCGGCTCTTATTTTCAATTTTCGCTTAACAAAACGGTAAGCACTAACATTAAGAAAAATCATTGCTATTGATGTTCCTAAAGAAGCTCCTATTATACCGAATTGATTAATCAAAACAATGTTCAACCCAAACTGTAGAAGTATTGCAAAGAAATAAAAAATGAAAAATTGTTTCTGGTGGCCTGTCATCGTCATTAATCCACCAACCATTCCGGTCATTGCATTGATCAATTGACCAACAAGTAAAACGAGTAATGGCAAATACGCCTCTTGATATGTTTTACCAAAAAAGCCTAAAATAAATTTACCGAAAATTATTAGGCCTGCAATTACAGGAAGTGAAATACTTAATATTTGAAAAGCAGCAGAACGAATTGTTTGTTGAAGCTTACCCATTTGTTTCGATTCGTACAACGAAGAAATCTTTGGCATAATTATATAATCTGCTACTGCTAATCCAAGAGCTGCCAACGTAGCTAATTTCGCTGCCACGCCATATAAGCCCGCTTTGGTATTACCTAAAAAATATCCAACCATTAATATATCAGATTGCTTCAACAATAAATCCAAGCCGGTTGTAAGTAACAATAAAGAAGAAACACTTATCCAAAGTTTTCGATCGTATTCAGCTTCCACTTCCGGCAATACTTCTTTAATCCAAATTGTTTTCCTTCGATTGATATATAGATAAATAACAATTGAAATACAAAAACCAATAAGCATTACAGCATCAACAGTCAATTTATGATAAATAGAAAAATAATACCAACAGCTAACGGCCATCATTACCGGGAATAAAAAATAAGCAGGAAGCAACGATAGTTTAATCATTTTAATTGACCGTAGAATTGCACTTGCTCTTGTAGAGAATGCCAAAACCGGTAATGAAAAGATTCCCCAGAAGAGCCCTTCGTTGAAACTACTATTAAAGTTTTTCGATTTAAAAAGTAAAAAGCTGAAAAGAACAACTGAACAACAAAGCGAAGAAAGAAAAACAGAAATGGCACTAAATTTTAAGAATCCATTTCCTTTTGAGAACTTATTTGACTGCAAAGCAGCTGGAAGAAATCGTTGTACAGAAGAATCAAAACCAAAAATGCTTACGACTAAACCTACATTAATTATTGTAACAATAATAGTATAGTCACCATAATTTTTGGGTCCCATAAGCCGGGCCAATAAAATTTGAAGTAAAAAAATAAGTCCTAAACCAAGAACACGAAAAATTAACGTTTGGAAAACTGATTTATCCGGTTTTCCTGATCGCTTAAATTCATCGATAAGTTGATACTTTACCATTGGCGTTAATCCTATCTTTTAAATTGCACGCCACAGTAATCAAGGATTATCTTTCCTGTTGGTAATACAAGTGTTGAAAATTCTTTATGAGCAACTAAAAACACCAATATATCCGCTTCATTAATTGCTCTTAATGTATCTGTTATTTCAATTTTGGGGTGCTTACGTAAGTTGGGTTCTACGGCTAAAACAGTATGACCATTTTTTTCCAATTCTTTGAAAATTTCTAAAGCAGGCGATTCACGCAAATCGTCGATATCGGCTTTGTATGAAAGTCCCATGCACGCTACCTTTGGCATTCTGCCTGATGTCTTTGAGAACTTTTTAATATTCTCTGTGATCTTTTCTATTACCCATTCTTTTTTATGATTGTTAGTGAGTCGTGCTTGTTTAATAATTTTCGCCTCCTTCGGAAATTCAGAAACGATAAACCACGGATCAACAGCTATGCAATGACCTCCTACACCCGGCCCTGGTTTCAAAATTCTAACCCTTGGATGTTTGCAAGCAAGATCTATAAGTTCATTCACATTAATACTTGCTTTGTCACAAATCATCGAAAGTTCGTTTGCAAATGCAATGTTTACATCGCGAAAAGCATTTTCAACGAGCTTACACATTTCAGCAGTACGCGAATTTGTTTTATGCAAATTTCCTTTTACAAATTTTCCATAAAAATTAAATGCAGCTTCAGTGGAAGGCAAATCAATACCTCCAATCACACGATCATTTTGTTGCAACTCATAAATTACGCTGCCAGGTAAAACGCGTTCAGGACAATAAGCAATCCAAATTTTGTCTTTTAATTCAGGACGTTCCTTGAAAATTAATTTAGACATTTTTTCTGTAGTTCCAACAGGACTTGTAGATTCAATAATAAATAAATTACCAGGCTTTAAAAAAGGAATTACCATTTTTGTTGCTTTCTCTACAAAAGACAAATCCGGTTGATTATCTTTTTTAAATGGAGTTGGAACAGCAACTAAAAAAACATCAGAAGCTTTTACTTTAGTTGATGCCGTTAAATATTTTTTCAAAACAGCATAATGAACCAATCCGTCGAGATCCGGTTCCACAATGTGAATCTTCCCTTTGTTAATTGTGTCTACAACATTTTTATTTACATCAACGCCATTAACTACAATTCCTTTACTGGCAATTAGCGCGGCAGTTGGCAAACCAATATAACCCAAACCCATTATTGTAACTTGCATCTTTTAATATTTTAATTTTAAGAATATCTGACTAATAATATCAGCAATTTTTACACACGAAGTTCCATCACCATAAGGATTTACGGCTTTAGCCATTTTGTCATAGTAAGCGGAGTCGTCCAACAATTTACTTATTTCCGAAACAATCAATTCAACATTTGTACCCACTAATTTTGCAGTCCCGGCTTCAACGCCTTCCATTCTTTCAGTTACTTCTCTCATAACCAAAACAGGCTTTCCTAATGAAGGAGCTTCTTCTTGTAACCCGCCTGAGTCGGTAAGAACAATACTAGATCGTTCAATCATTGTAATGAATTCGGGATACTCCAATGGTTCTATAAGGTGAACATTATTTTTTCCTGACAACAACCGATTAACAGGCTCACGAACATTTGGATTGAGATGCATCGGATATAAAAAATCAACATCCTGATATTTTTTGGCTAAAGCAGCAATTGAAGTACAAATATTCTCGAATGGATTACCAAAACTTTCACGACGATGCCCGGTAATTAAAACCATTTTCTTTCCGGCTCTTAAAAAAGAAAAATCGACTTTCGGCTTTCGTTTTTTTGTTTGTTCCAATCCTAAAAATAGTGCGTCGATTACTGTATTACCTACATCAAAAACGTTGTTATTTACATTTTCATTTCTTAAATGAACAACAGCTTGGGGAGTTGGCGTAAAGTGATAATCTGCTATATGACCAGCTAGAGTCCGATTCATTTCCTCAGGGAATGGAGAATATTTATTATGACTTCGTAGTCCCGCTTCAATGTGTGCAACTTTTACTTTTTTATAATATGCTGCTAAAGCACCCACAAAGGCTGTTGTTGTGTCACCTTGAACAAAAACGCATTCAGGATTACAGTCATTTAAAACTTTCTCAAGTTTCACTAACGCGTTTGCGGTAACATCAAAAAGTGTTTGATCCTTAACCATTATGTCAAGATCAAAATCAGGAATAATTTCAAAAAAAGATAAAACCTGATCTAACATCTCACGATGTTGAGCCGTTACACAAACGAAAGTATTGAAATCAGCTCTTTTTTTAAATTCCTTTATTAGTGGAGCTAACTTTATCGCTTCAGGTCTAGTACCAAAAACAAAGAGAAGATTAATTTTTTTTGAAGGCATAACTTAGTCGCAAATTGAACACACTGTTCATAGCTCAGTTTATACTAAAAGGATCGCGCTTGGTTGCAATTTTTCTTTAATAGCTTAATGTCTGAAATTCATAGACAAAATATGGTTTAATTTCACGAAAATTCAACTCTATTGTACAGAAGAGTGACGTAAAATAGTGCAGCGCGCTTTCAAAAACGAAAACCTGATAAAATAAAAAGCAGATTGACAAGATAAAAAAAGGGGAATTTAGTATTTAATTGAAACTAAACTATTCTTAAAAATTAGAAAATCAATTGAAGTTAAGTACTGATAAAATTATCATTCGTTCCATACAAATTTACTTAATCATTAATAATCGAAATAATAATTTTCCAGCGCTGTTCTAATTCCAAAATAAAAAAGTGACGATTGATCGTTATTCAAAGTATTACTAAATCGTCTGACATTAATCCCAGCTTCAATAACAAAATTTGTTTTAGGATTAACCAAATAATTTATACGCAGATTAATCTGTTTCAAATCACTTTCAAGACCATCAAATAGACGATGTCCATAATCTGAATTACGTGTATCATAATTATCAAAAATATTATTTCCTAAATTAATTCCTGCAGTGTCTCGGCCCATTTTTGCAATCTGAACTTTTACTTCAGCAAAAATATTTTTATAACGATAGCTAACAAACGATATAGATTCTAAAAAATTAGATCCTAGTGGATGAGCCAGCGCTTGATTATAATGAGTATAACTTTGCTCTGAAGAACGATGAGAATATGTAAAAGGCCTAACAAAATTTATTTCAGTTTGAAAATTTAAATTTTTAATTCTAAAAAGATCAACCGTTTTATAACCCAACTGAACACCTTGTTTATTTCCCCACCACCCTTTGCCAGAGCGAACTTCATTGAGTAAAAATTCATCGAGCATCAATTGACCGTAAATTGTATTACGAGTATCTATCCTCCATTTTAAATTTGAACCTAGTAAAACATTATCAGGCGAACCTAATGAATTTTCTACCGGGCGAATGAATAATACCGGATTTAAATATGCCAACTCATATCCTCTAGAAGGAGCCGGTTTCCACATTACAGTTTCAAAAATACTTACTGTAATTTTATTTTTCTTACCAATATTTAAATCTAAATTATGAGTTGTATTATATTTTTTATAGTAACCAATATTAGGGTCAGGAGTTTGCTGAAGGTCACGGTAAACCGCATAAATGACAGTGTATTTAAATTTCCAAAATGTCATATTCATTCTAAAAAACGGAAAACTATAAGCGTTGTCAGAAAGCAAAAGAGAACGGTACCCATCGCCAATAAAAAGTTTATCCTGTGCAAGCAAAAATTCAAAATGTTTGTCTAGAATATATCCAATACCACCAATTGATTGTGAAAAATCGAATTCGTTTTTTGGTAAATACTTTACTATCCCTTGTCCTGGAACAACATTATATTGATGAACAGTACTATCAATGAAAGTGGCATATCTTGCTTGATTTTCATGGAAGCCTGTATAAAAATAAAATCTATTTCGAACATTTCCTTGAACAAGTATTCCTTTTGTATTGACAAAAAGGCTATTGCTATTTCCTTTTTCTTTTGCTAGTTGAAAATTAAATACAGGATCAACAGATAATTTAATATCGTCGGCATCGACGTACAAAAAATGTTCAGAAAAAAGTTTTCTGCCCACCCATGTTTTTGAAAACTTGTTATCACAAATGATGGGTTTATAAACAGAATCTAGATTTATAATTCTCTCCAAATCATTGACCAAATATGGCATTACGCTGCTATGAAAACCAGTCGTATCTGTATTGATATACATCCACAAGCGCTGGTTTACATCACGATTAAGAGTGAAAACAGATTCTTGTCCATACCCAACCTGAATAGAACAACAGGCAAAAATAACTAAAACTAATTTTTTTAGAAACATATTATTATAGTAGAAGCAAACCATAATTTACTTAGCGAATATAATTAGTTTATTGGTACTATCAATACCGTCAAATTAAAACTTAACCACAGGCAATTTTTCAAACGATAAAGTAGCCACTGCTTCCCCTATTGTAATAAAATCAAAATCTCTAAGTAGCGATTCCAATTTATCAAGCGAAGAACTTAATCCTACATAACTCATAAATTTTCGTTTATATGCAAGCTTGCTTAACATTGGCTGTCCGGCATCAAAATCTCGCGGATGAAAATAAGTCATTACATAATCGGCCTTTTTCATTCTTGATTTAATGAAGAAATAAGGCAACAGTCTAAAATACCCACCACCTGAATAAACAATTTGTTTACCGAAAATTGAAGTTGTATTCATTGGAAATTCAATTAAATCAAAACCATCACCCACTAAGCGACAAGGAGAATTAAATTGAAAACCTTCGAAGCCACCATGATTACGTTTGATAGGAAAAATGGAACAATCGATGTTGATGTTCAACTTTGAAAGCTCAAGTAAAACATATTTGTGGTTAATATCCAGTGAAAACCCGGGTGCACGATAAATCGTCACTTTCTTTTGAATTATATTTTCAAGAATAGACATTGATAATTTAAGATCGTCAATGAATTCTTCCTCCGTTTGAGTTGGAATAAGTTGATGATTCATAGAATGGCATGCAATTTCATGTTTCTCAGAAATTTTACGAATCAATTCAGGGTATTTTTGAGCCACCCAACCTAAACAAAAAAAAGTCGCTCGCTGATTAAATTTGCTCAACAATTCCAGAATTCGATCTGTGTTTTTTTCAATTCGAGACTCATACTTTTCCCATTGCTCTGGACGAGCTGTTTCATCAAAATCAAGAATGTGAAACCAATCTTCAAGGTCGAATGTTAATATATTCATTAGAAAATATCGTAGTCACCAAAGGTAAGAAACCAATTTTTAAATTCGAAAATAGTTTCATCGGGCTCAAGATTGTGTGAACGTATTATGAAAGGTAATTTTTTAAACATGAGAACATGCGGTAAGAGAAAAAATCCGTTTTTAGTTGCCTGGAAAACTTCTTCAGAATCTTTAGGTGCAGAAAAAATAACAAGATCCAACGAATTTTTTTTTCCTAACTTTCTAATAAATGGGAATAACTCAATGGAATGATCCGTTAAAATTGAATCAACAACAATACCTGTTCGAACTCCAGAAATAATTTTCGCCCGTAAAATAGCTATACCAACAATAACTCCACTTTTTGTTTCCTTTAATAACTTATAATTTCTAATTGGTATATCAACATAACGCCATTTTAGCCAATTTACAGAACGTTTAGTTGTAAATTTATTTCTTTGATAAAAGTTTGATAAAAATACATTCAACTGATCAATATCTCTTTCGAGATCTAGTTCAGCAACTGAAGAATGGTCAATATTCAAATTTAAATTCAACTCAGTATTTAATTTATGTTTACTTTGAAATAAATAATGGTAAATAGTTTTGATAAGATTTATATTCAAAATATATAAAGGAAGGTCCCCAATATGTTTGAAATTCAATTTAGAAATAAATCCCCCAAATGAACTGGCATTCGGAAAACCAAAAGTAAAATTAATTCCTGCCGGTTTACAACGGCTAAAAACTTCTCTTGCCATAGCAGGAAACAAACCTTTTCCTTGATAATCAATTTTAGTGAGCGTATTCAGAGATAGAGATGCTTTATAGCTTTCCGAACCTCTTTTTATTTCAACAGGAATAACTATGTATTGACCTATTGTTTTGTTATCATCTTTTGCAATTGAAATAATCGCCTCTCCTGAAATATTTTTTTTATATTCCCATTCCAAATATTTAGCTGTAGATATTTCACTTTCCGGATAAAAGCTAAGTGAAAGGCTAACAAGATCTTCTAAATTTTCCAATGTATGATTAACGATATTCATTTTTTGTGTTGAATTAATTTCTGGAATAGATCGTTATACTGAGCACCTACTCTATCCCATGTATAATTTTCACTAACTCGACGTTTTGCTTTTATTTTAAATTTTTCTCTTTCGCCATTACTCTCTAATTTATGTAAAAGCAATTTTAACGAACTAACTGAGTCAAAATACAATTGCTCGTTATTTGTAACCTCCTTATTAAAAACATTATCATGACAAATACAAATACATGAACTGGCCATAGCTTCTAATAATGCCGGATTAGTTCCACCTACACTATGGCCATGAATATACGCAAACGCATTAACTCGTAAACCATCTAACATTTGCTTATCATAAACACCACCAACAAATATCACATTCTTATATTCATTTTTGCTAATATTTTTAGAATAATTATTATCATTGATATCCCCGACAATAATTAATTTTTTGTTTCCGGCATAAATCGAAAAAGAATTAATGACCATTTCAATATTGTTTTCAGGAACAAGCCTTGCTACAATTAAGTAATATGAATCTTTAATCAGTCTATACTTATCCAATAAAGAAGAATAATATTTTTCAGAGATATGGGCTCCGTAATAGAATGCTTCAATTTTCTTCGCCGAAATTTTTTGCTTTTTTACCCAAAATAATTTCACTTCTTCCGAATCGGCCACTAAATAATCCGAAGTAATTGTTGCCACTCTTTGCAAAAAACGAACAACCAATTTTTGAATGAAAGTATACTTCCCTCGTAAATGTTCTAAACCATCTACATTAGTAACAATAATGGCTTTTCCATGTACCAATTTATAAAACAAAGATCCACCAACCCCACAAACCAACACTATATCATAATCTCTTTTTACCAATGCTAAAGAATTATAATAAAACCTCAACGGTTTTTTACTTTTTTTATATTTACTATAAATAATTTTTATTCCATCAATTTCTTTTAACCCATAACCTCCTTTTTCATTTACAACTGTCACCTCATTCCCTCGGATAACTAGAAAACGAGCTAACTCATAAGTAAAAGTTTCAAACCCGCCGTAACTAGGGGGAATTCCCCTCGATCCAATAATAGCTATTTTCATTTCTCAAACAATTTTAAAAATAATTTAGCTACTAATAATGGCTGATTATTTGCATCCAATTTTTTATATCCATTTATCTTCAATATATCCATTTTTGACCTATCCGCTAAAAGCAAATTTATTTTATCAGCTAGATCGACAGAATCATTTGCTTTGAATAACAATGCGCAATTAGAATCACGATTAAATTCAATATTCGGCTCAAGGTCGCTCATAACTACCGGAAGATTATAACTAAGAGCTAAAATTAAAACTCCACTTTGATAAATTTTTCTGTATGGGAGCACAATTAAATCAGCGGCCTTAAAATACAAATCTCTTTTATCATTCGAAATATAACTAAGTTCACTGAACACTTTTGAAGAAATACTATTTTCGTCAATAATCTGGGCATAATTTTCAAAATTTTGATTTCTTAATCTACCTGCAATTGCCAAATTTGCATCAACATCTTTCATAGCTTTTAAAAGAATATCCAGCCCTTTCGACGGTTTAATCATTCCAAAAAAAAGAACAATATCCTTTTCTAACGGGAGAGCTAATTGAGACCTCGCATTAGTTTTTGAACTTACAATTTTAGAATCTTGAAAAGAGATATGCGGGATTACAGAGAACTTTTGAGTAATATTTGGAAATTTCTGCTGCGCTAGTTTTAAACTATAATTATTGTGAACAACAACATGATCAACTAATGTCAAACATTTCTCTGTAAAAGTGTTTTTTACATCAGGCAAAACCAGTGATTCTAAATCGTGAAAAATACAAACAACTTGCTTACCATGTTTCTTAGTTTTTTTAATAAAAAGATAATCAAAAACTGTTGGGTTAAATATGTGTACTATCACAGCATCCGATTTCTTCTTAATGAATTTTAGAGATTTGTAATAACCAGAAATTAAACCCTGAAAAAATCTTATAGAATTTGCAAACTTACTACTGAAATATATTTTACTGAATTCACTCGAATAATTACTCAAAACAATCACATCCACCGAACTGTTAGTTAGGCCTTTTGCCAATTGATCGTTGTACAAATCCAATCCGGCCTTTACACCGACGTAGTCAACAATAGATATATGTATTTTTTTTGCCAAATTTATTTCAAATTATAACCAAGGAGATAAGTCTAATTTAATGAGCTTTTGTAATTTTAATAAATCATCCTTGAAATAAGCTCTCAACATCACCTCAGTTTCTATTTTAAGTGGAGCTACTTTATTTTTCGATGTATTTAAACTCATCAGTTTTTCTTTGATCAAGTTTTTTGTTCTATTGGGCAATACGTTTAGCAATTTAAATTTAGCTCTGCTTTCTACAGAAATTAACCGACTAAACAAAATAGATTTTGGTAAAAATGAAGCATTCTGTTTTGCACTGATTACAAATTTAAATTCAGTATCTACTTTTAAAAATCTGCAAATATCTTTCAATATTTGATTTGGATTATTTTTAAATTCATCGAACAAAATTATTTTTACTTCAGAAAAATTTTCCAAATAAGATTTCACTTGATTGTAATAAAGTCCTCTATCAAGATAAAAATAATCAAAACTATAATTTTCACTAATTCTATTTTTTTCAGCAGCAATAGCTTCTTCAAAGGTCAGTTCTTCCCGTCCATCTCTAACTTTCCATAAATATTGTGAGTAAGCCCTTTCAACAGGGTCTCTCAAAATGATGATTATTTTTATCGAACTATAATCTTCATGTAGAGTTTTAATAGTGTTAATTGTTTTTTCATATAAGTAAAGATATGGAGTAGAAATATCGCCAGTTATTTGGTTTGCATCTGCTTTATTAAATAAGGAACAATATTCATCGAGCGAATTGATAGCAAAAGCAAATTTTCCATTTTTATAATTTATTTTTTCTCCTGCAAAAGAAAAAAAACAAGGTTCTTTTACCTTTGGCAAAAAAATATTTGGGTGCTGCATTAAATATGAATTCAGCGAACTAGTTCCAGCTCTTGCAGTTCCGGCAACTATAAATTGTGGATGCTTCATGATGCAGAACTATTAATGCTTAGAGGACTATAGAAATATCGAAAATAATAAAGCAAACACACTAAGAACATAATACTACTTGAATCTCTGATATTAACCGCCGAAAAAAACATACATAAAAAAAAGAAGAGAAGCATATACTCACATGTTTTAAAAAAAACATGATTTGATACAATTTCCCTCGACATAGTTAAAGAAAAATAATATGGAAGATAAATTATAACAGTACCAAATATACCGAATACAAATAAATTTCCCAGTATTCCAATATCGACGGGATAAAAGTAGCCAAGTAAATCGTGCCAACCTCCATTCCATTGATTAGAAATAAAACCATTCCCCATAATTGGATTTCGCTGAATGTAATCAATTGCGGTATTAAATTCCATAAATCGAACAGCCGAGGACGCTTCATCAGGCGATTCTCCTTGAAAAACATTAAATACATTTTGATACAAAACATGATACTTTTCAAAGAGTGAAGTATAACCCAAAGTAAAAAGAATCGTGATAGCAACAAAACCAACACCTCCATAAATCAATGTATTTTTAAGTTTTTCTTTAAGAGTAAAATTTCTGACAAAATAAATTAATATAGTAATTGCCAAAACGACCAGAGTAGTTCTGGATTGAAGGAAATAAATGAGATAGAACAAAATTAGCAGCGCAACAATTACAAATCGATTTTTCTGCTCATGTGATACTTTAAACAAAGAATAAAAAAGGAGCATGATTACTAATGCAAATTGAAATCGGTAACGATAGCCCCTTATAGGAGAATATGCAACAAATTCTGCATCCGTAAATTTTACTGGATCAACAAAAAGAAAAAATAAATAAAAAACGACAAGCAAAGAAAGCGACAAGTATAAGAATGATTTTTCGACTTGATTTATTGTAATTAATCCTTTGTTTAAAAGTGAAACCAATAAAATTCCACTGATTGAAAGCAAGACAGATCGTTGAGCCATAATTCCATAATAGTATGGTTGTCCAAAGACCTCATGTCCTTTATAAGCTGCAAGAAAGTTTACAAAAATAAACGTCCACATGAGAACATCGAGCCTGCTTATTCGGCTGTTTTTAATATTCAAAAACATACTGAATAAGTAATAGACCGTTAATAAGACGATAGAAAAAGTAGATAAAGACTGGTGTAGCGTTTCAAGTGGCAAAGTAGCAAACACACGAAAAGTAGAAGTATAGACTAAAAACAGCAGTGTATATGCTAAGAGTGGATGAAGAGTTTGAGTCCTATTTGCAATGATCATGTTCCTGGAAACGGTTCAACGAAAATACTTAATCTAAATGAGTGCATGAAGGATAAATTTAAAAAAATGAAAATATTAAATTAGAATCTATAAGAAAATTTGAAGATTGCGAAGACCAGGGATAATAAATAGCAAAGAAACTACCTATTAAAAGAATAACAAGATAGAAAATTGAATCTTATTAAGATTCAAAGGCAATTTCATGAAAGCATCATTGCCTTAGCCAAATGGATTAAAAAAACTAAAAAAGCCTAGCCTTCTTTTTACTTCAAATACAGAAAGGAAATTCCAAACAAAAATTCCTATAACTTGTGCTATGCATGCGCCCATCAATCCATAAAGAGGAATTAAGAATAGGCATGCAGTCACATTAAAAAGTGCCGACACCAAAGCTATATTTCGAAGAATCCTTTGCCTACCGGTCATATTTAGTAATTGAGATGGCAATCCAACAGTGGCAACAATCAGCTGACCAACCAACAATACATATAACGCTAATTCGTTTCCAGGAAATTCCTTACCAAAAACAGAAAGGATAAAATGAGGAAAGAAAAACAATAAAATAAAAGCAGGAACAGCTGAATATAGAATTAAACGAGCAGCTTCCTTCGCATTTTTTTCTAAGAGTGTTATATTCCCTGATGAAAAAGACTCTACAAAACGAGGCATCGCAAGACTGTTAATTGCGAGGATGGTAACATTTGTAAAAACAGATATTCTAATTAAAGCATTATACACACCAACATCAGCAACTGTGTTATAGGCAGCTAGAATTAGAGTACCTGCCCAAGACATAATCAATTGCATCAAGGTTGTGAGAAACATTGGCGAAGATGTTTTGAATAAAGTTGAAGATGAAAACTCTTTGTCGATTTTTACTTTTAAAAATCCACTGTACCGAAACCACATGATTGTAGATATTAACGCTGTGATCGCAATACTTAAAAATTGAATGTATGTAGGTATTTCTTTACTAGAATAAAAATAGGACAAAATAAACAATAGGAACATTGCTAAGAGCGAAACAGAAACTGTTTGAAAAAAAGTATATGTTCTAATTTTTTTAAAACCTCTAACACATTCAGAATTTACAAGAATTAAAACTAAAGGGAGTGTTAACCAAGCATTAAGTTCCAAAAGGTTTTTCAAATACGGTTTATGAAGCAGGTGAATAGAAATATAGTCGGCAGAGACAAATAAGAAAAAAGAAATCAAAATCGTCACCGGTAAGATAACTTTCATTGCAGCTATATATGCTGCTTTAACCATCGATAAATTTTTATTTACCGCAAATTCAGCTACATATTTCATCAAAGCAACATCAAGTCCGAACTTTCCAAAAACAGAGGCAAAACTGAGTATTGCGATACATATCGCAACAATACCCAATGCATCCGCACCATAAAAACGCGTAGTAAAAACAGTTACGAAAAATCCGGTTATCACTCCAACCATTCTCACTAGCAATGCAAGGAAACTAGTCCGTACTAATTCAGAATAGTCTTTATCATTCTTGAATCGACCAAAAGCCTGCTGAATTTTATCGAGCAACGAACCAATCATTTACGAGTGAAGGTTTATTATAAGTCATTTCAGTTTCTGAATTGGATAGATAAATATTCTTTCCGCAAGCTTTTAATATTGCATGACCGGCAGCTGTATCCCATTCCATTGTAGGAGCAAACCTTGGATAAATGTCGGCTAAATTTTTTGCCAGTAAACAAAATTTAAGTGCACTTCCGGCATTTACAGTAGACACATCTGCACCATTCACTTTAAGTGCATCAATAAATTTTTCTGTTTCGGCAGACAGATGCGAACGACTTGCAACAACTCTAATCATATTAGAAGCTTTATCAGAATCTACTTTTAATTTAAATAATTTCAAATTTTCACTTGTCAACTCTTCCGCTTGTATAGCATTGATCAAATAAACTTCATTCTCAAATCCGGCTATAAGTTCACCTTTTGATGGTTGAAAAATTATTCCGAACAACGGCGAATTGTTTTCCATAAAAGCAATATTAACTGTGAATTCACCATTCCTCTTGATAAACTCTTTCGTTCCGTCGAGCGGATCAACGCACCAGTAGTTCGTCCATTGCTTCCTTTTTTCAAACTCCATTTCTATTCCTTCTTCCGACAAAATAGGAAAACCAACATCTTTCAATCGATTTACTATTACAAGATGGGAAGCTTTATCAGCTTCAGTTAAAGGCGACTTGTCTTGCTTCAGTTCAATAGAAAAAGATGAATCATAGATTTTCAATATTTCTTCACCTGCTAGAACTGCAGTTTTTATGGCAATCAATAAATAGTTTACAGTTTTACTTTTATCCATCAGCTGTTTTTTCAAATAATCATTCCAGCCCCAACCGTTTCATTTGTAGCTTCATCAACTAAAATCAAACTGCCGGTATTCCTATTTCTATCATAGCTATCGTAGAACAAAGGTTGAGTTGTGCGAATTACCACTCTACCAATATCATTTACGCCAAATGTTTTTTCTTTTTCATTTCTTCTCAACGATGAAATATCAATTCTATATAAGACTTCCTTTATTATACATCTTACTTCTTTTGTAGTATGTCTAACAATGTACTTAGCCCCTTGTATTAAATTCTTTTCATTAAGCCAACAAAGCATAAGATCTATATCTTGCCCAATTTCAGGAATATTATTTTCTTTCACAATCATATCACCTCTCCCAATATCAATATCATCGTTTAAAGTAAAAGAAACAGACATCGGCGAAAATGCTTCAGTGATACTACCTTCAAAAGTTTCGATTGATTTTACAGTTGTAGTAAATCCGCTTGGAAGCACCATCACCTTATCGCCCGGTCGAAAAACACCACCTGCAATACGTCCTGCATAAGCTCTATAATCATGATACGCATCATCTTTAGGTCTTATTACATATTGAACCGGGAAACGACAATCGATATGGTTCTGATCGCCACTGATGTGAACATTTTCCAAGTGAAACATTAACGTGCTCCCTTCATACCAATTCATTTTAGTAGATCTCGACACTACATTGTCTCCATACTTTGCACTCATTGGAATAAATTGAATATCCTGAACATTCAATCGTGATGAAAACATTCTGAACTCCGCAACAATATCATCATATACTTCTTGATTGAAATCTACCAAATCCATTTTATTGACACAAACAACTAAATGAGGAATACCTAACAAAGAAGCAATAAAAGAATGACGATGTGTTTGCTCCACAATTCCTTTACGAGCATCAATAAGTATGAGAGCTAAATTTGCAGAAGAAGCACCGGTTACCATATTTCTGGTATACTGAATATGACCGGGTGTATCTGCAATAATAAATTTTCTCTTTGCCGTAGAAAAATACCGATAAGCCACGTCAATAGTAATACCTTGTTCTCTTTCCGATTTTAATCCATCGGTTAAAAGTGAAAGATCAATTTCATCCAGCCCTTTTCTATCGCTAGAAATTTTCAGGGCCATAAGTTGATCATCATAAATATTTTTTGTATCGTAAAGAAGTCTACCGATCAGCGTACTTTTCCCATCGTCGACACTTCCACAAGTAGTAAGTCTTAATAATTCCGTTTCTGTTTTAAATGGCACGAACTTGTAAATTTAATTTTAAAAATAACCTGATTTCTTTCTGTCTTCCATAGCAGTTTCTGACCGTTGATCATCCATTCTTGACCCACGCTCGGTTACCCGAGAAATTTTAATCTCTTCAATAATTTCTGTGATGTTTGCTGCATTGCTTATAGTTGCACCGGTACAAGTAATATCTCCAATAGTTCTGAATCGAACTTCCATAGAAACAACTTTTTCATCAGGCAATAATTTCATGAAATCAGCAAAGGCATATAAAACACCTTTTCTATCAAACACCTTTCTGTTGTGTGAAAAGTATAATGAAGGCACCTCTATATTGTTTGCTTGAATATAATTCCAAATATCAATTTCAGTCCAATTACTTAAAGGAAATATTCTAAAATGCTCGCCGTGTTTTTTCTTTCCATTAAAAATATTCCAGAGCTCTGGTCTTTGATTTTTAGGTTCCCATTGACCAAACTCATCGCGATGCGAAAAAAATCGTTCTTTAGCACGCGCCTTTTCTTCATCTCTTCGAGCACCACCGATTGCTGCATCAATTTTCAATTCTTCAATTGCATCAAGAAGCGTTACAGTTTGTAAAGAATTTCTACTCGCATAAGGACCAGTTTCTTCGACTACTTTTTTCTGATCAATAGATGTTTGAACAGAGCGAACAACAAGTTTAGCTCCAATTTTTTTTACCCAGTGATCGCGAAATCTAATAGTCTCCGGAAAATTATGTTCAGTATCTATATGCAATAAAACAAAGGGCACACGAGCCGGATGAAACGCTTTTTTTGCTAAATAAGAAATAACAATTGAATCTTTACCACCACTAAACAAAAGAGCGGGGTTTTCAAATTGAGCTGCTACTTCTCGAAGAATAAAAATACTCTCCGCTTCTAACTCTCGTAAATGATTTAGATTATAACTGAACATATAATTTATAAATGTAACTCTTTTATGGGAATAGACAAAAACAATGCATCAACTTTAATTATGTAGGTATTCCTTTGTTAAAACTACATATTCACGCTCCTATTTATTTTATAGATTTTTTAAACATCCATTAAATTAATACAAGTAAACAAAGGGGTATGAAATAATAATTTTGATAAGCGTTTCTCAACTTTCATAAATTATACGTCCATGCTACTATTCTACTTATTTTATTTCCTGTGCCCATTGGAATGGTGATAACCCTAACAGCTGCTACTTCTTTCAATTGTAAATAAATTGAATCTAAATTTTGAGAATTTGAAACAAGTGTTGTGAACCACTTACAATTCTTTGCAAACTGCCGACTTTCACTAATCATATCTCCTACAAACTTCTCTTCACCACCTTCAACCCAAAGCTCATTTTTTTTGCCGCCAAAATTCAAAATGCTTTTATTCACTTTTGTTTTCTTTAAATTGGACTGCTTTCTCAGCGAGGCCGCGTTTGCCTCCTTTTCAGATGAATGAAATGGTGGATTACAAATTGAGACATCAAAAACTTCATCGTCATTAATTATTCCGTTAAAAATATCTCTAGCACGATGTTGGTGGCGTATTTCTACAAATCCTTTTAGAGAAGGATTTAATTCAACTATTTTTTGAGCAGACCTAATAGCAACAGCGTCTATTTCTGTTCCAACAAAAGTCCAACCATATTCTGCATGCCCGATTATCGGATAAATACAATTTGCTCCAACACCAATATCTAGACAACGTATTTTTTCACCACTTTGCACAGAAGAATAATTGCTTTCCGTAAGTAAATCAAAAATGTGATGAAGATAATCTGCCCGTCCCGGAATTGGGGGACATAAGTAATCGGTAGGCACATCCCAATATGAAATAAAATAATACTGTTTTAATAATGCCAAATTTAAAATCTTTACGGCAACAGGGTCAAAAAAATCGATTGATAAATTACCGTAAGGATTTTTGCGTACAAATGATTTTAGTTCCGGAGTTTTTACAAATAACAATTCAAAATCGTAGTGCTCACGATGTTTATTTCGCGGATGCAAACGCGATTTTTCGGAAGGAATAGTTTTTTTATTGTGGGTCACTGGTAATTAATTTAAAATCGTGATTCAAAATAATCCTAAATCAATAAAAATAATTCCAACCAAGATAACAATTACAGTTAATATCACTACAAGCTGTCATTAAAATTAGTAACAACCGTAAAAAAATCATTGATAAATTTTTAGGGTTAATTTTTCTCTAAGTTTAAAAACAGACTCTTCTAAAGAAGAAACTGTTGTATCAATTACGATCTCTGCCTTTTGAGGTATTTCATAAGGAGAACTTATGCCTGTAAAATTATTTAATTTACCGGATCTCGCTTTTGCATACAATCCTTTTACATCTCGTGCTTCGCAAACTTCTAAAGGCGTACTTACATACACTTCGACAAAACTTCCAATTGGAAACAGCTTTCTTACTGCAGTTCTATCTTCTTCCAAAGGCGAAATAAAAGATGTAATTACTATCATCCCTGCATTAAAAAAAAGTTTACAGATTTCTCCTGCTCTTCTTATATTCTCCCGACGATCTTCTAAGCTAAAACCAAGATCTTTATTTAATCCATCTCTGAGCGAATCGCCATCAAGTAAAAAAACTTTAAATCCTTCTCCCAGCAGTTGCAACTCTAATTTTTGGGCTATGGTTGTCTTACCTGAACCACTTAAACCTGTTAACCAAATAATAGCAGGTTTTTGCTTCATCATTTTTTGTCGTTCGCTAAAATTGATAAGCGAAGCAGATGGAAAAATATGTTCAGCCATTAAATTAAATTTATTGTCCTACCGGATGCCAAGTAGTTTTAATTTCCTGAAGATCCATAATTCGATAACCATTTTGCGAATCCTCATCCATATCATTTACATTTTTATAAATGATTGCTCTTTTTACATTGAGAGAAGAGAGTTCTTTAATTTTAGTTATTTCATCAACATTATTTCCATTGTAAACAATTGCATTTACATCCATATGATTTGAAAAATGCGTCAACAATTCAGAACGATAACCGGTAAGAATATTTACTACACCACCGGGAACATCAGATGAATTAATTACTTCACCAAAAGTTACCGCACATAAAGGCTTGTCGGAAGAGGCAAGAATAATAATTGTATTTCCACCAACAATTGCTGGGGCAATTAAAGAAACCAAACCGATCAGTCCATAATTTTCTGAGGAAAGAGCAGAAACAACTCCGGTAGGTTCGGCCATAGAAAAATTAAAGTGCGATGATTCTACCGGATTCACTGCAGAGAATACTTGCTGATATTTATCGCTCCATCCGGCGTAGTAAACAAGACGATCAATAGAAAGTTCAACTTCTTTTTCTGCTTTAGCTTGTGTACTTCCTTGCTGGATCAACTCTTCTACAAATTGCGATTTTCTTCCCTCCAACATCTCTGCTATTCGGTAAAGAATCTGGCCCTTGTTATAAGCCGATTTAGCCGCCCATGAAGGTTGTACTTTTCTTGCAGCAACAACAGCTTCGCGAAAATCTTTGCGAGACGACTGACAAATATTTACAGAATTCTCACCATTGGAATTTTTCAGAATATAATATCTGCCTGATTCTGTTCGTGGAAATTTTCCGTCGATGTATATTTTATACGTCTTCATAACATCCAAACGTTTATTTTTTGCTTGACCGTTTGTTTGCTCGACGCCTACTTTTGTTTTTTCTATCTGATCCATTTTATAAATGCTTTTGAAAAATTAATTATGATCCACTTCCAAGTATGGCATTAATCCATGCAAGCCACCTTCTCTTCCAACACCACTTTCTTTGTAGCCACCAAACGGAGAAGTTGGATCGAATTTATTATAAGTATTTGCCCAAATCACACCCGCTCGTAAAGCCGACGTAACTTTAAATATTTTCGAACCTTTATCTGTCCATACTCCACCACTTAAACCGTATGGAATATTGTTTGCTTTCTCAATAACTTCTTCAACAGTTCTGAACGTTTGGATAGATAACACCGGCCCAAAAATTTCTTCCTGAACGATTCTTGAAGATTGGGCAACATTCAAAAATAAAGTTGGCCTGCAGAAAAATCCTTTCGTAGGAATCTCACACGTAGACTGATACATTTCTCCCCCTTCATTCACTCCTATTTTCAAATATTTTTTTATTTTATCCAATTGCATCCTTGAATTAATTGCACCTATGTCAGTATTTTTGTCGAGCGGATCGCCAACGATTAACGTCTCCATACGATCCTTCAATTTACGAATCACTTTTTTGGCAATACTTTCTTGAACAAATAATCGAGAGCCCGCGCAACAAACATGGCCTTGATTAAAGAAAATTCCGTTAATCACTCCTTCAACGGCTTGGTCAATTGCAGCATCTTCAAAAATAATATTTGCTGCTTTGCCGCCTAGCTCAAGTGTATATTTTTTATCAGTACCGGCAATCGCTTTCTGAATAATCTTCCCTACATCAGTACTTCCTGTAAAAGCAATTTTATCGATTCCCGGATGATTCACCAGCGCAGCGCCTGTAGCACCTGCTCCAGTAATAATATTTACAACTCCGGGAGGAAGATCGGCATCACGAAAAATTTCGGCAAGTTTTAAAGCTGTAAGAGGAGTTGTCTCTGCAGGTTTCAAAACAACTGTATTACCTGCTGCGAGAGCTGGTGCAATTTTCCATGCAGCCATCAGCAATGGGAAATTCCATGGTATGATTTGCCCTGCAACTCCAAGTGGACGTGCAGAGGCACCGGGAACAGCATACTTTACTTTATCGGCCCAGCCTGCATAATAAAAAAAATGAGCAGCTGCCAATGGAACATCTACATCACGCGATTCGCGAATTGCTTTTCCGCCATCCATCGTTTCAATTACAGAAAGTTCACGAGCTCTCTCTTGCATAATACGCGCAATACGATAGATGTACTTCCCTCGTTCTTTTGCGGGCATTTTGCTCCATGTTTTATCATAAGCAGTACGAGCCGACTTTACAGCCAAGTCAACGTCTTTTTCATTTGCATCGGCAACCATTGCAAGCTTCTTCTCAGTAGCAGGATTGATTGTTTCAAAATACTTTCCTGAAGACGGTGGAGTAAATTTTCCATTGATGAAAAGATCATACTTCTCTTCTAAGCGAATATGATCTTTACTCTCCGGAGCCGGAGCATATTTCCAATCAGTATCAAATTTGATCGCTGCTGTTTTTTTTGTTTGTTTCTTTGCCATTCAATTTTGAATAGTGGAAGTTTAACCTTCCGTATAAATTAATCTTTAGAAAAATAATCGATGCTTTGGTAGATACCTGTTTTCTCTTTTACGATTTGCATTAATAAATCGTTAGCAAGTGCACTGGCTCCAAAGCGGAACATGTCTGCATTCAACCAATCTTGACCCAGCGTTTCGCGAAGCACAACCAAATAGTTTAATGAGAGTTTTGCAGTAGCGATTCCGCCTGCCGGTTTCATTCCAATTTGCTTTCCTGTTTCGTAATAGAAATCACGAATGGCTTCCAGCATAACTAAAGTGACAGGAAGTGTTGCAGCAGGCTGAATTTTACCTGTGCTAGTCTTAATGAAATCGGCACCGGCATGCATCGCTAAATCGGAAGCGCGTCGAACATTATCGAGCGTACTCAATTCACCGGTTTCTAAAATCACTTTTAAATGTGCGTCACCGCATACTTCTTTAACAGCAGCTATTTCATCAAATACAAATCCATATTCTCCTGAAAGAAAATGTCCTCTTGAAATAACCATATCAATTTCATCGGCTCCTTCACCTACGGCCCATTTAGTTTCTTCGAGCTTTACTTTACGGGTCGACATGCCACTAGGAAATGCAGTAGCCACAGCAGCAACTTTTACATTTGACCCTTTAAGCGCATTTTTTGCAATGCGAACAAAATTAGGATAAACACAAACAGCAGCCACCGAAGGTATATCATCATAGCCGGCATGAGGATGCATAGCCTTAGCACAAAGTTGTTTTACTTTTCCGGGAGTGTCTTTTGCTTCCAGTGTAGTTAAATCAACCATACTTAAAGCCATTTTCAATGCAGCAAGCTTAGATTCTTTTTTTATACTGCGTTTTGAAAAGCGCGATATCCTTTCTTCCACTCCAACCTGGTCTATGGCAGGACTATCGCTCAATGTATAATCAGATCTTTTCATATTAAATAACCCTTTTGTAAGGGGGGAAGCGAAGATACAAAATTCTTCAATAAAGGTGAAATGTTACTTTGAACGGTTTCTTCACGACTTTTCACCTATGAAATTTTGCATTAAATAACCATAAATCGCTTACTTTTTTCTTAAACTAAATGTTGGAGTACATCTACTCTTTTTCATTATCTCTCCACTCACAATTCCGCATTTATTTAATTAAATATTTATCTGCAAACGCGGAATATTAATTTGAAAAACATGAAATACAAAATCTAAAAACCATAACTCAATCCAAGCTCTACATAACGATTGTATTGGCCTTTTTCCAAATAGGGTGAATATGAATAGGGCGCCGGACGTATATTTGTAACAGAATTACAGTAACGACCATCGACTCTCCACCGATCAGAAAGTTTGTATGATAGCCCAATTCTTGCTGCCACCTCATAGCTATTAAACGCCGGACCTTGATAAGCGCCCAACTCATTTTCTTCATAAGAATTCAAAAGAATTGCATATGATGGGCCGGCAAAAATATCGAAAGAACTATTCACATGCCACTGCAACATCAATGGAACTTCTAAATAATTTACTCGCATTAAATAGTACGTATTATTAATATCGACTGGCTTCCTACTTCCCTTTTGAATAAAATTCATTTCCATTTGAAGAGAAAACTGCTCTGCGATTTTATGATTTACATAAATTCCAACTGTGAGTCCTGCTTTGTTAAAGCCTTCATAAGAATCTCCATCAACTTGCGATCCTACTACCCCCAATCTAAATCCGGCATTAAAACTTTGTGCTTCCATAAAGAATGGAAACAACAATAGAAAAACAAAAAGTAGTTTCAGTTTTCGTTGCATCTTATTTTAGCTTTTTCTCTGCAACTTGAATAATTCGATACGAGTTAGCATCAAAAACAAAAGCTATAACTTTACATTTGTCAGGATTCCATCCTGCGGCAAGCGAAGTAAAATATCCATCAATAAATTTAGCTCCTATATTCATCGGAATTGTAACTGATAATGAATCACCAAAATTTCCATTCATCGATGTCCTTAACACATCATGAAAAAGATAATCAGGAACAAGTTGAGGAGTATGACCATACCATTGTTGCCAATCAACAATACTATCTTCTACAATAATCAATTGAACTTTTAAATAATCATTGTACGATTGAATCATTTCCGTTTTAACACCTGCTTTTATCTTTCTTGTGGTCTCGTCATATTTTAAACTGATATTCAATTTTGCCGCTGGTGAGTTCGCCAATTCATTTTGAGCTGCTGTCTTCCAATTTAAATATGTTTTTTTATGAGCCGTCGGATAACCAACTCTGTCGATCAAACCAATTGGATTCGCATTCACAAGAAATTTTGCTGCCCATGCATCACCGACGGTAGAGCGATAGTCTGCGACAAAAGCTCCTGCGGGAGCAGCGCCCGGACAATCAAGCGCCGTAGGACAAACATCAGCGAACTGACCAGAATGAACACTAACGGCTACTAATCGATCACCAAACATCACACGCATTGAATCATTTAACATTACACCTGCCGGCGGGCAATTACCACAAAGATGACCAGTGTAGTCTTCTACCATTACACGTTGAACCGGAGTTGACGTATCTTCAGTAAATTGAATTGTATCGCCATCAATTAAAATTGCATTTTCACCGATAACAACACCGGCAGTAACAACTTCACGAGTTGGCCCTTCTATCTTATCGCACGAAATAATAAAAATTACTGCAATAAGTAATGGCAAAATAGCTTTGATCTTTTTCATTATTTTTAGAAACTACTAGTGATTGAAATATTTATTCCGTTAGAAGAAGGAACCGTTCTGCAAATGCCACCTACGCAAAATAATCCTGCGCGCTGACGACCATAACCAATTGCAATTCTGTTTGCTTTATTAGTATAGCCAAGGGACAAATTATAATAATTGAATTTTCTAGCTTCATTATTGTTGCCATAATTATATTCACTGAAGCCTGCAAAGAACCAATGAGGTACAACTGTATATTCTGCTAAAAGTAATGCCCAGTTCTTATCATCTTGTTGCGTATATAAATGTTGCAGCTCAGTTCTTAAATTATGTTTTGCATCCACCTTCCAATTGATTTCTACGATACCGATATGACTGAATACATGTCCAAAACTCGGACGACCTTCAATTACATCTTTATTATAATTAATATAAACGTAAGTCAAAATCAGCTTTACTTTTTTGCTCAGCTTATGAGTATATTCTACATTAAAATCTTCATAAAAAACTTCCTTGCCCATTTTAAAGTAATTAGAAGTATAACCTTGATCTACATCTGTTGTTGCTACTTTATCTATGCTCTGCGCGCGTGAATAATTTATAGCAACATCGGCTCCTTTAGAACCACCAAGAAATTTACCTTCTTTGATATGAAAAAACAGTTCTCCTTGAAAACCAAATTCTCCATTTGGCTGAGTAGCATACGGATAAAAAGAAGCAAGAATATTTGTGTGCTGCTTTGTCATTGCAGGGAGATAATTTATCATCAGACTATTTAATACCGCATTTCGATCAGATCGGAAACTCATATTATCGATTCTTTTAACTCCCAAGTTAAAACCAAATCCGGGTTTGGAGTAAGTAGCCGTTAAAAGAGCAGCCGACCCTGTTTTATAGATATAACCATTGGTGTAAGAAGGATCATTTGCTTTGAACGCAAATTCACCGCCAATATTCCATCCTCCGCGAATCACGTTGAAGCGACCTGCGCCAGATGCAACATTTTCAGGAAGTATATAGGTATTGTCGTCGTCAATCTGATATTTACTCACGAAACTTCCGCCGAGTATAAGCTGCGTTTTCTTTTCTTTCCACTTTGTAATACTCTCATTCAAATTCCATTCAGCATCAAACCCGCGAACAATACCTTTTCCAAGTGCGAAAAAATTTCGTTGAACACCAACTACACCTTTCAAACTTACACCAGGAGTTGGCGTATATTTTACACGAACACCTTCCATTGCATTATCAAGTCCGAGTCCTCGTTCTTCATAGCTGCGGAATATCAATCCATTTCCAAACTGATCATAAAAACTTCCTACGGTAACATCTATATCATCCTTTTTATAATTCAAATAGCGGTACATAATTCCACTACCGGTATAATCTTTATCATACCCAAGCAGCGGATTTCTGTAACTTTCGTATCGAATACCGGCACTAAAATTTTGGTATTCGTAATTGAGATTCAAGAAAGAATTATTCAAAAATTTCTCATTTACTTTTGGTGCTCCAATAGCAGAATCGGGTAAATAATATTGTCCATTGAATTCAAAATTTCCATGGATATTAGATCCTGCTAATCCTTGAGCAAATGAAGCAGTGGAAAGAAAAAAACAAATGCTTGCAAAAAGGTATTTTATTTTCACGTTATGATTTAAATTAGTTTACAGATTTTCCTGCTATTACTTTTTTTACAACTTCTATTAATTCATCTTCATTTCCTTCAGCAAAACCAACATGCTGCCATACAATGTTTCCACTGCCATCAACAACGAATGTTTGTGGGGGCATATTAACATTCATCGCTCTTTTAAAGTCGCCGTTCGGATCAATATAACTTTCGTACGTCCATTGACGACCATTAATAAAAGGCGCAACACGACTCATCGTACGAGAATCGTCAAGCGCAATAGTGATTACTTTTACACCGGTTTCTTTTTGCCAATCGGCATACACTTCATGAATAGCATTTAATTCTTCGATACAAGGCTTACACCATGTTGCCCAAAAATCGATGATGAAAGGTTTCCCATCATTGCTGAAAGTGGAAGTTTTTACATTTTGCCCAACCAAGTTTTTCAATTCTACGAGCGGAATTTTCTGTGAAACGGTTTTTTCATTTTGAGCAAACGCAACATTCGTAAGCAACAAACAAGCAAGAATTATTTTTTTCATTTCTATTTATTTTCTAATAAAAAAGGGCTTAATTACTTAAGCCCTTTTCATACTTTACAAATATCACTATTATTCAGTTATGTTCAAACGGCTATTTACAACTTCAGAACCATTGATCACGTTAACAACATAATTTCCTTTTGCTAAACCTTCAAGATCTAGTTTCAAAATTTCATTGCTTACACCAGAAAACTTCATTGAACGAACTTCTTCACCCATTGTGTTAATGATTTTTACTTGAAGGTCGGCCGGCTTACTAATGTTAACACTTAAATAAGCGACAGAACTTGCAGGGTTAGGATACAATTTAATTCCTTCGCTGAATAAAGTAACAGGCACAGAAACTGTTCCATCGGTAATATTAACATTATCGATATACGCATTGTTACCATAAGCACTTATCCCTTGAAATTCTACTAAAAGTTCTGACTGACCAATGAACTGATCTAAAGCAACAGTCTCTGTTCTCCAATGAGAAGCGAGGGGTGTATAAGGCGAAGTTGTAACACCAGTAACTGTTGCCAATGCTGCTCCTTGTTTATCATATACATTCGTCCATGTTAAGCCACAATCACTAGAAACATTTACTTTGATTCTGTCATTGATCGTTAAATCATACTGTTGATGAGCCACTTCAAATGTCAACACAGAACCTGCAATTGCATTCGTGAAATCGAACTTTGGCATATATAAATTATCAACTGTATTATCACCTGAATAATAGAAAGAAAGTTTCGCACTTCCTGCATTATTGTGACCGGAAGTAGAACGTGTCCAAGTATAATCATCGTGATCAACATTTTCAACAGCGCAATTTACAGGAGGGAAAACAGCATTCAAGAAATTTTGAGTTACAGGTGTTGTTACATTATTTGTATAAACATAAACTGAACGAACCAATGTATCGTTGAATGGCTCTTGATCGCCACCACCGTTTGGATTAAACGAATAGAATTTAATTGTATGATTACCATTTCCTGCAACAACTAATGAAAGCGTGGGAAGGGTAACAACAGCATCTGTGTTAGTAAGTAAATTTCCTGTCCAATTGTAAACAGCCGGCGTACCATTGTCTATAGAGTAACCAAGATCAAAAGATGTTAATGTAGTTGGAGCATAATTATGAACCACTACAGAAGGAGTTACATCGCTTGAACACTGAACACCTTTTAAGTTTGCAATTTGATTAATCCCTGCATCCAATGTAATGTTTGGAGCTTTATAACCTGACTGATAAACTTCTTGAGTAGTGTTGTTCTGAATAAAAGCAACAACAGCTAATTCATTCTTGTTATAGATATGTCCTAGTTTCCAAGAATAATTTAAAACCATTGAATCACCAATTGCCCAAGTTGTTGGTGCAACAGTACCAGAAGCAGAAGGCAACATTTTCTTCATTACACTTTCGAAATGTTTTTCACCATTTGATCCGGGTGCTGATGTAAAGAAAATATTTCTCTCTACAATAGCCATGTGAGCAACAATATTCGTGGCAGTAACTGCTTGCGTACAACGAATCACTGCAGAAGCAAAAATTGTATCATTTGTAGTATTCAAATGGTAATCTACGTCAATCGTAAATGGCGAAGTTGCCAAGTAACGAGTGTGGATTTGTGAGTATGTCATGCTACTTGGCTGACCACTAAAACCTGTACCTCCATCTAATTCACCATCAGGTACACCAGTTACTCCATAATAAGTTACACGAGTGGCAACATCTGTTGGGTTGTCAGCATTCATCGGATCTACACCCGGCCAGCTAGTTTGATATTTGATAGATACAACTTCGGTTGGATGAGCATCCAATAAAGCATTCAATGCTGGATTAGCAGCACCACAAGGACCGCATGATGCCTGTGTAAATTGCTCAAATAAAACTGTACGTTGAGATTGAGCAAAAACGGTAGTTCCCGCCAATACTGCGGCGATTAGAAAAGTAATTTTTTTCATGTGAATGATTTGGTTTTGGCAGATGAATTAATAAGTGCAAATAACTAATAATTTTTATGAATAACAAGCCAATTCAAATCAGCTTGGTGAAATAGAAAAATCATGCGCTAAAATTGTTAATAAACACCGGGAATTATTGAGAAAATGGACTTAAATAAAAAAGAGAACAATCAATTTCAGCCAAAAAGCTAGGATTCGTATCGATTTATCCGAATTCTTGTTTCAAAAAGAGGAATCAGTATATTTGTCATTCAAAATAATCTTAGAAATGCAAAAAATTACTTTTACTTTAATGGTACTGTTTTTACTAATAGCCGGAACTACTGTAAAATCGCAGGTTATCAGCATTCCTTACGGTGAATTTTATGTTTCAGGACCTGCAAGTACTGTCCGTTTGGAAGCGCGCTTACAAATTCAGAATAGTGCCAACTCGGGAACGTCTATAAAAGTTTACTGCGATAAGAGTCAAATGGTACCGGGACATCAAATGTCATATTGCTGGGCATTATGCTATGACTCTACAGTATGCATTGCACCTGATGCACTCGTTGTGCCAGGAAGAGGAATAGATTCTATCAGCTTTCACAGTTATCTTTATCCGAATACTATCGTGGGTACCAGTACAATTAACTATACTTTTTACGATGAAAATAATCAGACTGATACTGTAAATGCGAGTATTGTTTTCGATGCTTTAAATACCGGAATTGACGAAGTAAAAAGAGGTCATTTATCGGCAGCATATCCTAATCCCGCTTCTACAATTACTACTTTGAACTATACACTTTCTAATTTATCGAATGGCCATATTTATATGTACAATCTTTTAGGTGTAATGGTAAAAGACATACTATTAACAAGCAATCAATCGCTATTAGCTATTTCTGTTTCTGATTTGAATGCAGGAATTTATACCTACACATTAGTGAATGAAGGAAAAATTGTTTCTGCAAATAGATTAGTAGTTACCAAGAACTAACAAAACAATCGTTTGGTTTTTATTCAAGAATATCAATACACTTTCAAAGCATCCAATCAACTTGGATGCTTTTTTAGTCTGAAACCAATAAATAAATCTCTCTCAAAATAATGAGCAAAAAAAAAGTAAATCAGGAGGCGCTTGACTATCATTCACAAGGACGCCCCGGAAAAATTGAAGTTATTCCATCAAAAAATTATAGTTCTCAGCGCGACCTTTCCCTCGCTTATTCGCCAGGTGTTGCTGAACCATGTTTAGCCATTGCAGAAAATATAGAAGACGTTTACAAGTACACAGCAAAAGGAAATTTAGTAGCTGTAATTAGTAACGGAACAGCAGTTTTAGGTTTAGGAAATATTGGCCCCGAAGCCTCTAAACCGGTGATGGAAGGAAAAGGTTTGCTTTTCAAAATTTTTGCCGACATCGACGTATTTGATATAGAAGTGAATGAAACGGATGTAGAGAAATTTGTTCAAACAGTAAAGGCCATCTCCCCTACTTTTGGTGGTATCAACTTAGAAGATATAAAAGCACCTGAATGTTTTGAAATTGAAAAGCGACTCAAAGCTGAATTAAAAATTCCTGTGATGCACGATGATCAGCATGGAACTGCAATTATTTCTGCAGCTGCTTTGTTGAACGCTCTTGAATTAGCTCATAAAAAAATTGATGAAGTAAAAATTGTTGTCAGTGGTGCCGGTGCATCAGCAATTAGTTGCGCTAAGCTATATATTTCTCTAGGAGCAAAACAAGAAAACATTGTGATGCTCGACAGCACAGGAGTAATTCGTGCCGACAGAAAAGATCTCGATGAGAATAAAAAAATGTTTGCCACAAAGAGAGATTTGAATACACTTGAAGAAGCAATGGTCGATTCAGATGTTTTCCTTGGACTTTCAAAAGGAAATATTGTTTCGAAAGAAATGGTGATTTCTATGGCGAAGAAAGCGATCGTTTTCGCTCTTGCAAATCCTGATTCAGAAATTGATTACAACGATGCAAAAGCTGCACGCGAAGATATTATCATAGCTACAGGACGTTCCGATTATCCTAATCAGGTGAACAATGTTTTGGGCTTCCCATACATTTTTAGAGGAGCCTTAGATGTAAGAGCAACACAAATTAACGAGGCAATGAAACTTGCTGCAGTGCGAGCAATTGCTGAATTGGCTAAAGAGTCGGTTCCGGAAATTGTGAATCTCGCCTACAATGCAAAAAATATTACGTTTGGTGTTGATTATATTATTCCCAAGCCACTCGATCCTCGATTGATTACAACAGTAGCGCCCGCAGTTGCAAAAGCGGCTATGGAATCGGGAGTTGCACAATTTAATATTACGAATTGGAACAACTATGCAGATGAACTTCGCAAACGATTAGGGCTCGACAATAAATTAATTCGTGTTGTTACAAGCAAGGCTAAACAACATCCACAACGAATAGTGTTTACAGAAGCCGATACGTACAAGATTTTGAAAGCGGCACAGATTGTTCGTGACGAAGGAATAGCAAAGCCAATTTTATTGGGTAATAAAGAAAAAATAATGCGTCTGATTGAAGATAATAATCTGGATTTAGGGGATACACCAATTATAGATCCTAGGCAAGAAGACGAAAAGCGTCATCATTTTGGAGAGCTTTTATTTTTGAAGAGAAAGCGTCGTGGATTTACATTGTATGAAGCTCGTAAAATAATGAACGAGCGGAATTACTATGGAGCAATGATGGTAGATGTAGGAGAAGCAGATGCAATGATCAGTGGCTTGACCAGAAAATATGGCGATACAATTCGACCTGCATTACAAATTATTGGAACGCAAGAGTCAGTAAAAAAAGTTGCCGGAATGTATATAATGGTAACAAAGAAAGGTCCGATATTCTTTGCAGATACAACAGTGAATGTGAATCCAACTGCAGAAGATTTAGCGGAGATTACAGTTCTTACAGCATGGGCCGTTCAGCAGTTTAATATTAAACCAAGAATAGCATTGTTGTCGTATTCTAATTTTGGATCGTCGAACGAACCAGATGCCCAAAAAGTACGGGATGCAGTAGCAATACTTCATCAAAAATATCCGGGAATGATGGTCGATGGAGAATTGCAAGCAAACTTTGCGTTGAACCCATCGTTACTTGCCGATAATTTTCCATTCTGCGAATTTGCAAATGAAGGTGCGAATACATTAATCTTCCCTAATCTCGAATCAGGAAATATCGCTTACAAATTGTTACAAGAAATAGGATCAGCCGAAGCAATAGGCCCAATACTATTAGGAATGAAAAAGCCTGTTCACGTATTGCAGTTAGGAAGTTCGGTACGCGAGATTGTGAATATGGTAACAATAGCAGTAGTAGATGCGCAGAGCAGGAAAAATGTGTAGGACTCTTTGCTGAGAAGGGAGAAAATCAGAAGTAAGAAGTAAGAAGTAAGAAGTAAGAAGTAAGAAGTAAGAAGTAAGAAGTAAGAAGTAAGAAGTAAGAAAGTTAAGGGTAAAATTGACTCGATTGCTCATTAAACTGTGTTCACAATAAATAATTTGTTAAGTGACGCAAGAAATGCTCAACTAAGAATCAGATTTTGAGAATTTTACTTCCTATTTACTGCTCAAAACTCTCTGAAATTTTACAAATCTCTACACATTAAATTTTTACTCATCAATCGCGACTTTCAACTTACTTAAAAAATAAACTGAAAAAATCTCTGTCTTATTCCGGCGAATATTTGTTCGAAAAAAAATCTTATTTTCGAAGCAAAATACCCATGTAATGATCCACTTTTTAGAAGGCAGACTCACTGAAAAAAATCCGGCATCGGTCGTAATACAATGCGGCGGCGTTGGATATTTCGTTAACATTTCAATCAACACATACTCCAAACTTGGTGATAATGAAAACGTTAGATTGTTAACGCACCTTCAAATAACCGAAGACGCTCAGACGTTATACGGCTTCATCGATGAAGAGGAAAGACGCCTATTCAGATTATTGATTACTGTTTCGGGTATCGGTTGCAACACTGCCCGAATGATGTTGTCGAGTATGGACGTTAATGAAATTGAGAATTGCATATTAAGCGATAACTCTGCCCGGTTAAAAAGCATCAAAGGGATTGGGGAAAAAACTGCATTAAGAGCAATCCTCGAGTTGAAAGGAAAGTTAATTAAAGAGGGTGTCAGCCCAATCATACATACTAACCTAAAGGTAAAAAACGAAGCAATCTCGGCACTTGTCACGCTCGGATTTGCTAAAAATAGCATTGAAAAGACACTCGACTCTTTGCTTAAAACTTCTCCTGCTTCTAATGTTGAAGATTTAATCAGAAATGCCTTAAAAGCACTATAAATTTTGTCAGACTAATGGCTAAAAAAACCTATTTTTAGCCCTCTCTAAAACCATCCGAGTATCGAGCACATCTTTACGCTTACGTACTTCATTCAATAAATTAATTCACCTTGAAAAGTTTCAAGCAAGTTTTTTTCGGGATTGGAACTGTTTTGTCTGTGTTAACCTTCGCATGGGGTGCAGACAAACCAGCCGTTTTCGAAGATAGTGCCGCCGCCTCTGTAGCAGTTGTTGATTCCGATACTTTAAAATATCCGTTTCATGATCGTATCACCGACACGTATTCTGATCCGGGCGATCATAGTCCCATGTATGGGAAAGATCCGACAAACATAAAAACAGATGTTCAGTATGATCCCGATAATAATCGTTACAACATTAACGAAAATATGGGACAGCTTTTTTATCGCAACCCAAACTATTTAACGTTCGATGAATTTGTAGAACATCAATATAAAAAATCGACGAAAGATTATTTCAAGCAACGCGCAGGTGAAGATGATGCACTAAATAAAAAATCGTTTACTCCTAAAATTACAATTAATAGTGTAGTCTTCGATCGAATCTTTGGAGGAAATACCATCGACATTCGTCCACAAGGATCGGCCGAATTAAGTTTTGGAGTAAACATTAACAAGAGCGAAAATCCGGCAATCCCAATTCGTCAACGTACTGTTACAACTTTTGACTTCAAAGAAAAAATTCAGATGAATGTTATTGCCAATATCGGCGATAAGATGAAACTGACAACAAATTACAACACGGAAGCAACATTCGACTTCGAAAATAAAATGAAGATTGAATACACGGGCTATGAAGACGATATCATCAAAAAAATTGAAGCAGGAAATATTACTTTGCCGTTGCCTACACAATTGATTACAGGATCGCAAAGTTTATTTGGAATAAAAACACAATTACAATTTGGTAAATTAAACGTTACGGGAGTTTTCTCTCAACAAAAAAGTCAGGCGCAAACAATTAAAGTTCAAGGTGGAGCTCAAACAACAAACTTCGACATCAAAGCCGATCAATATGAAGAGTTGCGTCACTTTTTCTTGAGTCAGTATTTCAAAGACACGTATGACAATAATTTAAAAGATCTGAATCGTATTGGAAGCTCTGTGAACATTACTAAAATAGAAGTATGGATCACGTCAAAGCAAACTATTAGTCAGAATAATCAGAATAGAAATATCTTTGCCTTTTCAGATCTAGGTGAAGCAAATCCAGATCCTTCTCAAACTTTTGTTACGGGAATTGGAGGAAGTAATATTCCACCGGTCGATTCTGCTAACGATTTAATTCAACAACTTTCCGGATTTGGAATTAATAATTTGCGCGACATTTCGAATGTAAGTTTGTTGAGCGGGCTTTCTGCACAGAATTTTACGAGTACCAAAAATTATGAGACAGTTGAAAATGCCCGACTTCTACAAGCATCAGAGTACACGCTAAATTCAAGACTCGGATATATTTCCCTGAACACAAAATTAAAACCGAGTGAAGTATTAGCCGTATCATTTGAATATACAGTGAATGGAATACCATATCGTGTTGGAGAATTAACAAGTGCGAGTAATGGAAACGTATCCGGTACGCAAGCATTATTTGTAAAGTTAATTCACAGTTCAAATTTTAGTCCGAAAGTTTATACGTGGGATTTAATGATGAAGAACATTTATTCATTAGGCGGCTTCAACATTTCACAAGAAAAATTCAGATTAGATATCTTGTATCAAGACGATCGCATTGGAGGAAACATAAATTATATCAGCGATGGTTGCCAAGCTGTAAAAGGAGTTCCATTAATTAAACTTTTAAATCTAGATGATTTAAATACCAATCGTGATCCACAACCAGATGGAGTTTTCGATTTTGTACCGGGAATTACAATCAATCCGCAAACAGGCCGAATTATTTTTCCTGTACGCGAGCCATTCGGAAGTTATTTAGCTAATCAATTTTTAAATTGTAGTCCATCACTTCCCAACTTAGCAGACAAATACGCTTATTACTCACTGTACGATTCCACAAAAACAGCAGCACAACAACAACCGGAGAAAAACAAATTCAGTATGAGAGGAACATATCAGTCCTCTTCCGGATCAGAAATTCCACTGAATGCAGTTAACATTCCACAGGGATCTGTGAAAGTTTCTGCAGGAGGAGTAGCATTGGTTGAAAATGTTGACTACACCGTTGACTATACATTAGGTCGAGTAAAAATATTGAATGAAAGTTATTTGAAATCGAATACACCGTTAGATATTAAACTGGAAAGCAATTCACTTTTCAGTTTACAAACAAAAACGATGTTAGGTACACGATTAGAATATAACTTCAACAAAGACCTTATGATTGGTGGTACGTTACTTCATTTGTATGAAAGACCACTTACACAAAAAGTAAATATTGGTGATGAGCCGGTATCGAATACTGTTTGGGGGGTTGATGGAAATTACCGACATGAATCACGATTTCTGACGAAGTTATTAGATAAGTTACCATTCTATAGCACGAGAGAAGTAAGCACATTAACATTCAGCGGAGAATTTGCGCAATTGATACCCGGCCATTCAAGCGCCATTGGTTCGTCAGGTACATCTTATGTCGACGATTTTGAAGGAGCAGTAACGCCACTCGATATGAAAACTCCCGGCTTTTGGTATATGTCGAGCATTCCCGAAGGACAAACAGATCCTGCTATGTTTCCGGAATCGGATGCAGCTGCAATTGTTCAAGACTCATTGGTATCAGGAAAGAACAGAGCAAAAATATCGTGGTATTATATCGATCCTCTTTTTCAACGAACACAAAGCGGTATTACACCATCAGATGTTGATGCGAATGATCAAAGTAACAACTACGTAAGAGAAGTTCCACAAGCGGAAATTTTTCCGAATAAATCAAATCCATACGGACCACAAACGATTACGTGTATGAACGTAGGCTTCTATCCTTCAGAGAGAGGCCCTTATAATTTCGATGTAGATCCATCTTCCTACTCTAAAGGTCTGAATGGCGATGGAACATTAGTAGCGCCTGAATCACGCTGGGCAGGAATTATGCGTAAAGTAGAAACGACAGATTTCGAAGCGAACAATATCGAGTTTATTCAATTTTGGATGATGGATCCATTTGCAAGCAACTCACCAAACGACGGAAGCGGTGGAGAACTTTATTTTAACATCGGATCACTTTCAGAAGATATTTTAAAAGACAATCACAAAAGTTTTGAAAACGGATTGCCTGCAACCGGAACAAATAATTACACTGTCGATTCATCGCAATGGGGATATTACCCTACCATACAATCAATCGTAAATGCATTTGATAACGATCCAGCGAGCAGGACACAACAAGACGTCGGGTTAGATGGTTTGAGTAACACAAACGAACAACGATACTTCAAAGCCTACCTTGATAGACTTTCAGTAAAATACACAAGCGGTTCAATTGCATATCAGCAAGCATCGAATGATCCGGCGGCCGATGATTATAAATATTTTCTTGCCGACGATTATCACACGAACGACGTTGCTCCATTAGATCGTTATAAACGTTGGAATGGATTAGAAGGTAATTCTCAATCGAACGGAAATACAGTATCACAAGCAACCAATCAGCCCGATCAAGAAGATATTAATCGTGATAACAACATGAGAACAGGTGAAAACTACTTTCAATACAAAGTACTTTTAAAACCTGGGAATATGTTGGTTGGTCAAAATTACATTACAGATGAAATTACATCGAATGTTAATTACGCAAACAATACTACAGGACAGATAAAATGGTATCAGTTTAAAATTCCTGTTAAAACACCGAGCAAAACAATTGGAACACCAGAGTTGACAACAATCGAATTCATTCGAATGTATATGAAGAATTTTTCAAAGCCAGTAGTATGTCGTTTTGCCAAACTGGAATTTTTAAGAGGAGAATGGAGACGTTACAACTCATCACTTTTAACACCAGGAGAATATAGTCCAACACCAGAAGTACCCGGCGCAACAACGTTTGATATTGCATCTGTAAGTATCGAGGAAAATGGCGCTCGCTCACCGGTTGCCTATGTAATACCTCCGGGAATTGAAAAAGAACGAGACTTGAGCGCACCAGCGCTGGCAACATTAAACGAGCAATCGCTTTCATTAAAAGTTTGTGATTTAGAAGATGGAGATGCTCGTGGAGCATATAGAAATACACAATTCGATTTCCGAGCATATAAAAAATTAAAGATGTTTATTCACGCTGAATCGAATCCGAATTCAACTGCGTTAGTGAATGGCGATATGCATGCGTTCGTAAGGATTGGTAGCGACTTTAACGATAACTATTACGAGTACGATCTCCCATTAGTAATTACTCCACCGGCAACAACAAATCCCAATGAAATTTGGCCGGAAGCAAATAATATGGAGATTTCACTCGATAAATTAATCGAAGCAAAACTTAGTCGGAATGCAGAGATGGCGCGCAATAGTGCGGTAACTTTACTTACGCCATTTAAATATTCTGATGGAGATAGAACCATCACCATAAAAGGTACGCCGAATTTAAGTAATGTACGATCAATTATGATCGGTATCAGGAATCCAAAAGATGCTTCAGGAGCTGGGCCAAAAATTTGTGGAGAAGTTTGGGTGAACGAATTACGTTTGTCAGACTTCGATGAAAAAGGTGGCTGGGCTGCAACAGCAAAGATGACAGCCAAACTTGCCGATCTTGGAACGATGAGTATTGTTGGTTATCACAGTACAGCAGGATGGGGAAGTATCGAGAAAAAAGTAAGTGAAAGAAATAGATTTGACAAAACGTCGTACGACCTTTCAACATCGTTAGAGTTAGGCAAATTTTTACCCGATAATTCAGGAATAAAAATACCTGCGTACTTTAGTTATTCAGAAGAATTCGTTAAGCCGCAATACAATCCTTTGGATCCGGATGTGCCATATACACAAGCAGTAGCTGCTGCACCTACAACCGAATTAAAAGATTCGATTAACAGAACGGTTACGGAATACACACAAAAGAAAAGTTTAAACTTTACAAATATTCGTAAAACGAAAACGAAGACGAATGTAAAGTCACACATTTACGATGTAGAGAATTTAAATTTCAGTTATGCATATACTGAAATGTATAATAGAAATTTCAACACTGCTTATAGTTTAGCAAAGACATATCAAGGTGTAGTAGGATACAATTTCAATAATACTGCTAAGCCAATTAGTCCGTTTGAAAAAACGAAATCGAAAACTCTCTCTAGTCCGTGGTTAAAATTAATTAAAGACGTAAATATTAATCCACTTCCATCGGCACTGAATTTCAGAGCATCATTAGACCGAACCTATTCTGAAACACAACTTAGAAATAATACTGGATTGCTATTTGAACTTCCGGCTACATACGTTAAGACATTCAAAATGCAACGGAGCTATGGGTTTAATTGGGACTTAACGAAATCGTTAAAACTCGATTTCAATGCTGTAGCAAATGCTGTGATTGACGAACCAATTGGACGAATAGATACTCAAGATGAGCGAGATTCTATTCGTCAGAGTTTAAAAAATCTGGGACGATTGAAAGATTATCATCATGGTACAACTGCTACATACAATGTTCCATTTAATAAATTACCAATTACAGATTTCATTTCCGGAAGCGTTCGTTATGGTGGAGAATATAACTGGCAAGGAAGAAACCTGGTAATAGTGGACAGTGCAAATCAGAAATACGGACAAGATCCATGGGGGAATACCATTTCCAATTCACAAAGCTTAACGTACAATGCCAGCTTAACCTTCAACACACTTTACGCGAAGATTCCTTATTTGAAAAAGATCTTGAGTCCGCCGGCACCGAAACCTATTTTACCAAAGCCGAAAATTAAATTACCGTCTGACACACTCAAAACCAAGGCCGATTCGACGCAAAAAACACCAAGTATTTTTGCACCAATTGCGAAAGGATTTGTGAAAACATTGATGATGGTAAAAACAGCAACAGTGAGTTACACAGAGACGAATGGTATTTTGCTACCCGGTTTTAAAGGTACACCAGAATGGATTGGTCAAGACTGGAATTATTTGAACGGACCAAATGCTCCTGGATTAGGATTTATTTTGGGTAGTCAGACGGACATTAGACCCGATGCGATTAAATATAATTGGTTAACAACAGATACATCGTTGAATTCGTTTTATACTACCTCTACCGTTCAGAACTTGAATCTTAGAGCCACGTTAGAACCTATTAAGAGTTTAAAAGTAGAATTAACAGGAACAAGAAATTACACATTGAACCATAACGAGTACTTTAAATACACACCATCTGAAGGGCAATTTAAAACATACAGTCCAACAGAATCGGGAACATTTGCAGTATCATACTTAACATGGAATACACACTTTGTAACCGATGCAAAAGATTATTCGAATGCAAACTTCACCAGTTTCGTGAACGACATTGAGAAAATATCGGGCATACTTGCGCAGAGCAATCCAAATTCCGGAGGCGTTACTCCAACTCCATACTCATCGGGTTATGGAAAGACACAGCAAGATGTGTTGACGTATGCTTTTTTGTCGGCTTATGCAGGAAAGACTCCCGATAATTCATCAACAAAAAATTTCAAGAATATAATACCAAGACCTAATTGGAGAGTGACTTATGACGGTTTATCGAAACTTAAATTCTTCTCTAGCTTCTTGCAATCATTAACAATTTCTCACGGTTATCGTTCAGTATTTAGTGTCAATTCGTTTACACAAAACTTACTTTACAGAGAAATGGGAGGATATCCTAGTGCGACAGATTCGGGAGGAAATTTCATTCCTAAATATGACATTCAACAAGTAACTATTAGCGAACAATTAGCTCCTTTGATTGGATTCGATATGACGTGGAAGAATAGTTTACAAACACGATTTGAGATTAAACGCGACCGCACAGTTACATTAGCATATTCGAACATTCAAATTACAGAAGTAAGAGGAATAGAATACACTATAGGTTTTGGCTATAAATTTAAAAAAGTTACATTACCATTTAGAACAGGTGGAGGCAAGAAAAAACTCAGCAACGACTTAAACGTAAAAGTTGATTTCAATTTGAGAAACAACACCACAATTTTACGAAAAGTGGTAGAGGGGACGAATCAGCCAAGTGCAGGAACACAAACATTAAGCGTAAAAATATCGGCCGATTATCCGGTGAACGATCGATTTAATGTACGTGCGTTCTACGACTTTAATTCAAATAATCCGTTTGTATCGACCAGTTATCCGACATCGTATACCAATGCCGGATTTGCTATCAGATTTACTTTAGCTCAGTAATGAATAAATGGTGAGTTGAGTAATGGATAAAAAAGATGAAAGCAATAAAATTAAAGTGAAAGCATAAAGCAAGAATAAAAAATAGAACATAAAAAAGCGGCATTGAAATTAATTCAGTGCCGCTTTTTATTTGAAGAAAAAGGAAATTATTTTGTTGCTGGTGTTTTTGCTTTATTGTCTTTATGTTCAGAAAAACGCTTGTCGGGAGTACCATCTTTCTTTACATGCTTAGCTTTTTTAAATCGTTTGTCAGGCGTACCATCTTTTTTAAGTCCTACAGCTGTTGAACTAGTGGCAGTAGGCTTTACAGCAGGAGTTGGTTTAGCAGCTTCAGTTTTTTGTTTTGCAGGGGCTGCTGCAGGAGTTTGAGCTACCATTGTTCCAGATCCAAAGCCTAATAAGGCTACCCATAATAATAACTTTTTCATTTTTTTAGTTTTAAAATTATAGTTCGAAGATGCGGCGAATAGGATGAACAATTGCTGAATATTCAATGAGTTTAAGAGGAAGAAAAGCACGCTTCTTTTTCCTACAAACAAGTATCATAGAAAATATTTGGCGAGAATTTTATAAAATTATTGAAGAAATGATGCCAGTTAGTCAACAATTTTCAAATTAAAAGGAATAAATGAAACATGATCATTACCATTCATCGTTAATTTCAAAAAAAATATTTACGTTTGCCTAAAGATATAAAAATGACATTCCCCGAAAATTTAAAATACAGTAAAGATCACGAATGGGTTCGTGTAGAAGGAAACATAGCAGTAATAGGAGTTACCGATTTTGCACAAGGTGAATTAGGCGATATTGTTTATGTTGAAATCGAAACTGAAGGAGAAATACTCGACAAAGAAGCAATTTTTGGAACAGTAGAAGCCGTAAAAACAGTTTCTGATTTGTTTATGCCTGTATCAGGAAAAATCACTGAAGTCAATAACAACTTAGTGACCAAACCGGAATCTGTAAATAAAGACCCGTATAACAGCGGCTGGATGATTAAAGTGGAGATGAACAATAGTTCAGAAATCAACGAATTAATGTCGGCTGATGAGTATAAGAAAATGATCGGCGTCGGAGTTTAATAATGTTTTGGCAGCACTTTAAATTGGTCATTTATTGGTCGATTTTCATTCTTATTTTATGTGGACTCCCAGGAAGTAGTTTTCCTCGATTAGCCTTTTTGGATTGGCTTCGACCAGACAAAGTAGTTCATCTTTTTCTTTTTGGTGTTGAATCATTTTTATTGATTTCCGCATTCAATCGGCAAAATATTTCAATTAATCTACGGAGGAGGGCGAGATTTCAAGGAGTACTTATTGCAATCTTGTACGGAATTTTAGTTGAAGTCCTTCAAAGTACTATCTTTATAGGACGCTCCGGTGATTATCGTGATGCAATTGCCAATGCGATTGGTGCTTTCATTGGGTTATGGTTATTTAATCGTTATTACAATAAAAGTAAAAAGTAATTGAGTGAACATATTTTTAGCGATTCTGTTAAAGGATTATGAATACTAATAAGAAGAAAATTGTTGTAGCAGTAACAGGAGCCAGTGGTGCTATCTATGCGAAAGTGTTGTTCGACAAGTTGGTTTTTCTGAAAGATCAAATTGAAAATGTAGGGGTCGTTTTTTCCGGAAATGCAAAAGATGTTTGGGAGTACGAATTAGGGAATAAAGATTTCAATAATCTCCCATTCACAATTCATAAGCATGACGATTTTTTTGCCCCATTTGCAAGTGGATCTGCAAAATATACAACAATGATTATTTGTCCGTGTAGCATGGGAACGATGGCTCGTATAGCAACAGGAATTAGCAACGATTTAATTACACGAGCCGCCGATGTAATTCTGAAAGAAAGAAGGAAATTGATTTTGGTCGTTAGAGACACGCCATACAGTTTAATCCATATTAACAATATGAAGGCCGTAACAGAAGCCGGCGCCGTAGTTTGTCCTGCCTCTCCATCTTTTTACAGTAAGCCGAAAGACTTCGAATCGCTAGCCGCAACGGTTGTTGATAGAGTCCTAGATTTGGCCGGCTTTGACCAGGAAAGTTTTAGGTGGAACGAGTAAAAAGTGAGTAGAAAGGGTAGAAATAGTTATCAACCGTTTATCAGAATAGTGTCGTTTTTTTTAACCATTAAACAATTTAACTGATAATTAGCCTCTTAAAATCTTTGTAGGTTTGAGTAAATAAATCGCTTGACATTTCGTTTTTAAAGTGATAATTTAGGGTTATAAATAGCAATTCACAGTTCATGTTTGAGTACACAAAACAAATTCTCACGAAAGTTAGTTTCGATAGATCTCTCTTCCGTAAAGAGTTAATTAAAGCACTAGGATTATTGAAAAGAGACGAAAGACGCTTGTTAAAAGTTTGGTGTGTAGCCTCGTTTGCAACTTACAGCGATGTAATCTTGGATGTATTCAGGAAGTTTCATTCTTGATAAACATTAAATTTCTTTTTATTCCTTTTAAACCTGTTCTCTGAACAGCAGACTTATTAAATAAGCTGCTGAATACAGATTCGGTAATTTCATACCATTCCTCAGTATCCAACTCTAACAATTTACGGTTAGCTGTTAATTTTTTTTCTTTGAGTGGTTTTGAAAATCGATTCCAAGGACAAACATCCTGACAAATATCGCAGCCAAAAACCCAATCTTGAAATTTCCCTTTCATTGAAATTGGAATTTCATCTTTCAGTTCAATCGTAAAGTAAGAAATACATTTACTTCCATCTACAATGTATGGTTGAATGATTGCATCCGTTGGGCAAGCATCAATACAACGAGTACAAGTGCCGCAGAAATCTTCTACTTCTCCGTCAGTTTCTAAATCGAGATCGCAAATAATTTCTGCGATGAAAAAAAAAGATCCTGACGATTTATTAATTAGGTTTCCATTTTTTCCGATCCATCCCATCCCACTTTTTTTAGCCCATGCTCTATCGAGTACGGGAGCAGAATCGACAAATACCCGACCTTCAATCTGACCAATTTTTTCTTCCAATGAAAAAATTAATTCTTTCAATTTTTCCTTAATCACAAAATGATAATCCTCGCCATAAGCATATTTACTAATCTTAGGTGCAGATGGATTTTGTTGTTCAGAAGGAAAATAATTCAGGAGTAATGAAATTACGCTCTTAGCACCGGGAACTAGTATCCGAGGATCCAAACGTTTATCAAAATGGTTGGCCATATAAGCCATTTTGCCATGCATATTTTGCAACAACCATTTTTCTAGCCGAGGCGCCTCTTCAGCTAAAAAATCGGCTTTGCTGATACCACAAAAATCAAAGCCTAATCTGGCCGCTTCCTGCTTAACTAATTGTGTTCGCTGATTTTTTACAATATCCACACGGTAAATTTAGGTGAATTTAAATAATAGAAGTCGGAAAAAATATATTTCTTAAAATACTTGACATTTCAAAAAAAAGGTTGATACCTTTGTGATATCATTTTAATATCAACTACCATGGTACAAGAAAAACAATTTAAAGCGTCTTCAGGATTTTCAATGATAATACTGATGCTAATAACTTTTGCGGGATTATTTATATCGCTCAATCAAGAATTCATTCCGGGAATATTGATTTGCGGTTTCACAGTGATGACTATCATTCCCGGCTTTATGATTATAGATCCAAATGAAGCACGAGTATTAATTTTCTTTGGACGCTATGTAGGAACAATTAAAGAAAATGGATTCTTTTGGGTAAATCCGTTGACACAGAAGAAAAGCATTTCATTACGCTCTCGAAATTTGAATGGACAAATGCTGAAAGTAAACGACAAGTTGGGAAATCCGATAGAGATTGCAGCAGTAATTGTTTGGCAAGTAAGCGATACAGCAAAGGCTTGCTTTGAAGTGAACGATTATACCGTTTACGTAAATATTCAGAGTGAAGCAGCAGTACGTCATTTAGCCGGATCTTTTTCATACGATAATCTGGAAGATAATGAAGCAGAGATTACATTGCGAGGAGCTGCAGATAAAGTACATGAGTTACTTACAAAAGAGTTGAACGAACGTTTATCAAATGCAGGAATCAATGTTCAAGAAGCAAGAATAAGTCATTTAGCATACGCGCCGGAAATTGCGAGTGCCATGTTACAACGACAACAAGCAACTGCAGTTGTTGCCGCAAGAAAGCAAATTGTAGAAGGTGCGGTAGGAATGGTTGAGATGGCGTTAGAGAAGCTTTCTGAAAAAAACATTGTAACATTAGACGAAGAACGCAAAGCAGCAATGGTAAGCAATTTATTGGTTGTTCTTTGTGGCGATAAAAATGTGAGTCCGGTAGTGAATACAGGTACGCTCTACAATTAATAAAAAGTATGGCCGAGAAAAAAGCATTTGTTTTAAGGATTAATCCGGATGTCATTAAGCAGCTCGAGAAATGGGCTGCAGATGACTTTCGGAGTATCAATGGGCAAATAGAATACCTTTTACAAAAAGCTCTTTTAGAGAGCGGGAGAATGAAAAAGAAGTAATGTTAATTGCTAATTGCCAATTATTAATTAGAAGTAAAAAAAAAGTCAGTCATAAAGAATAAAAAAACCTTCATACCTTTCCAAATAATAGTACATCGTTTTATCTAAACGAAGCAATTTTATTTTATTCCATCATCCACTACTCTATCCTAATTCTTCATTAAAATTATTCATTAAAAAAGTCCGCCTTGAGTTGGGATGAATGTTTTACCTAAGTGCTTATAGGCTTGTTCTGTTGCTTCTCTTCCACGCGGTGTTCGTTTCAGATATCCTTCTTTGATTAAAAAAGGTTCATACACTTCTTCAATGGTCCCCGACTCTTCACTAACTGCTGTTGCAATAGTTGACAATCCTACAGGTCCACCTTTAAATTTTTCGATGATCACCGATAAAATCCGATTATCCATTTCATCTAAACCATGCTGATCAACATTTAAAGCAGTCAGTGCAGTATGAGAAATATCGAGGTCAATTATTCCGTTACTTTTTATTTGTGCAAAGTCGCGCACACGTCGCAACAACGCATTCGCAATACGAGGGGTACCTCTGCTTCTTCTGGCAATTTCAAATGCCGCTTCTTCTTTGATTGAAGTACGAAGCAATTCCGAAGAGCGATTAATAATTTTCTGCAAAAGATTCGCATCATAATATTCCAAACGGCAAGTAATTCCGAATCGCGCTCTTAACGGCGATGTCAACAATCCTGAACGTGTCGTAGCCCCTATAAGTGTGAATGGATTAATTTTTATTTGAACTGATCGAGCATTGGGTCCAGACTCGATCATAATGTCGATTTTATAATCTTCCATTGCAGAATATAAATACTCTTCTACAACAGGGCTCAACCGATGGATCTCATCGATAAATAAAACATCGTTAGGTTCAAGATTGGTTAGAAGACCTGCTAAATCGCCGGGCTTATCTAATACCGGACCGGATGTCGTTTTAATATTTACGCCTAATTCATTAGCAAGAATGTAAGCTAAAGTAGTTTTACCTAAACCAGGAGGGCCATGTAAAAGAACATGGTCAAGCGACTCATCACGCTGACGAGCAGCAGCAACAAATATCTTTAAATTATCAAGAATAGCTTGCTGACCGGTAAAATCATCGAAACCTTGAGGCCGTAAAACCTTATCGAGTGCTTTCTCAGTAGAACTCATATTTGCATTTTCGGGATCGAGATTGGGGTTGATCATGGATGACAAAAATAAGGGTTAGAATCGATTTTGTTCTACCTTTTCAAATTTATTTAGCAGAAACAATTTCCTTGTACAATTCGTCGATTGAGAGTCTAAAATCAACAGAAAAATTAAATCCATCTAAATTCTTTGTTTGTTGTTTCGACCGAAGGAATGTAAATCGGTATCCTGTAGATACACCAAAACCAAACCAACGGATTACATTATATTGAGCAGTAATTTCCGGTTGGTAGAGTACTATAAATTCTGAAGGCCCTTTAACTCTTTTTGATTGCATACGACTAATGTATTCATAGTGTGCAGAACCAAGAGCAATATTGAAAGGTACAGCAGAAAATAGCCAAGGGTAATCGTTATGAAAAAAATACTCGGCAGAAAGAGGGAAAAAAAATAATTCAAGCTGACCATTGGTAGAATACGTCAATGAATCTTCTGAAATATTAATTGGAGTTACTACACCATTATTAGCTAATTGAAAAAAACCGCTGCTAAATCGCACGCAATCGTTGTATGTCAACCCACTTTTGAATCCATCGAAACTTGCAAAGTCGCCATCAATAAAAGTATTGAAACTCGCCAACGTCAAGAAAAATTTAGGTTTTTCCGTGAGACTTTTTTCAATATTATCGAATAGTTGAGCTCGACAAAATCCTGATGAAAGAATAAGAAAAGAAAAAGTAACCAGGGCAAATCGTCGAAGGAGCATATTCGTTTAGTAGAAACTCTTTTTCTCAACGGCTACACTCACAGAAATATTTTTTCCTACTAATTCTTTTCCGTCGAGTTCTGCAATAGCTTTTTCAGCATCAGCTTTGTTCTTAAAAGTTACAAAACCAAATCCTCTCGATTCCCAAGTTATTTTGTCATAAACAATTTTAGTGTCGACGATCTCACCAAACTGAGCAAAAATTGATTCCAACAATACTTCATTAATGGAACCATCGATGTTTTTCACGTATAATTTCATGTTCCAAAGGTAAATAAAAACAAATCGAATATTCAATTTAGATAAAAGCGATAATAAAAAAGCATTGCTTAAATGTATATTTTAATAAAAGAAAGGCACTTAGCCGACGAATAAATAACATTTTATTAGCAATTCTTTGATTATCTTCGCCTCACATAAAATTTTTGTGAGCGATTCTCTAGTTATAATACCTACGTACAACGAAAAAGAAAACGTAGAAAAAATGATCCGGAAAGTTTTTTCTCTGGGCAAAGAATTTCATTTATTGATAATTGATGATGGCTCACCCGATGGAACAGCCGGTATTGTCAAGAATCTAATGAAAGAATTTTCAACTAAACTTTTTATTGAAGAACGCAAAGGCAAGTTAGGATTAGGTACTGCATATATTCACGGTTTCAAATGGGCAATCAAAAACAAATACGATTATATTTTTGAAATGGACTGCGATTTTTCACACAATCCGGACGATTTAATTCGATTGTATGAAGCATGTGTTAATGATGGTGCAGACCTTTCTGTTGGCTCACGATATATCAAAGGAGCCAATGTAGTAAACTGGCCATTAGGACGAGTAATCATGTCGTATTATGCTTCTGTTTATGTTAGGATTGTAACAGGAATGACTGTAAAAGATACTACCGCAGGATTCGTTTGTTACAAAAGAAATGTTTTAGAAACTATTCCACTCGATGAAATTCGTTTTATCGGCTATGCTTTTCAGATTGAAATGAAATTTACAGCTATTAAATGCAAGTTCAAATTAATTGAAGTTCCAATTGTATTTACCGACAGAACAGAGGGGACGAGTAAAATGAGTAAAGGAATTTTCAAGGAAGCGATACTGGGAGTTTTGTTGATGAAATGGAAAAGTTTATTTAGAAAGTATCCCAAAGCGAATAAGAAGTGAAAACAATACTCATCAAAGACGCCAATATTGTGAATGAGGGAAATATTTTCTCATCCGATGTTTTGATCAAGAATGAGAGAATAGAAAAAATTTCAGGACACATTGAACATTCTACTGCCGAAGTAATAGATGCAAGAGGCAAATTTTTAATTCCCGGAATGATAGATGATCAAGTTCATTTCAGAGAACCCGGCCTTACACACAAAGCAGATATTTATTCAGAGTCGAGAGCGGCGGTAGCAGGAGGAATAACATCCTTCATGGAAATGCCCAATACAATTCCAAATACACTCACTCAGGAATTATTGCAACATAAATACAATATCGCTGCACAAAAATCGGTTGCTAATTATTCGTTTTATATGGGTGTATCAAACGATAATTACGATGAAGTATTGCGCACCAATAAAAGTAAAGTTTGTGGTATTAAAATTTTTATGGGATCGTCGACAGGAAATATGTTGGTAGACAGTACCGAAATTTTAACGAGAATCTTTTCTAATTCTGAAATGTTGATTGCCACACATTGTGAAGACGAGCAAACGATTAAAAGGAATATGGAATTGGCACGAAAGGAATATGGAGAAAATGTTCCAATGAAGATGCATCCAATAATTAGAAGTGCAGAAGCTTGTTACCTGTCTTCTTCCTTTGCAGTTGAATTGGCAAAGAAGCACAATACACGACTACACATTTTGCATATTAGTACAGCAAAAGAATTAGAATTATTTGATTCAACTATTCCCTTAATTAATAAAAAAATTACAGCCGAAGCATGTGTTCATCATTTGTTTTTTGATGAGAGCGATTATGAGAAGCTAGGAACAATGATAAAATGGAATCCGGCAATTAAAACAGCTATCGATCAAAAAGCAATTCTTGAAGGAGTGATCTCCAACAAGATTGATGTTATAGCAACAGATCATGCTCCACATACATTGGAAGAAAAAAAGCAATCTTATTTCAATGCACCTTCAGGCGGGCCGTTAGTGCAATTTGCTTTACAATCATTGATGGAACATTATAAAAAAGGAAACATTTCGATTGAAGATATAGTTCGTAAAACTTCTCATGCAGTAGCCGATTGCTTTAAAATTCAAGAGCGAGGACATATTCGCGAAGGATATTTTGCAGATCTTGTTTTGTTAGATTATCCGAAAACACAAACTGTGACAAGAGATATTATTTTGTCTAAATGCAAATGGAGTCCGTTTGAAAATTATACTTTCAATTCAACAATTCACACAACAATTGTGAATGGAAATGTTGCCTATTCGAATGGAAAAGTAAATGATGGTTATTTAGGTAAACGCTTGCATTTCAAAAAATAGTAAATGAAAAAAATAATTTTCTTGATCGTTATTACATTTATGGTTTCTTGTGGAAAAAAGAAAACTGAAGTACCTGCTACTATTATTTCCATGCAAGAAATGAAAGTTTTATTGACCGATATTCATCTAGCACAAGCAGCAGCAGGAAATGGCGCAGTAGTCGATTCATCTGTTTTCAACAACAAAGAATTTCTCGAGTATATTTTAAAGAGCCACCAGATAAAAAGAGCTGAATTTATTAAAAGTTTAAATTTCTATTCAGAAAATCCTGAGCTATTACAGGAAGTGTACGACTCAGTTTTAGTTGATCTGAGTAAAATACAGAGTGAAAGTGAGATGAGATAAGTTGGTAAATAAATAATTTATTCTATTTCTCCTATAGAATATCACAAAAAACCATCACAACTAATTCAATAATTATATTTTTCTGGAACACCTTTTCCATTATCAAGTATCAATTGAGCAGTATGCTTCACCGATTCAGAAATTGAAATAAAATGAAAACCCAATTCTTTTACCACTTTATCATTTGTGTATTCCCAATTCATATTTCCATTTCTTGCAGTCTCTTTGGTGATTAAAGATTTTTTACCGGTAATAAAACTCCTTAGCGCCTCCATTCTCCAACCGAATTCTGCCAATAAAGGTGTAACTTCAATTGTAGGTAAAGGCTTCTTCAAATTATCAGCGATCGAATTAAATACAGTTCGATATTTTAAATTTTCACTATTTAGAATGTATCGCTCGCCACTTATACCTTTTTCCATTAAATCAATTGCACACTTAGATACATCGCGGTAATCAACAAATCCGGTGCTCCCGTTTGTATAAAATCTCAATCCCTTCAATACACTTGAAAACATTTGCGTACTTCCTGAATTAATATCGCCGGGCCCAATGATGATACTTGGATTTACAATAAAAGCAGAAAGCCCCTCTTCAATTCCTCGCCAGACTTCCTGTTCTCCGCAGTATTTTGAGATAGCATAATTTGAATTCTCTTCCGATGTTTTCCAATGTGAATTCTCATTGATAATAGAAATACCGGCAACACGGCCTAATGCAGCAACAGAACTAATATGACAAAATCTTTCAATATTTTTATCCAAGCAAAGGTTAATAATATTAGCTGTCCCTTCAACATTCACCTTCATCATCATTTTGCGATCAGAAGGTAAAAATGAAATAAATGCTGCCGCATGATAAACCACATCAATACCCAATAAAGCTTCCTCTAATGAAAATAAATCATTCATGTCTCCCTCTACCCATTCAACATTTTTTATTCGAACAGGATCGGCAGAAAAAATGCGCTCCACAATATTAAGCGTCGACGTAGGCCTTTTCAAAGCACGAATTTTTTTGTCTTTTGACAGATCGAAGAGTAATCGCGCTCCAACCATTCCTGTAGCCCCGGTAATAAGAATCATAGATTGCAAAGATACAGGAAAACAAGACTTAGATTGAAGACTTTACTTACAGTAGGCTTCATTTATTTAAATCAAATCGGCTGAATACTATTTGTTAATTCAATCGATGAAAGTATCTTCACACGATGGAAATGAAAAAGTTTATTGACGAATTGCGATGGAGGGGAATGCTTCATGATATGATGCCAGGAACTGAGGAATTACTTAATTCTGAAATGGTTAGCGGTTATATCGGCTTCGATCCAACAGCCGATTCATTGGGAGTTGGGAATCTGGTACAAGTTATGACTTTGCTTCATTTTCAAAAAGCCGGACATAAACCGATTGCCTTAGTAGGCGGCGCAACCGGAATGGTGGGAGATCCGTCGGGTAAATCGCAAGAGCGAAATTTGTTAAATGAAGAAACGCTTCAGCACAATTTGCAAAGTCAGAAAAGTCAGTTAGAAAAATTTCTCGATTTTGATTGCGGATCAAACTCAGCAGAAATTGTAAATAATTATGATTGGTTTAAAGGCTTTAGTTTTCTGGAATTTATTCGTGATGTAGGTAAACACATTTCGATCAATTATATGTTGGCAAAAGATTCAGTTCAGTCGAGATTAGAAACGGGAATGTCTTTTACAGAATTTTCATATCAGTTAGTTCAAGGTTATGATTTTTATTATTTATGGAAAAATCATAACATCAAATTACAAATGGGGGGCTCTGATCAATGGGGAAACATTGTTACAGGCACTGAGTTAATACGTCGTAAAGATGGTGGGGAAGCGTTTGCATTGACAACACCGCTTATTAAAAAAGCGGATGGAACAAAATTTGGAAAATCGGAAGGTGGAAATGTTTGGTTAGATGCAAAACGAACATCGCCGTATAAATTTTACCAATTTTGGTTAAACAGCTCCGACGAAGACTCGAAAAATTACATTCGAATATTTTCACTTAAGACACGTGAAGAAATAGAAAAAATAGAAGAAGAACACCTTCAAGCACCTCACCTCCGCTTGTTACAAAAAGAAATAGCAAGAGAAATTACAGTTAGAGTACATTCAGAAAAAGACTACCATGCAGCAGTAGAAGCGTCAGAAATATTATTTGGAAAAGGAACCGCAGAGACACTAAGCAATATTTCGGAAAACGATCTTCTTTCAATTTTTGAAGGAGTTCCGCAAGTAAAAATTTCAAGAGCAGAAATAACTGACGGTATAAATATTATTGAATTTTTATCTGATAAAACACAAATTTTTCCTTCGAGAGGAGAGGCAAGAAAGATGTTAATTGGAGGAGGAATTTTGTTAAATAAATCGAAAATAGAAGATCCGGAAATGAAAGTTTCATCAGAACATTTAATGAAGGAAAAATATCTTTTAGCTCAAAAAGGGAAAAAAAATTATTACTTGGTTACAGTAGAGTAAACTCTATAAGTTCTTTTATTCAAAAAAAAATTAAGAAGTAGAAATTTGAAATGAGAGAAGAAAAGTTATTCCTCAGGTTCTAATTGCTTTTCTTCCGTTATTCTCAGAACTAAAATAGAAGCGATTAACAAAAAAGCCCCTGCAAAATAAATTGCGTTATTCGGGTTACTATTAAGAACATATTTGAATATAGTTCCGAAAGTAAGTGTTTGAATAATCATTGGTATTACAATCATCATATTAATAATACCCATATAAACACCAAACTTTTTAGAAGGAATACATTTCAGCATCATAATATAAGGTACGCCCATGATGCTGGCCCATGCTATACCAAACCCAATCATTGGTGCAAAGAGATAATATTTATTATGGATTGACGGTAAGATTGCGAGTGAGATAGCAGCCAACAATAAACAAACGGCATGTACAATTTTTGCAGAATATTTTTTTGCAAATCGTACTAAAAGAAAAGCAGTTAAAAAAGTTACTACATTATAAAATCCATTTACCAATCCGGTCCAACCGGCAGCTTCGCCATATAATTCCGGATTTAATTCAGAGCTGGTATTCCAAACAGAGAGTGCAATACTGTGAGAAATATATTGCCAGTAACAAAATAGCGCATACCACTGAAATAAATAAACGACAGCGAGTTGTTGCATTGGCTTTGGCATTTCTTTTAATGAAATGATAATGTCTTTAATGGGTTCTAAAAAGCCTTTAGGTTGAGCTTTCATTTTAGCCCATTCGCGTTCTGTTGGTGCTATTTCTTTGGTTCGATATAACGACCATAAAACAGTAGTGATGGAAAAAAATCCACCAATAAAAAATGAACCGTACACCCAATAAGGAATTCCAGAATGCGACGAACCATGAATACTACGTTGAAATAAATACAACGAAACATTTGCAAGTGTGATGCCTAAGCCGGTAAAAAAACTTTGAGATAAAAAACCAGTGGGAACTTGATTGGATGGTAGTTTATCTGCAATAAGAGCACGGTAAGGTTCCATCGTTGTATTGTTCGCTGCATCTAAAATCCAGAGGAGACCAACAGCCATCCACAACGAACTACTCAGAGGATAAACAAATAAACATAAACTGCAGAGGATAGCCCCAATAAGCATA
>JAYTOX010000034.1:0-5078 GCA_043747595.1 Bacteroidota bacterium | reverse complement strand
TCTGAATGAATGGTTAGATGTTCGCGATGTTTTGCAAACTGACAATACATATAGAGAAGGGAAAGTCAATTATGATCTCACAAAAAAACTGATCGACATTCGTTTTCCTGAGATGATGAAAAGAAAAAACATCATTATTACACAGGGTTTTATTGCGAGCACTTCCGAAAATTTCACAACAACATTAGGTCGAGAAGGAAGCGATTATACGGCAGCGATACTTTCTTATTGCCTCGAAGCAAAAGAAATGGTGGTTTGGAAAGATGTAGCCGGAGTGATGAGTGCCGATCCGAAATTATCGGACGATGCAGTAAAGTTAGAGCAGCTAAGCTATCACGATGCGATTGAGCTAACCTATTATGGAGCCACAGTAATACATCCAAAAACGATAAAGCCATTAGAGAACAAGCATATTCCATTGAGAGTTTGTTCTTTTTTAGCACCACAAGATAAGGGAACAAGTATTGGTAATTTTCAACATACAAAGCCGCAGGTTCCGTGTTTCATTCATAAATTTAATCAGATACTATTTTCCATTTCGGCCAACGATTTTTCATTTATTGCAGAAGAAAGTTTGAGTCGAATTTTTTCAATTTTTGCAAAAGAAGATATTAAAATTAATTTGATGCAAAATTCTGCTTTAAGTTTTTCTGTTTGCATCGATAATGATCCATACAAAGTACCGGGAGTATTAGAAAAACTGAAGAGTGAATTCAGAGTACTGTATAATGAGGATTTACATTTAATTACAGTCCGACATTATTATCCATCCACGATCGATCAACTAACTAAAGGTAAAACAGTTTTATTAGAGCAACGAACGAGATTAACAGCGCAGGTGGTTATGAGGAATGAGGAGGAGTGATAAAAATAAATTAGTATCTTTAAATAATAGTAATTTTAATGATTCATTATCGGAGTAAATTCATTGATTAAAATTCTAATTAATCATTAAAATGAAATCTAAAATCCTTCTCCTATTCCTCCTCTTCAGCACACAGCTCACTGCTCAAATACGACGCGATGCTGTTTGGTGTTTTGGCGATAGCGTACAGATCGATTTTAATCAAAGTCCTCCCGTAATTAGTAATTGCGCAATCCGATCCCGTGGTACGGCTTGTTCAATTACTGATTCAATAGGGAATATCTTGTTTTATTGTCAGAGTTTTCATCGTCCAACAGGTTCAATTAATGAAAAGATGGGCTGTGTCTTCAATAAAATGAATCAAATAATGGAGAACGGAGATACACTTGTAGCAAATGGTTGGTATCATGAAATGCAAATAATTCCTAATCCTGCAAATTCAAATCAATATTATATTTTCCACACGGGTGTTACCATCAATCCCGAGCTGTATTATAGCGTAATTGATATGACCTACAATAATGGTTTGGGAAAAGTGATTCAAAAAAATACCCTTTTAAATAACTTAAATGGGGAATACCCTACAGATAATCTTATTGCAATCAAGCATGGAAACGGAAGAGACTATTGGCTACTTTTTAAATCGTATTTTAATTATAATGATTCAATTCATAGATATTTAATCTCTGATCAGGGAATTTCCTCCGAAGTAATTCAACGAATTGGATTCACTCCAAGCTCAGGAATTATTCGATTCTTTTTCAATAATTCCGGAAGTAAAATGGTTTTGGTTTCAGCTTCCGGCTTATTAGAATATTACGATTTCGACAGATGTACCGGATTACTGAGCAATCGCATTCAGATAAATCCTGAAACTCAAATTCCTGCCGACTTTTTTTGGTCGGCGGCATTTTCTCCAAATGATTCTGTGTTGTATGTCACTGTCGATGATACATTGAATTGCTTATTTCAATATGAATTATTTGCATCCAACATTTCTAACTCACGTCAATTAATCCATTCATTCTATTTTCCTTACTATGGTTCAGGCGACTTAAGGTTAGCTGTTAATGGTAAAATATATTGGGGAATTGCTTACGACGATGGCAATGGTTATAATTTCCCTTATGCTGACACTACTTACAATTCCATCAACATGAATTTAAGTGTAATCAATCAGCCCAATCAATTAGGTGCTGCTTGCGATTTTCAACCTTATTCTTTTTATCTGGGCGGTTACCGTACTTATTATGGATTGGGAATAAATCCCAATTATGATTTAGGTCCTGTTGTAGGATCAGCTTGCGATTCGCTTACCAATTCCGTTGCAGAAACCGTTGAGCAAAAAACTTTTTCAATTTATCCGAATCCTGCTCACAACCAAGTACAGTTGCAATGGCAAGATTATCACGCTACAGAAATTAAAATTTTCAATTCGTTCGGTGAAATAAATTTGCCTTCTAAAATAAGTTGGAATGTAAACGGCTGTACATTTTCTGTAGAGTCGTTTTTGCCGGGAGTGTATTTTATACAAGTAAAAACCGATAAGAACTTACTTATTAGAAAATTGATGGTGCAGTAAATTAATTGAGTTTCACAAAAAAAAATTGCACAAAGCAAATACAACCTATCCGCATTCTTTTTAATAAACATTTTCGAAGAATTGACCTATCTAAAAAGTCCGTTAGCCATAAAAGCACTACCATTAATTACAAGCCACTAGTAAATCAAAAGAATTTAATATATTTGTTTTGAAGCTCACCTTTAAAAAAGAAAGAAGTGAAGAGAAAAACTCTACTTTTAATTTTTCAACTTTTAATCCTTAGTAATTGTTATTCATTTTCTTCTAAATTCAATAACTACTGGGTTTTTGGAACTAATGCAGCGTTAGATTTTAATCAGACGCCCACCTCCGTACAAAACCGACCAATGTTTACCTATGATAATACGGCATCTGCGTGTGATGATAATGGTAATTTGCTTTTTTATACGAACGGAGTAAACGTTTATACGAATACAAATGCAATTATGCAAAATGGTTCCGGCCTGATGGGAAGCTTAACAGGCGGTCAAACTGCGCTGATAGTTCCTGTGAATAATAAACTAACTTACATTTTCACCGTACCTGAATTCGGATCTCAAGCCGGCTTGCGTTATTCTACTGTAAACATAAGTCTCAATAATTTCCAAGGAGCTGTCACAGCTAAGAATATTCTTCTTCATACTCCATCAACAGAAAAACTTGCAGCATACTTCGATCAAGGCAATAATCGTTTTTGGGTAATTACTCACGAATTCGGAAATGCTAATTTCAATGCATATAAAGTTGACGCAAACGGATTAGACCTCGTTCCGGTAACTTCTACTGTAGGAATAGCAAATTCCGGCGGGTCTTATGGTTACGATCATGGGGCAATGGGACAACTAGTCATTTCACAAGACGGTTCTCATATCGCGAATGCCTGCGAATACAGCAACGAAATTCAGTTATTCGACTTTGATAAACAAACAGGAATAATTTCAAACCCTATTACAATTCCAAATTATTCTATGGCATGGGGAGTTGCATTTTCTCCCAACGGTTCGAAATTATACTTTACTCAATGGACAAATACATTAGTTTATCAATTCGATTTATCAGTTTATAATGTTAATGCTATTCAATCTTCAGCTACTCTTGTCGGCAGTGCAACAGGAACGGGAAGTTACAATGTTGGATATATGCAATTAGCGCCCGATGGGATTATTTACATAGCTAGATATGGAACTCATTATCTAGCTACAGTTTCCAATCCAAATGCAAACGGGAGTTTGTGTAACTTTAATTCGAATGGAATAAATTTAGGGTCAGGAATCAGTGGAGCAGGCCTTTCAACCGGACCAGTGTTCTCTGATCTTTTAACTGAAATAAACGAAATTGGAAAAACAGAAATAATAAGTCTGACTTACCCTAACCCTGCTCAAAATCATTTTAGAATAGAATTAAAACATGTGATGAATGACAACATAAGTTTTCAATTTTACAATTCCATTGGAAATCTTATTTCACTTCCTTTCATTGTTGATTTTAACAGTATAAAAGTGAATTGCGAAGGACTAGCGAAAGGAATGTATAATTTTTTAATCGCCGACAAAAATAACATAGCACGCGGCAAAGTCATTATTGAATAGCTTTAATACATAAGTAGTAAATCTTAATTGTGTATGTGAAAAAATCAAAAATGTAAAGTCAAAAATAAATATTTAACAATAACTCCAAAAACCTCTTCTACTAAACTTTCTATTGAGGCTGAATCTTTACTTCAAAGCTCAACTTTTATTCAAATAAATTTACTTCATCATTCTAATTTTCTCCAACAATACTTCTGAAATTTTTCGATAAGACTCCTTTGTCCATCCTGCTATATGCGGACTTAAAATAACATTTTCGTTTGCTATCAAATATTGCCAATCCGGATTTTCATTTAAGCGAGCCGATTCAATTGAAAATTTTTCGAACGAATTATCTTCGTACTCAAAAACATCTAAACAAGCTCCTAACACTTTTCCATTTTTCAATCCGGAAACTAAATCGGCTGTAGATACACATTTCCCTCTAGCAGTATTGATCAGAAAGAATGGTTTTTTCATTTGTTCGATAAAATTTTTATCAATGAAAAAAGTGGACTCTTTAGTTAAAGGAATATGCAAACTAATTACATCGGATGAATGTTGTAAAACTTCAAATGAACATTCTTTCATAAAATCGTTTCCAAAATCCTTTTTATATTTATCGTATGCAAGTACTTTACAATTGAATCCTTTCAATTTTTCTGCAAACGAAGAACCCATTTGTCCATAGCCAATTATACCTACCGTTTTATCTTCCAGTTCAATTCCTCTATTCAACTCCCTATTCCATTCCCCTAACCTTATTTGTCGATCGGCACGATTCAAATTATTAAAAAGCGATAAAAGCATTCCCACAGCATGCTCGCCTACAGCATTTCTATTTCCTTCAGGCGAATTCAAACAAACAATGCCTTTACTATTTGCATACTCCACATCGATGCTTTCTAATCCGGCGCCGGCACGAGCTATAAATTTCAGCTCTTTTGCTAAATCAAGAATTTCCTTATCAATTGTAATTCGACTTCTGATTACAATTCCGTTTGTTGTTGGTAATTCAGTTAAAATTTGTTCGCGCGAAAAATTATACGCCGCTACGCATTCA
>JAYTOX010000033.1:0-69971 GCA_043747595.1 Bacteroidota bacterium | reverse complement strand
AATGGAAGAAAAAACCCCGAAAGATTTTTTCTTCCGGGGCATAAATTATAGTACTTTTAACATTACTAATCTGTCAACATTTTTTAGGACTAGACATATTGAATTCTAAATTTATTGGATAACAATCTTAGAAGTTGATCGTTGATCTTTACTTGTGAATTGTAAGAAATAAATTCCTTTTGCATATTTCGAAACATCGAAGCTGTGTATTGCTTTTGCTCCACCTTTTAAAATATCTGTTAAAAGTATTTGGCCTTGTAAATCGACAAGTGTAAGCAACGTTTCATCTGCACTTCCGGAAATTACATTCAATTTGTCGTTCGTCGGATTTGGATAAATACGAATTCCTGCTGCAAATTGTGATTCAGAAATTCCGATAGAAATTGTCAAGTTAATCGAATCAGAACCGATACAACCATTTCCATCCATAACCGCAACAATGTAAGTTCCTGTTGAATCTGCAGTAATCGTTTGTGTAGAAGCATTGGTATTCCACAAGTATTGTGTAAAGCCTGCTCCTGCATCTAATACAATCGAACCAACAATTGACGTATCATTTCCTAAGAATACACTTGGAAGTTGATTCACAGTTGCAAGTACTGCTGCACGAGGTTGCGTGTTACATACATTTCCAGACTGAGCATAGAAGGTTGTTGTCGTAGCAAGATTTGGAATTGAGTAACTATCACCTACAAATAAAAGATTACCGCCTGTCGAAGCATCATACCAATTTGTTATGTTCGATCCTGATGCATTTAAGATTACCGGACCAGATCCACAACGAGCGGTACCAATTCCTGAAGGCATTCCCGGAGCAACATAAATGTTGATCGTTCTGTTTGTTGTGTCGTTAGATGTATTTTGATCACTAGCATAAGAAGTATATGCTAGCATATTGTATGTTCCACCTGCAGAGGTATTCAATGTTCCAATTGTTATGATTACTGAATCACCAGCATTTAAAGGCCCTGCTACTGTTTGATTGAAAGTTGTGTTTGCACTTCCTGTGATAACAACTGTAACCGGTATGCTAGATGCAATGTTTGAACCTAGGTTTTTTACTACTAAGTTTATCGGGGTAGATGCATTCGCACAATCGTTATTAAGTGGAGATGCAATACGAGTAACTCCGGCATCGAAAGGAACAATAACGATTAAACAAATTTCGTCTGAAGATGTACATCCAAAAGAATTTGTTACTGTTACTGTATAACATCCGGTAGTTGAAACTGTGATAGCTTGAGTAGTCGCACCGGTCGACCACAAATAAGAATTGAAGCCGGGTCCTGCATCAAAAGTGATTGTGTTTCCATCTAAAATTGACGTGTCATTTCCTAAAGTAATAATCGGAAGTGGATTAATTATCGCTTGTACAGCTGCACGGGCACCTTCACAGAAACGATAGTTTGAAACATAGTATGTAGTAGTTCCTAAAAGATTTGGTGTTGTGTATGTGTTGCTCGATGCAAGATACGTTCCGCCAACAGCAGCAGAATGCCAAGTTAATGAATCGGTTGGTGAGGCGCTTAATGTCACTGAACCGGGACCACATCTGCTCACATCTGTTGCCATTGGAGCTACTGGAGGTAAGCTAATGTGATAACTTGCTCTCAGTGTATCGTTCGCATGAACATCGTCTACTCCAAGTGAAGTATGACTTTCAATATTTAATGTGCCCGAAGCAGCTAAATTTACAGTTGTAGAGTATGTAATAGTATCGGACATTCCAGGTTGAAGTGGAGTAGTGATAGTGTAAGTTAATACAGCAGATGCAATACCAGATAGAGTAGTGGTTACTGCAAAATTGTTCTCTTGTAATTGGCCTGTGTTAGAAACCACTACCGTTACGATAGCAGCTGTGTCTCCACATGTGCTGTCAACAGGACTTAATATTGCTTGAACACCAACATTACGTTGAGCAGATGAATATTCATCTGCACCGATATCAGGGGCATTTGCATTACGGACTTCATCATCGATATCATCATTTACATTTGGTAGTTTTCTACCAAGATCTTCCATGGCAATAGACGTTGCGTGAAGATCTATAGGTGTTACGAAATTTGGATTTACCTGTACAGAATTAGAATCTCTTCCTGATGCTGCTTTCCAATTCGCAAGTGATGCGGTGACTGTTCCGTTATATTCTCCTACGTTTGTTCCAGTAACAAATAAATTATTGTTGTTAGAGATAGCTATTCCGAAAACTGCTGAATCGGAAACTACATAAGCATAACCACCACCGGTATTATTTAAAATGTTGTTGCGAACATTTTTTCCACTTCCCGATCCACGCATAAACAAAGCTGAGTAAGTTGGATTTGTTCCTCTCATCACAACTGTATTGTGAACCAAGTCTTGATTATCACCATTGATCATCGAAACTCCGGCTGAATCTGTACATAGGATAAAATTATTTGCAATCAATCCGTGAATTCCGGCAAGTCCTGTGCAGTCAACTGCATATATTCCTGTTCCGGGAATGCTCGTCATTTTATTCTTAGTGATAATATGATTTCTCTGACTTCTGTCCATGTATATTCCTGCATAAGCAATATTCATTGAATTTGTAGTCATTTCATTTTTTGTAATCGTAGTAGCTCCTAAGTTGCTTATTTGAATTCCTTTTGAATATTGATTTTGAAAAATGTTATTCGCAATTACTATATCTAATTCCAATTCGATGGTGTTGATTCCATTCATGTAAACACCAATTGATCCATTGATGAAATGATTATTCATAATTGTTGTAGAACTATCGTTGGTTGCGTTTGTTGCTGACGAATAAATCAGTGCTGCCAATGAATTGTTCGTTGGATTGGTAGATCCAATCAAACGGCAATTTGTTATTCGGTTATGTGTTGCATTATTTGTTAACTCTAATACTCTTGCATAAGGTTCAATACCTGTTCGCTGTAGGGTCAATTTATTAAATACGAAATAATCTGCTCCATCTAAATTGATTAAATAATTTGTAGCTGTCAATGCAGGAGCTGAAGGAAAGGTAAGTACCACAGATGAACTGTCTCCATTTTCTGCTTGGAAAGTGATTGTGTTCACAGAATCTGCTCCTGGTACTTCGTTAATGATACTTTGAAGTGTATCTGATCCTGCACGCATGTTGAAAACAACCGGTCCACAAATTCCATTTGATACTAAAGCTGAAACGGCTAAAATTAAATTGCCGAAATCTGGAGTTGTACCGCCAATCGTATAAGTTCCATTCATCTTTGTCGAAAACATCGTTGATGCGCTGTCGTTACTGCCATCAGCGTCCCCTTGATTGTTCGGATTTGAAGTAAATGCGGAAACCATATTCGAGCCATAAGCAAAACTGTACGATCCGATGTTCACTGTATCATCTCCACCTGTGAATAAAAGTCCGCTGTAGCTGTATGGAGTTTGTGGCATATTGTTAACGCTCCAATTAACGGTTACGGATGTTAATCCTGCAGCTCCATAGTTGTGTACCACTACTTGGACGCTCTGTAGCCCTGAACATGCAGGGTTTGATGGACTAACGATAGTTGCGACTCCGGCATCGACTTGCGCATTTACTGTCGATAAAAAACCGAATAAAAACAACGTCATAAAAGATCGATAGATCCATTGTAAAGTAAATTGTTTTTTCATTTTTTATATATTTATAGTTAATTAATTAAAATTCGTTTTTTCACTCTACAAAATACGGAAATATTAATTGAAAGCAAACTAAATAAACTTCAAACTTATCACTGTGTTAATGTTGAAAAACTTGCTCAATTATCGTAATTGTGTAAATTTTAATTCGAGAATTGTAATTTGAGAATCGTAATTTGGTTCATTAATCATTGATCATTATCCATTAATTATTATCCATTGATCATTATCCATTAATCATTATCCATTAATCATTCTTCATCATTCATTATCCATTAATCATTCTTCATCTTTCGGCTTATAATGATAAGTTACCTTCACCTCATCCGATTGCTTTTCGATCTCTTCGGTCGTTAGTTGTTCTACTTCCTCTTCAACAGACACCTCTAAAATACCGTTCTCTTCATCTATCAGCCACTGCGGTTTTGTTTGCTCCGGCCCTTCTTTTCTAAAATAAATTGCACAGTATATTCCTGCCACCGACCCGAACAAATGACTCTCCCATGAAATAGTCTGGTCTATGGGAAGTATGCCCCATACTAAACTCCCATATAAAAAAGTTACCAAAAGCGACACTGCCATTAAGCGTGTGTCTTTTCTTAAAAGTCCACTGAAAAATAAAAAACAAACCAACCCATAAATTAATCCGCTAGCCCCAATATGCCAATCTGGTCGAGCAAATAACCATACCCAAACTCCAGTCATAAGCCACACATAAGCAAAAACTTTATAGGCCAACTCTTTGTAGAAGAATATTATTCCTGTACCAACTATTAATAACGGCGCAGTATTGGAAAGCAAATGATCTATGTCGCCATGGATAAAAGGCGATGTAATAATTCCTGTTAATCCCTCCAATGTTAATGGGTGAATTCCGAGTTTTATCATTCGCACTCCACTCCATTCGGCTCCCATTTCTATTATCCAAAGTACCAATACAAATAGGATAGGGATGGCTGCAGATCTAAATAGTTCCGATTTTAGTAATTTATTTTCTTGTGCTTCTTTCTTCATTCTTTTTCGCTTTTCTTTAGGAACCCTAAAAGGTGGTATATCTTTCAAATTTCCTTCTTATATTCAACAAACTGATCAACTCATTTGATTATTTTCGCACCCTGTTATGCACAATGATTTTTTTCAAACGCCAATAGAATTTTTAAAGGGTGTCGGTCCCCAACGAGCTGAAATCCTGAAAAAAGAACTGAATATTTATACTCAGGGCGACTTGCTGCATCATTATCCGTTTCGTTATGTAGATCGCACCAAGTTTTATACCGTTAGTGAAGCAAATGCCAATTTGCCCTTTATCCAAATCAAAGGTGTCATTCGCTCCATTGTTGTTCGTGGCGATAAACGAAAAAAACATTTGTCGGCGCGTTTTGAAGATGCTACTGGTTCCATCGAATTGAAATGGTTTCAAAGTGTCAAATGGATTACTTCATCTATCAAGCTAAATACCGAATACATCCTTTTTGGTAAACCAACAGAGTTTAACGGTTATCTCAATATCGTTCATCCTGAATTGGAATTATTGGAAGAAGCAAAATTATCGGTTGCTTCTTCTATGCAGCCTGTTTATCCTACCACTGAAAAACTAAAATTAAAAGGCCTCGATTCAAAAGGCCTCCTTCGCCTGCAAAAAAATCTTCACTTAGTAATGCCTGCCAATTTGCCGGAAACTTTACCCGATTTGCCTCTGAAAGATCTGCATCTCATCAGTCGACGCCAAGCATATTCTGCAATTCACTTTCCTGAATCTATCCAACAACAGGAAAAAGCTGAAGTAAGAATAAAGTTTGAAGAACTCTTCTTCCTTCAGCTCCGTTTGTTACATGCTAAACTTTTAAGAACTGAAAAAACAAAGGGACTTATTTTTGGTGAAGTAGGGAAAAATTTCAATGACTTTTTTCATCACTATCTTCCATTCGAACTTACGAACGCTCAGAAAAAAGTAATTAAAGAAATTCGTGTCGACTTTGGTTCGGGCAAACAAATGAATCGCTTGTTGCAAGGTGATGTAGGCTCTGGAAAAACGATGGTTGCCTTAATGTGTATGCTTATCGCCATCGATAATGGTTACCAAACTTGCCTCATGGCGCCTACTGAAATTTTAGCTAATCAGCATGCTGAAACTATTTCAACATTGCTGAAATCGATGAATGTAAAAATTGCTTTACTTACTGGATCAACAAAAAAATCGGCACGAAAAATTATTCATGAACAACTAGAGGCGGGCGAAATTAATATTCTCATTGGTACGCACGCTCTCATCGAAGATAAGGTTCAGTTTAATAATCTTGGTTTCGTCGTAATTGACGAACAACATCGCTTTGGTGTGGAACAACGTTCTCGTTTATGGACAAAAAATAATCGTGAGCCACATATTCTGGTAATGACTGCAACTCCGATTCCTCGAACTCTTGCTATGACGTTGTATGGTGATCTCGATGTTTCTGTAATCGATGAATTACCTCCGGGACGAAAGCCGATTACAACTTCGCATCGCTTCGACACAAATCGTTTACAAGTATGGGCGTTTCTAAAAAAGGAAATTACCGCCGGTCGACAAGTTTATATCGTCTATCCATTAATTGAAGAGTCGGAGAAATTGGATTTGAATAATTTGATGGCCGGCTTCGAATCAATTTGTAGAGATTTTCCGCAGCCACAATATCAAGTTAGTATTGTTCACGGAAGAATGAAAGCTGCCGCGAAAGAATTTGAGATGCAGCGTTTCATTAAAGGTGAAACACAAATTATGGTTGCTACAACGGTGATCGAAGTTGGGGTAAATGTTCCAAATGCTTCGGTTATGATCATCGAAAATTCTGAGCGCTTTGGGCTCTCTCAATTACATCAGCTTCGTGGTCGTGTTGGAAGAGGTGCCGATCAGTCGTATTGCATTCTCATGACGAGTAATAAATTGGGAAATGATTCGCGGTTACGAATAAAAACGATGTGTGAAACAAACGACGGATTCAAAATTGCAGAAACGGACTTAAGACTCAGAGGTCCCGGCGATGCTGAAGGTACTCGCCAGAGCGGAATGCTTGATCTTAAATTGGCCGACCTCTCAAAAGATGGGGCCTTGGTTCAAAAATCGCGCGATTATGCAATTCAATTATTAACAACTGATCCCCAATTTGTTCACCATCCGAATGTAGCTCGTGAATTAAAGGAGATAATTCGTAAGAGCGGGCAATGGGGTAGAATTTCATAGGCTATTAACTGAAAATATAGTTTAAAAAATTTGCTTAATTGCTATAATGTCGCGCTCTTTTTCTCCAAAAAAAGTATCTTTGCCGTTCAATTTTAATTTATGAAAATATCCCACAACTGGCTCAATAATTATATTTCAAATAATCTTTCTGTAAACGAGATTGATCAAAAACTTACCGCCGGTGGATTAGAAGTCGAAGGTGTTGAAGCTTTTGAATCTATCAAAGGTGGATTGAAAGGATTATTTGTTGGCGAAGTACTTACTTGTACTAAACATCCAAATGCAGATAAATTAAGTCTCACTACTGTAAATGTTGGTGGGGAATTGCCGCTCCAAATTGTTTGTGGCGCTAGTAATGTTGCTGCCGGACTAAAAGTAATTGTTGCTATTGTCGGAACTCACGTCCATCCTATCGAAGGTGAATCGTTTGAAATTAAAAAATCTAAAATTAGAGGTGAGTTGAGTGAAGGAATGATTTGTGCTGAAGATGAAATTGGCTTAGGAAAATCGCACGATGGAATTCTTATTCTTTCTTCCGATGCAATTGTTGGAACTAAAGCGGAAGATTATTTTAAAATTGAGAATGATTCTATTTTCGAAATCGGACTTACTCCTAATCGTGCAGATGCGGCTTCGCACATTGGCGTTGCTCGCGATCTGAGCGCTCTTATGAATATTGAAAAAGCAATTTCAGAAAAGAAAAAAAATATTGGTCATCGGTTGAGTCTCCCTTCAATTGAAAAATTTAATGAAGGAGCAAATAAAATAGTTGATGTTGTAGTTGAAGATTCTATCGCTTGTCCTCGTTATTCTGGTATCACAATTACGAATGTAAAGGTTGGAGAATCTCCTGACTGGTTAAAAAACAGGTTGAAGTCGATTGGCGTTGGACCAATAAATAATGTTGTTGATATAACTAATTTTGTTTTGCATGAATGTGGTCAACCTCTTCATGCATTTGATGTCGATAAAATAAAAGGTAAAAAAATAATTGTTCGTTCTGCGCACGATGGAGAAAAGTTTAAAACATTAGATGGTGTTGAACGAACAATGGAGTCTGGCAATTTAATGATTTGCGATTCTGAAAATCCAATGTGTATCGCAGGTGTTTTCGGCGGTATCGATTCAGGAATAACTAATGCAACTACAACTATCTTTTTAGAAAGTGCTTATTTCGATTCTGCCAGTATTCGGAAAACAGGTAAACAACATTCGTTAAAAACGGATGCAAGTTTTAGATTTGAACGTGGTACCGATCCTGAAATTACTTTGTATGCATTAAAACGTGCATCGCTAATGATTGAGGAAATTTGCAATGGAACAATTGCTTCACCTTTAATAGATATTTATCCAATCAAAAAAACTCCTGTTAAATTTGATATCAACTATTCTTTTATCGATCAGTTTTCGGGAGAGGTAATTGATAGAGAAGTAATCGCTACGATTATCGAATCTTTAGGAATGAAAATAGTGTCTCAAAATAATGAAGGACTATCTCTGGAAATTCCGGCTTTTAAAGTAGATGTTCTTCGTCCTGTCGATGTAATCGAAGAAATTCTCCGTATCTATGGTTATGATAGAATTCCGTTACCAAAGAAGCAAAGTATTTCTCTTCCTGCTATCGTCGAATTTGATCGTGAAATTATTCAAAATAAAGTAGCCGATTATTTGGCCGCTCAAGGCTTCAATGAAATTCTTACAAATTCTCTTACGCGTTCTTCTTATGTGGAAAATGGTTCTTGGAGCTCTGAAAAATCTATTCAACTTTTAAATCCGCTGTCGCAAGATCTTTCGGTCTTACGTCAGGATCTTCTTATGAACGGCTTGGAAATTTTACAATACAATCGTAATCGACGTCAGGCCGATTTAAAAATGTTTGAGTTTGGGAAAGTGTATTCTAAACAAGGCGAAAAGTATTCCGAAAATTATTCTTTGGCAATCTATGCTACCGGAAAGAAACAAGATGTTTCATGGCAAGGCGCTGCTTCGAATGCCGATTTTTTCTTTTTGAAATCTATAGCTCTAAATATTCTAGAAATTTGTGGTGTGACTATTTCTGAATTAACAGTTTCTGAAACAAATCATTCAACATTATCTTATGGCTTAACTTATTCTTCCGGAAGTAAAGTAGTTCTTGAAATTGGTCCAATTAAACCTTCTGTCTCGAAACAATTTGATTTGAATGAAGTTATTGTTGCCGATTTTAATTGGGATGTTGTAATTAAAAAATCCAAAAAGAAAGCAGTTCGCTATTCCGAAATTTCAAAATTTCCTGCTGTGAAAAGAGATCTCTCGATGTTGGTTGATTTGCAAACGAGTTATTCAACTATTCGTGATCTTGCTTTTAAAACTGAAAAGAAAATATTGCGTGAAGTCAATTTATTCGACCTTTATCAAGGCGATAAAATGGAAAAGGGAAAAAAATCGTTGGCGCTAAGTTTTCATCTGCTCGACGATCAACAGACGCTTACCGATAAACAAATCGATAAAACGATGGAAAAATTAATGCAGGTTTTCGAAAGTGAAGTAGGTGCGGTAATTAGAAAAGCGTAATTCCTTTTTTAGTAAACAATTCCAATCATAAATCCGCCGGTTAAAGAAATTGGTAATTTTCCTCCTAAAAATAAGTGGCTGAAGCAATAGCTAAAATCGTCGGCTCTATCTGATGGGCCTCTGCTATTGTATTGATAAGCTACTCCGGCACCACCAAAAAAGTCGAGGCTTATTACATTGCCCAGAATATATTGTCGACCGAAAAGACAATTCAAAGCAATGTTCGAAAAATTTATTTTACGCCCTAATTCAATAGTAGTATAACGTCCTACAATTGCTTCGGGTTTAATGTAAGTTCCTTTCATCGGATTTGTATACTTTAATCCTTTTCTAATGGTATCACTGTTCTTCAGAAATTTCATTCCTGCTTTTACAAAGAAACCTTGCGTAGGATCAATAGTCTTGTTTAATTGCCAACCTATATAACTTCCTTTGATTTCTAAATTCATTCCTAACTTTATTTTCTGCTCATAACCAACTGTAAAATGATTAAATAAAGGTGAAAAAAGATCTACCTTCCATGCTCTTGAATGATCTTTTATCATCAGATCCGGATTTACTTCAAATAAATTATAGATAATTGTAAGTGATGATCCATTCTCATAAATAATTTGCTTAACCTGGTTTTTCGGGATTTCCATTACGCTCCCGGTTTTTATTCCGTAATAACGGTAGCGTATTTTGTCAAATGTAATCTGAACTATTTTTACTCTGATTGAATCATTGTTTGTTCTTACCAAAATATCTTGTGCTTTCGTTTTATTAGAAACGAATACCAAAAAAAGAATGAAGAAAAAAGAAAGATGGAAGGATTTCAATTTAAAAATTGGATTTGCTTTTTCTGTTAACTTCTGAAATTTTCAAATTGAAGGGGCAAGCCTACATCCGATTTTTCGAGTAGTGCAATAACTTCTTGTAAGTCGTCAATTTTTTTTCCTGTAACTCGTACTTGCTCATCCATAATCGATGCTTGAACTTTTTTTGCACTCTCTTTAATAAGTTTCACAACTTTTTTCGCGATCTCTTTGTCTATGCCTTCTTTCAACTTCACATCTTTCTTTACCATATTCCCAGAAGCATAAAGCTCCTTGCCAAAATCTAGAACTTGAGCATCTATTCCTTGCTTTATTACACGACCTATAATAATTCCTTCAATAGCTTTCATCCGCATGTCGTTTTCTGTTAAAATACTTACAAGCATCGTTTTTTTATCGAACTCTAATTTCGTTTTCGATTGATTGAAATCGTATCGTGTGCTTATTTCTTTTACTGCAACATTTATTGCATTGTCGAATTTTTGAATATCGATCTTACTTACGATGTCGAATGAAGGCATAATTTTTTTTTATTAATTCAACTTTTCCGACGGATAGAAATCCGGTTAGAATGGTTAATGCGCAATTTATGAAATAATTTGGCATTCTGCATTATCCTGTTTTAGCCTTAAGATTGTCATTTTTTCGGTAAATTGGTTTGTTTGGGATTTGCTTTATCTATATTTGACCAATGAAGATCTATCAATTATTTGTACTGTTTTTATTCCTCACGTTTACTTCAAGCGCACAAAAATTTGATCGTATAGATACGATTCCGGTTACTGAAGGCAGTAATTTATTGAAGAATCCTTGGTCGGGCGGTATTAATTTTCCTTCTGTCAATTCAATTGATGTAAATGGAGATGGACGTAAAGACATTTTTATTTTTGATAAACATAATAATAGAATTTCTGTTTTCCTTAACAACGGTTCTACAAATTATCGTGAAGCTTGGGATTATGCTCCAAGCTATAACAACAAATTTCCTCCAATTAGTCAATGGGTATTACTATACGACTACAATTGCGATGGTAAAGAAGATCTCTTTACTCTTTCACCAATTTCTTTATCTGCTATGGCTGTGTACAGAAATGATTATACCTCTGGAAATGGCTTGCAATGGACTTTGGTAAATAATTTCTTGGATGAATCGTTTGATGTCATTCGACAAAATATTTTTGTGAATGGTGTTTCGCTTCCGGGATTAGCAGATATTGATGGCGATGGTGACATGGATATTTTAGGTTATAATTCTTTACCTGATGGTAGAATTGCCTATCATAAAAATTATTCGATGGAGCATTATGGCGTTTGTGATTCACTCGACTTTAAATATGAATCGGGATGTTGGGGCGATTTCTCTTTATTGATAGGTGGCGCAAATCAAGTTGGATGTTTCCATTGCCCTTGCAGAGAACGGAGACCCGGCGCTCCAGTGGTTGATGAATACGAACAACCTTCTTCCGATCAAAGTGTAGCAGCCCCGTTAGACGATACAATTTCAGGAATGTATATCATGGATATTGATGGCGATGGCGATCAAGATCTTTTGATTGGTGATGTTGCGTCTTTTAATTCACTACTCATTGTAAATGGAGGATCGAATGTTGCAGCTGATATGAGTTCTCAAGATACCGGTTTCCCATCGTATGATGTTGCTGCCGATTTTGCAGCTTTTCATTACCATTGTTTACTCGATGTAGATAATGATGGGATAAAAGATCTGTTAGTCTTTCCAAATTTTAATGAAAACATTCATGGAATGTGGTTCTATAAAAACGTTGGAACGAATGCTGTTCCAATTTTCGAGTATGTAGAAAATTCTTTTTTGCAAAATGAAATGATTGATGTAGGTGAAAGTGCAGCCCCTGTTCTATACGATTATGACAACGATGGTTTACTCGATTTGGTTGTAGGTTACGATGAATTTGTAAATGGTTCTAACACTCACAAAATTGGGTTGAGATATTATAAAAATGTAGGTACCACAACTGCTCCTGCGTTTGATCTGATTGATCGTGATCTCGCTGCAATCAATCAATACAATTTTGCTTCACCTATAATTCCAACTTTTGGTGATCTTGATGGCGATGGTGATAAGGATTTAATACTTGGAATTGGTGATGGTCGTTTAGCGCGATTTATTAATACCGGCGGATCGGGAGTTTCAAATTTTGTTTATGATCAATATTATTATTCAAGAATTGATATTGGGAAATTTGCAACACCTCAGATCTATGATTTGAATGGCGATGGCTTAAATGATCTTCTTATAGGTGAACAAAATGGATTTATTAATTATTTTGAAAATAGCGGAACAACTAGCGTCCCGATTTTTGATAGTATTCCAACGAATGATACTCTTGGTTGTATTGTGATTCAAGGGGCGGGTACTCCGGATGGATTTACTTCTCCTTTTATGTATGATAGTCTTGGAAGTAAACGGATGTTTGTTGCTAATGAAAATGGTTTGATATACAAGTACAACTCTATTTCAGGAAATGTAAATGGCTGCTATAATAATTATGGAACTGTGATTGATACTTCGGAAAGCAGCAGAATAAAATTTAATATTACTGTAAGTGGTGGCGATTTAAATGGTGATGGATTGATGGATTTAGTTATTGGACAATCTACAGGTGGGGTGGAAGTGAAGTACCAACATAATCCAAGCATTTCTGTACAAGAAATTGGAATCGTAAAACCTTCGATGGAATTGTTTCCTAACCCTGTGAATTCAATATTGCATTTAAAAGTCTATAATATTTTTCCTGAAAATAATTCATTGGTAAGATTAATAAGTTCTACAGGGAAAATTGTTGCTGAGAAAGTACTCAACTCCTCAAGTGCAGACTTCCAAACCGAAAATTTATCAGCAGGAATTTATTGTGTGCAGTTAATATCGGGAAATAATGTGGTGACGAGAAAAGTAAATGTGATACGATGATTTAATTGATGTGTACGACGGATTGCAAATCCGCTGGAGCGGTGCATTTTTTGAAGAGCGTGGTTAGTAATTACTAGCAACGGATTACAAATCTGTCGAAGCTGCCTTTGAAGAGTGTGGCGTTTAATTACTAGCGACGGATTACAAATCCGTCGAAGCGCGAGTGTAGCTTTTAATTAATGGCGACGGATTGACACGACGAATTACAAATCCGTCGAAGCGCGAGTGTAGCTTTTAATTACTGGCGACGAATCATAAATACGACGGAGCAAGTGTTGAATAATTTAGAATAAAAAACTATTAATCATTAATCATTAATCATTAATCATTAATCATTAATCATTAATCCTTCTTCCTTCTTCCTTCTTCCTTCTTCCTTCTTCCTTTTTCATTATTTCCCTACAAATTTCAACGCGGCTGAATTCATACAATATCTCAATCCTGTTGGCTGTGGTCCGTCGTCGAAAACGTGGCCGAGGTGGGCTCCACAGTGTGAACAGATAACTTCCGTTCTTGTAAAGCCTAATGTATTATCTGTTTTCTCCAATATGTTATCTTTTACCATAGGCTGATAAAAACTAGGCCAGCCTGTACCCGATTCAAACTTTGTTTCGGAACTGAATAATGGAAATCCGCAGCCAACACAGAAGTACGTTCCTTTGTCATGATTGTTCCAGTACTCGCCTTTGTAAGGTCGTTCTGTTCCTGCTTGGCGCGTTACATAATATTGCTCGGGTGTAAGGAGTTTTTTCCATTCTGCATCTGTCTTAATAATTTTAGCAGACTCAGGTATAGATGATTTTATTTCCTGCTTTTTGTTTTGTGCACAAGCAAAAAGTGAAATTAGAAAAGAAAATACAGTGGCAAAAATCAGGTTTTTCATTTTGTTGTGGATTGTTTATCTAAAGTACGAAAAAATATGAGTTTCGGTTTGATGGCTGCAAATTTTTAACTTCTGATAACAATGTTGAAGCGTTCTTTGAAAAGCGCGACTAGAAATTACTAGCGACGGATTACAAATCCATCGGAACAATCCATCGGAGCGTTCTTTGAAGAGCGTGGCTAGAAATTACTAGCGACGGATTACAAATCCGTCGGAGCTGCCTTTGAAGAGCGAGGGAATTGAAGAACGTGATTAGACGCTAGAGATTTGAGATTCGATGCAAAATTAGTTAACTGATAAAAATCAATAATCTATTTTTTTTCTGCGGCCCTCCGCGGTTTCTGCGGGAGCCAATAGTTTTCTCCCGCAGAAACCGCGGAAGACAGCAGATTTTTCCAGGAAAAATTCGCATTACAAATTCCAACTCTTGACTCTCCACCTTCGAATTACAATTCTCGACCTTCAATTCTCGACTCACGAATAACAATTCTCGACCCTCGACTCACAAATTACAATTCTCAACCTTCAACTCGCGAATTACAATTTACAACTTCTCTAAAATAATTGTTGCCAATCTTTCTGCTTGTACTCGCAACTCGGGTACTGCTGTACTTTCCCACAACTTACCTTTTAACAACGATCCTAGCGTGAATAATGATTCACTGATTGTTCCATCGCTTTCTATAATTTTGCCTTCTTCAGTTGCATCTATCCCTAAATTCATTTCATCTGCTCTGATTAATCCTTGCGTAATTAAATTTTGAAATAATTTGCTGCGATACTTAGTAATATCTGTCTGTGGTCCTGTACAATTTATCACCCGCTGAACTTCTAATGTCAGTTCATTGTTACTCGAACGTTGTTTAATTTTTATTTGAGCAAAAGTATTGTCACTGTTCATCTCGATAATTCTCCCTGCAAGTATCTCAAGTTTCTCCGCTGAAATAAGTTCCTGAATTCTTTTATGTACATCTTCCGGCAACCGATGTCGAGCAACGCCCCATAAATGACGTAAATGTGCCATGAAACTTTTTTTATCTTTCAGTGTTAAGTTTTGCCAGATGTCTTGTGTCTTACTTCTCACCGCATCAACTACTGCTTCTCCCGAAACTCCTTTTCTTCGTGCCGTTCTAACGTGTTTATAGAAAAGTTTAAATAAATTTTTTAATTCGTAAGGCGGCGAAAGTTCGTCTAGTATTTCTCTTTGAGGATGATGTTTTTTATGCGATAAAATTTCAAAGCCATTGGGAGAAAGTGCATAAATTTTTCCTTGAAAGTTTTTATTTTCCAATCCGATAACAACATCTACCATTGTTAAACCTGTTCCTATAATAAGTATTGGTTTTTCTGAATGGATATCGTTTGTAGCTGCCTCGTTCCATGGATTTCCAAAGTACAACGGACTTTCAAGAAATGTTGATTCTTTAAGTGAGGGTGGAGAAGGAGGTTGGTTGCCTGTAGCAATTACAATTTTTTCAGCTCTAATTTCCTTTCCTGTGTTCGAAAAAACTTTGTAGTGATTATCTTCCTTCCTAACACTTACCGCTTCTTCAGTAATTATTTCAACTTCAATATGCGGCGGACAATTTTCAAGTGAACTTTTGAAAATGTCATTCAGGTATTCGCCATACAAATTTCTAGGTAAATAACTTGCACTTAAATTTTCGGAATCGACCTTACTATTTTCTTTCGTTGTACACCAATTTAAAAAATGATTCGGATCATTTGCAAAAGCACTCATATTTGAACACGCAACATTCAACACATGTTCCTCGGTGTACGTATTAAATGCAATTCCCTTTGCAAGTGGATAGCCGGCATTGAATAAAATAATTTTAATTGGCGACTTGCTTTTATTTATCAAGTGCACCAATGTCATTATTCCACAAAAACCACCACCAATTATTGAAACTGTAGATTTCGAGTCTGTCATAGGTAAAATACCGAGTATGGCGAAGATAATAAAAAAACAATGCTCTTAAAATTTGAAATTTTCTTTTTCAAATTTTAAGAGCATTCTAAAAAAACGAACTTCTTTTTTTATGCGCTTACTTGCGCTCTAATGATGTTTAAGGCTCCTCCCGCTTTGAACCACTCAATCTGATTTTCATTATACGAATGGTTTACATTGATCTCTTCTTTGCTTCCATCTGAATGGTGAAGTACGACTGAGATCTGACTTCCAGGAGCAAAATGTGTCAATCCGATAATGTCGAATAGATCATCTTCTCTGATTTTATCGTAATCAGATTTATTAGCAAAAGTCAAGGCCAACATTCCTTGCTTTTTCAAATTCGTTTCGTGGATACGCGCAAACGATTTTACCAAAATAGCACGTACTCCTAAATGACGAGGCTCCATCGCCGCATGTTCTCTCGATGAACCTTCGCCATAATTTTCATCACCTACTACAATTGTTCCAATCTTCGCCGCTTTATATGCTCGTTGAACTTTTGGAACGCCATCGTATTCTCCCGTCAACGAATTTTTTACGTTATCCGATTTATCATTGAAAGCATTGATTGCTCCAATCAACATATTATTCGATATGTTGTCTAAGTGACCACGGAATTTTAACCAAGGGCCTGCCATAGAAATATGGTCGGTCGTACATTTTCCCTTTGCCTTGATTAAGAGACGCAAACCTTTCAAATCGCTTCCTTCCCAAGCTGCAAATGGTTGTAATAATTGCAAACGATCGGAGGTTGGTGATACCGCAACTTGAACTTTACTTCCGTCTTCTGCCGGCGCCTGATAGCCTGCATCTTCAACTGCAAATCCTTTCAATGGCATTTCTAATCCTTCCGGTTCTTTGAATTTAAATTTTGTTCCGTCAGGTGCTGTAAGCGAATCGGTAAGTGGATTGAATCCAAGATCACCGGCAATTGCCATTGCTGTTACAATCTCCGGTGAGGCAACAAATGCATGGGTATTCGGATTGCCATCATTTCTTTTTGCAAAATTTCTATTGAAAGATGTAATGATCGAATTCTTTTTATTCGGATCGTTCGTGTGTCGTGCCCATTGTCCAATACATGGTCCGCAGGCATTCGCTAATACAACTCCGCCAATTTTTTCAAACGTACCTAAATAACCATCGCGTTCTACTGTGAACCGAACTAACTCTGATCCCGGTGTAATTGTAAATTCTGCTTTGGTTTTAATATTCGCTTCTACTGCTTGTTGTGCTAAAGAAGCTGCGCGAGAAATATCTTCGTACGATGAGTTAGTACAAGATCCAATTAATCCAACTTCTAATTCTTGTGGCCAGTTATTTTCTTTTACCGCCGCTGCAAATTTTGATATGGGCCAAGCAAGATCTGGAGTGAATGGTCCGTTTACATGTGGCTCTAATTCTGACAAATTAATTTCAATAACTTCATCGAAATATTTTTCCGGCGAAGAATACACTTCATCGTCGCCTCTTAAGTGTTTTGCAACTTGATCAGCTGCATCTGCTATTGCTGCTCTTTCGGTACCACGTAAGTAGTCGCCCATTTTTTTGTCGTAACAAAAGATAGAAGTTGTTGCTCCAATTTCTGCTCCCATATTACAAATTGTTCCCTTGCCTGTGCAGCTTAAACTCTCAGCCCCCGGACCAAAATATTCAACAATTTTATCGGTACCACCTTTAACAGTGAGTATACCTGCAACTTTTAAAATTATATCTTTTGCCGATGTCCAACCACTCAATTTACCGGTAAGCTTTACACCAATCAGTTTAGGAAATTTTAATTCCCACGGTAAGCCTGCCATTACATCGCATGCATCTGCACCGCCTACACCTATGGCTATCATTCCTAATCCGCCTGCATTTACTGTATGCGAATCGGTACCTATCATCATTCCTCCCGGGAAAGCATAGTTCTCAAGTATTACCTGATGAATAATTCCTGCGCCGGGTTTCCAAAAACCAATTCCATATTTATTCGAAACGGATGAAAGAAAATCATACACTTCTTTGTTTTTATCTAATGCTGTTGTTAAATCGTCTGTTGCGCCAACTTTTGCTTGAATTAGGTGGTCGCAATGAACAGTAGAAGGAACGGCAACTGAAGGACGACCGGCTTGCATAAATTGAAGCAAGGCCATTTGCGCTGTTGCATCTTGCATTGCTACGCGATCCGGATTAAAATCGACATACGATTGCCCTCGCTTGTACAACTCATTCGCACTACCTGATGTTAAGTGTGAATAGAGAATTTTCTCTGTTAATGTGAGCGGATGTCCTACAACTTTACGTGCTGTGTCAATCTTGCCTGCTAGTCCTGAATAGACTGCTCTGATCATTTCTAAGTCAAATGCCATTTTTAATATTATTTAAGGCTCACAAGGTAAGAATTTTGAATAAATATTGCTTGCAAAAGTTTAGATGTAATTCAAAAAATGATTTATAAAATGTCGATTTAATTTTGAAGTTAATGAATTTGCTTTGTTTTAGAACTCTAAGAACAATTAAATCGGAAACTATTATTGCTGTTTCGTAATCATCTATTTCATTCTTCATTCTGTAAGATTTATCGCCACTTTCTTTACATCGAAATTCCTTTTAGATTAACTTGACAAACTAAATCATTTACCTATGGAATATTCTACTTCGGGTCACAATAATTTACATCGCGGTGCACGTCTATTCAACGTGTCTTTTTTAATCTTTCAGTTAGTCTTTAGTGGCTTTCTGTTATTCTATGTACTTCGAAAAACTGAGTCGGGGGCAGCTCTTTTCAATTCACTTCTCAATTAATATCCAGCATTCGGTTATTCATCCTAAATTTCAACTAATAATTCACTTTCAATTATCCTCCCATTATGATCCATCTCACCCAATTTATGAGTCTCGATTTTCGTAAAAATGTTGTAAAAAAAGTAGCTATCATGCTCTTTTATACTCTTCTTTTTTTCGTCTTGAACGTTTTTTCGTTTTAATTTTTGTCTATTTAAATAGTTTTTACCCTGCTTGTTGAAAAATGCAAGCCGTGAAATCGCTAACGAGCTATGATTATCAAGCAGTTGCGAGTCTTTTGCTATTCTTTATATATAGATGCAATAAAATGCGCTAAAATTGGAAATTAGGCTCTAAATTCTATCTTTGCACGCTCTAAAAAAAATTAATTTTCAATAAGTTCATTCTAAAATTACTCATCATCCATGCAAAGTAAAGGTGCAGTAAAGCTATTCGCGATCCTGCTGGCACTCGTTTGCCTCTATCAGTTAAGCTTTACACTTGTGACTAAAAATGTCGAAAAAAATGCGAAGCAATTCGCTGCAGGTGATCCGGCTAAAGAAAAGAGTTATCTCGACTCTATCAACACGCAACCGGTTTATCCACTTTTCGGATTTACTTACAAAAAGTGTAAAGAAAACGAAATCAACTTAGGACTCGATCTTAAAGGTGGTATGAACGTAACCATGGAGGTTTCGTTAGTCGACCTTATTCGTGCTATGTCGAATTACAGTAACGATGCTACATTTAACAAAGCATTGGTCAACGCACAAGCTGCGCAGGCTAGTAGCTCTGAGAATTTTGTTAAGCTATTCGTGAAAGAATTTACAAAGCTCGATAAGAACGCAAAACTTGCTGCCATCTTTGGTACGAAAGAATTGTCGGATCGTATCAACTTTAATTCAACTAACGATCAAGTTGAAGCTGTGATTCAAAAAGAATCGGATGCGGCATTCGATCGTACGTACCAAATCTTAAAAACTCGTATCGATAAATTTGGTGTTACTCAGCCGAATGTTCAGAAACTAGGAAACAATCGTATCCTTGTTGAACTTCCGGGTATCAAAGAACCGGAGCGTGTTCGTAAACTTCTTCAAGGAACAGCTAAGCTTGAGTTCTGGGAGACGTATGACAACAAAGACATTTACCCGATCTTAGAAGACGTAAACAAAATTTTAAAGCTTACAACAAAAGCCGATTCTACAACTGCTGTTAAAACGGATTCAACGGTTGCTGTGGTAGACTCTGCTAAAGCTGCTACTGCTGCTGCCACAACAGACTCTTCTAAATCGTTGATGAGTCAGTTAGGAAAAACGGATAGCGCTTCTTCTGATACTGGCGCTGCCAAAAAAGATAAATCGTTCGAAGACTTTGCTAAAGAAAATCCGCTCTTCGCTATTCTTGCTCCTGCCATTCAGCAGAATGAAAAAAATCAAAGCGAACTTCGTAAAGGTCCGGTTATCGGTTCCGCTCTTGCAAAAGATACTGCTCGTGTAAATCAGATTTTTCACATGGATGTTGTAGCTAATAAATTCCCTCGCGAATTTAAAGCTATGTGGACAGTGAAAGCAATCGACAAAGAAGGAAAAGTATATCAGTTAGTTGCTATTCGCATGCCGGTGCGCGATCACCAAGCACCACTCGATGGTTCTGCAATTGTAGATGCGCGTAAACAAAAAGGACAATTTACAGACAACTGGGAAATCAGCATGTCGATGAATGCCGAAGGTGGACACACATGGAAGCGTTTGACTCACGATAATGTCAACAAATCGATTGCGATTGTGTTGGATGATTATGTCTATTCTTTCCCGAATGTAATCAATGAGATCAGTGGTGGAAATTCAAGTATCACCGGACAGTTTTCATTAGAAGAGGCGGATGACTTAGCTAATATCTTGAAAGTAGGAAAGCTTCCGGCTCCGGCACGTATTGTTGAAGATACAGTTGTTGGACCAACATTAGGTAAAGAAGCAATTAGCTCCGGACTTTTGTCGTTTGTTATTGCCTTGATCCTTGTACTTATTTTCATGGTATCATACTATGGTAATGCAGGTATCGTTGCCGATATCGCTCTCTTTGCAAACGTCTTTTTCATCATGGGTATACTTGCATCGTTAGGTGCTGTACTTACTCTTCCGGGTATTGCCGGTATCGTTCTTACCATTGGTATGTCGGTTGATGCGAACATCCTTATTTTCGAACGTGTACGTGAAGAGCTTGCACTAGGAAAAGGAATTCGTTTGGCAGTAGCCGATGGTTTCAAACACGCATACTCATCTATCATTGACTCAAACGTAACAACATTAATCCTCGGTATTATCCTTTACATTTTCGGTACAGGTCCAATTCAAGGATTCGCAACAACGTTGATCATTGGTATCCTTTCATCTTTATTCAGTGCAATCTTTATTACACGTTTAGTATTCGACAGAATGCTTGCAAAAAATAAAGAGATTCGTTTCTCGAATAAATATACAAAAGGTGCTTTCAAAAATATTCATATCAATTTCGTAGAAAAGCGTAAAATATATTATTTCATTTCCGGAACAATTATCACTTTAGGTATTGTAGCTTTTATGTTCAAAGGCTTAAACTTTGGTGTTGACTTTGAAGGTGGACGTACCTATGTTGTACGTTTCCAAAAACCGGTTGAAACGGTTCAGGTGATGGATGCATTAAAAGGACCTTTCACGAAATCACCGGAAGTAAAAACATTTGGTAGCAACAATCAGGTGAAGATCACTACTAGTTATTTGATCGAAGATGCTACTCCAGAAGCTGAACAAAATGTTGTAACTAAGTTGAACGAAGGATTAAATACCATTCAAGGCAATGGAGGATATACAGTGTTAAGTTCTCAGAAAGTAGGGCCAACCATTGCCGATGATATCAAATCGTCTGCAGTGTGGGCTATCTTAGTTTCTTGTGCATTGATGTTCTTATATATCTTTATTCGTTTCCGTCGCTGGCAGTATGGCCTTGGTGCGGTTGTGGCTCTTGTTCACGATGTACTTATTGTACTTTCGTTCTATACAATCTTCAATGGTATACTCCCTTTCTCTTTAGAAATTGATCAGGCATTTATAGCTGCGATCTTAACGGTAATGGGATATTCAATGACCGATACAGTCGTAGTGTTTGACCGTATTCGTGAATTCGTAGGCATACATCACCATGCAAAAGATCAAAAGAAAGTAATTAATGATGCCTTGAATTCTACGCTTAGTCGTACTATCAATACTTCATTAACGATCTTCTTTGTACTACTTGCCATCTTCATTTTTGGTGGTGAAGTAATTCGTGGATTTACATTCGCACTCTTAATTGGTATCGTTATCGGTACATATTCTTCTATCTGTATTGCTACTCCGATAGTAGTCGATTTTGCAGGGAAAGAATTAGATGCGTAATTAATTAAACCTATTTCTAAGAAGAGAGATTTCAGCAATGGAATCTCTCTTTTTTTGTGAACTAATTTTTTCAGGTCAGAAAATTTTCTGTGAAGTGATTGAAAACCGATTTAATCTTCCGTTTTGGGCCAAAAACAATCTTTGATTTGTTAATCAATTTCCCCTCTCATAATTCATATTTGTTTCACTTAAAAGTGCTTACATTTACAAAAAATAGATAGAAATGATTCTTTTAAATTTGCTCTTCTTAAATCTAGGTGGTGGAGAAGTGTTCGTGATTATGTTGGTGGTATTGTTATTTTTCGGTTCTAAAAGAATTCCTGAATTAGCAAAAGGATTAGGTAAAGGAATGCGTGAATTCAAAGATGCAATGAACGGAATTGAGAATGAAGTTCGAAATGCTGCAAGCGATACACCAGCTGCTCCGAAAGCTCCTGCTGCTCCCGTTAAAAACCTTGAAGAAAGTCCTAAGCCGACAAATGAATCTGTTGCTCAAGCCGATTATCATGCAACCGAACAAACTAAAAAAGAAGACTGAGCTTATACACTCAACTCACACTCAAAGAGGAATGCTTAATGGTATTCCTCTTTTTTTTTGTGAAATATTAGTTCGAGAATTGAGAATCGTAATTTGAGAGTCGTAATTTGAGAATTATGAGTCGATATTCGAGAGTCGTGAATCGAGCAATCTCTCGAGCTTCAAGTATATCCCGTTCAACGGAGTCTTCAATTGTAAAAAATCTAATTAGTGACAATGCAAACTTAGTAAATACGTAAAATGATAGGCGGAATATTGAGCGGAAATTATGTACACACTTACAATTTACTCAGACTTCAAGCGGTATTCCGCCGGGGAATTGAGAACACAATTTGCAAATGGATAAGGTTAATATATTTATTGAACATGTATATATCAACCCTGTTCGACGGCACTTCAAATTCTACCAATTCAAAATACTAACAATTATAATTTGCAAATGCGCAAAATGATAGGCGGAATATTGAGCGGAAATTATGCACACACTTTCAATTTACTCAAACTTCAAGCGGTATTCCGCCGGGGAAGTGAGGACACAATTGCAAATGGATAAGGTTAATATATTTATTGAACATGTATATATCAACCCTGCTCAACGGACTCTTTAAATTCTACCAATTCAAAATACTAACAATTATAATTTGCGCATTTGCAAATTATAGTTGTCGGTTATTTGTATTGGTAATTTGTTTTAGTAATGAGAATTGAAGGGATGTCGTGTCTATGAATTTTTGTTCGCACAACTCCGGCGGAATACCGCTTAGCAGCAAGCTAATTCAGCGGTGTGTCGTAAATTTTCGCTCAATATTCCGCCTATCATTGAATTGTGATTTGAATGTCGTAAATGGAAATTCGAAGTTGAGCTTCAAGTATATCTTAGCTTACGGTTTTTTATTGCCTGAAAATAAATCTTGGGAAAGTAATTAAGTGCGAAATCGTGATTCGCTAAAAAAATCGCTCAGAAAGCATTAATCATTAATCATTATCCATTAATCATTATCCATTATTCATTATTCATCAATCATTATCCATTATTCATTATTCATCAATCATTATTCATTAAAATCCTATCTCTTCCTCTCTGCAAACTTTTTTTCAATTGCTTCTAGCGATAGTGCATTCAATGTCATTGATCGTGTAAGTCCGCCTTTTCTTGCTGCACCAACTCCATAATACATGTCATGATACCCTTCTTTTCTATGTGCATCGGGATTGATCGAAATCATTACGTTTCTTTCTAAGGCATAACTAATCCATCGCCAATCTATATCGAGCCGGTATGGATTAGCATTTAATTCTATACTCACTCCATTCTCTGCACAGGCATCAATTACTTTTGCATGGTCTATTTCATACCCGGGCCGCGATAATAACAAGCGTCCTGTTGGATGGCCCAGTATTGTAGTAAATGGATTCTCTATTGCTTTAATAAGGCGTTGCGTTGCTTTCGCTTTGTCCATTTTCAAATTAGAATGAACAGAGGCAACAATAAAATCAAAACTTTTCAATATGCTTTCGTCATAATCTAATTCTCCATTGAAAAGTATATCACTTTCTATTCCTTTGAAAATTTTAAATGGCGATAATGTACTATTCAACTTGTCAATTTCTGCTTGCTGTTTTATTACCGCTTCTTCTTTTAAACCGTTTGCATAAAAAGCACTCTTGCTATGGTCGCACATCCCCAAATATTCAAATCCCAACTCTTTGCAATATTCTGCCATCTCCTTCAACGAATGATTGCCGTCGCTATATGTAGAGTGATTGTGTAGTATTCCTCGAAGATCGTTTAACTCTACCAATTCCGGCAAGGCATTATTTTTTATCAGCGTAAATTCAGTTCCTTCTTCGCGCAATTCAGGAATAAAGTAGGGGAGGTTTAACTCTGAATAGATAGATGATTCTGATTCTGTTTTCGTCTTGCTTTTAAAATTATAGTTAGTCTTTAAAATTTCTAAATGGTGGTCTGATGACGTTGTCAGAAATAAGTCTGATGTAAATGATTCATTCGAGGTAAGAAATATTCGTACTTGTATTTTTCCATCGTACAGTGTTTGGATATACTCAAGTGCTCGTCCACAAATTTCAACCGAATGTTTTTCTATTGTTTGCTCAATTAATTCTTCCTGCTTTAAAAGGAAAGCAGTCATTTCTTTTTCATCACAAGTAGTGAGAAGATCAATACTTGTAATTACTTCACATCGTCGCCGTATTTGCCCTGTTAGTTCTAGTCGTCCTGATAATTTCTCTTCTGCAAACTTTTCTTTCAGTTGTAATGAAAATTGTTCGGCTATAGGAAACAAACAACTTGAACTATTCGAGATCCGAAATTCAATAGACGCTTGTATCGCTTTTTGTGTTTTTTCACCAAAACCTTTTAGTGAAACTAAGCGATTTTCATTGCATGCATAAAGCAATTCACCCACCGATTCTATTTCCAGCTCTTTCCAAAGTTGTGCTACTTTTTTCGGGCCTATTCCTTTTATCGATAACATTTCAACTACTCCCATGGGTGTGCGAGCAGCTAATTCATCTAAATCTGTAAAACTTCCTCTCGTTATAAAATCGGTGATCTTCGTTTGTAAACCTTTGCCTATACCTTCTATTGATGCTAATTCTGTAACATCCATTTCTGATAAAGGCACACCAATCTTCTCTATTTTAAATGCAGCATTCTGTAGCGATCGAACTTTAAACGGATTCTCTTCGTGAAGCTCCATTAATTGCGAAACCAAACGAAAGGCCTTCGCTATTTGTCGGTTCGTAATCTCCATTCAATTACTGTATGTTAATTGAAAACGGCATTCGCGCTTGCACTCCTTTTGTGCTGAGCAACGACTGAATGTTTTTGTAATAGCCGGCAGCCGGACCAAAATTTTCTTTAGAGAATTTTACTTTGGCTTCCGCATCAATATCTTCAAATATCTGCTTAATAAAATCTTTCTGCTCCGGCATAGAAACCGTTCGGTATTTATCAAGCTTCGCTAGTTTCGCAGCTATATCAATCGCTGTTGTTAACCCGCCAATCTCATCTACCAATCCTAAGCGCTTTGCATCTGTACCACTCCAAACTCGACCTTGACCGATACTGTCGACTGAGGCTTTGGTCATTTTTCTGCCTTCTGCTACATGCGAAATAAATGTATCGTACACTTTCTCTACGCCATCTTGCATTATTGTTCTTTCTTCTGTTGTCATAGGGTAAAACATGCTTCCGATATTTGAATGATTACCTGTCTGAACTGAATCGAATGTAATTCCCAGTTTATTGTTGAATAATTTTTTCGCATTAAACATCAATCCAAAAACTCCGATCGATCCTGTAATCGTTGTAGGTTGAGCAACAATTTTATCGGCCGAGCAAGAAATATAATAACCACCTGATGCGGCATAGTCTCCCATCGATACTACTAATGGTTTTGCTTTTTTTGCCAGTATAGTTTCTCTCCAAATTACATCCGATGCTAGAGCACTTCCGCCAGGTGAATTTACTCGTAAAACAATTGCTTTAATTGTAGAATCTGTACGCGCTTTGCGAATTGCTTCTGCAATTTTTTCGGATGAAAGATTGTCTTCGTCACCTTTTCCACTAACGATATCTCCGTTAGCAAAAATCACTGCTATTTTCTGTGCTTGAAATTCTCTTATTGCAGGATAACTGTGAACGTATTTTTTTAGATCAACAAATTTTACTTTTTCATTGCTGTTTACTCCGGTTTTTACTTTCAATTCATTTATCACTTCGTCGTAATATGAAAGCTGATCTACCAATTTTGCATCGAGTGCATCTTGTGCTGTTCTTGCTCCTAAATTGTCTGCTATATTCTGAACTTGTTTCACATCTATCTTTCTCGATTCTGCGATGTCTGAAATAAATTTATTCCACATACTACCAATAAATGTAGTAAGCTGAAGTTTATTCTCCGGACTCATCTTGTCTAAAATAAATGGCTCTATAGCACTTTTATATTTTCCGTGACGGATAATCTCCGGCTCAATTTCTAATTTATCGAGCGTCCCTTTAAAAAACATTAACTCGGCATGAAATCCTTTAAAATCGATATCTCCTTCGGGATATAAATATATTTTATCGGCAACGCTCGCCAGATAATATGCTCCTTGTGTATAACCTTCACTGTAAGCATAAATAAATTTCTTCGATGTTTTGAAATCAACCAAGGCATTGTGAATTTCTTCTACTGTTGCAAGTCCGGCTTGTATTCCTGATAAATTCAGAAAGATTCCGTCTACTTTTGAATCTGTTTTTGCCTCTGACAAACTTCTAAGAATATCGTCAAGACCTATGCTGCGGTTTAAACTTATTCCGCTAATACCAATTCCATCGATCGGATTTTTTTCAGAACGTTCTTTAATCGGGCCGTCTAAATTTATTTCAAGAACGGAATGATTTTTAATTGTAGTTTGTTTATCGTCTTTCAACCCATTTACCATGCTGGCAAGGATGAAGATTAAAAAGATGATCAATAAAAATCCGGCTACAAAAAATCCGGCCATTGATGCAAACATGAATTTGAAAAACTGTTTCATAGTGATGTCTTTTATTTTGAGTGCGTAAAGTTATAAGTTATTGCTTTGTGTTTCCTAAATAATGCGTTAGGTTTGAAAAAAAATAAAATGAATCCGGCTGTAATTTTATTGGGGTCTAATCTGGGTGATCGTTTCCATAATTTGCAACTGGCAGAGGAGAAGATTCTTCTCTCTTTTAGCTCTATCCTGTTACAGTCGAACGTTTACCGAACTGCGCCTTGGGGTAATACCGACCAAGATGATTTTTTGAATAAAGTTGTGGTTGTAAATTCTGAAAAAGATGCATTTTGTATTTTAGAAGAGCTTCTAAAAATAGAAAGTGAAATTGGCCGTACTCGCACCGCTAAATGGGCGGCACGAACGATCGACCTCGATCTACTTTATTTGGGCAAGGAAATTATTCAAAGCGAGCGTTTGACTGTTCCGCATCCTCACATTCAAGACCGACGATTTACACTAATTCCATTGTGTGAGGTGCTGCCGGACTTTGTTCATCCGCTTTTTCAACTGTCGAATAAAGAGCTGCTGATGCAAACCACTGATAAATCGGACGTTTATATTTATGAACATTGAAAAGAATTGAGTTTTTAACACGATTTTCGCCGAGCAAAAATAGCCGATGACCAAAAAGTTAAAATACGATTACATTGTTGTGGAAGGGAACATCGGTACCGGAAAAACATCGCTTGCTACTCGTTTGGCCGACGATCATAATGGTAAATTGGTGCTCGAACGTTTTGCCGACAATCCTTTTTTGCCGTTATTTTATGAGCAACCGCAACGGTATGCTTTTCCGCTCGAGCTTTCTTTTTTGGCCGATCGTTACCAACAGCTAAACGATGAGTTGGCGCCACGCGAACTTTTTCGTCAGCAAACCATTTCCGATTATTTATTGAGTAAGTCGCTTATTTTTGCGACGATCACTCTTAAAAACGACGAAAATCAGCTGTATCAACGACTTTTTCATATTATAAACCCTCATTTACCAAAACCGGATATTCTTATATACTTGCATAAAGATGTTTCTGAGTTGAGGAAAAATATTGAAAAGCGCGGCAGAGAATATGAAAAAAATATCACCGACGACTACCTTGAAAGTCTAGAAAAAGGATACTGGGAGTTTTTTAAGCAGCAAAGTGGTTTCCCAATTGTAGTGATCGATACGAACCAGATCGATTTCGTAAATGTGGAAGAGCATTATGAGAAAATATTGGAATTGCTCAAAAAAGACTTTTCTCCGGGCATCCATCGTGTCTTTTTATCGGATATTCAAGAATAGCTTTCCACCAAAATGACTTGCATTTGAAGAATGGTTTCTTAAATTTGCATACCGTCAATCCCACGTCCAATAGGGCTTTCGGCTTAGAAACAACAATCTGCACAATGAGAATTTTTACTATCCTCTTTGCACTGCTGGTAACAGGTAGCGCCAAAACTATTTCTGCTCAATCGGTCGTAACTCGCGACAGTGCGCATGTGAGCATTAAGAGCGACAAAATGCCGTACATAAGCCATTTCAATAATTGGGATATATCAGGCCACATAGGACTTACATATCCGAATACTGATATTTCTGCAAGTACAATTTCTGCTGCTAATGTGAAACGAGAATTAGCTTTCGGTTTCGATATCTCTAAATTCTTAACTCACTCTTTTGCCATTCAAGGAAAATTTATTACCGGCAAAATGAGCGGCATCGATTCGAACAAACCGCAATATCGTTATCATACCGATTTGTTGTACGATGTAACTATCAACGCCTTCTTTCAACTAGGTAATATTTCTTTTTTGAAACGTACTCCTAATCTTGCAATCTATGCATCGGTTGGAGCAGGAATTATTAAATACAATCCGCATGTTTCTAAAGACGGAGGATTAACATACACATCGGGTTATTATGTTCAAACCGATTCTATCCGTCAGCAATCGTATCAAAACAGTTCTGAACTTGTAATTCCTTTTACACTAGGTGTTAAATATCGAATCTCAAAACATTTCTCGATTACAGGAGAATATTCCTTGCGTACAACGAACTTCGACAAATTGGATGGTTGGTATCGTTTGTTATCGGAAAATGATGACTACTCTTACATGAATGTTGGATTGACATATCATATAGGTAAAAAAGAGCACGTGGCCGAATGGTACAATCCGTTGCACAGTGTGTATGCCGATCTTTACGATATGAAAGATAAGGTTGATCTTATGACAAAAGACAGCGACAAAGATGGAGTAGCAGATATATTTGATAAAGAACCTGACACTCCTGAAGGAACAAAAGTATATGGCGATGGTACGTCGATCGATTCTGATGGTGACGGTGTTCCGGATATCAAAGATTCTGAACCGTTCTCTGCTAAGATGGCTAAAGTAGATGCAGCAGGACGAGAAATAGATAGCGATGGTGACGGAATTCCTGACACAAAAGACATGGAACCAAGTACTGCTAAAGGTAGCTTGATTAATAATCAAGGAGTGACAATTCAAAATGGTCCGGGTGTTAGAAAAGGCGGAGAGTCGTCGGTGATGGCTTCAAACGGTTATCTTCCTTCGATCTTCTTCGATTTGAACAGCGATGTGATTCAGAAGAAGTATGATGAGACACTTGCCGACATTGCATTGGTAATGAAAAAGAATCCTGATGTGAAGTTTTTACTTACAGGAAACTGTGACTTACGAGCAAGTGTGGAATACAATATTAAATTAGGACAACGTCGTGCTGAAGCAGTGAAAAAGCATTTAGTAAAACGTTTCAATATTGATCCGGCTCGTTTAAGTACTTCAACACTTGGTAAAAATGATCCTATCACCGGCAAACATCCAATTAATCGTCGTGTCGATTTTTCAGTAGTAGAATAACAACAAAGCGAAAAAAATAATTACAAAGGAGTAATGGCTAAGGCTGTTACTCCTTTTTTATTATGAATGATTTTTATTTTTTCGTTTTCAAAACATAATCCCACAGTAGAATGCAGCCGCTGCGGAAGGTAGTATGAAGAGTGCATGTCTATGCATTCAACCGGCTCTATTGTGTTCCGAGAATATAAGAAGCTATTATTAGCTATTAAAATATATAAGAGAGTCGAAATAATTACTAAAGTATTTTATTTTGTTTTAGGTTTTTTCAAATTCATATTTTGCTTTAGCAATAATTTTATTTTAAAATAGTTGCACTTAAGTACAACTATGATTATCTTTGCAAGGTGAGCATTAAGAGGAAGTTCCGGCAGTCGTTTTTTACAAAGATTACTTTCAAAATTTCTTTGAAAAGCAGAGAAGAAAAGTGAAAGATAAGATTATTTGGACTTTTGAATTAATTGAAGACCTTCAAAAAATTCCTGAAAGCTATCTCAAACATATCGAGAACACAGACGGGCTTTATGAAATACGAATTCAAAAGGGTAGAGATATCTTTCATATTTTTTGTTTTTTCGATCAAGGTCAATTAGTCGTACTAGCAAATGGTTTTCAAAAGAAGTCACAGAAAACACCAAAAAATGAAATTGATAAAGCATTAAAAATTAAAAAGGAATATGAAAGCGAAAAAAAGTAACATATTAACGCTCGATCAATTTAAAGAAGTTCACTATGGAAAGCGTGGAGTTGCAAAACGCGATCAGCTTGAGGCGGGCTACGAAAATTTTAAGCTTGGAGCATTAATTCACGAAGCTCGGGTATTAAAAGGCATGACTCAAGCTGAGCTGGCAGAAAAAGTTGGAACTACAAAATCCTACATTTCGAAGATTGAGAATAATATTAAGGAGGTACGAATCTCAACACTTCAAAAAATTGTAGAACTTGGCCTAGGAGGTCAATTATTACTTTCAATTAAATTATAAAAGTGAATTGATTGTATACGAAGTAAACATTAAAATTGCACTTGTCTTGTAGCCTTTGCTCAGCTTCGATATACTCCTTGTTCTATTATTCTTTTCACTTCAAATTTAAGTTTGTTATAATTTTGCGTCAATAAGGTTTTAAAATAGTGCGATTAAATCTTAACTTCTTAACTGCTTTTTTTCGTTTTCAAAACATAATCCCACATTACAATTCCTGCGCACACTGAAATATTGAGTGAATGTTTTGTTCCGTCTTGCGGTATTTCGATAGCTGTATCACAAAGAGCCAATGCCTGATCGCTTACGCCGTGAATTTCATGGCCAAAAATAAACGCATATTTTTCGTTTCCATCTATTTCAAACGCATCTAGCATCACGCCTCCTTCTGCTTGTTCTATGCCAACGATTTTATAGCCATCTTTTTTTAGTTGATTGATAGCAGAAACGATGTCTTTTTCATATTTCCATTCAACTGAATCTTCTGCTCCCAAGGCTGTTTTATGTATTTCTCGATGCGGAGGTGTGGCCGTAATTCCGCATAAATAAATAGCTGTGCACCGAAAAGCATCAGCCGTTCTAAAAACCGAACCGATATTGTTCAGACTTCGCACATCGTCGAGCACGATTATAATTGGCCGTTTTTGAGCACTTTTAAAATCATCAACAGTTAACCGACCCAAGTCTTCATTTTGTATCTTGCGCATAGATTTATTAATTACTGCAAAGAAGCAAAAACTTGTTGAAGGAAGAAACAAAAACAGGTGTCGTTGAAACACCACTTATGAAACAGTATTATGGCATCAAGGCTAAATACCCTGAGGCGCTATTACTATTTCGCGTCGGCGATTTTTATGAAACTTTTGGAGCAGATGCTATCAAAGCAGCCGGAATCTTAGGAATCGTTCTTACGCGTAGAGCCAATGGCAGCGCTGCGTTTATCGAATTGGCCGGCTTCCCGCATCATTCGCTCGATACGTATCTGCCTCGCCTTGTACGAGCCGGTCTGCGTGTAGCTATTTGCGATCAGTTAGAAGATCCTAAGCTGACTAAAACCATCGTCAAAAGAGGCGTAACGGAATTAGTAAGCCCCGGAGTTTCTTACAACGACAAAATTCTCGATCATAAAAAAAATAATTTTCTTGCCTCATTACACTTCGACGGCAATTCGATCGGCATCGCTTTTATCGATATTAGCACAGGTGAATTTTTAGTTGCACAAGGCAATGAAAATTACATTGAAAAATTATTACAGAATTTTAATCCAAATGAAATAGTCTATTCTAAATCGTTCAGAAAAGAAATTGCTGAAAAATATTCTCGGTTCTATAATTTTTCGATCGACGAGTGGGTGTTTAAAGAAGATTATACGCGTGAGCTATTGTTGAAACATTTCGGAATGGTGTCGCTCAAAGGATTTGGAATTGAAGAAATGCCACTTGCAATTATTGCTGCCGGTGCTGCCATGCATTATGTTTCGGATACTCGTCAAGAACAATTAAAACACATCAGCGGTATTGCTCGCATTGATGAAGATCTTTATGTTTGGCTCGATAAATTTACTATTAGAAATCTGGAGTTGATCGATAGTAGTCACGAAAATGCAGTCGCTCTTATAGATGTTATCGATCATACAGTTACTCCTATGGGCGGTCGATTGCTAAAAAGATGGTTGCTTCTTCCTTTAAAAGATGCTGCTGTTATTGAAGAGCGACAAAATGCTGTTACTTATTTTCTCGATCATCCGGAATTTTCGTCGATCGTTGAAAATCATTTAAAACAAGTAGGCGATTTAGAACGATTGATTTCAAAAGTTGCCCTGGGAAAAATTTCACCTCGAGAAGTACAACAACTTCGTCGCGCATTAGAAATGGTTCAATCGGTTCGTGAGTCGTGTTTGAATACGGAAAATAAAGCGATTCGTATTATTGCCGATCAATTAAATACTTGTTCGATTATCAAAGATCGAATTATTAAAGAACTTCATTCCGATGCTCCTGTATTGGTTCATAAAGGAGGCGTAATAAATCAAGGGGTAAATGTTGAGTTAGATGAATTGCGTGATATTGCCTTGCATGGAAAAGATTATTTGCTTCAGATGCAACAGCGAGAAGCAGAAAAAACAGGAATCACCTCGTTGAAAGTAGGTTTCAACAATGTTTACGGTTATTACATTGAAGTAACGCATACGCACAAAGACAAAGTTCCTGCTGAATGGACGAGGAAGCAAACTTTAACAAATGCTGAAAGATATATTACGGAAGAGTTAAAAATATATGAAGAAAAAATTTTAGGCGCGGAGGAAAAAATTCTGGCGCTCGAAACAAACTTATTCAATGATCTTGTTCAAGCAATTATAGAATACATTCAGCCAATACAATTGAACGCATCGTTAATTGCGCGTCTTGATTGTTTGCTGTCATTTTCTACTACTGCACTAAAAAATAATTATGTTAGGCCTCATGTAAATGATTCAAAAATCATCGACATAAAAAACGGACGTCATCCTGTAATTGAAAAGCAATTGCCGGAAGGAGAAAAGTTTATTGCAAACGATATTTATTTAGATCCTGAAGGCCAGCAAATATTAATGATCACCGGTCCCAATATGTCGGGTAAGTCGGCCATTCTTCGACAAACAGCCTTGATTACTTTGATGGCGCAAACAGGAAGTTTTGTTCCGGCTTCTGCTGCTGAAATTGGCATTGTAGAAAAGATTTTTACCAGAGTAGGAGCGAGCGATAATATTTCTAGTGGTGAATCAACTTTTATGGTTGAGATGAATGAAACTGCCAGCATCCTTCATAATATTTCAGATCGTAGTTTGATTTTACTCGATGAAATTGGTCGAGGTACTTCTACTTACGACGGAATTAGTATTGCGTGGGCTATTGCCGAATATCTTCATGAAAACGGAAGTACACGTGCTAAAACATTATTTGCGACTCACTATCATGAGTTGAATGAAATGGAAGTGCTCTTTCCTCGTATTCGGAACTTTCATGTTACTGTAAAAGAGCTTACGAATACTGTTGTCTTTTTACGAAAACTAGTTCAAGGAGGCAGCGAACACTCTTTTGGAATTCATGTAGCGAAGATGGCAGGAATTCCTTCCAGAGTTGTTAATAGAGCGCAAGAAATGTTGAAGCAGCTCGAAGCGTCGCGTACTGAACCGGCTAACTTAAAAAAATCGCTTGCTTCAAATGATGTTCAGTTGAGTTTTTTCAAATTAGATGATCCGGTTCTTGAACAAATTCGAGAAGAGATTCAAAACATCGACATAGATCATCTTACTCCCTTACAAGCGCTGAACAAACTCAACGAGATTAAAAAAATTGTTGGTGCGAAGTAAAAGTTAGTTCAAGATGAAAAATTCTTTTTAAGAAGAGACTATTATTGATGATATTTTAGTATAAGTTTCAGCTTTCAATATTCATGAGTGAAAAAATAAATCAAAAGCAGTTCCTTAAAGAGCTAAAAAATCTTTTCGATGAAAATGCTGATGCCGAAAATGCGATCGCAATGAAAGCATATATGAAAGATCGGTTCGAGTTTTTAGGTTTAAATCGACCGATGCGCGACTTTATTCAAAAGGAATTATTTGTAGTTTATAAACCGAACGATGCAAAAGAATTAGAATTGGTAGTTCGTCATTTATGGCAAATGCCTTTTCGTGAATATCATTATGTAGCCTGCGATCTATTGGCTAAAAATAAAAAAATGGTGAAGGATTTGTCGGTCGATTTTTTTGAATACCTCATCGAAACAAATTCGTGGTGGGATAGTGTCGATACCATTTGTTCAAAAGTGATTGGGCCGTATTATGAAAATCATAAAGGTGATTACTTAAGTGAATTAAAATCGTGGAGTCAATCAACTGATTTTTGGAAACGAAGGGCGTGTATTATTTTCCAGCTGAATTACAAAGAGAACACCGATTTGAAATGGTTGAGTGATAGAATTATGGAAAATAATACGTCAAAAGAATTCTTCCTTCAAAAAGCAATTGGTTGGGCCCTTCGACAGTATTCTCGAACAAATTCTCAATGGGTTATTTCTTTCGTTGAAAAACATGAATTAAAACCGTTGAGTAAAAAGGAGGCGCTGCGTTTACTGAATGTGTGAATTGGTTTGGGTTAAGATTTAAGACTTATTTTTTCGATTAAAGAATTAGATAATTGTTTATTGATTGAAGCAATTATTTTGAAGGAAGATTACTAACTTTGATCTGCTCTTCACTGGTCAAAAAAGTAATACAATGGATCGAAAGCATTTTCTAACTATTCTCAAAAGCACATTTGCTATGATGACTTTAAGTTCAATTACTTCGTTGGGTGATTCTTTACCAAAGACAGGAAAAAAAATGCCGGTGCTTTTTATTGGTCATGGTTCTCCTATGAATGGTATAGAATCGAATGAATTTACACATACTTGGAAATTGTTGGCGAAACAAATTCCAACTCCTTCTGCCGTTTTGTGCATAAGCGCTCATTGGCTTACTAAAGGTACTCATGTAACAGCAATGGATCAACCAAAAACCATTCATGATTTTGGTGGATTTCCTCAGGAGTTATTCGATGTACAATATCCCGCTCCCGGTAATCCGTTGCTCGCAGAAGAAACGAAAAAAATAATTACAAGCACTAATGTAGGGCTCGATCACGATTGGGGATTAGACCATGGTACTTGGTCGGTGGTAAAACAAATGTATCCTGAAGCAACTATTCCTGTATTGCAGTTAAGCATCGACTACCATCAACCCGGTCAATATCACTACGACTTAGCTAAGCAGTTAAGTACTTTGCGCGAGAAAGGTGTTCTCATAATCGGTTCGGGAAATATGGTGCATAATTTGCGAATGGTCGATTTCGATCATATTAATGATAATTTCGGATTCGATTGGGCGATTGAAATGAATCAACTTTTCAAACAAAAAATTATATCAGGCGATCATCATGCATTAATCGATTGGCAAAATTTAGGGATAGCAGGTGCATTGGCCATTCCTACTCCCGACCATTATTATCCGTTACTTTATTCGCTCGCTCTTCAAGATAAAAAAGATGACATAGAATTTTTTAACGACAAAGCTGTAGGTGGTTCGCTCACTATGACAGGTGTTAAAATTGGATGATGGTTCTTCAGTTGTTAAAGTAAAATGTTTTTGACAATTATTATTTCACAAAAATAATTTGACACGATTTCTATTAAAAATAAATTATGCAATTAGGAATTTACACTTTCGTAGAAGCTACTCCGGATCCTGTTACAGGAAAAAAATATTCCGACAGTGAGCGTATGAAAAATTTGATAAAGGAAATAGAATTAGCAGATCAACTTGGTTTGGATGTATTTGCTATAGGTGAACATCATCGTCACGAATTTTTAGTTTCTGCTCCGGCAGTTGTACTTGCTGCTGCTGCTGTGAAAACAAAAAATATTCGTCTCTCAAGTGCTGTCACTGTTTTAAGTTCTGATGATCCTGTGCGTGTCTTTCAAAGTTTTGCAACAGTCGATTTGCTTAGTGAAGGAAGGGCAGAGATAATGGCGGGCAGAGGTTCTTTCATCGAATCATTTCCCTTGTTTGGTTATGATCTCGAGGATTACGATACTTTATTTTCCGAAAAATTAAATTTGCTGCTTGCCATTAATAAAAATGAAAAAGTAAGTTGGGAAGGGAAATTACGTCCATCGTTGAAAAATGCAGGTGTGTATCCGCGCCCTTATCAAAAAGAAATTCCAATTTGGATTGCTGTAGGAGGTACTCCGCAATCTGCTATTCGTGCCGGTAAACTTGGTTTGCCTCTGGCACTGGCAATTATCGGTGGTAGCCCAAGTAAATTTGTAGGCTTCACCGATCTTTACAAAGAGACGTATAAGTTAGCAGGTCACGATCTGCATAAGTTGGAGTTGGGTATTAATTCGCATTGCTTCGTAGCAGATACATCAAAAGAAGCTGCCGAAATATTCTACCCACCGTATGCGGCATTGATGACAACAATAGGAAAAGAACGTGGATGGTCAGGTATGACAAAAGATCAATTCGATTGGATGCGCTCCAAAGAAGGTTCTCTTGTAGTTGGAAATCCGGAGGAAGTGGCTCAAAAAATAATAGCTGAATACAAATTATTTGGTAACACTCGTTTTCTTGCACAAATGAGTGTAGGAACGATGCCTCACGAGAAAATGATGCGTTCGATCGAGCTTTTTGCCACGGAAGTTTCGCCTCGTGTAAAAGATTATGTAAAACGTAATCCCGTTCAAATTTAACTGTTGTTGCACTTGACTTTTATGTTGAAAAAGGAGTGCTATGAATTTAGCTTTCCTGAATTTCTTATCACAATTTTTCTATTTTTACAACATAAAATCAGCTTATGAAAAACGTGTACTTATTATCTTTAGCATTGATTATTTCAATCAATGTTTTTGCTCAATCAGGAAATAATCATTGCTCACCTCAAACTCGAATATTTTTAAAATATCTCGCTATGAATCCTGATGAAACAGATCTTCCGAAAAGTTATGTCTATAAGCAAATCAATCATCAAAATTATATTAGCGGTCTAATTAAAATTTCTCCTTCTTTTTTTGAAAGCCAATTAACATCACTCGGTGTTTTAATTGGAACAAAAGCTGGTTTAATTTACACGGTTCAAATTCCTTTGAACGTAGTTCGTCAACTTACCGAACTTTCTACTATTTCCTATTTAGAATTAGATGTTCCAACATTTCCCAATTTAGATAATGCAAGAATTGATACGCGTGTTGACTCTGTACATAGTGGTTACAACCTTCCAATGCCTTATACCGGAAAAGATGTTGTTGTTGGAGTCGTTGATGTTGGATTTGATTTTGGCCATCCCTCTTTCTTCGATACTGCCGGAACAAATTATCGAGTGAAAAGAGTTTGGATGCAGAAAAATTCATCGGGCACATCACCTGCTAATTTTTCTTATGGAACAGAGCTTACAGATACTCTTCAAATGTGGAATCAAGGAACCGACAATTTGGAAGAGACACACGGAACACACGTTACTGGAATCTGTGCAGGTTCTGGTTATGGTAGTCCGACAGCAGGAAAAAAATTTAAAGGAATAGGGTATAAGTCAGATATAGTTTTAGTTGCTATGACGCCTGATAAATCTCAATGGATCAATACCGGAATTTCTGATATGATCGATGGAATCAGTTATGTGTACGATTATGCTACTTCTGTTAGTAAGCCGGCTGTCGTTAATTTAAGTTGGGGTAGTCCGCTTGGTCCGCACGATGGAACAAGTTTGTTTAGTCAAGCGCTCGATAATTTAACAGGGCCAGGGAAAATATTTGTTTGTTCGGCGGGTAATAACGGAACCGATTCAATTCATATTCAAAAAACATTTTTGTCTAATGATACAATTGTAAATACATTTTTAAATATTGCTAACAGTCCTGAAGGAAAAAAAACTTGGTTAGATATTTGGGGAGAGCCGGCAAAAACATTTTGTTTGAATGTGTCTTTGAAAAATGGAAGTATAATTGCCTCTACAGGTTCAGTTTGTTTAGATGATAGCATTCATTCAATAAATCTAATTGGCTCTAACAACGATACATTGTTTCTTTCTGTTGTAACGAATCATGCTGATTTCAATGGTAAGCCTCGAATTTTTGTTGACATCAACAGTGGAATAATCTCTGATACAATTCTACTATCGATAACCGGAAGTGATGGAACTATACATTTATGGAATAGTTTTGTTTCTAATACTGTTGGCTACTACGGTGCATTTCGTTCTTACAACTATTCCAATGCCGTAAATGGCAATCAGCTTTCTAATATTTCAGATATTTCATCTACTAATTCTGCTATTGCAGTAGGAGCATATGCTTCTAAAGTTCAATGGACGAATATCAGTGCGCAATCGTATTCGTATGCATCGTATGTAGCTAAAGGAAATTTAGTTCCCTTCTCAAGCCATGGTCCAACGGTTGATGGTCGTATCAAACCTGATATTACAGGACCGGGGCTAACGGTGGGTTCTTCGATTAGTTCATACGATAGCGCGTTTATGTCTACGGGAGCAAGTTATCTTTATGTCGTAAATAAAATTCATTTTGCTACTACTAATCGCGATTATCCGTATGGTCAATTGAGTGGTACTTCTATGTCGTCTCCTGCGGTTACAGGAATTACTGCTTTGTTATTGCAAGTAAAAAATGATCTTACTCCACAAGAAGTGAAAGATATTTATACGTTAACAGCAATTCAAGATAGTTGGACAGGCGTTATACCACAAGGAGGTAATAACAATTGGGGAAATGGAAAAGTGAATGCGATGGGTGCAGTTCTTAGAGCTGCTCAATTGGCGCCAGGAATATCATCAATTAATACTCCTGCTTATGATGTATTGGTTTATCCAAATCCAACTGATGGATTACTTTCAATTGATTTAGTAAGTAAGAAAAATGAAAATCTTTCCATCTCTATTTACGATATTGTTGGAAGAACCGTTGAGCTTCAATCATGGGCTGTTGTTGGTGGCTACAATAAAAAGAAAATTGATCTTAGTGCTATCTCGAATGGAATTTATTATTTTAAAATTTCTTCTGAGAATGGTAGTTCAATTACTAAGTTCCTAAAAAAATAGGAAGCAGATTAGAAAATAACTCTATGAGAATATTTATTGTTGTACTGATTGTTCGCATGACATTTTTTCAATGTATTGCGCAAACAATAAATACTGATCAGTTTAATCCTGAGATCGATAGTTTGAAGGGAAAATTATTGTTCGTTACTGAAAGTCACGAAGTAAAAACTAATCTCCCGGAGTATGTAGATGTTATTGCCAAACTTACTCAGCATTTTTCTACTAGCGATACGCTAAATGTTTTTATAGAAGCTCCATTTACAATTGCTTATTTTATTAATAAATACATCAATTCGTCGAATGAAATATTAATTGATTCGATCCTTCGAAGCGATAAACAGAAAAAAGAATTTTATCGGGAAATAAAAAATTTAAATCGGAATATACGATTTATTGCAACAGACTTTGAATATGATCACGGCAATGCAGGAGGAAGGTTGGAAGCATATAAAAATTATTTTTATGAGTTAAAGAATATTTTAGCTGCCAATGAAATTGATTTAAGTGTTATTAAATCGTTTATCTATGGTATCAAAGTTCAAGGGTTAGATGAAGCAGACTTATTTACTTTTAAAAAGTATATTCAAAAGTTAAGTATCAATCAGCCAAATAAAGATTTTAAATCGAAATTGAAAGAAGCGAATTTTGTACTGTCTGCCTTACAGAATTCCGATAATTTAGAAGTTCGTGACAAAGCTGTTTACAGCCGTATTCTCGAGTTAATTAATAATGGAATATCAACATCGGGCAATTTGAATTTATTAATTTATGGCAGCGCACATGCCAATCCTTATTCGGAGAAAACATTATATTCAAAAATAAACTATGCTGCCGATTCGCCTTTTAATATGAAAGTTAATTTATTTGGAAATATTTACTTAGAATGTATCTCTCATGGTAGTTACAATGAACGAAGTTACGTGCTGGAAACAAATGGTATTTATTACGGCTTAAAGGAAGACAATGAATTAATAAAAGCGATAAGAATTAAGTTCGGACCTTTTGATGAAAATTCGTGTACTATTTATAAAAACAATTTGAATTGTACGCTGAAAGATGCAGATCGAGTTCTTTATTGGGGAGTACACTATAAAGTAAAATAAGGATGTCTTTTTTAATCTGGGAAAATTTAACTATGAGAAACTTTCTACTTCAATAACGTCTCCTGCTTTCATGTTGTTTAAATGATTGTTGCCAACTCTAACTCTTATCAAGCGTAATGTCGGACATCCAACAGCAGCTGTCATTTTTCTTACTTGTCTGTATTTTCCTTCACCAATTGTAATAGATATCCAACTCGTTGGTCCGTGTCGATCATCACGTATTTTTCTTGTTCTTGGAGGGAAATCGGGAACAGATTCTAGTCGTAGAACTTTACAAGGTAACGTCATATATTTAACATCACGTATTCCAATTTCTACACCTTGTTGCAATTTTATTAATGATTCGTCATCAAGTATTCCATCAATCTGAACATAATATTCCTTCTCAATTTTTTTGCTTCGAATACTTTCACTTACCAGTCCATCGGTAGTAAGTAAAATTAATCCTTCACTTTCTTCGTCAAGTCGCCCGATAGCCATTGTTCCTTCCGGAAAATTATGTAATTCACCTAAGAGTTTTTTCTTCTTTAGCTCACAAACAAATTGACTTAGATATCCGAATGGTTTATGCAAAATAAAGTGTTGGTGTTTGATCATAATGGATGTTACTGTTCTTGATTTTTTATTTTAAATTTCTGCAAAGCTACTTTTATCTGCTTGTATTTTCAAAAATACGCCAGGTAAATTTGGAAAGAGATCGTTTTAATAGATAAAAATAATAGGGTTTAATTTTATTTCATCCAATTTTTGCAATTTTTACCAATCATAGTAGATGGTTCGTAAAGGAAATTAACAAGTATTTTGATTTAGGTTGTTTTCAGAGGGATTTTAGGTGAGTATTTCTTATTTACAGAGGTAAAAAATTTCTCCAAACGGATAAAATTTCTTAAATATGCATAGTTATGTGCGAGGAATACATGGCTACCTGTATTTTAGTTAAAAGGAATTGTGCCGGAAATCATCAAATGAATAGTTTGACTTTTCAATTGGTTCAAAATTTTGTTTTTCAATACATATATTTTGATAAAAATAGTTCTGATTTATCATTTCAGTTTTAAAAGTAAAGAAAATAATTATTAATGTCATGTGCATGAAAATATATTACCGAGTAACACATTTTCACTATTTTTTACTTTTATTAATTTTGATATCAGGTTTTTCTTCGAAAGCTGTTGTATCGAATTATGTTTTTTCAAATTCCATTGGAAATTATACTGCCATCACCGGAACAACTTTGTATTCCAGTTCTTGGGATGATGGTTCTTCTGCATTATTAACAATTCCATTTTCTTTTAATTATAACGGAACGAATTATACTACTCTTGGGATCAATGCCAATGGATTTATTACACTTGGCGGCGTAAACGCAGATGTTTATTGTGGACTACAAACTAGTGCTATTAATTCTATTGCCGGATATGGAACTGATCTGGTTGGTGCGAGTGCTACATCTACTATTATTTATAATTCAAGAGGTACAGCTCCCAATCGGCAATATGTTGTTCAGTGGACTGATTGCGATCATTATGGAAATACTAATCAGAATCACTGGACGTTTCAAATTATTTTAAATGAAACTAGTAACACTGTGCAAGTGGTTTGGGGCTCGTCGACTGATGCAACTGTTATGGGTGCAAATACATGTGCAGATGTAGCCGGTGAAGCCGGGAATATTGGTTTGTTGGGAAGCATAACTTCTGACTACAATATTCGAAGTATTACGAATGGAACTACTACATGGAGTAGTTCTGTTGCAGGAACATCTCTTTCTGCTGTAGCAAATATGTCATCAACAAATTTTCCTGCACTTGGAACTACTTATACTTGGACTCCGGGTGCTGCAGTGGCAATGACATATACTTCTGCTACTACTGCATTTTTGAATAATACGCAAGCGGTTTCTGCAAACACAACAGGGAATCAAATTTTGCAAGTGCAAGTAGTTACGAGCGGAACGAGTACTCCATATAGTGTTAGCTCTATGACTTTTTCTACTGCAGGTTGCACAAATCCTTCAGGCGATATTACGAATGCAAAAATATATTTTACCGGAAACAGTAGTACGTTTAGCAGTACGACTCAATACGGTTCAACTTTTACAGGACCAAATGGAAGTTACACCGTCACCGGTTCTGCTACTCTCAGTGAAGGAACAAATTACTTTTGGGTAACTTATGATATTAAATCTACCGCAACTTTAGGCGATGCGTTATCAGGTTGCTGCACGCAAATAATTGGAACAGGTACTATGGGCACTCGAGTTCCAAGTGTTACTTGTCCTCCAGGTTCGCAAACAATTTCTCAAGTTGGAAGTTGGACTGCATTACCTAATGCTGCTCCATCTGCCAGTGGAGGAGTGATGCTACTATTGTCAGACGGAACAATTATGTGTAAGACCAGCGCTGGAGGAACAGACGGCTATGGCAACTTATGGAATAAACTTACACCGAATGCACAAGGGAGTTATGTGAATGGTACTTGGTCAACGTTAGCGGCAATGACAAGTACCCGACTTTATTTTTCGACACAAATTTTAAAAGATGGAAGAGTTTATGTAGCAGGTGGTGAGTATGGAACAGGACTGGCAAAAGGTGAGGTTTATAATCCTATAAATAACACTTGGACGGCAACACCAAATCCTAGTGCTAATGTTAGTGATGCCAATTCAGCAATTCTCGAAGATGGAAGGGTTCTTCAAGCATTAGTTGCTGGTACTTTAAGAGGAACAACTATTTACAATCCGACTACTAATACCTACGCAACTGGTCCTACTTGTAATGGAATTCATAATGAATCGTCGTGGGTAAAATTAACTGATAACAGTATTTTATTTATCGATCGCCTTAGTACAAATTCGGAAAGATATATTCCTGCAAGTAATACTTGGGTGGTTGATGCAACTGTTCCGGTTCAGTTATACGATGCATTTGGTGATGAGTCGGGTGTTGCAATTCTATTACCTGATGGTCGTGCATTTTTTGTTGGTGCAACCGGTAAGACTGCTTATTACACTCCTTCCGGAACTGCTAGTCCGGGTTCTTGGGCAGCAGGTCCTGATGTTCCTAGCGGCAAAGGTCAGCCCGATGCCCCGGGTGCAATGATGGTAAATGGAAAAATATTATTAAGTGTTTCATTGATTCCTACTTCTGCAAATCATTTTCCGCCACCTACTTCATTTTACGAATTTGATTATTTGACAAATACATATACGCTTATCAATGCTCCAGGTGGTGGAACATCATTAAACATTAGCAGCTACGTAACGAATTTTTTGGATCTTCCTGATGGAAATATTTTGTATTCAAGACAAGGTTCTTCGCAATATTATATTTATTCGCCTTCAGGTACACCACTTGTTGCAGGTAAACCAACAATCAGTAATGTGATTGCGAATGGTTGTAATGCATATACAATTACAGGAACGAAATTCAATGGCATTTCCGAAGGAGCCAACTACGGCGACGATTGGCAGATGTCTTCTAACTATCCTGTGATTCGCTTAACTTCCGGTTCTAATGTTTATTATGTACGAACATTTAACTGGAATAGTACGGGTGTTCGTAGAGGAAATTTACCAGATACAACTCAATTTACAATTCCTGCAACAGTGCCGGCCGGAAATTATTCACTGGTGGTTACAGCAAATGGAATTGCATCTGATCCAATTGCTTTTACAGTTTATTCTTCTGCCACTTTAAGTAGTTCACTTACTCCGCCAACTATCTGTACCGGCAATTTGTTTACTTACACGCCAACTTCTAATTTCACTACTGCTACTTTCACTTGGACTCGCGCTGCTGTTGCCGGAATAAGTAATACTGCTATTACAATTCCTCAAACTTCAAATCCAAACGAGGCACTTATTAATACAACGTCTAGTCCGGTGAATGTTGTTTATTCATATACCGTCGATGCAAATGGGTGTACAACAAATAATCAATCGGTGACTGTAATCGTTGATCCAAATCTCCCTGTTATAACAAATGGAAGTATCTCATCTTCTCAGTGCAAGAATTCATCAGTCAATATTCCATTTACTGTAGTTTGTAACTACAATTCAGGTAATATTTTTACAGCTCAATTGAGCGATGCTGCCGGAAGTTTTTCAAGTCCAATATCTATTGGAACGTTGTCGTCTGTTACAAGTGGAACAATCTCAGCTTTTATTCCATCTAGTGTATCTATTGGAAGTGCGTACCGAATTAGAATTGTTTCTTCTTCACCTGCTGTTATCGGAAATAACAATGGAACAAATATCACAATAAATTCGTGTAGTTTTTCTTTCAATGTTAAGCTGTTGATACAAGGCTTTTATTTAGGCAGTGGAACTATGAGAGCCTGTGTTGATCCAATTCTTTATCCGACCCTTTGTGACACTGTAGCCATCGAATTGCATAATAGTACTTCACCATTTGCAACTGTCGATATTTCTACTTCTACTATTGATTTAAGTGGTAATGGTGTGTTTTCATTTCTATCGAGCGAACTAGGGTTGTCGTATTATCTTGTTATCAAACATCGAAATGCGCTTGAAACTTGGAGTGCAAGTGCGGTTACAATGACTTCAAATGGATCGTATGATTTTTCGAATGCAATTAGTAAAGCATATGGGTCGAATGAAGTAAATGTAAGTGCAGGCGTGTATGCAATATGGAGCGGAGATGTAAGTAATGGTGTCACTGCAGGAAGTAAAGATGGACTAATAAATACTTCTGATTTTACTGAACTACAAAATTCTGTTACCACTTTCCTGAATGCCTATAATTTTCACGATATAACGGGCGATAAATTAGTAGAGTCGTCAGACTATAGTATGATTGAGAACAATGTTAAATTAAACGTAGCTTTGATTCGACCGTAACAGTTATTTTCCTAAAAAAAATACGCGATGAAAAATGATTTGTTTTTTTCAGAAGTTCAAAAATTTAAACAGTGGTGGCTTTGGTTAATACTTTTAACCGTGACATCTATTTCAACATATGGAATTTTTAAGAAAATAGGATTCGGAGATTCTATTCCATCCAAACTATTAGCAGATTTATCTATTCTTATACCTATAGGAATAATGATTCTTGTAATTATTTTATTTCTTACAATCAAGTTAGAAACTGAAATAAGACGCGACGGAGTTTATGTTAGATTTTTTCCTTTACAAAGAAAATTTATTCATTATTCATGGGATGAAATTTCCTATTCTTATGTAAGAGAGTATAATGCTATTTTAGAATTCGGAGGATGGGGATACAGATTAGGATTCTTAAGAAAAGGAAGGGCGCTAAACATCTCCGGAAATAAAGGTTTGCAACTGGAGTTTTACGACAAAAGAAAATTATTAATAGGTACAAAATTGCCCGATGAACTAACGAATGCTTTGATTAATTTGAATAAACTCAAACAATAAATTTTCATAGCTGTCATTTTTTATGTAACTTTTCGATGAAAGATTTACTCCATTTTTGATGGTTAGCGGCCAACTCACAGTTAAGATTATTAAGTAGCAAAAAGCATTTATGTCTAATCAAATTTTTTATGACATGACAAAAGTCAGTAAGCGAACTTATAAAATGCAAAATGTATCATTCAAAGATGTGGATGAATTTCTTGACTATCTACCAAAGAATGAATTACAAATTGTTCTTTTAATTCGTGAGCTGATTTTCGATTGTATTCCTGATATAAAGGAGAAACTAACGTATAATGTGCCTTTTTATAAAAGACGCAAAACAATCTTATTTATTTGGCCGGCTTCTATCTTATGGGGAAAAACTAAAAGTTATACAGGTGTACGTATAGGATTTTCTAATGGATATTTATTAAACGATGAAATTAATTTTCTTAATAACGGCGATAGGAAGCAAGTTTATTATAAAGACTATTTGAATATTAAGGAGATTGATGTTGATTTGCTAAAATCCTATATCTTTGATGCACTGTTAATCGATAATCAATTTAAATAAAATTATCTATGGCTTACAGCGAAAAATTAGCTAACCGAGTTCGGGAAGAATTCCAAACCCTTAAACACGTAGAGGAAAAAGAAATGATGGGCGGATTGACCTTTATGTATAATGGAAAAATGTGTGTGGGAATAATAAAAGATGAATTGATGTGTAGAATTGATCCTGCTTTGCATGAAGAGTCGGTAGAAAAACAAGGATGCAGAACAATGGATTTTACAAAACGTCCAATGAAAGGTTATATCATGGTTGATGAAACCGGCATGAAATCAAAAAAAGATTTTAATCATTGGATTGGCCTTGCTCTCGATTGGAATAAGAATGCGAAATCGTCAAAGAAAAATAAAAAGTGAAGTTGATAAATTATATTTTGTGATTTACGAGTTAAGCCATATTATCATTGTCAAAATATTTTAAATAAATAATCCTTTAGAATAAATATGAATCGAATTCTTATAATGTTGCTTTGTGTTTATGTTGTCAATATAAACACCTCATGTAAAAATAATTCAACTAAGTTTGATGCTTCGGGCACTTTTGAAGCTGAAGAAACAATTGTATCAGCTGAATCTTCAGGTGTATTAAAAGAATTTAAAATCGAAGAGGGCGATCGGTTGAAGGCCGGGGAGTATATCGGCTATATTGATAGTATTCAATTGTACTTAAAAAAAATGCAATTGGAAGCTCAGATCAATTCATTATACAGTAGAAAGCCCAATATCCCTGTACAAATAGCTGCTTTGCAAGAGCAGTTAAAGGCAGCTCAAACGGAACAAAAACGTTTTAATAATTTAGTAAAGGAAAAAGCTGCTACAACAAAACAGTTGGACGATATCAATACGCAAGTTGATGTGATCAACAAACAAATTGATGCGCTTAAGTCTACGCTGCAAATTTCTGAAAAAGGAATTGATAGCGATGCTGCTAGTTTGAAAATACAAATCGATCAACTCAACGATCAATTGGTGCGATGCAAAATAATTAATCCAATTGAAGGAACTGTACTGACTAAATTTTCAATGGCCAATGAAATTGTTGCACCAGGGAAGGCACTTTATAAAATTGCTGATCTTTCAACAATTATTCTTCGCGTTTACATTACAGGCAATCAGCTTCCACTTGTAAAAATAGGTCAAAAAGTAACTGTAAATACTGATGATGGTAAAGGAGGTTTTGAAAAAACGGATGGTACAATTAGTTGGATAAACGATAAGGCTGAATTTACCCCTAAAACAATTCAAACAAAATCGGAGCGCGCAAACCTTGTATATGCAGTAAAAATTAAAGTAATTAATAACGGCCAATACAAAATTGGAATGTACGGAGAAATCCTTTTTTAATGTGATAAGTGTTTTATCAATTATTGCTTTTTATAATTATGGTTTTATTTAATAATATTACGAAAACATATAATGAGGGTACAACACTTGCAGTTGATAATATTTCTTTTAATGTAAACGATGGCGAACTTTTTGGTTTAATTGGGCCTGACGGTGCCGGAAAGTCAACGATCTTCAGAATACTGACCACTCTTTTACTGCCCGATAGTGGAACTGCTTCGATAGATGGAATGGATGTAGTAAAGGATTATAAAAAAATTCGTACGCTGGTAGGGTATATGCCCGGAAAATTTTCACTTTATCAGGACCTTACAGTGGAAGAAAATCTTAATTTTTTTGCAACAATTTTTAATACAACTATTAAAGAAAATTATGATTTGATAAAAGAAATTTATGTACAAATCGAACCCTTTAAAAATAGAAGAGCCGGTAAATTGTCGGGTGGAATGAAGCAAAAGCTAGCGTTATGCTGTGCACTCATTCATCGTCCAACCGTTTTATTTTTGGATGAGCCAACAACCGGTGTAGATACAGTTTCCAGAAAGGAATTTTGGGATATGCTCAAAAGATTGAAAACGCAAGGAATCACTATTCTAGTTTCTACGCCTTATATGGATGAAGCTACCTTGTGCGAGCGAATTGCGCTTCTACAAAAAGGGAAAATATTGTCAATTGATACCCCTGATAATGTTATAAAAAAATTTCCGAAAAAATTATTTGGTGTTAAATCGTCTAATATGGGAAAGTTACTAGTGGACCTTCGGAAATTGAAATTGCTCGATAGCTGTAATGCGTTTGGAGCTTTTCACCACATCACATTTACTAGCGATAGCTCACAGAAATCGCTCGATGAATTATTGGAATTCATTGCCGAAAATGGTCATGAAAATATTGAAGTAAAGGATGTTTCACCTTCTGTAGAAGATTGTTTTATTCAATTAATGGAAAATGAATGATATTGTAATTCGGACTGAACGTCTGACTAAAAAATTTAACGACTTCATCGCAGTCAATGAAATATCGTTCGAAGTTTCTGCCGGTGAAATATTTGGATTTTTAGGTGCTAACGGTGCTGGTAAAACGACTGCGATGCGTATGCTTTGTGGGCTGTCGATTCCTACATCAGGAAAAGCAACTATCGCGGGATTTGATATTTATCGAGAACCGGAAAAAATTAAAAGAAGTATCGGTTATATGAGTCAGAAATTTTCATTGTATGAAGATTTAACTGTTATCGAAAACATTACTTTTTTTGCAGGGATCTACGGATTAACTAACAAAGAAATTAAAACTAAAAGTGATCTATTAATTGGTCAATTAGGATTAGAGAAAGAACGAAAAAAATTAGTAAGTACATTGCCTTTAGGATGGAAACAAAAACTTGCATTTTCTATAGCTGTAATTCACGATCCTAAAATTGTTTTCCTCGATGAACCGACGAGTGGGGTAGACCCCGTTACACGTAGGCAATTTTGGGATTTAATCTATGCTGCTTCAGAGAGGGGAATTACTGTTTTTGTAACAACACATTACATGGATGAAGCAGAATATTGTAATCGGATATCTATGATGGTTGATGGTGAAATAAAAGCTATGGATACGCCTTCCAACTTAAAATCTCAATTTTCTGCACCATCAATGGACGATGTGTTTTATCAGTTGGCAAGAAAGGCTGTGAGAGCAGGCGATTAATTAATTTGAACAAATGAAAAAATTTATTGCATTTATAAGAAAAGAATTTTATCATGTTTTTCGCGATCGAAAAACTTTGCTTATGCTTTTTGGTTTGCCTATTGTTCAAATAGTTTTATTTGGCTTTGCGCTTTCTAACGAAATTAAAAAATCAAAACTCATTATTTGCGATTATGCTCATGATGTTTCTTCTGAAAAAATAATAAATAAAATCACTGCCGGTTCAAATTTTGAATTGGAAAAAATAATTTTAAGTCAATCGGAAATTGAAAAGAGTTTTAAATCGGGAGCCGCTAAAGTAATTTTAGTTATTCCGGAAAACTTTGATAGAGATTTGTTTCATAGTAATAAAGCTCAAGTGCAAATTTTGGCCGATGCTTCCGATCCCAATACTGCTACTACTCTTGTAAATTACATTAAACTTATTATTCTTGATTTTCAAAGGGACATGTTGAAAGGTCAAAAAATTCCGATACAAATTGTTCCGGAGATTAGAATGCTCTATAATCCCGAATTGAAAGCAGCGCCTAATTTTGTGCCAGGTGTAATGGCGCTTGTATTGATGTTAGTGTGCGTGCTTATGACCTCTGTTTCTATTGTAAGAGAAAAGGAATTCGGTACAATGGAAGTGTTGCTTGTATCGCCATTCAATCCCTTTTTGGTAATCATCGCTAAAGCGGTACCGTATTTTATTTTATCGCTTGTAAATTTGTCGCTCATTTTATTGTTAAGTGTTTTTTTATTAGGGATGCCATTGAATGGAAGTATTGCTTTGCTTTTTGCTGAAAGTGGTTTACTAATTTTAACAGCTTTGTCGTTAGGCTTACTCATTTCTACAGTAACAACTTCACAACAAACTGCCATGTTAATTTCTTTAATGGGAATGTTAATTCCTACCATGTTGCTTACAGGGTTTATGTTCCCAATAGAAAATATGCCTTTGCCACTTCAAGTTATTTCAAATTTAGTTCCAGCTAAATGGTATTACATTATTGTGAAATCGATCATGATAAAAGGATTAGGTTTTAATGCAATTTGGAAAGAAACACTTGTGCTAATAGGAATGACAATCGTATTATTAACGGCAAGTTTTAAAAAGTTTAAAATACGTTTACAATAAACAGACTTTAATAGTATTTGAAAATGAATAAATGAGAACACTGAAATTTTTATTGCAAAAAGAATTTAAACAAATATTTCGAAACAAATCATTGTTGCCGTTGATTTTTGCTATGCCAATTGTTCAGTTACTCATTATGCCATTAGCAGCCGATTACGAAGTGAAAAATATTAATATCAGTATTGTAGATCATGACCACTCTTCTTATAGTCAAAAGTTAATAAAGAAGGTTACTGCATCAGGTTATTTTCGTTTAGCTGATTACGGTGAGTCGTATGAAAACGCATTTCATTTGGTTGAAGCCGACAAATCAGATTTGATATTGGAAATACCTTTTGGCTTTGAACGCAATTTGGTTCGGGAAGGAAATCAAAAATTATTTATTGCGGTGAATGCCATTAACGGAACTAAGGCAGGTTTGGGTAGCGCTTATCTTGCAAATATTATTAGTAATTATAATTCTAATTTGCGTTTGGAAATTGCGGGACCGAATCAAAGGAATGACACACCTGTAATTGAAGTTGAAAATTCTTTTTGGTTCAATCCCGATCTAAATTACAGATTCTTTATGGTTCCAGGTATATTAGCAGTGTTAGTAACAATGGTAGGAGCGTATTTATGTTCGTTGAATATTGTAAAAGAAAAAGAAATAGGGACGATAGAGCAGATAAATGTATCGCCCATTAAAAAACATTATTTTATTTTGGGAAAGTTAATTCCCTTTTGGATAATCGGAATGGTTGTTTTTTCAATTGGCTTATTTGTAGTAGGAAGATTGGTTTATGGAATTGTACCTGTTGGAAGTATCGGACTTTTATATTGTTATTTGGCATTGTACTTAGTTGCATTACTAGGTTTTGGATTGTTATTATCAACATTTTCACAAACACAACAACAAGCAATGTCTGTCGCATTTTTCTTTATGACAATTTTTTTATTGATGAGCGGATTATTTACATCAATTGACAGTATGCCCGATTGGGCAAAAGTAATTGCTTACAGTAATCCGGTTACTTATTTTATAGAAGTTTTAAGAATGATTGTTCTAAAAGGTAGCGGATTTGCAGATATTAAAAAACATTTTCTTGTAATGATTGGATTTGCAGTTTTATTTAATGGATTGGCAATATTGAATTATAGGAAAACTAGTTAGTGTTTTAGATGCTACAAGGTTTATTTGGAGTAAAATTTATTTCTGAATATTTAAAATGAGTTTATAGCATACGCAATTCGAATGGATGAGCAGCTTTCTAGGTTTTGAAAGGAAATACTAATTTTCTTGGAAATAATTTTTTGGCGAAATAGACTAAAGTTATTAGACGCAATGGTTGTTTTATTGACATAATAATTAGTTTAAAAAACAATTTAGTATTTATAATTTTATTACTCTTTTTTTATTTCTTTTAATCTTGATGTTATGCGCATACCAAGCTGTTGATACGATGCTCAAATGTTTGAAGTCCAAACAAATTTATGTCCGAAGCGTTTTAGCTGTTGTTGTCAAAACTTAATTAGTTTAATATTAATATCTGTTTATGTTTTTCATCAAGTACAAAATTAGTAATATGCCAATAGAAAGAATAGTTATTGTAAGTGATAGAATAAGTATTGAAGATGGCTTAAAGGTTTCAGTATTGAATTGCTTTTCCGTTCGTTTGTATTTTATATAAGATAACATCAATACTATAACTCCCACTGTAACCAACAATATTCCTATCAATGAAGAATAACCTCGTTGAGTTTGGTGTGGAATGGTCATATTGTTATTAAGCAAATGAGAAATTTGTTCAATGAATAATGAAAATTTTACGACTACAAACCCAAAAGCCATAATCCCGATGCTGGTTCGTATCCATGCTAAGAGAGTACGCTCATTCGCTAAATGCTCTCTTATGTGCTGCTTGCTTTTAAATATTTCTTCTTCCATTATTATTATGCTTAATAATTGCTTTTAAAGTATTTAGTTCGTACAAAAGAAATACTTATTAGAATTCCGAAAGTTGAAAATTAGCAGGATGCCATTGGTTGCGCATAACAAAACAAATTAATTTTTAACAATCCTTTTTCTAATTACCGAATGATTATTCATTACTTCAATTGTATATACACCTGACTGGAGTGTTTCAACATTAAGTTGAATCGTTCTTTCATCAGAGGTAAATTGTTCGTCCTTTATCACTTTCCCTGTCATATCATAAATTAATAGGCGTGAAGGTCCAGAAAATGAATTTGTTTTTACAAATAAATTTGTACTTACTGGGTTAGGATATACGCTAATAGATTCTGTCGATTTAATTGAAGTCAAATCATTTGTTATACCATCGATTCTTATTACTTTATTTGTGCTTGAATTCACATACCATATTTTTCCATCAGGCCCAATTTTTACTCCCATAATTCCGGGGGCTCCGGTTGAAATACGTCCTAATTCTACTCCTATACTTGCACTTCTATCATAGATAATTATATCTCCTGTTGCATAGTCGGAAACTATTAATCGGTTTCCAATTAAATCTATTCCGCTTGGTGTTATTAATCCTGAATCGGCAAACACATTGTTCACTGTACTTCCCCAATTTGAATATTCTGCGGTAGGTTCATACGGTGTTAAATTGCTCAAAAATGTTCCTGAGTGAATATCCATTCTTACAATTCTATCGTGACCGGTGTCAACAATATATAACATGCCATTTTCTTTATCCAATATTAAATGACTCGAAACATGATGTGTTGATTCTGCCAATAAGTTTAATCCGCTGAAGCGTCTTATAATTCCATCACTGTGATCACTATTTCCAGGACCATGGTCGTTTACATAATCGTATCGAACAACCTCGCCGGCATTGCCATCAAAAATCCAAAAAACATTTTCTGTTTCACTACAAACTCCCATTGAGTAGGGACTTTGATGTAACATGTCGATATGACTGCCATTACCTCCTGATGGCTGAGCATAGATTAAAGGATTGCTCGACCATAATGTGGGCCCGGTAAATGGTGTTCCTCCATTATGATTTGCATCGTACACTCCAGGTGAAGTACAAAAATTTTCATTTTCACTAAAAGCAATTCCAGTAGGCAATGACATAAAATGGTAAGCATTTCCATCTTGTTGTAATAGCGAAGATTGTCCAGGCTGACCTGCATTTGTGAACTTTACTGTTTTACCACCTATTGCTTCAGTACTTTCCAGTACTACCCATAATTCATTTCTAGTAAGCACAGGATGAAAATCTAAATCTCTTGGACTTGCAATTCCATCCGTTGCATTTCCAATTACGGTTAGTATTGGAGTAATCCCGATATAGTCATCAATTAAATTTGGAATAGCAGGACCAACATTAACGACAGATGTAGCAGTGTCGTTGGTTGAGTTTAAGTCTGACATTCCATTCATATTACTAGCCCACATTTTTATTTGGTATTGTCCATTCACTGAAGTTGTCCAAGAGTTAGGATGAATGACAGAGAGCGAAGTGAAAGGTGCCAAATGTAATCCAGTAATATTACCGGTAATAGAAGTACCACTGTTTATAGAATAATTAAGATCCATCGAAGTAATAGTATCCGTTCCATTATTAAAAATAACACCAGCAACATTTACATTTCCCGGATTCACATAAGATGGAGTTGTAATTTTTTTGCACATTAAATCGAGTGTCGATGCAGGTTCGGCTAAAAAAGTAATATGTGATCCTGTTCCATTTCCTGTTCCTGTTAAGCTTGAATAAACAGGATAACCATTAATGTTTACTGTAAATGAAGCGCCACCATCACCATAATCATCAACATATAATATATCGAAATAGCTACCTTGGGTCAAGCACCATGGGCCTTCAATAATTTGAGTATTGTTCGCATAGCCACCGCTAGTTGCAACTTGTAAGCCGCCACCCGAACAACCCACTAATGCATTTCCTCCCGAAAAGATAGTTCCGGTGCCACAAGAATTTCCCATAGGAACAAGCTGCCAATAGCCTTCATAGCCCCAATCGTCGGTGGTAACAGTAATGGTAACTTGTACTTGTCCGACGGGACATTGTGCTTTTAAGAAAGAACTAGTAAGAGCGAAGAGAACGAGGAGTAAGTAATTTTTTTTCATGGTGATCAATTAAAGTGATTACAATTATTTGATAAAGGAAGATATGATAATTGGTAATAATCGAATTAAATAAGATAATTATTTGAATGGTGCTTTACTCGAGTCAATTCCATTCAAGAAAAAATTGGTTAGTCAAATATATACTTTTTTCATGAGCTAGCAAATAAAATGTGAGTGCGAGAGCTAGGCATAGACGAATGCAAATGAAAAGGAGGCAATCAGTTTGGTCACGACGAAATTAGTTTCCGGTGCTCTACTACTAAATGACCTATGAATCCAAGAGTCCTTTTAAATGGCTATGCAAAATGTCCTAAAAGTGGGTCGGCGCTAAAAGGGTTCATATTCATTGAATAGCTCCAAAAATTATGAATTAATCCTTCACTGATTTTTTTTTGTTTTGTTAGCATCAAAATTAACAGTATCCCAATTCATTTTTAGGTTTCAAAACTAAATTGTTTAATTTTTTTGCGTTTTCAAAAAAAGCCCAAACTCACTCATATTTGATTTTAAAAGCAATTGAAATCAAGAACATCAATGTTATTGATGTTATTTTTCAAATCTAAATCGTAAATGTACTAAATACTTAATCTATTGAACTGGTCACTTTATTAGTACTTTCTGTTTCAAATGTTGCGTGTTGCACATTCATTTGCTCCAATGAATGTCTGAGATCAGATTTAATTTTCGCAATTTCAACAACATTCAAACTATTTTCCAACAGCAAATGTGCTGTTAGTGCATTTGCTGTTGTACTAATAGCCCAAATATGAAGATGATCGACTTTAGCAACTCCTTTTTTCTTCTCAATTTCTTCCTTCACTTTATCCAGATCAACATTTGCAGGAACTCCATCAATAACCAACCTTAGACTTTCAGTAAGAAGACCCCATGTACTGTAAATTACAACGATCATTATTAATAAACTTACAAGTGGATCTATCCATTTGATTCCTGTGTACGAGATTAGAATACCTGCCATCACTACTCCAACCGATACGATTGCATCTATAGCTAAATGCAGATAAGCGCCTTTTACATTCAGGTCATTATCTTTTTCCTTGAAAAACAGTAAAGCTGAAACGGTATTGATAACAATTCCAATTCCTGCCACGACTGAAATAACATCACCATGAGTTGCAACCGGATTCATAAACCGCTGAATAGCTTCCCAACCAATGCTGCCGACGGCAATCAACAATATGACTGCATTGGTAAGGGAAACTAGTATTGTACTCTTACTATATCCGTAAGTGAATCGATTAGTAGCAGTGGACTTAGAGAGTTTGAAGGCAAATAATGTCAAACCCAAACTGGCTACATCGCTAAGATTATGACCTGCATCTGAAAGCAAAGAAAGCGAGTTGTAATAAAACCCCGCAACAAATTCAATAATGACAAAAGCTGTATTTAGGATTATACCCATCCAAAATGCTCTAGTGAGATTTGTTCTTGTGTGCGAATTACTGTGATTGTGCTCTTCCATTAATCATATTTTAAATATTACAACAAAATAATAATAAATTTATACCACTCTTTACTTTATTACTCTTCCTCCGAATTTTTCATCTTCATTAGAATGGCATACGCGCCTTTTGTAACGAAGAATTTATCCTTTGTTTCAACACTATCAGGAAAAGATATTTGTGTAAAACCATTTTCATTGTTTGCGGTAGTAACTGCCTGCATCTCATATTTCCCTTTCTCAGTTTCAAAGAAAACAAATTCTTTTCCTTCGTAACGAACTAAGCCATCATTTGGAATAACAAAAGCACTGTTTGTAGCTACTTCCACCTCTGCATTCATATACATTCCGGGTATCAAGTTTTTATCATATTGTTCAAAGTGACACTGTACTTGAATCGTTCTTTCAGGAGTTACATCCTTACCGATTAAAAGAATCTCACATAAATATTTCTTTTTAGGATTAGTGTTATTGTATGCGAATATTTTTTGACCTATTGAAATTTTGAACAAATCTCTTTCAAAAATCGTAAGGGTTAAGTGAATATCTGTAGGATTTACTAATTCAAAGAGCACTTCAGTTGGCGTTACATACTTTCCAATGTTCTGCTTAACTTGAGAAACAAAACCATCAATTGGTGAAATAATGTTTATACTTTTCGACATAGAATTTTCATTTAAATTATTAGGATTTAATCCAATCAATTTTAATTTTTCGGCAAATGATTTAATCAGAATTTTTTGAGATAAATATTCAGTTTGCGCTTCCTGAAATACCTTATCACTACTGGCCTTGCTTTGATTTAATTCCTTCTGACGAAAATATTCTTGTTCAATTGAAGTAAAATGAGTCGTCGCCAACAAATAATCCTGTTGTAATTGGATATATTGCTGATCTTCCATAGTTGCAATTACTTCACCTTTATTGATATGCATTCCTGCCAACAATTTTGTTGATTTAAGATAACCACCCATAGGGACGCTTACCGATATCATATTTTGCGGTGGGACTTCAATTTTTCCATTCACTCTTAAGAGTGATGAAATATTACGCATTTCAATTTTCCCGATTTGAATTTCAGTGTTTTTAAGCTGAGCATCTGAAAGTTCAACTGAGTTTTCGTTCTCCTCTTTAATAATTTTCGCTTCCAATTCTTTTTTATTGTTACAAGCTGTGAGTATAAATATTGATATTGTAAATAAGATATATTTTATCATGATCTATGTCTATTTAGAAGTTAAGAAATTTAGTTGAATAATTGCTTGATTGAGTTCTTTTATTGCTTCGACGTAATTGTTTTGAATTGCAGCAACATTGTTTATCAGCATAACCCAATCTAAATAATTGATGTCACCATTTACAAACTGTTCGTTAGCTGTTTTAGTAATCGTTTCAGCATTTTTCAGCGCAGTGTCTTCGAAATATTTAACAGTTTCAATTTGTGTCTGATAAATCTTAAGTGCAGATTCATATTCTAAATTCATCGTTTGCATGCCGATTTGATATTCATTTTCTGAAATCTTTTGCAAAATTTTCGCAGAACCAATTTTCCCCTTTTGAGAAAAGAAAAATAATGGTACTCCAATTCCAAATTGCACTGAATTAAAACGATATGATTTTGGATATGTTACCTCATTTGGGCCTTTCCCTTGTATACTTTGATTATTATAACCAAAATTCAATCCAGGCAAAAGTTTTGATTTTTCCAATCCAGTTCTTACCAAAGCAATTTGTCTTTGTTGATTTAATACTTCTATCTGCGGATGCTTAGAAATTATTTTGGAATCTTCAGTTAAGATAAATGTCATTTTCTGATTTTCATCGAACGGAAAATAAACGGTTTCGGTATTTAGGATCATTTGAAATTGGAGCTGTGTAATTTCAATTTCACCTTTTAGCTGTCTTAATTGAATAGCAATTTGCCCACGCTGAGTTTCAGTAGTAGCCTTTTCTAGCAGATTACTCTCTCCTTTTTCAAATCTTAAATTTGATTTTTCCAAAAAAGAAGAATATGCACTATCCATTTCTACAAGTATTTCCCTTTTTGCTTGCAAGTAAAGTATGTAATAAAAAAACTGACTGACTTTCTTTTTCAATTCAGCTTCTTTCAATGCAATACTTAGCAGGCTGCTATTATACACTTCATTTTGTAGTACTTTTTGTTTTGAATAAACTGTAGGGAAACTTATCGACTGCGAAATTCCAAATTTTGTATCGTTGTAGAAAGAATTGAACTGTCCATATTCACCTGTAATGTTTGTTTGCGGAATATCAACAACAGCAGCCTTTAATTTTTTCTGATACTCTGAATTTAATTTTTCTTGCTTTACAATTAAGTTATTAGTCAATGCAGTGTCAATTGCTGCTTTTAATTGTATACCTGTTTGTGCATTTGTTTTATGAAATGAAAATAATCCTAACAATACAATTGCAATGATTGATGGGGACTTCCCTTTTCCAATTTTTTCAAATAAAATGTATAAGACCGGCAGAACAAATAAAGTTAAGAAAGTTGCGATTAAAAGTCCACCAATTACAACCGTTGCTAATGGTCTTTGAACTTCTGCACCTGAGCCATTGCTTATTGCCATAGGTAAAAAACCAAGTGATGCCACAAATGCAGTCATAAGCACAGGCCTCAAACGATTTCTTGTGCCTTGTAATACAATTTTTCTTGTGTCGTTTTCGCCTTCCGCTTTAATACGATTAAATTCTGCAATCAAAACTATTCCGTTCAATACTGCAACGCCAAACAACGCAATGAAACCGATTCCAGCACTTATACTGAATGGCATACCTCGTAATGCTAAGAAGAAGATTCCGCCAATGGCAGAAAGCGGAATTGCTGAATAAATAAGTAACCCTTGTTTAATAGATCCAAAAGCAAAATATAGAAATAAGAAAATCAGGATCAATGAAAGTGGAACTGCTATCGACAGTCTTTTTTTAGCGGCTTCCAGATTTTCAAATGCACCGCCATAAGTAACATAGTAGCCGCTTGGAAATTTGATCTGCTTCTCAATTTGACCTTGTAAATCCTTAACAATGCTTTGCACATCTCTATCATGTACATTGAAACCAACAATTATTCTTCGTTTTGCATCGTCTCGTTGTATTTGATTTACACTTTCCTGAATGGATACATCGGCAACCTGATACAAAGGAATCTGTGTTCCATTTGAAGTCGGAATTAGAAGATTCTGAACATCTTCTAAGTTCTTTCTGTTTTCACCAGCAAGACGTACCACTAAATCAAATCGCTTTTCGTCCTCAAAAACTTGCCCACTACTTTGTCCAGCAAATGCCGTGTTCACTACTTTGTTGATCTCAGAAATATTTAAGCCGTATTGCGCAATAAGATTTCGTTTGTAAGTAATAATTAATTGTGGTAAGCCATCAATTGGCTCTACAAATACATTTTCTGCTCCGTTTATTTTTCCTGCAACCTCACCCAATAATTTTGAAAATTTAGAAAGAGTATCTAAATTTTCTCCGAAGATCTTACAAACAACATCTTGCTTTGCACCAGTCATTAATTCGTTAAAGCGCATCGCAACCGGAAATTGAAAACTGTATGTCACACCGGGAATATCTTGTAAAGCAATACTCATTTTTTCAGAAAGCTCATTCCAAGAATTTGCCGAAGTCCATTCATTTTTATCCTTCAAAACAATAATCAAGTCGGCTGCATCCATTGGCATTGGGTCGGTAGGAATCTCTCCACTTCCAATTTTGCCTATTACTTTTTCTACTTCCGGAAATTTATTTTTTAAGATATGGGCCGCTTTCATACAAGCATCTGCAGTTGTTGCTATATTACTTCCTGTAAGAACTCTTGTTTCCACAGCATAATCACCTTCGGGTAATTCTGGAATAAATTCGCCGCCCATTTTAGTGAAAACGAGAAATGAAATCAGTAAAAGTGCAATTGAAATTCCAATTATTGCTTTTGGAAAACCTAAAACCTTACTTAAAACTCTTTGATGTATTTTCACAAAAAAGCCCATCATTCTGTCAGAGATATTTTTCTTATGAGCGGTGTTTTTATTGAGAAATAATGCACTCATCATAGGTATGTATGTGAGCGATAGAATAAATGCCCCCAACAATGCAAAAGCAACTGTTTGAGCCATTGGTTTAAACATTTTCCCTTCTATTCCTTCAAGCGTAAAAATTGGTAGGTACACAATTAATATAATTATTTGCCCAAACATAGCACTGTTCATCATTCTGCTTGCTGAATGGTTTACTGTATGATCCATTTCAATTTGAGTTATTCGTCCATCACTTCTTGTTTTTTTTCTGTGAATCAAACTGTGCATCACTGCTTCTACAATAATTACCGCTCCGTCTACAATCAACCCAAAATCCAATGCCCCTAAACTCATGAGATTTCCACTTACTCCGAAAAGGTTCATCATAATTATGGCAAACAGCATTGCCAAAGGGATAACTGAGGCAACCAATAAACCAGCTCTAAAATTTCCAAGAAATAATACCAATACAAAAATTACAATCAATGCACCTTCCAATAAATTCCTTGATACAGTACTAATGGCATTGTTTACCATTTTTGTTCTGTCTAAGTAAGGTTCAATCACTACTCCTTCGGGTAGAGTTTTTTCAATTTGTGTAATGCGATCTTTTACATTTTTAATTACTTCACTGCTATTACCACCTTTCAACATCATCACAACTGCCCCTACCACTTCGCCTTCATCGTTGTAGGTCATACCTCCATAACGAATGGCGTTCCCAATTCTCACCTCAGCAACATCGTTTATTAATAATGGTGTTCCGTTCTTTGTGTTCTTTACTACAATGTTTTTTATATCGTCAATATTCCCAATCAGTCCTTCACTTCTTATATAGAGAACTGTTGATTTTTTCTCGATGTATGCACCACCCGTATTTTCATTATTCGTTTCTAAAGAAGTGAAGACATCATTAATAGTAATGTTCAGGGATTTTAATTTGTTAGCATCAACTGCAATTTCATATTGCTTTAGTTTTCCGCCAAAGCCGCTTACGTCGGCTACACCTTTCACTCCTAATAATTGTCTGCGAACTATCCAATCTTGAATAGTCCTCAATTCTGTTTCATCATACTTTGTTTCATAACCATGTTTGGCACGAACAACATATTGGTAAATTTCTCCTAAACCAGAAGTAACGGGTGCTAATTCCGGTGAACCCAAACCTTTTGGAATTTGGTCTTGCGCTTGTTTTAGCCGTTCAGTTACTTGCTGTCTTGCCCAATATATGTCTACATCATCATCGAATACAATTGTGATTAATGAAAGTCCGAATCTTGAAAAACTACGAATTTCTTTCAGTCCGGGAATATTGCTATTAACTTGCTCTATTGGGAAAGTTATAAGTCGTTCTATATCCGGCGCTCCCAATGAAGGTGCAACCGTTATTACTTGCACTTGATTGTCAGTAATGTCGGGGACAGCATCAATTGGCAACTTAGTAAATTGGTAGCTGCCATAGCCAATGAGGGCTAAAATGAAAAGCCCGATTATTAGTTTGTTCTTTATAGAGAACGCAATTGTTTTATTGAGCATTGTTTATCAGTTGAAAATGAATAAATACACATTTCCCTACAGAGCAAAATTACTCAGTAGAAAAGTGAATGACTCGCTGTAAACGAGTTTAGAAATTCATTTAGCTGAGTTTAGGCGGCTGCCAGATAGTAGAATTGTCTGATGAAAAAAATTGTGGTTCGAAAAGTGCGAAATCTTTTAAAGTCGGTTGAACTGCTAAAGATATACTTGGTAAGTAAACAATATTCATTGCTGTCGAACAACAGGAACACAAACAAAACGGATTACAAATATCATTTTCTGTTTCATGATGCTTGGATCCATTGTGCAATGAAGTCGCTGTTTGAAGCTGATGAGATTCGCAGACGTCATTGCAGGGCATGAGCATAATAGTCATCAGATAGATGACAAGTGAAAAGCTGAAAATACGTTTGTATAGACCCACAGCTCAAAAATAATAAAATTTCTTGAACAATCATTTTTTAGAAAAAAAATGATTTCACCGAATTAAACAGAAGAAGGAGCAGACCGATTAAAGCAACTTCTTAGGGATGCAGATGATGATCAATTTATAAAGTACTAGATCTTATTGATTGAATACTTTATGCCAAAAATGATTCGATCCGATGTGAAACAAACTAATTCAGGAGATGGCACACTTCATATAATTCGCCAAACTATTGGTTATCCTCAATGGTTGGTAGCTCCGATTGGTAATAGTGAAGGTGATAACATCGAGCATAAATAGTTTCATTAGTTGGTAGGGGGGTGATGCTTCCTAAATTTATTTGAATCAATTAATATTACCCACCCGGAAAGTATCATCGCAGAAGAACCAATTAGCACATATCGGAAACCTTTTTTCCTTTATCATTATCTAAGATTTTTGCAGTAATAATACCCGCCATACTAAAGTAAGCGATACCTCCGCCAATTATTAATCCAACACTAGTCTTTTGTCTACTTTCTAATAAGTCAAGATTTAAGTTGATGTCATTCTTTTCAATCCTAGTATTTTTTGGAAGTGACGCATTTTGATCTTAACCGAATGTAAGCATCGGCATCATAAATAAAATTGTAAATTGCTTTTTCATATTTTCAAGAGTTTATTGAATCAATTGTTTCTTTTTTGTGCTTTTTTTTGTATTGTTTTTCAGTTAACACAATTCTATTTATATCATCATTCGCAATCCCGCCTTGTTTAGCCAAAAATTTCAAATATGCGGACTGAGTTGTTAAAAGCTTACTGATTTTTTCATCAATAGCTGATTTGACAGCACCTTGGATTATGAAGTAAGTTACAAAAAGACCGATAATTGAAATAAGGAGAGTTTCCATGTTTTTTTGATTTAATCTTTAAATAAAGCTTTAATTATTTTGAAATTATTAGCAATCTAATATAAATACTTAGTTTGAATCGACAAAGGGTGGTCAATTTCATTGGTGCTGGCAGTGAGGCAACCCAACCGTATTAAGCCCACGCTTCAGGTGACTCACATTTTATTTTGCCCCAACCGCTCAAAACCGCTTCGGCACAGTTTTCGTAGCTTCATCAAAAACTTCATCTAAATAATCATATCTTTGTTGCTTCAATGATTCACAACAACATCATATCAAAAAGCATGTGCTACCTTTTATTAGTAGTCATGTCTTTCAATTTTCTCTGCTCTGCATTATGTGCAGTAAGCGCAGACGGTTGTTGCGGCAAAGAAGAAAATGAACATCACGGAAAATCCTGTTGCTCTCACGAAAAAGATTCAGACGAAAAGAACGGCGACTGCCAGAATATGCACCTTGCCTTTTTCAAAACTCTTGGGCAGTTCGCTTCAGGGCAAACAGTTGATGCAATAAAAGTGTTCCACACTTTTATTTCCGTAGTTACTCCTTTATTTAATGTATTACCCGTTTCGCAAAACAAATTTTTTTTAGCATATAGCGGCTTTCATCCACCGCCACCCAAAGCGGACATAAGGATTTTTATTCAGAGTTTCCAAATTTGATTTTTTGATATTTTTTAATTACACGGCAGAATTTTTTCTGACCGTGCTGGACTGTTTATAGTCCACTCATCAATAATTAAATTAGTTCAAACTTAAAAAAATGAAAAAAATAATAATTGCACTGCTAATCGCAGTTGCTCCGTTTATGCAACAAAGTTTTGCGCAAACAAACAGCAGTTCTCCAATCAACAAAGTTTTGGAGACATACTTAAATATGAAAAACGCACTGGTGAGCAACGATGCAAAGACCGCAAGTGCAAGCGCAAAGACAATGCTTGACGAAATCAAGAAAGTGCCAATGGATAAAATGACAACCGAACAACATGCTGTTTGGATGAAATACACAAAGAAACTCACTTATGATGCTACGCATATCAGTGAAGTTGCTGAACTTGACCATGACAGAGAACATTTCACATCACTTTCAAAAAATATGTTTGCAGTTGTAAAAGCTTTTCCCACTTCAACTCCAATTTACTATCAGTTTTGTCCAATGGCAGGTGATGGAAAAGGAGCTTACTGGTTAAGCGCAGATTCAAAAATCCATAATCCGTATTACGGAGACAAAATGAATGGATGTCCTTCCACGAAGGAAACAATTCAAGCGAAATAATTTTTTAATCAATTCAATCCCGATCGTTATCGGGATTGAATTATTTTTTAAAACGCAAAGAATATGGTACACGACTTTTTTAAACAATTCCCGAATCTCCATCCCTTATTTGTGCATTTCCCAATTGCACTTTTAGCGTTTGCAGTTTTAGTTCAACTAACAGTTTTGTTTTTTTCGAAAAACACAGACTTAAAATGGCTCACATTTTTTTTGCTTCTTGCTGGTTGCATCGGTTCATTTATTGCTATTCAAACCTCAGTTCACATCAGTGGCGATGCAGACGATAAAGCAATTGAAATTTTTGAAACACACCGTTTATTCGGACTATACACACTTTGGTTTTCGCTTGGTGCAACAATCATTCGGTTCATCACAATAAAGTGGTTCAGAAATAAATGGATGGAAATTATTCTCACAGCAATAATTCTCACCACAGGAACATTGGTAGCAATCACAGGACATCATGGAGCGCAATTAGTTTACATCTACAATGTGGGTCCACAAGGAAATAATGTAATGTCAAAATAAAAATTTAAAAATGAAAAATTTAAAAAATAGTATCCGCTTCATTTTCCGCTTGCTGAAAAAAATCTTTACCAAACAAAATTGTTGTAAGTGCATTATATTTTTTTCAATCACACTTTCTCAAAAATCATTCGGGCAAAAAGTTGTCCGTTACGATTTATATGTTCGTGACACAACAGTAAATTTTTCAGGCAAACCCAAAAGTGCAATCGCAGTCAACGGACAAATACCAATGCCAACGCTCACCTTCACCGAAGGGGACACGGCAGAAATTTATGTTCATAACGAACTAAGCGAAGAAACATCAATTCATTGGCATGGTTTGTTTTTACCTAACCAATACGATGGAGTTCCCAACCTCACACAAATGCCAATCAAACCACACACCATGCATTTATATCGCTTCCCGATAATTCAACATGGCACACACTGGTATCACAGTCATTCAGGACTGCAAGAACAAATAGGTATGTATGGTTCTTTTATAATGAATAAAAAAGCAGATGATAAAACATTCCGCAAAGGCATTGATGATTTACCAACCTTGCCAATCGTTTTAAGTGAGTGGACAGATATGAATCCAAAAGAAGTTCACCGCAGCTTGCACAACGCTACCGACTGGTTCGCAATAAAAAAAGGAACAACTCAAAGTTATTCCGAGGCTATCGCACAAGGATATTTGGGAACAAAATTAAAAAACGAATGGAAGCGCATGAATGCAATGGATGTAAGCGATGTGTATTACGATAAATTTTTAATCAACGGACAAAACGAAAATCAACTTTCGCAATTCAAGGCGGGAGATAAGGTAAGATTAAGAATTGCCAACGGAGGCGCATCCGATTATTTCTGGCTCACTTATTCAGGCGGGAAAATTACAGTGGTTGCCAACGATGGCAACGATGTTGAACCCGTTGAAGTGGACAGATTAATAATTGCAGTTTCCGAAACCTACGATGTTATCATTGCCATTCCCGAAAATAAAAATTATCAGTTCTTAGTAACACCCGAAGACCGCACAGCTTCATCATCACTTTGGTTTGGCAACGGAGAAAAAATTTCTGCAACACCATTACCCAAACTAAAATATTTTTCAGGAATGAAAATGATGAACGGTATGATGAAAATGAACGGAGATTTGGACGACATGGGAATGCACATGACTTTAAATCAAATGGACATGAATGAAGTCATGTATCCCGAAATCACAGGCGATGTAAAAAAGAAAAGGACGAAAGACAAAATGAAAATGCCTACCCATTCTTCAGGAGGGGATGGTATGAAGGGAATGAATATGGGAGCAGAACAATATGATGCAAACGCACTTTCAGATATTGTAACATTAAATTACTCCATGCTTAAATCCCCAACTGTAACAACACTTCCAAAAGATGCACCCGTTAAAGTTTTAAGTTTTGAATTAACAGGAAACATGAATCGTTATGTGTGGAGTATAGATAACAAAGTAGTTTCCGAAACCGATAAGATATTAATTAAGCAAGGTGAAAATATTCGCCTTATTATTCACAACGGTTCTATGATGCGCCACCCCATGCACTTGCACGGACACGATTTTAGATTACTAAATGGTCAAGGAGAAAACGCACCCCTAAAAAATATTGTTGACATCATGCCAATGGAAACCGACACATTAGAATTTAACGCCAATGTATATGGAGATTGGTTTTTTCATTGCCACATTCTTTATCACATGATGAGCGGAATGGGCAGAGTATTCACTTACGAAAACCAACCAACGAATCCTGAAATTCCAAATCAAAAATTGGCACAACGAAAACTTTTTGCAGATGATAGGAAATTTCACTTCATGACTAAAATCGGAATTGAATCAAACGGCAGTGATGGCGAAGCAATGTTTGCAGGTACGCGATGGAAATTTCAGGAGATGTGGCATATGGGCTTTCATCCCGAACACGGTTACGAAAGTGAAACAATGTTCGGACGATATTTCGGAAAAATGCAGTGGCTGTATGCTTACACAGGTTTTGACTATCATTACAAAAAAGTAGGTACTGTACAAAAAAACTTCTTTGATGTTGAAGGAAGCCCGAAAAATATTTTCGGCAGCGAAGAAAAAAATTGGTTCAATCAAGTCAGCAACAAAAACAACCGACACACAGTAGTATTTGGAATTGCTTATACTCTACCAATGTTATTTGTAGCCGATGCAAGAATTGATTTAGACGGAAAACTTCGTTTTCAATTATCAAGAGAAGATATTGCAATCACAAAACGTTTGCGTGGTGGCATAATGCTCAACACCGATAAAGAATATATGTTAGGTTATCGCTACATCGTAACAAAATATATTTCCATCTCTTCACATTACGACAGCGACATGGGTTTTGGAGTAGGATTAACTTTCACTTACTAAACAAAAAAATTAAAATCAATACTCAATTTTTAATAAGTGAATTATGTATCTTATTTCAAAAATTGTGTAATGCTTTTCTGAATTAAAGAATTCAAATTTGCACTGCTAAAATTTTACTTTTGTTTGGAAGAGTAATATTTAAACATGACATAAATCATATTTAATTCTCTCATAAAACCCTTTCAGCAGAATCTTTGATCTTCCTGCCATGTGCAGAAGTGGATTCCGCAACAGACAGCACTTCAATTATAATCTGCTTTGTATTTTTCATTATACAATTTATTAGTGAGTGCGATCTCTCAGCATAATTCTCATGCCAACGTAATCCTCATCTTTCTAGACCAAAAGTAACGATGAATAATATTATGCTACAGATGCAATCCTTGAACCAGAATTTGTAAGTAGGGGATGCCTGAAAAATTTAATGAAGATATTTTGCCACTCTCCTTGATTGACTCCACGGGTTATTGTTTCTTCGAGTACAAAATTCTTTAATACATCATTGCCTTTTATAAAATAGGTTCGGTAATTAAACACGATGAGCATTTAACGGTTGATGAATATCGCACAGCTTAAAACAACGGACGAATGTCCGTTGAAGCAGTCTGGAGTTTTATTTTGTTGGAGAAATGGAAAGGTTAGGGTAGAGGGATGTTTGTCGTAGCGGAGCGTGGTTGGGTTTCACACTGAAATTCCACACTCCTGCTGAATTTCAGTGTGAGTTTGAGTGCGAGTGTGGAGATCGAAAGTTTCTTCAAGATTCGAATTTCACACTCACACTTCACACTCCTGCTGAATTTCAGTGTGAGTTTGAGTGCGAGTGTGGAAAAATCAGTTTGAGTTTGAGTGCGAGTGTGGAGATCGAAAATTTTATTTCATGTTGACCTTCACACTCGCACTCCACACTCGTGCTGAATTTCTGTGTGAGTTTGAGTGCGGGTGTGGAAAATTCAGTTTGAGTTTGAGTGCGAGTGTGGAAACGTTTGCGACCACACTCACACTACACACTCAAAACTGCATCAGTACGGTGGAGCAGACAAAAGTCGAACCTTTTGTTAAATGATCTGAAAAACTTATTGGAGTTAGTGTGAGTTTGAGTGCGAGTGTGGAGATCGAAAGTTTCTTCAAGATTCGATTTTTCACACTCACACTTCACACTCACAATCTGCATCTGTACTCCCGAGCGGATTGTCTTCGAACCAATTTACTTCAGATTTGAGCAGATATTGGGTTTTAAAATCCTTACTAACTACTACTCACTTTACATTTTAAGTCACATCCAATTTTCGATAATCAAATTTGATGTGAATTATTACTTTATCCTATAAAAAGTATGGGAGGGGGACTCTAATTCAAATGTATAGTTTTTGTCATTTGACAGAGGATTCAAACGCTTTCTGTATTTTTTATTTTCCAAATTGTATATTTTTAAAATATTGTACCGGTCTTCAAGCCATTTCGGATTGATCCCAATCTGATATTGAAACGTTTTTGCATCCTTGCCTTCCATCGAATACAGAATTAAGGTAATTGTTTTGGTTTTAGGGCTCATCAAATCATTAAAATCACTCCAAGACATTTCCAGATTTCCGGGGTAATAATCAATAGTTATGACCCTTTCAAAATTGTTTGTATCAATTGCCTCTAATGACATACTTGAAAAAGGTTCAAATCCATCATTTACCACTATAATAAAATCAAGTTTCTTATCCAAAGATTGTGATTTCAATTGAAAAGAAAACGTCAATAATACGAAAAGATAAATAATTTTTTTCATTTTAATGTGCTATTTAAATTGCTAAAATATGAATTCCTAATATGAGAACCTATTGTATGAAACTAAACCTTGTTTTTATTGGCCTCTTTAAAAAACTCAATCATTCCTTTTCTTGTCTACAAAATTTGAATGGATCCATAAATAAGGACCATTAATATTATACCTACTGATTACTTAGTCGACCCTCAAAAAGCCTTTTCCAGAGATCCAGTTAAAAATCGTTGATAACAAAAGACGATAACAGTCAACAAATTTTTGATACAAAAAATAAGTTGATGCGTCCATTTGTTCATGATCCGTTTAAAGTTCATTGCCGCAGCTGCTAACATTACATTGATTGCATCGCCAACGGTTCCTTTAAGGTAATTTTTTATCATTCGATAATCATGCTTTAGATGACCGATCACCGGTTCTATGGCTGCTCTTCGCTTATGTCGTTTTCTTTTTGATGCAGTAATGTTTTTATCAGGTTTTGGTGTATGAAGTTCTGTCTCTCCAATTTTTTTTGGTCCTCGATATCCTCTATCTAAAAAAACACTCTTTGGCTCTTTGTTCATTAAGCGATGGTATTGCTCCAACGCCTCTGGAATTGTT
>JAYTOX010000032.1:0-38135 GCA_043747595.1 Bacteroidota bacterium | reverse complement strand
ACAGAGAAACACAGAGCACACGGAGAAATACACAGAGGAAATATCGTCTCCGTGGTTCTTCCTCTTTCTCCCTTTTCTCTATGTCTAAAAATTCTGCAGTTAATAAATGGTTGAGTCTAAATTAATGCATCACTATTTGTTAACGCGATTTTTTGGGGGACACGGAGAAACACAGAGCACACGGAGAAATACACACAGGAAATACACAGAGGAAATACACAGAGGAAATACACAGAGGAAATTCCGTCTCCGTGGTTCTTCCTCTTTCTCCGATTTCTCTATGTCTAAAAATTCTGCAGTTCATAAATGGTTGAGTCTAAATTAAAGCATCACTATTTGTTAACGCGATTTTTTGGGGGACACGGAGAAACACAGAGCACACGGAGAAATACACAGAGGAAATTCCGTCTCCGTGGCTCTTCCTCTTTCTCCCATTTCTCTATGTCTAAAAATTCTGCAGTTAAAAAACGGATGCTACTAAAGTAAAGTAAATAGTATCGCTTGCTTCCACTAGCTCACTCCTCCCATTACCAACTTTCCAACTTTTAATAACGGATAATAAAAAATTGAATTTGATTTTTGGTCTATAGTAAGCCAATTAAAATGTTGATCGGCTTTGTTGAAAAAATAAATAAATAATCCAATAAGAAAAGCATACTTCATTAATCCGAAAATACCGCCGGCAATTTTATTAAACAATCCCAGTGCAGTTATCTTAATAAGTCCTTCAAAAAGTTTAGCAAGAAACCATGCGCCAATTGAAACGCCAATCCAAACTATTGCATAAGATACAAAGTGCAAAGTAGCAGGAGAACCTCCGAATGACTTAAATAAAAACTCAGCAACATATCCTGCCATTTTAAAGCCGAGAAAATAGCACAACACCAGCGCCCCCAACATCGCTACTTCATAGATGAAGCCTTTCAAAAAACCTCTAACAGTTCCGAAACCAAGAATCAAAATTAGTATGATGTCTATTGTTTGCATTCTACCCCTTACTTTGTTTTTATAACATGAGTTTCATTCTGATGAAAAAATATTTGAGCACTGACTAAAAGAATCCCCATTAAAATTTTATTTCATTCCTCGCTCCTTTTTAATTCTCTCATAAGCTTCATTAATCTTTTTAAATTTCTCTTGTGCATCGTTTTGATATTCCGGTCCAAGATGATGAACTTTATCGGGATGATATTTAATCGCCATTTTGCGAAAAGCTTTCTTCACTTCTTCATCGCTCGAAGAACGTTCTACCTCCAATATTTTATAGGATGAATCTACTTCAACCACAAACATTGCTTTTATACTATTGAAGTCGGCCTGCCCTACACCTATCAAATGACTAATCTGGCTAATAACAGTCAACTCTTCTTGACCAACAGAACCATCTGAGGCTGCAATGCCAAACAACAAATGAATAAGTTGTAATCGAGAAGGCACATCAACGAATTGGCGAATCTGTTGACAAACGGCACCAAGCTGAATATCTTGCTTTAACACTTCTTTGAAAAACAACATTCGCTCTTGTGTGTGCGCCTCACCAAATTGTCTACTGAAAAAATTTCTCACATAATCCAACTCCGAACGCATTACTTTTTGATCTGCTTTCATTACAGCAGCGCATAACACCAATAACACGGCACTGAAATCGTTCGGTAAATATCCGGGCGAATGATTCGAAGGTTGATGAACGGTAATGCTTGCGTCTTCCGACACTGCTCCAAGAGCAAAGCCAATGATCGCGCCAATTGGTCCGCCAAGCGCCCAACCTAAACTTCCAAAAATCCATTTATTCCAACTCGACATATTGTTTTATTTTGTAGGGCATTCACACGATTTCTCCTTCAACAAATCGCGAATGGTTTGCAAGGTCACAATGTCTAAAGTAGCCATCATTTTATTCACTACCTGTCCTTCTTCTTTATCTTTTAACTCTTTGTTAATAATCATTTCTGCCATCATAGCAGCAATTTTTTTGCGTTCGTATTTTTTATAAATAATAAATGCTTTCAACTGATTATTATTCATTTTTCTACAAGTATCAACCATCGTCTTTGGATCGACTTTCATAAAATCGACCGGATTCTTAGAGTATAAATCGACCATATCCCAAGAATTATTTTTTTTCTGATAGTCGTCCGATATTTTATAAAGTATTCTAAAACGAAATCCTTCGGTATTGGTAACGTACGCGTGATTATCTTCTTCAACAAGCCGACGTAAACGAGGTCTTCCTTCTAAACCGTAATATAAATAAGTTGCATTAAATTTTTTATTCAGTGCACGAAAACGAGCCATATCAAATCCATTCAGTCTGTCGAAATATTTATTTTTTATAGACATCGTCGACATTTTACCTCTCCCCTTCAAAGCAATTCGTTCCCACCCTTTCACAGCTTTTTTTTCACCCGGAACAGTACAGTAAACAGTATTGACAATAATTTTACTGCTTACCAGTTTATCAACGATTGCATCTATATCTACCGTACCAGTTGTTACATCGCCATTACCAACTAAGAAAATCATTTTTATTGCATCCGGATCTTTCGACCAAGAAACTTTTTTAAGACACGTGTTTAATGCTTCTCCAACATACTGATCACCTTTTTCTATGCGCGATGGAATTTTATATAATACACTACTTATTTTTTCGAAATCGGTTCCCAAATCATAAATAACTTTCGAGTAACCGTTCGATTTTCCATAACTGAATCGAGCGTAAGTGACAATACCAATACGATAATTAGGAGCCGGATTACAATTACTAAGTGTATACCAATAATCCCAAATATGATTTCTTAAATGATCTATAAGTCCGTTCGAGCTACTACTTAAGTCCATACATATAATTATATCGACTGGCTGACCAGTTTTTTGCTGAGCAAAGACAGGAGCATGTCCATACAAAAAAAGCAGGAATAAAAAGTAGCGGTTTTTAAATCTCTTCACTATAAGTTGAAATCAAGGGTGGCAAAGGTAGTAATCCCGCAAAATTCTGAATACCTTTGTCTCAAATGGATGCAATTGATTTACAAAACTTAAAGGAAGAATGGAAAAAGCTTGGTGCTCGCTTGGCCGATATCTACGGCGAAGAACCTGACGTTCAAGCGTTGCTTTTTTTAATCGGAGTTCAAGAATTAGGAAAGGGCCCGATAAAATATTCTAAAGATGAAAAGCAGGATTTGATGCATATTGCAGTATGCCGCCTGATGAGTCATTTTGGATATTATGAATTGGAAGGCCTCGATCAGGATGGATGGCCGCATTGGAAATTAGTAAAAAAACTTCCTCCTTTAACGTTAAAAGAGCAAGATTTACTGTTAAAAGAAGCTATTCTGGAATATTTTAAAGAATAGTTGTGGTTAAAGATGCAGCGTTACATTAACTGTTTCGTGTTCTTTTAGTCGAACAACAGAGCGAGCCGTGTCTGTATTACGGATTGCTTGAGCATTTAAATAAGCTTCCAATTCGAAATTAAATTCTGCTTTTCCGGCTGCATCACTTATTTTGGTAACACGTAAACTTGCTTTTACCCCATTTGTATTATTTACAGCTGTATCTTGCCATAGTGTTACTGCCGCACCTTGAACTGCACGACCGGCAGAATCTATCACTGAAATTACGGCAACTGTTGGACCATCCTTTTTACAAGATCCCATTATACTTACCATAAAAATTCCTAACATCACAAGTATAGTAAGTCGCCCGATTCTCTTTTCTGAATTCATTTGATTTTGGTTAATATTGTAGTCGGTAATTTGACCCACACAAAAATAAAATAAAATGAAGAAATTAAGCATTCTTTTTTCAGTATTTAGTCTCATTTGCAGTGTTGCAATGGCACAAAATGACATAAAAACGACGGTAACAGATTCTGTTGAGCACGAGGTATTGATTTCAACCGATTTGGGAGACATTACGGTGAAGTTATATAACTCAACTCCGCGTCATCGCGACAATTTTTTAAAGTTAGTAAACCAAGGTTTTTACGACAGTTTATTGTTTCATCGAGTAATCAGGAATTTTATGATTCAAGGTGGCGATCCTGAATCGAAAAATGCTCCTGCGGGAATGATGTTAGGAAACGGAGATGTAGGTTATACAATTCCTGCAGAATTTATCGATACTCTTTTTCATAAGAAAGGCGCTTTATGTGCCGCAAGAACTGAAAACCCGGAACGCGCCTCTAGCGGATGTCAGTTTTATATTGTACAAGGTCAGGTGTTCACAGAAGAGCAAGTGCAGATGCTAGAATTACAACGAGGAATAAAATTATCGCCGCAACAAAAAATAATTTATACAACACTTGGAGGCGCACCATGGCTCGATAAAAATTACACGATATATGGAGAAGTTGTTAGTGGTTTAGATGTGGTTGATAAAATTGGTTTAGCGCCAACAGGGCCTTACGACCGACCTACAGTTGACTTGCACATGAAGATGAAACAGATAAAATAAAATGTGCTAAGAAAAAAGCATCTACGAATTTTAAATAATTTATTTTTATTTATCCATATAAAATAATTATTTCAAATAATATATATTTGGTCAACGCACATTTCAATTCAATATTACGTTGCACAATAAAAATTAGTAGTAAATAAAATTAAAAGGATTGGCTTAAATATTTCTAGCTTCAAAAACGCATTACGAAAAGTTAAAAAGAATGGAACAGAAAATAAACTCATTAATCGAAGAAGTTGAAAAGTATGCCGCAGAAACGAAAGATGAGGTTGAAATTTTTAGAATAAAATATTTTGGGAAAAAGGGAGTCTTAGCAGATCTTTTCAACGAAATGAAAAACATTGCACCCGAAATGAAAAAAGATTTCGGTCGTTTGGTAAACAATTTAAAAGTAAAAGCAGAGGAAAGATTAGAATCGTTTCAAGCAAAAATAGAACAATCGTCAGATTCATCGAAACCGGAAAACCTCGACTTAACATTGCCCGGAGAATCGATTGGAATTGGTTCTCGTCATCCACTTTCTCTAGTACGCAATGAGATCTTACGCATTTTCCAACGCATCGGATTTACTGTTGCCGATGGTCCTGAAATAGAAGACGACTGGCATAATTTTACTGCATTAAATTTTCCTGAAAATCATCCCGCTCGTGATATGCAAGACACCTTTTTTATTTCACAGGAAGGCGGCAGCGATTCGATAGCGTTGAGAACACATACATCGTCTATTCAAGTACGAATAATGGAAAACAACAAACCTCCCATTCGAATATTAGCTCCGGGTCGTGTATTTAGAAACGAGGCTATTTCTGCAAGAGCTCATTGCTTCTTTCATCAAGTAGAAGGATTGTATATTGATGAGAATGTTTCTTTTGCCGACTTAAAACAAACGCTTTTATATTTCGCACAAGAAATGTTTGGTTCCGATGCAAAAATTCGTTTACGGCCAAGTTATTTTCCATTCACAGAGCCTTCTGCAGAAATGGATGTAAGTTGTCAGATCTGTAAAGGCAAAGGATGCAACGTATGTAAGTATACCGGATGGTTGGAAATAATGGGCTGTGGAATGGTTGATCCGAATGTTTTAAAAAATTGTAATATCGATTCTGAAAAATATACCGGTTATGCTTTTGGCATGGGAATAGAACGAATTGCTATGCTACGTTACGATGTAAAAGATCTAAGATTATTTTCTGAAAACGATGTTCGTTTCTTAAGACAATTTAAAAGCGAATAATTTTTAGTAAGAATAAAAAAATAAAGGTGGTACTAATTTTATAAAAGTTTTCGTGACGTTTTCAAGAAGGCAGAGTCATTCTTACAGTCCCAGGTTAATGAAGTGGCGGAATTCGAAGCTACATCTTTTCTTTGATGGCTCAACAATAATTTAAAAATTAAACACTCGAGCCGACAAGCATTGTCCTAGCCATTTCATTTAGTCCAATGTTATATGATTTGCAATCCCAAAATTTTAGGTAAACTTTCGGTTCTGGTATAACATGTTTTTAATGTCATTATAATTTTCAAATTGATCTTCATCAATAAAAACTGAGCGATTATAGGTTAGCTGAATTTCTAACTCACGATATCCTAGTGTTCTTCCAGCTCCTTGGCGACCTGTTATCCTTTTTGTCACAAATCTTGTCATTTCTTCATAGGTAATAGTTTGCTTAGTCAAAAGAGACTTGACTTCTACTCCCCAATCTGTAACTGTTACTCTCTTAAGATCAAAAAATAGAAATTTAGAGAAGAATCCAATAAATGACAGAAGTCCGAAACAGGCAAGCCAGAATAGCGCATTCCGAAAATCAATCATCCCATGGTCGCATGAATAGTAAACGCATACACCAATCAAACATAGTCCTCCAACATAATTTATAAATTGCCTTATCCAAAAAGCAATTCTGAATTTTGAAACCAAATACATTCCTTTAAGACTTTAGATTAATTAGAATTCACAAGCAGAAGTATTTTTGGCATATCGCATACGTAATTAATAAATCAAAAGAAATCATTCTCAAGAAACAATCAAGTACAATTAATATGCTCTCTCGTTAATTCCTTCTACATAATTTATAAATGCTTTGCATACAACTCTGTTTCCTCCGGGAGTTGGATAGTTTCCCGAAAAATACCAATCACCTCTGTGATTTGGACATGCACTGTGTAAATCTTCAATTTTCTGAAAAATAATTTGTAGGTCGGCTTTCATATCGCTCGGCCGAACAAGCTCGGCAATTTTTTTACTTATTTCTTCAGCAGTAAAAGGTTGATAGATCATGCGAACATGATTTTTCATTTCCTTAGTATCACTCTTCAATTGTTCTTTACAACGAATGTATGTTTCATCAATTATATGCTCTAAATTATTTTCCTCCAATAATGCAATAGCAGCTTTGAAGGCTACTAAATCGCCAATACGAGCCATGTCTATTCCATAACAATCAGGATATCGAATTTGTGGAGCAGAACTTACGACAACTATTTTTTTCGGGCCCAAGCGATCCAACATTCTCAAAATTGAATTCTTTAATGTGGTACCGCGAACAATCGAGTCATCGATTACAACTAAATTGTCTTCGCCTTCTTTAATAGTTCCATAAGTGATATCGTAAACATGGGTTACAAGATCGGAACGCTCTTCATCATTCGTGATAAATGTACGCAACTTAGCGTCTTTGATTGCGATTTTTTCTGCTCGCGGACGTATCGATAAAATTTCTGTGAGTTTTTCATCAGTAATATCTGCACCTAACGCTTTTACTTTCCTTTTTTTCACATCACGCAAATAAACTTCCATGCCATGTAGCATTCCATAAAAAGCCACCTCAGCAGTATTAGGAATAAAAGACAAAACGGTATTTCGCAAGTCATAATCAATTGCCTGCAATGTCGATTGACATAATAAACGACCTAACTCTTTTCGTTCTTTATAAATATCGACATCGCTTCCTCTTGAAAAATAAATTCGTTCAAACGAACAAGAAAGTTTTTGTGTCGGTTCATTAATCATTTCTTCAAACACTTTTCCATTCTTACGAACGATCAAAGCGTGGCCGGGTTTTATTTCGTGAATAGTTTCAACGGCAACATTGAAAGCTGTTTGAATTGCCGGTCGTTCACTGGCAACTACCAAAACTTCATCATCTTTATAATAAAAAGCTGGACGTATTCCTGCAGGATCGCGAAGTACAAACGCGTCGCCATGTCCAAGCATGCCGGCAATTGCATAACCACCATCCCATCGGTGAGAAGAGTTTCTCAAAATATTTCCAATGCTTAAATGTTCTGCTATCAATGGAGAAATTTCTTCTTTACTATTTCCAAGCTTTTTAAATTTTTCGTAAAGCAATTCATTTTCTTCGTCTAAAAAATGACCGATGTTTTCCATTACCGTTACAGTGTCGGCTTTTTCTTTGGGGTGCTGACCAATTTTTATAAGATCTTGAAAAAGTTCGTCAACATTCGTCATGTTAAAATTTCCCGCTACGACTAAATTTCTCGTCATCCAATTATTTTCACGAAGAAATGGATGACATGCTTCAATACTATTGCCACCATAAGTGCCATAGCGAAGATGCCCTAACCAAAGTTCACCAGAAAAAGCTACATTCTGTTTTAACCATTCTGTGTCGTACAACAATTCAGGATTATGAGCAGTGGCAATAGTAAATTTAGTTTGAATCTTTTCGAAAATATCGGCTATCGCTCTTTTATCATTACTACGATAACGACTAATATAGCGCGTTCCAGCAGGTACATCGAACTTGATATTTGCCACGCCGGCACCATCTTGCCCTCGATTATGTTGCTTTTCCATCATCAGGTACAACTTATTCATTCCATAAAAAGAAGTACCGTATTTTTTCCGATAAAAAGAAAGTGGCTTTAACAGCCTAACCAAAGCAATACCGCATTCGTGATGAAGGATGTCTGACATGACACAAAGGTAAATTTTTTAAAAGAAAATTACGGTAAAAATCGATATTAAATAATGTTATGCATGTTGGTTTTCATCCGTATTTACCATCATTTCCCTCGAAAAAGTAATATTAAATCGATGTAAGTCATTTTCGTAATCATATTTTATTTTGGCAGAACAATGTTCGATCACCTTTCTCACAATTGCTAATCCCAAACCAATACTGTCGGGCGACTCTCCTTTTTTAAACCGATCAAAAATTTCATTGGGCGACAATACAGGAGGATGCCCGGAGTTGGCAATTTCAAATTTATCATTCGTAAAAGTCACATATAAATGACCATTCTCTAAATTATATTTAATTGCATTCGACAATAAATTAGTAAGTAAAATATCTGCTAAATGCGGATTGATTCTTATTAGCAAACTATCATCAATATCTAGATGAAGCGAAATATTTTTGGAACTTATAAAAAGTTCTAAGTCGTCTAATTGTTTCCGTAATAATTTTCCAAGTGATAAAAGTTGTAATCCCGAATATTGATCATTCTCAATTCTTGTAAGTAGGATCAATCCCTTATTCATTTTCGACAAGCGATTTACCGAATCGAGTGTACTTAAAATTTGATTTACTTGAAGTTCATTCATTTCACCTTGCAACAGCAATTCCAACTTGGAACGAATGATTGCAAGCGGAGTTTGAGTTTCATGCGACATATTCTCAGTAAACTCCCTGAGATTTTTATAATCGCGATTTACTTTGTCGGTAAGTTTAGAAAGTTCAGCATTGAGTGCATTAAATTCATCAACTTGACTACGCTGAAACATGGCTACTCCACCTTTCGTCATATCGAACGTTTTTAAAACATTTAAAGCTCGATAAAATGGATTCCAAATTTTACTTGAGAACCATCTGTTCAAAAAGTAAAAACAAGCTATTATATCCAAAGCCACTAGTATAAGTGTAAAGATAACTCCTTCGAATAAATGTTCGGTATCGGTAAGTCTTCGAGCAAGTTTTATTCGGTAACTATTGTCATCAATGAGTTGTTCATATACCATCATACGATAAGGTACATTTCTTTGCTGAGAAAGATCGTACATAGAAGTATCTTTCATTGTTACTTTGAATGAAGTAAATTTAGGAATCGGAATAATTTCAATTCTATCTCCAAAAACAATGTGTTGCTTTTGAATTCCGGTTTGATGTTCGAGTTGTTTTGCTAATTCCTTTTTTTCGAAAAGAAGTTGCTCTGAAGATTGATTGTCGACCAAGTATAATACTCTATAAGCAAGAAAAGCACTGCTCACCAAGAGAAGAACAAGAGCGATTACAATATAATACCTGTTGGTAATATTTAATAATTTCATTCAGAAGCTAATTTATATCCAACACCATAAATTGATTTGAGATAGTCATTGGCTCCGTTGTCAGTCATTTTTTTTCGGAGGTTTTTTATATGACTGTAAATAAAATCAAACGAATCGGCCATGTCGGCGTGATCGCCCCAAAGATGTTCGGCAATGGATTCCTTAGTAAGAACTTTATTGATATTACTTAAAAAGTATAAAAGAAGTTCATGTTCTTTCTTTGTGAGGCTAATAAGTTTATCTTTTACATACATCATCATTTCATCAGGCACAATCCTAATTTCGTTAAAGATAATTTCATTGTTACCTTGAACAGATCTGCGACGCACTACAGATTTAATGCGAGCTACCAATTCTGGCATATAAAAAGGCTTCGTTACATAATCGTCTGCTCCAAAATTTAATCCTAACAGGCGATCATCGAGAGAGTTTTTCGCCGACAGAATTACGATTCCCGTCTGATTTTGTTTTTGCTGTAAAACATTTATCACTTTTAATCCGCTTCCATCGGGTAGTCCAATATCAAGTACTACACAATCGTATTCGTAGAGGTCTGCCTTTTCAGATGCGTGTGAGAGGGTTTCAGCACTGTCGCATACCATTCCAGACTCTTTTAAGAAAGTTAGCATCGATTCAAGCAATTGCTTTTCATCTTCTACAATTAATATCTTCATATTTTATTTAGAATTGGTATAGGGTGAATAATTAACTTTGAACACTGCATTTCGATAAAACAATGTCCAACTAACATTAGGTAAATCTACAAAACAACAATCAGTACACTACTAAATTACAAAAAAGTTTATTAATACAATTCATAAATACAAAATTTCAAGGTAAATTTGAAAATCATTTCCTATCCAATATTATTCAAAACAAAATGAAAAAATTATTATTCGTATTAGTCGCAATTGTTGTCACATTCATCATTCTTACCGGAGAAACCAATTCTGATAATGGAAGAGCGGGGTATACTAATTCTCCTAGCGAGGGGAATTGTACAACTTCGGGGTGTCATAGTTCTTATGCTGTGAATACCGGCGGAGGTATGATTATGCTTTCCAATAGCAATATGACTGCTTGGGCTTACGATCCTAGTGTTACCTATCATATGACCTGTGCTGTTTCCCGTTCAGCAAATAGTCTTTTTGGTGTATGTGTTGAAGCATTAGATGCAGCCGGAAATAATGGAGGAACATTGGTAATTACTAATTCTGCAAAAACACAAATTAAAACTAGAACAATCAATACAGTAGTTCGTCGAAGTGTAACTCACCAATTAAATGGCGGCGCCAGTTCCGGTTCAATGATGTTTACATTTGATTGGACAGCTCCTGCAACTAATATCGGTACAGTTACTTTTTACTTTGCCGGAGTTGCTGCTAATGCAAATGGTAATTCAACTGGCGACTATGTTTATACCGGCAGCCAAACCGTAACATACAATACATTAAATGGAATCACTTCCCCTATAAATACAAATTCGTTTTCAGTTTACCCTATGCCAATTCAGGATCAGTTCACTGTTAACTACAATGTTGCTTCAACAGGTATTGTTAAAATAAAATTATATACAATGCAAGGTGCTGTTGCCGCTGAATTAGCAAATAAGATTTTGATGAATGGCGATTACAAAGAAAGTTTTTTCTTACCGGATAATTTAAGTTCAGGAAATTATCTCTTGTCTGTCGAAAGTTCAGCAGGAATTAACACCAGAAAAATTCTAATAAACAAATAGATTAAAAAAACCGCTTTAGACTAAGGCGGTTTTTTTTCTTCTTAATAAAAAAATAATTCCTTATCAAATAAAATCATGTTGAATAAATAAAATTCATCATTCAATTAAATTTTTATATTAAATACTTTTAAATTTATTTCCCTTTTCTCTACAATTCATATTTATCGATTGGTCTCAAATAACAACCTCTTTTATATGTAAAAACTAAAGCTAATATTGTTTGAAGTAGAATTAGAAGACCTAAAAATTATTAATAGGTATCGAAAAAATAAATGTATTGATTTACAATTTAAAATATTTCATTATGCTTTCAAAAAATCGAATCCACCTTTTCTAAGATTAATTCCATATTCCAAATAAGCTTTAAGACACGCTAAAAAATTTGCCCAACCTTCCGTATTTCCTTGAAGCCACTTCAAACCCGCAATATCATTCTTTCGAGTTCCTTCTGTTATTGTTATTAAGGTTGAATTATCATCTCTCGGTATTAAAGAAATGTTTACAGTTGTTTTATATTCGGTTTCTAGATCTTTCCAAGTATAAATTATTGATTTATTCATTTCAACGCTCATCACATTAATTGGAAATTCAAAATCAGGAAATTTCCAAACTAATGTTTTCCCTGCCTCAATTCTACCTGAACTTTTAGAAATAAAATAGTTCGTCATTTTATCCGGATCTATAATTGCTTCAAAAACTTGCTCCGGGTTTTTCTGAATTTGAAGATTCGCTCTAATTTCTAAAATATCTTTTGTCATTTCAATCTTTTAAAAAAAACATATAACCCATTAATTAAATATTTCGCAAATAGAATAAATTAAAGCTCAGTGGCCGCCTCAATTACCATCGTTTGCTTTCTTTGAATAAATCCAATTATTTTAGTATCAGTTCCAAGTGTCAATTTTCCCAACGGAATTTTCACTTGCTTCTTTTTATAAACTCCATCGAAAGAAAATAAGATTCGAACAACATTTTCATGCAAAAGAGTTTTGCTTTTATTTTCTCCGGCTAAAACCGTATTTTTTAAACCACTTTGAGTTATTGCAACCCTAAATGCTAAATTGTTACTTTCGTTATTATAAGTGTAAGACAAGTATAACGTATCTCTCGAAACGGAGTCTTTAATAATTTTCAACTCTTCTATTGAACGGTTTCTGATCGCCAATTTTATTTCATCTCTAACTGTTGTTTCTTTTGTTGCACTAAAACTTTTCTTACCATTAATCACAACTTCCGGAGTGTACAATTCTTTTTCAATAAGCACACGTGAATAGTTTTCTTGTCGCATTGTAAACTGATATTTGCTGTAAGGGTCTTTCCATCCGCGATTGTTCCAATAGTCAACATGATATTGCAAAACTATAATTTTATTGCCACCAATTTTTTCTTCCTTAACAACTTTATTCAAAATTTCTTCGCCAAGAGGACTCACATCGGAACCTTCCGAAGTAAATAATTCAACTAATGCAAAACCATTTTGTGATCGAACCGAAAGTGCTGAGAGAATTAAAAAAAGAAAAAGGATTTTTTTCATTGATTTATAGAATCATAAAAACTAAGCATTCAGATATTGTTCTTTCGTTAGGCCTAACCATTCAAGCGCACTTCCACTAAATAGTCGCTCTTTAATTTTGTCATCATAAGGCATAGAATCAATCAGTTTTCCGGGACTCAACTCTCCAAGCGGAAATGGATAGTCTGTTCCGAGAGCAACTTTATCTACACCAATCAAATTAATAATTAAATCGAGCATCATAGGATCGTGAACGAGAGAATCTAAATAAAATTTTCCTAAATATTTTCTGGGATTTTCTTTGTTATTAATAGCAACCAAATCTGGTCGAACATTAAATCCATGTTCAATTCTACCAATTGTTGCAGGAAATGATCCTCCACCATGAGCAAATGCAACTTTCAATTTAGGCAACCGCTCAAAAACACCACCAAAAATCATTGAGCAAATAGCAAGCGATGATTCGGCCGGCATTCCTACTAACCATGGCAACCAATATTTGCTCATTTTTTCTTTACCCATCATATCCCACGGATGCACAAAAACACTTGCATTCATTTCTTCTGCTGCTTGGAAAAATGGAAATAATTCCGGTGCATCAAGATTCATGTCGTTAATATGTGATCCAATTTGTACGCCACGTAATCCAATGTGCATGCAACGTTCAAGCTCTTTTATCGCCAGGTCAGTGTCTTGAAGAGGAACCGTACCTAAACCAACAAATCGTTTTGGATAATCAATTACAATTGAAGCAATGTGATCATTCAAATATTGCGAAAGTTCTAACGTATCAATTGCTTTAGCCCAATAACTAAACATAACAGGTATTGTTGACAATACCTGTACATCAATTCCATGCAATCCACAATCAGCAATTCGCACATCAGCATCCCAACAATTATCTTCAATCTCTCTAAAAAATTTATCATCGACCATCATCCTTGCACAACAAGGTTTGTGATGATCTAAGGAAATAAATCCACCGTAACCAAATTTGTTTTTAAAGTCGGGTAAATTTTTGGGTATAATATGAGTGTGAATATCAATTTTTAGCATTTGCCTTTTTACTCTTTACTTTATTATATAGATTAGAATATTTCTCACCATTAACCGAATCGCCTAAATTGTTGTAGGTAACAGCAGCCAAGCGGTATGGTTCTGCAAATTCAGGATCAACTGAAATGGAGCGCAAAAATAATTCAATGGCGAATTGGAAATCTTCAACACCTTTCTTTCTATGAGCTTCCGCATTTGCTTGATCAGTGTTGATTGCATCCATTTCACCCTGACCATAAACACCATATGAACTTGCTAAATTATTTAAGGCATGAGCATAGTAAGGATTATAACGAACAGCTATTTCAAAATACTTCTTCGCTTCATCAAAACGTCTTTGATCAAACAATAGAGTCCCATAATTATTATTTGTAACAGGATTCGTTTGATTATACTTTAATGAAAGCAAGTAATCATTTTCCGCTAACGAATCTCTATGCGTTTGTTTATAAATATATGCCCTGCGTTGATAGCCATCAGAATATTCAGGATAAACAATAATCGATTTAGTTAAATAATCAATCGCTTCCGTCTGACTTTTTTTAATAGCTGCACTATCGGGCAAGCGTGCAAAATACTCGTCAGTTGAAATGTGATTTGCCAAATAAAATAACATGTGAGCACTATCGGGAACTTTTTTAAGATCTGTAGTGTAAAGTGTATAATTATCTTTCCATTCCATACTTCTATTAATTGCTTGTACGGAATAAACTACACAAATCAACAAAGTAATTAAGATTGGCATTTTATAATTACTGAAAAAATCCTTCAACGAAGAAGACGAATTTTCCTTGATATCAGTTTTAAATAACCTTGTTAACAACAAAGCAATAATTAAACAATAACCAATCGAGGGAACATACATCAATCGTTCTCCATAATTAGTACCAATTAACATAAAAATATTTGAAGCTAACGAAGCGGTTATGAAAAAGAATAGGATGCCGAAAGCAAAAACATTTTTCTTTTTAAATGTCACTAATGAATAAATAAATATAGACGTCAGGCCAATAAAAGACAGAATGAATTTCCAATCGGTTAGTGTAACAGCCTTAAAATGATTATATGATCCATCGGAAATTAATGGGTAAGGAAAAATAATTGTTTTTACATAATATCCCAACATATAAATTGCATTGATTCTCTGAGCAAAAAAGTTTGGAAGCCCTACAATATAATTATCTATCATTGGCACCGGACTTTCAACTCCTCCCAAAACTTTTCTTCTGATTAATAAAAAGACAACCGTAACCACTGCCATTGCACCAAAGGCTTGTGAATAATGTTTTCGTTTAGCATCAGTAAAAAAATAAAACATCATTGGAAAAACAGCAATGAAAGTGATGGTCGACTCTTTGGAAAAAAGAGAAACGAAATAAAAAAAGATGGCTAAAAATAATTTGGACTTTTTGTTTTCTGTAATCCAATCATAAAATGCTCCTGCACTCATTAAACATAGCAACAATGAAATAATCTCATCCCTGCTTTTTATATTAGCAATTACCTCCGCATGAATTGGCAAAACCGCAAATAGAATTACAGTTAAGAGTGGAATTATTAATTGTCCACTAAAATATTTTGACAATACTTTAAACATGACAAAACAAGTAATGGCAAAAAATAAAACATTCAGAAAATGACTCAAGAATGGATTACCGGGCGAGAGTTGCCATTCGACCGCAAACATTGCTTTAGTTAATGGACGGTACAATGTATAATCGGTAACATTCATTCCAAATCGATACGTCGATTTAAAAATTTCAGGAATTGCCTTTATTCCTTGTTTCGTTTGTGTGTTATCCTTGATAAGCCCAAAATCATCTAACACATAATCGTGATGAAAAGTATTAGAGTATAAAATGAAAGCCAAGATTGCAAGAGCGGCGGCTAAAATAGTTCGAAGATTATTTTTACTTTTTTCCTCTTTTTTTTCTTGCTTTGGAGAACGCGATCCCGATTCTTTCTGAAGGGCGATCTTCTCTTTACGCGTAAGTTTAGTCGACATAATTAAATTAAGATGGAAGTACCGGTGGCTCCATTACAGTTCCACATTTTTTACACGTACGAAGGTCTTGATTGCTATAAAAATTATTCATCACAATAGGAATTTGTTTTACGATATCTGTCAAAGTAAAATATTCTTCGTGCAATTTATTTTTACACTTTTCACAGTACCAAATAAAGCCATCTTTCATTCCGTCTCTACGCTGCACTTCCATTACCAAGCCAACCGTATTTACTCCTCTCCTCGGGGAATGCGGTGTTCTTGCAGGAAGCATATATATATCGCCTTCGTTAACCGGAATGTCTACGTGCTCTCCATTATCTACAATCTTTATCGTAATATCTCCTTCTAACTGATAAAAGAATTCTTCCGTTTCATTGAAGTGATAATCTTTTCGTGCATTTGGACCACCAACAACCATCACAATAAAGTCTTGATCCGGCTGATAAATAACCTGATTCCCTACAGGTGGTTTTAGGAGATGACGATTTTCATCGATCCATTTTTTAAAATTTATTCCTTTTTTGGCTGCCATAATATTTATTGTTTACCGTTACCTGTATTTTTATTTGTATGAAAAAGTTCATTCATCCGTTCGCGAATATCAGAAAAAACATTTTCCGCTTTACTTCCTGCATCTTTGGCAACTTCCTCTATTTTATCGCGTAAGTTTTCTGCTTTTTCACGATACGTATTCCCAAATTTTTCCCCGGCAATTACATTGTCAATTTCTGAATGAAGAATAGAGGGAAACTTCGATTTCAATTCTGTGCTTACTAATTCTATTGCTTTTTTTGCCTGCTCATTGGTCATGCCAGTTTCTGCGACTATTTTTTGAATAAGTTGTTCCATTGCTATTTTTTAAAGATTATAGTTAGTTTTGTGCCTATTCAAAAATAGACAAAGGTTTTTGACAATTCAACTACGAATGAATATAGATTTAACAGGAAAAAGGGCCTTGGTTTGTGGCAGCACACAAGGAATTGGAAGAGCTTCGGCTTCAATTTTAGCGCAAATGGGCGCAAGTATCACCTTGATTGCCCGAAATGAAGATGAATTGCGAAAAACCGCTGCTTCATTGAAGCCAAATTCGACTCCCCATAATTTTATTGTTGCAGATTTTAGCAAGCCTCACGACCTTTATAATAGGGTGGTAGAGCACCTAAAAACAAATGGGCCTGTCCATATATTGGTCAATAATACTGGTGGACCTCCATCGGGTCCTATTATTAAAGCAACGACCGACGAATTTTTGAACGCCTTTACGAATCATGTTTTATGCAATCAACTTCTTGCACAAGCAGTTTTAGAAGGAATGAAAAAAAATGGCTACGGTCGTATCATTAATATTATTTCTACTTCAGTAAAAATTCCGCTAAAGAATTTAGGTGTATCAAACACAATTAGAGGAGCCGTTGGAAATTGGGCTAAAACATGGGCGAATGAAGTTGGACAGTTTAATATTACCGTCAATAATGTGTTGCCCGGCGCAACAGGAACCGGTCGTTTGAAAAGTATCATAGAAACAAAAGCTGCAAAGTTGGGCGAGAGCATTTCTGATGTAGAAGCAGAAATGATGGCAGAAATTCCGATGCAGCGATTCGCCACACCGGAGGAAGTAGCAAATGCTGTCGCCTTTCTTGCTTCTCCGGCGGCTTCATATATTACAGGAATAAATTTACCGGTAGATGGTGGTCGCACAGGAAATCTTTAAGAATAATACCTATGAAAAAGATACAAAATTTTATTAATGGAGAATTAGTCCCCCCTATTTCCGGTCTATACCTCGATAATATTAATCCTTCTATAGGAGAAGTCTATAGTTTGATTCCTGATTCTGATGAACGCGATGTTGAACTAGCCGTAAACGCTGCGCGAGCTGCTTTTCCAACTTGGTCTGTAATGTCGAAAGATAAACGATCAGCTATATTAATACGTTTGTCTGAATTAATACAATCACGATTAGAAGAATTTGCAATAGCCGAATCAATCGATAATGGAAAACCCGTTTGGCTATCACGCACAGTAGATATTCCAAGAGCGGTTTCTAATTTTCATTTTTATGCAACAGGCATCTTACATAATTCTACAGAGAGCCATGCTATGGAAAACACTGCTTTGAATTATACTTTGCGTACGCCCATAGGTGTAGCGGGATGTATTTCACCATGGAATCTTCCGCTCTATCTTTTCAGTTGGAAAATTGCACCTGCATTAGCCTCGGGAAATTGCGTTGTAGCCAAACCTTCAGAAATAACACCTATGACAGCGTTTTTGCTTTCAACTCTGTGTAATGAAGCCGGATTACCAAAAGGAGTTTTAAATATTGTTCACGGTCTCGGACCAAAGGTTGGAATGCCCATCGTTGCACATCCAAATGTTCCGGTAATAAGTTTTACCGGTGGTACAAAAACCGGTGAAACCATAGCAAAGATTGCCGCTCCTATGTTTAAGAAAATGTCGCTTGAGCTAGGAGGTAAAAACCCTAATATTATTTTTGCTGATTGCGATTTTGAAAATGCGGTGAAAACAACAATCAAATCATCATTCAGTAATCAAGGAGAAATTTGTTTATGTGGTTCAAGAATATTTATCGAACGACCAATTTATGAAAAATTCAAAACTGCATTTATTGAAGAGGCAAAGAAACTAACCGTTGGCGATCCACTCGATGAAAAAACTAAAATGGGCGCAATCGTTTCGAAAGTTCATTATGAAAAAATAATTGGTTACATACAACTGGCAATCGAAGAGGGTGGTAAAATATTGTTCGGCGGAAAAAGTGTAAATCCAGGTGGTAATAATAGTAACGGGTATTTTATTGAGCCCACTATTATTGAAGGATTGCCGTATGATTGCAGAACCAATCAGGAAGAAATTTTTGGCCCGGTAGTAACGATCATGCCGTTTGATACAGATGAAGAAGTTTTGAAATACGCAAATAGTACATCCTACGGTTTAGCTGCAACGGTTTGGACAGCTAATCTAAATCGAGCACACAAAATTTCTGCTGGAATAGAATCGGGAATCATATGGGTAAACTGTTGGTTGTTGCGCGATTTGCGAACACCTTTTGGAGGAATGAAAGGATCGGGCATGGGAAGAGAAGGCGGGTTTGAAGCATTAAATTTTTTCACCGAAGAAAAAAACGTTTGTATTAAATTTTAAAGCGAAATGACGAATAAAGAGATCGCTGAAAAATGGTTTGAAGCATTTAATAATCAAAATATTGAAAAGCTATTGTCACTTTATGATGAAAACGCAAAACATTTCAGTCCTCGCCTACTAAAAATTAATCCAGAAACAAACGGATTAATAAATGGAAAACTCGAAATGCATAAATGGTGGCAGGGGGCTTTTGATAAAATGCCTTCGCTTCGTTATTATCCGATAGTGATTAAAGAAGCCGACGAAAAAGTTTTCTTAAAGTACAAACGTTGTGTTGAAGGAGATGAAGATCAGATAATCAATGAGTATCTCGAAATAAAAAACGAACTAGTTGTATTTTCAAAAGTTATAGGTTAAATAATATTAGATTAAAGTTTTTGATTATTTCTCCGTGTACTCCATGCTCTCCGTGTTTAAAAAAACCAGTAACAAATAAGCAGCCTCGTTATTTTAAGTGCGAAATTTTATCACAGAGAAAAAAGAGAAAGAGGAATAACCACAGAGATAGGCAGTTTAATTTCTCCATGTATTTCTCCGTGTACTCTATGCTCTCCGTGTTTGAAAAAATCAGTGACAAATAAGCAGCCTCGTTATTTTAAGTGCAAATTTTATCACAGAGAAAAGGGAGAAAGAGGAATAAACACAGAGATAGGCAATTTAATTTCTCCGTGTAAATCTCTGTGTATTTCTCCGTGTACTCTATGCTCTCCGTGTTTAAAAAAACCAGTAACAAATAAGCAGCCTCGTTATTTTAAGTGCGAAATTTTATCACAGAGAAAAAAGAGAAAGAGGAATAAACACAGAGAAGATAAGTTAGTGTATTATTCTAAAACAATTTTTTTTGAAACAGAGCCATTAGAGGAAATAAGTTTCATTAAATACATACCAGCAGGCAATTCAGTAGCTGCTCGTTGAACCACCAATTCGTGTTCGCCACTACTTTGATTACCGGCAGCAAGTGCATAAACTATTTTTCCGGTAACATCAGAAATTTCAACATTCACATCGCTGCCTTCATTCAAAACATAACGAATGTTTATTACATCATTCACAGGATTAGGGAATACAGAAAGGTTTTCTTCGCTTCCGGTTTGGTTAGAAGAAGCAAGCTTTGGTGAAAAAGGAGTTCCGGATTTTTGAATCGTAAATTGATCGTAGATTGAACCCGTATATGTTAAAAATTTGCAATCTAATCTATCTCCAACTACATCAATAACCAACGATCCGTAAACAGAAACAGAAGAGCTATACATTGCATTGTGAGGCCAACCTGCGCTTGTAGCGCCTAACTGTCCCGATACACCACAAATAACATACACCGTACCTGCAAATGATGGTGAAGACTTTGTATATGAAGCCGGATAAACTCCACTACCACTATTTACTGCCATCGTTGTAGGATTGAAAGTAGCTTCAACACCATAGTGACCTTTCAACATCATAGAGCGCTCGTACGAGTGAGAGTGTCCCGATAAAACTAAATCAACCTTTTTATTTTCAAGAATGGGAATAACATTCGTTCTGATCTCTTGCATCTCAACATCAACATCGGAGTCGTGCGACCCCTTCGAATATGGTGGGTGGTGAAAATAAACTACTGTCCATCGTTGTGTATTTGCATTCAAGTCGTTCGTTAACCAATTCAACATTGCACCACCTGTTGCACGAAACACTGCATCTGTCGACTCCAAACATATGAAGTGAATATTTGCATAATTAAATGAATAATACGCTTCAGTCCCACTTGCTAATCCACCGGCTTCCGCAACTTTAGGAAGAGTAAAAATATCGAAGTAAGGTCCTGTTTGTGTACTAGCGTTAGCTGTATGTAAATCATGATTTCCGGTAGCGGGCCAGATAACCATGTTCTTCATTTGATATGGATATTTTGCAAATACATTAGAACTATACTCGGCATCCGTTCCATCTGAATAGGCATTATCGCCTAACCACAACCACAAATTAGTTGGTGTTGTTCCTGTATAATTTCGATAAGCATCACGAACAAAATTTTGAGCATTTGAGTTAACACCAAAATCCCCTATTGCCCAAATTCTCACCGGGGCAGTAGAACCCACAACCGGGTTTGTTAAAAAATAATTTCCTGTATCGGCTTGCAAAACAGTTGTTGTACTGCCAACAGAATAAAAATATTTTGTGTTTGCTGTTAACCCCGTAAGTTGTACAACATGTTCTGCAGTAGAAGTAGCATCAATCTTAATTGTTGTTAGATTAGTAGCAGAAGTACCATAAGTAATTTTACTATCACAAGCATTGTTTGTTCTCCAGCGAATAAAAATACTGTTTGTTGTAGATAGATTAAGATACGGACCGCGAGTTAATGTAATTGCTACGGCCGGAGTTTGAAAAATTCCACTTGTGCTCCATGCACTTGCTCCGGAAGAACACACAACTTGTATTTGAAATTCATACCATGTTAATGGCGATAAGTTGTTCAGTATTTTTGTAACAGCGACTGTATTAGAAGTCACCCAATTATTAGAATAACGTACCGCATATCTAATATTATAACTCAATGCAGAAGTCACGGCCTTCCAGCCAATAGTAGAAGAATTTGAAATAAGATTAGAAGTAGTAAAATAATATGGATCTACAACGCCGCATGACGACGACAGCGTAACAAAAGTATTTACCACACTATATGATTGCAAAGGATTTGCGACACATATACAACGAACCAACCAGTCATATGAAGTATTAGGAAGCAGCCCTGCAATAGTATATGAGTGAACCGATCCAATTACTTTTACCCATGCATAAGCTGAAGTTCCGGTTACATTATAACGAATCATAAATGTATCTGCCAACACGTTTAGGTTCCATGAAACAGTAGCAGTATTCGAAGTAATATTTGTAGTAGAGGTTTGGTTTGGAATCACGCAAGAAACGGTTCCAATTGTAGTAGTAAAAGTAGCCGGACTTGCCTGATAGCCACCCGATGTTCCACCTGAGCAATATGTTCTTACTACCCACTGATAAGATGTTGAGGGATACAGTCCGGTAATTGTTACAGATGTTGCCGTTGCAGCTGATAATGTTTTGTACACATAATTAGTTGTACCCATTTCATTGTATCGAACCAAAAAACTATCTGCTGCTGTTGTAGTCCAATTAAATTTGGCACTATTTACTGTGATGTTAGTTGTTGTAAGCCCTGTTGGTAAATTACAAGCGGCCGTTGAACTTTGTAATTGAATGAAAAATAGAACTGAAAGTGAAAAAAGCAATGCTTTCGCCTTTTGAATGGTAGATTTCATAATCACAAATAAAATTTAGATTAGCAGAAGCAGGCAATTTAACAAAAAATACGTTTTCACAAAATTGGTTTGTCGCAATTGAAAAACGCCTTCATTGTATCTCCAAACTCTTATAGCTTTTAGACATAAAATTGGCCTTCACAGATTGGGGAATTAGGCATACCAAGCAATTAGGAATTTTGATCAAAAAATGTTCGAAAATGTCCGGGAGCTAATTTCTTATATAAGCTCGAGATGATAATTTCAAATTCCCATCCGTTTCAATTTTACTTTAGAAGATTGGTCAATCAAATTAAGAAATAATCGAATACTTATTTATAACAACCACAAATACAAAAACAATCTTCATTCATGAGTTCGATCATTCTTAATAATGAAATAAATAACAGCAGACAATTTCAGCCTTCCCTTATCGATTAATTCAAAAAAATATTATTCAACAATTAATTTAATTGTTCTTGCTGTTTGTTTTGTTATAATTTTTAGGTAATAAATTCCGGCCGCAAGATTATTAAGTTCTACTTTTTCAGAATTAAAACCATTGATCAATTCTATATTTTTCGTCAAAATTAATTTACCGGAAGCGTCAACTACACTCAACGATCCGTTTACATTCTCTTGAGAATAAATTTTCAATTGAAAAGTACCAAAACCTGGATTCGGAAATATAATTGGTTGCGATATTTCATTATTCATTTCACTTACGTTTACGAACAATGTAATATTTATGGAATCTGCATTACTACATCCACTTATGTCTGTCACTATAACAAAATAAATCGCTGCACTATCAACCAAAATAGATTGCGATGTTTCTCCTGTCGACCATAAATATTGGTCATGTAAGCCTGCATCTAAAATTAATGAAGTACCTGTTTCTATTGCAGTATCATTTCCCAATACTATTGTTGGTAAAGGGATTATAAACGCTTGCACAGGCACTCGTGCACTTTCGCAAATACTAAAAGAACTTGCATAGTAAGTTGTAGTGGAATTAATAATTGGTGTGTTTAAGTTCGAATTAATGCTCAACAAGTTTCCTCCAACTGGTGCGTCATACCAATAAACCTGGCCTGAAGAAACGGCATTCAATACTGTACTTCCACTTCCACATCTTGATGAGTCGGCAGCTATGGGTGGTGATGGAATATTTCTGATCGTTGCCATTACAGGAACTCGTTCGCTGGCACACGTACCAACTGCTTCGGCATAATAAATTGTTGAAGTAGACAGAGAAGGTGTAATGTAATTGAAACCACTCCCCACCTGATTCCCTCCAAAGTAACTGTCATACCAAAACACAGGATCAGTCGAGATTGCTGACAATACTAAACTACCCGGGCCACACCTTTGAGCATCTGTTATAGTTGGTGCAGGCGATGATGTGATTGTAATATTTATTGGAATTCTCTGACTAGGGCATTCAATTCCCGCCTCCACATAAAAAATTGTATCGTGTGGAATAAAACCTGTTACAAAAAATCCTCCTGTATTAATTAATGCACCTCCTACTTGTGCATTATACCAATTAATCTGTGCGGTATCTGTGGCATTCAATATTAAATTTCCCGGCCCACATCTATTTTGATCTGAACTTACTGGGGTAGCAGTAAAAGGACTAACACTTGCTGTAACTGTTACCAATGAACTAGGGCACATCAAGCTTGTTTGCACATAAAAATTTCTTGTGCCTGTGAGGTATGGTGTTGTAAAAGTGGAACCATACCCAACAATTGGTCCACCTGGTACTGCATACCAATAAATTGAATCGGGAGCAGTGGCTGTTAATGTAACAACTCCTTCGCCACATCTATCTTTATTACTAGTAACTGGCGAAGCACCTTGCGTTACAACTGTTACAACGATTGGAGGAGACATACTGCTACAACCACCATTGTTAATCTGAATATTAAATGTTCCGGCAATAGTAGAAGTGTAAACGGTATCGTTAGCTCCAACAATTGGATTGTTATTTCTAAACCATTGATAATTGTAACCTGTAATATATGGTGCATTCAACGTAACACTTCCACCTACACAAAAAGTAGTACTTCCACTTACTACTGGACTTGTAGCCAACGCGCCGGAAAAAGCTCTTCCGGGAGAACCACCCAAACATCCGGCAAACCAATTAGTACCATCTGCTGGATCGGCAGTATTGTTTATAAACTCGCACGTGTACCCAAGTCCATCTGCACTTATAGGCCAAGGGGTAGATTCTTGATAATAAAACGAAATGTAATTGTTACCATTATTCTTTAAAAGTCGTATCTGCCCTCCGGAATTACTCAGGTTATAACCCAACGGACCTATAACATTTGTAACAGCAGGAAAAACATCTGCAAACTTTGTTAAATCGGAAGCTACTACCAAATATCCATTCGCAGCAATAACGGTTCCAACCGGAAAAGAAAAGGTGTTATAGGCATTTTCATCTTTCAACTGCCAACCGGAAATATTTATTGATGCGTTACTGTAGTTGTGTACTTCCAACCAATCGCCAGAGTTAAGAGTAGAAGACGAATGATAATTAATCTCAGAAATTACTATTTGTGGAGTAACCGGACTTCCAGTAAAAAATGCAGTGATGTTATCGTTCGATGTAAAATTATAGGTAGTTATTGGCTGCGGATCGTTCGGGCCAATTACAAACGGAGATGACCAATGATTAAACGTATAACCGGGGTTTGGAATTGCAGTTATTGTAACAGGGTTTCCATTGAAGTACACTCCAGTCCATGGATAACTTTCCGGAACAACAGTAGAAATTTGAATTCTGCCTGCTGCTGCCGGACTTACATTAAGAGTTAACCTAACTTTACCTTGCAAACCAAATTCATTTAGGATTGCTCCTCTTGCAGTATCAGCACGCAAATTAATAAAGTTAACCATTGTATTAATATGCGATTGCCAATCGGTCATGTTACTGCCCCATTTAGCAAAATGTTTCGGCATATCATACGCCATGCTATCTTGAAACTGATGCATTATTGGCAACATTTGCGAAGGCAGAAAAACTGTGTTAATCAAATCTGCATAACGATTAATAAACTCTTTTCTGATACGGGCATTTCGCAGAAAACCATTAAATAAATTTGATGAGTAACAAATTGCAGTTGGGTGTAATGCTTTTTGAAGTCTGTTCTCGGTAAAGTTGGCATCATAACCTAAACCAAAATCAAGATCATAAACCAAATAGCGCATCTTACCTCCGCTGGCCAATGGCCTCCATATTTTAATATTGTTTGTCCAATCGCCAATCCAATCACCATTATTATAATATGTTTCAGCGGCCCAATAATCTAGAACATTTTTTAGATCCCATGTTGAATCAACATATTGATAAAAACCATTCGTAGAACTATCGGCATTAATAATATAATTGTATGTGTCGAAAAAATAATTGGTGGTTCCGGCTTTTGCCTCTATTATAGAGCCATACTCTTTCATGTAATCAATTTCATTTTCTTTATAACCAAAATTGTTTTCCATCCAATGTTGATCATGGTTTTCATGGATAGTATAAACTCCCCAAAAAGCTCCATTCAAGAATAGCGCAGCAGGTTCTGCTCCAATATAACCGGTATGAGTTTTTTTCAACACGCGCTCCATAAATGCATCACGAAAGTGAACAATATTAAAATCGGTTCCGGAATTCCTTAAAATAATATCACTCGTTGAGTTGATGAATCCTTTATCTGGAATAAGTGGATAAGTTATTGAGGCAAGTCCATAGCGACCACTTAATCTTATCTCAATACTTTTTTGTGGATGAGCACGTGAATAATTTCCGTACATCGCAATCGTTGCATCGAACGATAAAATTTTATCTTTCGATTTATCGTAATATTCTATAGACGCAGGTTTCTGCCAACTTTGCCAAAAATTTGCACCTAAATTTGGGAAATTAGGTTGGGCATTCGGTCCTAAAACATAAATGCCGGTATTGTAATCCCATAAATTTAATGAGTCGGTATTAATTGCGAAGACTGGTAGGTGAACATCTTCATTAATAAAATATGTATTTGTAACAACTGGAGAAGGCAGAAAGCCGGGCTTAAAAAATCGTGCTCTGATTGCAGTTGTACTTGTCATTAAAATGGGACCGGAGTAAACTTGTGAAGAAGTTGTTGGTTCATCGCCATTGGTAGAATACCGAATTATTCCGGTCTGAACAGATGAAAGAGAAACAAATCGTGCACTCGGATAAAAACCGGATGCCAACGAAAAAAGAGGCGCTGCAGCATATCCGGAATAACAAACAGCATTATTGTTTGTGCTTCCCGGCGAAGGTGTATTAATTACACACCAACTAGAATTGCCATCGGGAATTCTTCCTTTCGAATTATCTGTCAATATAGCAGTATAGCTAACCGAATCGATTAGTTGGGTTGAATTATCGAATAGAAAAACTGTTTCTCCAGACTTGCTGAGTTTAAAGTTAGCATTGTAATATTCTTTTGCGGGAGCAATAAAGAAAGAAGGAACCGGACTATAAAAAGTTCCCGTATTCATCATCCCAAAATTTAAATAGGGTATCGACGAAAGATCGTTTGACGATGGTGTTTGATTGTGTACCTCTACGGCAAAAACATTTGTACCTTGTATAAGTATGCTTTGTAAAAATGCACGATCAATAACAAATGAGTCGGGACGCAAACCTTGATAAAGTTGAGCTTCATGACTAAGAATAGCAAGATCATTATATGATGGCCTTACACCGGCTATGCCAACATTCGCTCGTGCTATTTCAACACCATTGATGTAAGCAACAAATCCGTCGTCGTAATCCATCGATAAAATTGCACTTACTATTTGAGAAGTATCGGCAATCATAAAAGTTTTTCTCATCAATACCGCTCTTCCAATAGAAACGGTTGTTTGATCGTCACCATCGCCAAAACCAATTCCTCCTTGACCGGACGACCATGAGGCATCATTAAAAGAAAGATTCCTCCAGTTTGTATCTGGTGCCGGGTTAGAAGCATAATACTTCCAAATATTTGGTGCGCTAACTGCACTTTCCCAATGATCAACAATATTTGTTTTGTTTTTTCCGCTTGCAAAAACAACTAAATGCGAATCTGGCTTTAAGGTATATGCAGGAAAAACAAATTGAAGCGGAAGCGACTGAAGGTCGGAGAGACTATATCCCTGAAGATTTACAGAAGCGCTCCCATTGTTATAAATCTCAATCCAATCATCAAAATTTCCAATACCATTTTCGATAGTAGATGTGTTAGAAGGCGAAAGTTCATTTATAACAATTTGAGCGATGGTCTGCGAACCAAACGTGATTTGTATAAGAAGCAAAAAGAAAAGAAAGCGGGTGCTTTTCATTAAGAATTATTTTTAGGATGCAAAGTTACACTTAATGTGTTTTCAAAGATGAATATTTGGGTAATCGCACTATAACAGGTGCCAAAATTATTTTACTCAGGAATTCATTTCATAAGTAAAGGTACTAATTACCTCTTGAAAAGTACTGTCAAGTAATGAGTGTCGTTTAAAATCTATCAAATATTCATGTTTTAAGAAAAATATTTGATTACGTTTGAAGTTAAACTTATTCATCATGGAATCGTCTCGTCGCAATTTTCTCAAGAAATCGTCCTTTTTAGCTTTAGCCGGATTGGGGGCACAATTTTTCTCATCATCAGTTGCAAAAGCCGCATCGCAGTTAGAAAATGAACTACTGTTTTCAGAATTCACTTTGCCATTGTTGCCTTATAGTTACGATGCTTTAGAGCCACACATCGATAAAATGACAATGGAAATTCATCACGACAAACATCATCAGTCGTATGTAACAAATTTGAACAAAGCGGTAAAAGAGTTGAACATCGACATTTCTCTCGAAGAATTAGTGCGAAATGCCTCAAAGTATAGCACCGCAATTCGTAATAATGGCGGAGGTCATTGGAATCATTCATTTTTCTGGAAAATATTGAAACCAAGTGGCGGAGGTTTGCCAACAGGAAAAGTAGGTGAACTTATTTTGAGTTCATTTGATTCGTACGATAATTTCAAAGTGAAATTTGAAGAAGCAGCAATGAAACGTTTTGGTTCCGGTTGGGCCTGGCTTGTTGTAAACAAAGATGGAAAAGCAGAGATTGGCAGTACACCAAATCAAGATAATCCGTTGATGGATTTATCAGATTTAAAAGGAACGCCCCTGTTAGGCTTAGATGTTTGGGAACATGCTTACTATTTAAAATATCAAAACAAGCGTGCCGACTATACCAAGGCTTGGTGGAATTTAATCAACTGGGATGCGGTGAATGAGAATTTGAGTTTGGTGAAATAAAAAAAATAGGACCCAAAATCGAAAGAAAAGGTTAGCCATTATCTTCTAGGTGAATGTGGTTTTCGAAAAGTTCTCATTTAATTATTTTCATTTGTTTTGAGGTAAACGTAAATCATCAATTCCATTCAAAACATTTTCAATCAAATTAATACTCTCCTGAACAACAAAATTTTTTCAAGGAAATTAAATTAACAGATTGGGTGATTAAAGAAAAGCCATTTGATGATTATTCTTTGCTTCGAAAATCAACTTTACCGAATAGTTGGTTGGCATCTGACTGTTTATTTACCAAGCAAATTGGAAGTTTCGCCACAAATCGTAACTTATTTTAACATTTGGTAGCAATTATTTGCGTGTTTCGTTTTTAATATTTATCCTGCAGTAAGTTTAGAATTTATTTATAGTATAAGTCGAGTTGTTTATTTGCCTTTTAAATTTATTACAGTTGTTTCCAAGTTCTTTTTACCGTTGTATTCATTACTAAGTATTCCGCGTTCTTTATTTGTCTTTTGAATTTATTACAGTTTGTACCAAGTTGTTTTTTATACATTTTATTTATCGTTTCACCTGTCACCTACTTAAACCACATACATATGAAAAAACACCTACTAATTCTATTGTCCGCAATTAGCTTTACTACTATTGCTTGGGCTCAGAATGTCGACCAACACGTTATCGGTTCTGCAGGAGGAATTGACAAAACTGATAAATACACACTCGAATGGACGGTTGGTGAATCTGCTGTTCATACTGTTTCTCACTCAAACGGAATTAATACAGAAGGATTTCATCAGCCTACAATTAAGGTTTTGGAGGTTCAATTGGAAAACAAAAATTCAGATTTAAACATCAGCGTTTATCCGAATCCGGTTTATTCTATTTTAAATGTGAAAATTTCCTCGCAAGAAAACACAGAGGTTTTGTTATCGCTAATGGATATGAACGGGAAAAAAATTGCAGTAACCAAAGCAAACTCTGAAAACGATTTTAAAGAGCTTGACATGACTAAACTTGTAGCCGGGCCTTACCTCTTACACATTTACAATTCTTCAGGTTCTATAATCAAAACATTTAAAATTTCTAAGACCTATTAATTATTGATTCATCGCCCTTAGGTCTTATCACTAAAAATAAAACTAACCATTCTTAAACATTCACACTATGAAAAAACTTCAACTATTTATTATTTTATTCACCTTTGTTTCGCTGCTGGCATCTGCACAAAGCGTACCTCGTGGCATGAATTATCAAGCTGTTGCACGCGACAAATCAGGTGAAATTTTAGCTAACCAAACTCTCACATTCAAAATTAGTTTAGTAAGCAAGCATGGAGAATCTACTACCAATCATTTCACCGAGATTCAACGTATTACTACAAACCAATTTGGTTTATTCACTTTAGTAATTGGTAAAGGCTCTACACTTAGCGGAAACTTTAACTCCATTCCTTGGAGCACAGAAGATATCTGGATGGATGTTGCCATCAAAGACGACGCACAAACAGATTATGCTCAGATAAGCAGCAGTAAGTTGCTTACAGTTCCATATGCTTTTCATGCCGAAACGGCAAATAGTGTTTCCGGAAGTGCTAATGCTTATACCGGTCCGTATGATAATGCTTCAGGTAGTGGTTCAAGTGGTGGTAACAGTGTTAACACAATCGGAAACGGAACACCGTGGACAATTGCAGGTAATTATGGTACACTTGCCGGAAGAGAATATTTAGGTACGTCAGACAATGTTGACCTAGTTGTTAAAACAAACGCTATAGAACGTATGCGTATAAAAAATAGTGGCGATATATCAATGGTGAATAATGTGTCAGTAGGAGCAAGTGTAAACCTGAATACTGCTAGCGGTTCAACTACTAACAACGGTCAATTCAATGTTGTTGGATTAACACGATTGAACAACGTTGCTCAGTCGAACACTATTTCTGATGGATCATTAGTAGTTGCCGGTGGTACAGGTATCGCGAAAAATTTAAATGTAGGTGGTGCATTCAATGCAGTGGGAGCTTCTTCTTTCGGAGGAATACTTTCAGTAACCGATGCAACCGAATCAACAAGTCCATCTACTGGAGCTTTGATTGTTACAGGTGGTGTTGGAATAGGCAAGCGTTTAAATGTTGCAGGTGCAGGTAAATTCAATTCTACTTTAGAGGCTGTTGGTGCAACTACACTTGGCAATACATTAACTGTTGCCGGTTCTACAGTAATCAACAATGATTTGAAAGTAAAAAATAACAATGTTGCTTATGTTGCTACAATTGAAAATACCAATACTACAACAGGAGATGGTCTATTGATCAAGCTTGGTAAAAAAGCTACAAAAAATAATACTGCTGCTATTGCAGCAGATGCAGCTTTAAGTTTTATCAATCAGTCATTGGTAAGCCCTACTACGATTGCAAATATTACACATTTGATTGATGCTGATCCGGGAAATGATCCATCAATTACCGATTTCATTGTAGCTACGATTCCAACAGACCCGACAGAGCTTTTAAATTTTGCTCAAACTACCGCTGCTACTGCTTGTTATGCAGGAATTACCGTTACAAATACAGCGGTAAATTATTTGAACACATATTTAATTGATAATGCAAATACTGCATTGCACCTTCCTTTTGATCTTGGTCACGAGATCAGTACAGGTGTTGGGCTACCTTGGGATGTTGGTCATCAAATTGATTTAGGCTTAGGTCTTCCTTGGGATATCGGACATCAAGTTGATGCATTTATTGGATTACCTGTAAATTGGCCAAGCTTTTTTGCTGATCCCCTTTACACCATTACGGCAGCTCTTCCAACGCCTACCATTGATCTTAGAAACGTGGCTATGATTCCAGGTATCGGAGCTCATAATGTTGAAATACCCGGCATTGGTGCTCATAACTTAGAAATACCGGGAATTCCTGACGGAGCATTTGTATTACCTGCTCTTCCACAAATCCCTACAATCAATACAAATGTTTGTAGTTCGTTAGGTGCTCCTTACAACTTTGCACGACTCACCTTAGATGACGCATGGTCAGCAAATCCATTGAATCACGATAATACATTTATAACATTTGCCGATAACAGCGCTACAACTTATGCATTGGGAGCAATCACTTCTCAATCGGTTGTTGATTGGATCACAGGATATATTACTCCAAAAAACGTTTATCATGTTTTGAGTTTGTTCGGCGGATTAGATCCGAAAAAAATATGGGCTGAAATGAAAGAACAAGCAATTGTATTTAAAGACGATTACTTAAAAATTGGAGTTCAGTACAGTTCTGGATCTGGTGACTACGCAGAGTGGTTGGAAAGAGAAATTGCAAATGAGAAAATTGATGCTGGAGATATTGTTGGTGTAAAGGCTGGCAAGATTACAAAAGATCTTTCCAATGCAGAAGAAGTTATGGCTGTATCTTTCCGCCCAATTGTATTAGGAAATATTCCGACTCATGGAAAAGAGGAGATGGGAAATAACGTAGCATTCATGGGACAAATTCCGGTTAAAGTAATGGGACCAGTTACAACAGGTGATTATATCGTTGGTAATATGTCGACACCCGGTTATGGTGTTGCTATAAATCCTACAAACATGACAACAGAAGATTACAAACATTCAGTTGGTCGTTCTTGGGATACCGACGCTTCTAATGGAGCTAAGATGGTTAACACCGTTGTTGGAGTACACAACGGAGAGTTTGTAAAAATTGTTCAAGGACTAGAGCAGAAGATTGTTAATTCTGATAAACGTTTAGAAACAATTGAAGCAAAGTTAGACCAATTGATTAAAACCACTCCGGCGGTAAATGCAAGACCTGTAGGATCAAGTTATTTCAGTAAAAAATAATTTCCTTCGAATTGGTTTTTTATTAATCGATCGAAACTTTAAGAATAAAAAATAAATAACCCCGGTCAAGTTTGATCGGGGTTATTTTAATAGTTCTAAATTGAGTAAATTGTTTTTAGTAGATTTGAAAAAAATTATCAGAATAATTATGCGAATAGTATACTTACTTTTATTGGTAATGATCTCGGTTCATACATTTGGACAAGGCACAGTAAAAACGAAAGCTACAAACGATTCATTAGCCGTACTTGAAAAAAAATCACAGCAATGGTTAAAGGAATTATATGAAGGTGGAATCTGGGCCGACAGCGATACCATTCATATTAGTACCGAGTTTAAAAAATTGATGAGCGATTCGACTTATAGAAGTGCTGTTTATCCTTCAGTATATACTTGGGAAAATACCATTGAATTATTAAAACGAAATCAGATTAAGAGGTCATTCTGGAATATGATTAATTTGTATTCTATAAATGATAAAAACAAAGAGTTGGTTTTAAATACTATTATGTTTTACACCAAAGTTTACGAAGTTGAAAAAATTGTTTCCGGCGCTTTTTATACTTATTGTTATGGGGACCCAACCATTGGCAAAATTAAAAACAACAAGCCCGAAATTCTTTTTCCCGATGTTATGGAAAAAAAACTTACTGTTGCCAATGAGATTATAGGGCAAGTGATGATGCGGAAGAGTTTAGAAGCAAAATAATTTCGTCAATCAAGTTTATTGGCTAGCACATTAGTTATTTATTGAATAAGAAAACTATGAGGCAATCTGTCCTGATCATACTATTATTATTTTTCTCTTCTGCACTTTTCGGTCAGGATACAACACAAGTTAAAATCTCAAATGATTCGCTTGTTGTACTTCAAAAATTAACATCGAAGTGGTTAAAAGATTTTAAACATTGTGGTGTGAAACTAGATGGAGATACTATTAAAAAAACGTCTGAATTTAGAAAGCTTAGAAAAGATCCTGCTTATCGTAAAATAATTTATGGGTCGTATAATTGGACGAATGCTGTCGATTATATTAAAACACATGAAACAAAAAAGTACTTATGGAACCTTATCAACATGTATTCATCTACAGAAAAAAACAGGGAGTTTGTAATGAAGAGTTTAGTAAGTCTTAATGAAACCGAAAACGTAAAAAAGTTATTGTACGAAACTTTTTTTACATATTGCTTTACTGACCCAACAATAAGCACCATGAAAAGGAAACGACCGGTAATTACACACCCCGAAGTACTAATGAAAAAACTTTCCGACGTAAAGGAGATGAGATTAAAGATTAGATAGGGAAAATGATTTTCGAAATGGAATGGAGGGTTTTCATTGAATTAAAATGAAACAGCTGTGAGAGATAAATTCCAGATTCAGTTTCATTTTTTGATTTCATTTTTGGATGTGGCATTCAATTTCGCGGGCTTTTTAAACACCTAAATCTTCAATTAAATTAAATAATTTCCACAGACACGCTTTTGCTGAATAGGCTTTAGCACCCTGAGTTTTTATATTCTTCGATTCGCTTTTCAATAGCATCGGTTGTGCCCATACAAAACCGATCCAACGTTTCCAAATGAAGAATAAAAAAGAGATACAAAAAGAGACGTTAGAAATACAACTAAGTGATCGCTTTTTTACAAGACGATTTCTTTGATTTTAATGTTAGTTTCAATAATTGCCCAATTAAATAATTCTCCGCACACTTCTTTTAATTCCATCGTTTTGTTTTTGTTGATTGTTAAGCGTTGAAATCATTTTATAAAGTATTTTTTAAATCTCATCTAGTAGGTTTTCAATTTGAGAAAAATTTTGTTTTGCTGAAAGGCTAATAATGTCGAGTACGGCTACGCATTCAAATGCAGAACCCCTAGAAATTACAAAGTAATTTTTTCTGTCAGCGTAACTAAATCTACTACTCCCTTCGGCAATATTTAATACAATACTAATTGAAGCTCTTTTTAATTGATCTTTCAAATTTCGATCGAGTTCCTTTATAGACATTACGCTTGTCACTAATTTTGAATACGCTTCAAGTGCTTTCTGATAAACGATTAGTTCTTTGAATTCCTTTTTGCAAAGGTTGTTCATCGATGAACGAATTACAATTGCAGAAATGAAGGGGAATTAAATGAGTTTCCGAAACAGTGCGAAGTGAACAGGGGTTAAAAGTGCCAGAAACAGAAACAGTGAGAAGTGATCAACAGAACCAGTGCGAAGTGAACAGTAATCAACAGTGATCAACAGTGCCAGAATCAGAAACGGTGCAAGCGAGCAGTTAGACCACCCACACTCGCACCGTCTCACTCACACTCTATTTACGCTCTCCCTCCTGCCCCGATAACTATCGGGGTCGAAATCGGGTTTTCAACTTCTCTTCTAGTTCAGGAAATTTTTTTAGGTTTTCTATGTATTTTTTTGATTTCATTTTTTTAATGTGGCATTCGATGTCATAGGCTTGTTGACTTTCTAAACCATGTATCTGATGAAACAATTTCCATGGTCGTCCTTTTGCTGTAAAGGATTTATTGCCATATTTTTTTATATTGTGTTCGGCTAGCCTCTTTTCAATATCATCAGTTGTGCCTACATAAAAACATTTTCTCGAATCTGAATAAAGGATGTATACGAAATGCGACATAGGCCTTAAACTACAAAAGAGATTACCTTTTTTACAAGGCAATCTCTTTGATTTAGTATTCATTTAATCCCTATTGCTTTGGGTTCAATGCAAATGAAAACGTCTCACCCCCACTCTATTTACGCTCTCCCTCCTGGGCTCGAACCAGGGACCCTCTGATTAACAGTCAGATGCTCTAACCAACTGAGCTAAGGAAGAATCTGGTTATAAGTTCTAAAACTTAAGGACGGCAAAAGTAATAAAACAGGAGCATAATGCAATACGTTTTTTGACTTTTTTCTCTTAAAAATTACTTTTAATGGGGGAAATGGCTGTTTCAATAATAAGAAAAGAGAAATAAAGCCGTTTCTGCTCCTGTTAACAAGGTTTTAATCTAAAATCATGGCGCAAAAGGGTATTTATCCTGCCACTGAAAGCATCTTTAAGTCGTAGGTGGGTCCAAGAAATGAATCGATGTCTGTTGTTGTAACTTGTTTAACTTTTCTCCACCAAAAAATTGGGATTATTTTTTAAACTTTTTGACAAAACTCTTAAAGGTCAGAAGACTCCATTAACCATAACAGTTAAACGTAGAGCATTCATTTAGCACTTTTAAAACATAATCATTTCAAAAAATGATAAAGAACAATTTTAAAAATATAATTGCTCAATCCTCGAACTCTCTTTTTCAAACATTTCTATTTTCAAAAAAGAATTTACGCTATTATTAAATAAGCTACCTACTCAATCATAAAAATTTCTCTCCTCCCACCATCAACCAACTCCAAATAACCTTTCATTATTTCTTGCAACTCTGCACTTCCGGTTGCACTGCGAATGTTATTCATAAATTTTCCTACGTCGGCCACCTCGTATTCCATTACGACCGTCCAATAACGACTCACAATGTCTGTCATTATTTTATAATTCTTACCCTCTTCCGATTTTTCAAAATGAGGTACCGCAGCTTTGAACTTTTTTACAAGCTCTTTTGCTTTTCCGGGTTTTGTTTTAAAGGTTTCACGAATGAGATACATAATGATTAGTTTAGATTTAAAGCTAATCATTTTCAAATTGGAAAACAATCCTATTGTAAAATATTATTTATTACAGTTTCAAAACAATTAATAATCCAACATATTACCTACCATCTTACATGGAATTAAATTGATTTCGCAAGAAAAAAATACTACTTTTAATTGTAAATATAAATTCATGCCGCCGAAAGCCAATCCAAACAGAGAAATACTAAAATGGGCTCGTGTTTCTGCACGTGTTTCTTTAGACAAAGCGGCGAAGGTAATTTCGAAAACATGCACCGTCGATCGTATTAAAGAATGGGAGTCGCTAGAAAGTAAAGATTGTCCATCTGTTACTCAATTAAAAAAACTTGCGCATTTATATAGTCGACCCTCAAAAAGTCTTTTCTAGAGATCTAGTTAAAAATCGTTGATAACAAAAGTCGATAACATCCAACAAATTTTTAAAGTAAAAAATAAGTTGATGCGTCCATTTGTTCATGATCCGTTTAAAGTTCATTGCCGCAGCTGCCAACATTACATTGATGGCATCACCAACGGCTCCTTTAAGGTAATTTTTTATCATTCGATGGTCATGTTTCAGGTGACCGATCACTGGCTCTATGGCTGCTCTGCGCTTATGTCGTTTTCTTTTTGATGCAGTGATGTTTTTGTCAGGTTTCGGTGTATGGAGTTCTGTGTCACCAATTTTTTTTGGCCCTCGATATCCTCGATCTAAGAAAATACTTTTTGGCTCTTTGTTCATTAAGCGATGGTATTGCTCCAACGCTTCCGGAATTGTTTTAGAATCGTGAAGGGTTTCTGTAAAGTTGAGTGCCCCTACAATCACTCCTGTATTTTGCGTGATTAGAAACGATGCTTTACTTCCAAATTCAAACCGCTTATGTTCTTTTCCTTTCGTATAACATTTTACTTCCGGTTCGTGAAGGCTATAAATTTTATTACTGTCTTCTCTTTTTTGTGCAAGTACTTTCTTAAACAAATTTAAATCGGAGCTGTAATTGTTCAATTCAGTTGCTCTTAGTTTTCGCTCTACATCACGAATCATTCTTCCTGCAATAGTTTTAATTTTCTTACTTGCTTTTCTTGCTTTTGCATCTCCTCCTTTGTTCCGTCTAAAACGTTGAATCGTGCTTAACTTTTTTACCGTGAAAATATAACTCTGACGCAATTCAATTCCTTCTTTCTCTGCGATGCTCCTGCATTTTGAAATTATTTTCTTGTAGAGTTTGTCATCCGTCGGATACGTAATATTTTTCTCCTGTACCGTCGTGTCTCCGCTCAGATGATCATCATTTGCATCGTCTCCATTGACACGAATACTTTCTTTTAAAATTAATTCCACTCCCGATTCACCAATTCGCTTTCGGAACTCAACTAGTTCTGTAGGCACACATGGCTGCTTACTTGAAAAAACCTTTTCTCCGGAAAAATATTGATAGTAGGCATTTTCGCTCCATTGTTCAACTACGCTTTCATCGCTTAGATTACGAAGTTGTTTTAGAATCAAAAGTGAGACCATCAAACGGATCGCTTTACCAGGGCGACCTTGATTCGGACTATAATGTTTCTTGAAAGCTTCATCAAAAACATTCCAATCAATTTGATTGCTTAATTTATAAAGTGAATGTCCGTGATTTAGCTGTTCTTCAAATGTGCTATAAAAGCCCAGTTGAGTGGTAGATTTTTCTTTTGGAAGCATGAAGTAAATCTGCAAGAAAAATTAAACATTCGTTCTCTTTTTTGCATTTTTTTATCAACCTTTACAACTCAAAGTTGTTGATACATGCACGTTTCAAGACTT
>JAYTOX010000031.1:0-52155 GCA_043747595.1 Bacteroidota bacterium | reverse complement strand
CTGAGTATAATGACCTTTGACCCTTGACCTGTTTCTATTCACCCGCAAAGCGAAATCTTTAGCGAAGTGGTATTTCACTTTTAAGTACGAGCAACTTTTAAATTTGCCAACACACTTTTAAATGAGGAATCAGCATGTTTTTCTCCCGCAGAAACCGCTGATTACCACAGATTTTTTTTTGACTCTTAAGTGATGAGTAAGTAGATATTAATTGATATTGAAAAATGAGAATTTCTTTTATGTATGAACAACTTTTTACGCAGCACTATCAATTATTCATTTTTAATTTAAAAGCGCTCCTTTCAAATAGTATTCCATATCGTCATAATGATCGCCAATTTTATTTCCACGCTTGTGGCCAAGACGAACAATCACTAGCTTTTCATCGGGAACAACAATAATATATTGTCCTAAAATTCCTCTTGCATAAAAAACCGGATGTTCTTTATAAGTCATCAGCCACCATTGAAGACCATAATAAGTTGTTGGCTTACCCGTCTCGTCAGGAATTAAGTTTGGTGTAAGCATTTCTTTAATATATTTTTTACTTAATAACTCGTGGCCATTATAAATACCACTATCAAGCATCAGTTTTCCAATTTTAGCGAAGTCACGCGCATCAGAGTAAAAACAACAGTATGCTTTTTCTAAACCGTCGTTGTGGTCGAGCGACCAATAAGCAGGTTGAGATGCATGAATTGGTTTCCATAAAAATTCGGATGCGAAATCGGAAATTGTTTTACCGGAGACTTTTGAAATTATAAGTCCGAGTAAAACAGTATTGCAACTCATGTATTCGAATTTTGTACCCGGTTCTCGTATAACTTTTAAGTGCAACACTTGTGCCGTTAGATTTGAACCGTAATAGGCTTCAGTCGTTTTAGAGAATAAGCTACTATACGATTCATCCCAGTCTAAACCGGAGCTCATTTCTAAAAGATGCCTGATCTTTAATTTTGAATTCCACCCTTCATTAAATTTAGGAATGTATTTACCTACAGGATCATCGATTGAAAGTAGTCCTTGGTCGGAAGCTATTCCAACGAGTATTCCAACAATACTTTTTGCAACTGAAAAAGAATTCGACAATGTGTTGGTCGATGATCTATCCCAATATTGCTCATGAACAATTGAATCATTTTTAATAATCAAATATGACGTGCTTTCGTTTTTTTCAAGTGTGCTAATTACATCGTTCGGCAAAACATTTTTATTGTAGCTCGTCGATATTTTCCAAGCTACTGAATCGCCATTCTCAATTGTTCTGGTATTAAAAATACCTAGATCGTCAATATCGGGATAAGTATAAATTAAGGTTTTATAAATGTAAGTGTAGCCTGTAATCCAAATTGCAAGAACGGTACTGAAAAAAATAATGATAAAACCTACAATAACTGTAGGCCAAAAATATTTTTTCTTTTTAATGGGATTCTTCATATGTGAAATATAAGTGATTTAAACGAAATCACTACTATTTGAGAAAGTCAATTATGAACAATGAAAAGTCAATCTAATCCGTAGCAATTGCTCTAGTTGATGGATTTTTATCGCAGTTAATTAGTAATAGATAAAATTCGAAATAATTAATATTAGTGTGTACTAGTTTAACCTATTTACTGAATGTTTATTTTCTATTTTTGCACGTATGTCAGATGAAAGTGTAGGCCAAACTAGGTTAAACAAGTATTTAAGTGAACATGGTTTTTGTTCGCGTAGAGAAGCTGATCGTTTGATTGAGCAAGGACGTATCAGAGTGAATGGAGAACTTCCGGTGCTTGGCACTAAAGTATCGGCTGCCGACGAAATTACTGTCAACGGAAAATTACTGAATGCAAAACCGGAAACTGTTTATATAGCCTTCAATAAACCAATCGGCATTACTTGCACAAGCGATCCCAATAAGAAAGATAATATTGTAGATTATATAAAATACCCAACACGCATCTTTCATATTGGTCGTTTGGATAAACCGTCGGAAGGGTTGATTTTTCTTACTAACGATGGCGATATCGTCAACAAAATTTTGCGCGCCGGAAATAATCATGAGAAAGAATATATTGTTACGATAGATCGACCGGTAACGGAAGAGTTTATTAATCGAATGGCTAACGGCATAAAAATATTGGACACGGTAACTCAAAAATGTTTTGTAGAGAAAATTAGCAATTTTGTTTTTCGAATTATTCTCAAGCAAGGACTGAATCGTCAGATTAGAAGAATGTGCGAAGCGCTAGATTGCGAAGTCACCAAATTAAAACGTGTTCGTATTATGAATGTAACACTCGATGGAATCCGAGTAGGTGAGTGGCGATATTTAACTTCTAATGAAATGGAGGAAATTAATCGAATGGTTTCTACTTCCAGTAAAACAGAAGAAGCTTCTTTTATTGATGGTGATGAGGAGTGAAAATGGATGGGAGTGATTGATTTTTCCGAAAGTTTTACTCAAAAACTACCGCATCAAACAATCCAAAAATATTTCGACGCACTTTTTCTTTTACTTCGTCTAAATCTACTTTCCGACCTAATTCTTTTTCTAGCGAGGTTACTTGCTTATCACTTATTCCGCACGGAACAATATAATTGAAGTAATTGAGATCGGTGTTCACGTTAAATGCAAAGCCATGCATCGTTACCCAACGAGAACAGCGCACTCCTAACGCACAAATTTTTCGTGCTTTCTGCTTGTCATCAACATCTAACCAAACTCCTGTTAGTCCGCTAATTCTTCCGGCTTCAATTCCGTAGTCTTTCAACGTAAGAATAACCGACTCTTCTAAAAATCGCAAGTATTTGTGTATGTCGGTAAAGAAAAAATCTAAATCGAAAATCGGATAACCAACTATCTGCCCGGGTCCATGATATGTTATATCTCCACCACGATTATTTTTATAAAATGTTGCTTGAATTCCCGGCAATTTTTTTTCACTTATTACCAAATTCCCTTCATCGCCACTACGCCCCAATGTAAAAACATGCGGATGCTCACAAAATAATAAATAATGTTTTGGCAATTCTTTTTCTTCTTCGGCGAGCGTTCTATTCGCTACTTTCCGAGCTATTACTTCTTGAAATAAATTTTCTTGATAATCCCACGCTTCTTTATAATCGATCATTCCTAAATCGCGGAATGTAACTGATCGATTGTCTAACTTTTCGTCGCTCACTTGCGCTTGATTATTTTTTACTTCACTCATTAGATCTTAGAAAGTTCACCTTTCAAATGATTGATAATATTTACTTCTGTTGCATCAATTTGTTTTTTCTCTGCAATCAAAACAGAAACCCAATCGGTTAAATGAATTAAATAAATTGAACGCTCTAATTGTGTTTTCCCTTTCGAATAACATTCGCGAATGGCTGAATATTTTGAGAACACACTTTTACTAATCTCTATTCTCGATTGTGTACGATTGTAATCGTTATCGCTTCGCAAAATAATTACTGCTACATCGTCGTGTTTTTCTGTCCATCCTACCAATTCATTGTGATTCATTTCAGGAAGAATGTGATGCCAACACAACATTTTTGAATTTTCATTTATCTGCTGTCGAAAACGTGTAGCCACTCCGTTATATCCATCTACTGCATAAATCACCGGAATTTTATTCAAACAAAATTCTGTAAGTGATGCTGCTTCTGTTAGTATAGCCGACTTTTCTTTTTCAATAAGATCAATAGAATTTTTTAATTCTTCGATGAAATGATTACCCGCAAATCCTGCGGCAACAAAAACAAAAATTAATTGAGCTAACGAATATCCCAAACATGAACGTGGTGGAAGTCCGCCGGGAATAATTATATGATCGAAATTATTTTGCTTAGCCAACTCTCCAACTTTTCCTCCGGAAGTAATACAAACTATCTTCGCTTTTCTCTCTATGGCCGATTCCATTGCTTGAAGTGTTTCTTCTGTATTTCCTGAATACGAACAAACAATTACCAATGTATCTTCGCCAAGATAAGCCGGAATAAAATAATCTTTATTTACTGCGATGGGTACTTTACATTCATTGTATAAAATTTCCGAAATGATTGTTCCTCCAATTCCCGAACCTCCTAGGCCGGTAATTAAAATATTCTTTATTTCCTTCGAAGGGTTTGAATACTTAAAGGTTTTTCCAATTTCTAATGCCTCTTTTAGCTGTGAAGGAAATTGATTGACTAACGTTTTCATATCGCTCATACTGCTGTTCAATTTTGAGGTTCAAAAGTACACATTTTTAGCTAAAATTTAGTATTGTAGGGCTACATTCGGCTTTTGAAAGCTGAAAACGGTTTATTGGTTAGCAAATTGACGACTCTTAAATGATTTCTTGCTGCCATTTTCTTTTTACTAATCTCTCTTCCGGTTCTGTTGTTGGTGGTTACTGCATGAAACGATGCTGAAACTAAAATTAAATCGGATGTCCAAATTCCCTTGCGAATTCTATCTTTGCATCGTTAAAAATACAATCTATGGAATTGAATGAACAAGAATTGATCCGCCGTCAAAAACTGGTCGAATTGCAAGAACATAATATCAATGCTTACCCTGCCGACCTTTGGACGAATACGCATAACTCTAAAGAAATGTTAGAAGGCTTCGCAACAAACCCTGATGCTTTTCGCGAGGTGTCGTTTGCCGGTCGTATTATGAGTGTTCGTGATATGGGAAAAGCTTCGTTTGCGGTTCTTCAAGATAGTATCGGGCGCATTCAAATTTATGTAAAGCGCGACGATCTTTGTACGAGCGAAGATAAATCTGCTTACGATTTTCTTTTCAAAAAAATGCTCGACATAGGCGATATCATAGGTGTAAAGGGTTATGTTTTTGTAACTAAAATGGGTGAAACTTCTATTCATGTTAACAGTCTCACGCTGCTTTGTAAATCATTGCGCCCTCTTCCTGTCGTTAAAAAAGATGCCGATGGAAATATTCACGATGCATTCAGTGATCCTGAAATGCGTTACCGTCAACGTTATCTCGATCTAATTGTAAATCCGGATGTACGTGAAGCGTTTGTAAAAAGAACAAAGCTTACGAATTCTATGCGATCTTTTTTGAATAATAAAGGATACATGGAAGTAGAAACGCCTATTCTTCAGCCGTTGTACGGAGGTGCTGCTGCTCGACCATTTACTACTCATCACAATACGCTCGATATGAAATTGTATCTGCGTATTGCAAATGAATTATATTTAAAACGATTGATCGTTGGGGGATTTGATGGCGTGTATGAGTTTGCAAAAGATTTTCGTAATGAAGGAATGAGCCGTTTTCATAATCCGGAATTTACGCAAGTAGAATTATATGTTGCCTACAAAGATTACGAGTGGATGATGGATTTAGTGGAAGAGATGGTGGAGAAAGTTGCAATCGATACCAACGGAAGTACAGAGGTAAAAGTTGGCGAGCATACGATTAGTTTCAAACGCCCATGGAAACGTTTTACGATGTACGAAGCCATTGCAAATTTTACCGGTGTTGATATTACTGATATGGATGAAACGGCTCTTGCAAAAACAGCGAAGTCGCTCGGTATTCATGTTGATGCAACAATGGGTCGCGGAAAAATTATTGACGAAATTTTTGGTGAAAAGTGTGAAGGAAAATTAATTCAACCAACTTTTATTACCGACTACCCGGTAGAGATGAGCCCGCTTGCAAAGAAACACAGATCGAAGCCCGGACTGGTAGAACGCTTTGAAGCGATTTGTAATGGCAAAGAAATTTGCAATGCGTTCTCTGAATTGAACGACCCAATTGATCAACGAGCTCGTTTTGAAGAGCAGTTGGAATTAGGTAAACGTGGCGATGAAGAAGCTATGATGCTCGATGAAGATTTTCTTCGTGCAATTGAATTCGGAATGCCACCAACAGCCGGTTTGGGTATCGGAATAGATCGTTTATCAATGATCATGACTAATTCGAATTCAATTCAAGATGTGCTGTTCTTCCCTCAAATGAGAGCAGAAAAAAATGAGGAAGCAATAAAAGAGTAGTATGATTGCTAATGCTCACAAAAATAAAATGTTTGTATTGATTTTAATCATAAAAAACAAAATAGAATTGCTTAACTTAGAGTTAAATTTTAGAGTGAATAATTTATTTCAAATTACAAACAAATGCATCTTCAAAATAAAATGAAAAAAATAATCTTCATCCTATTCATTAGCATAGCTCAATTTGCGTGCAGCCAAAACACTTCAACAACTAGAGATGCTGATGCTTTTAAAACGGAAATCGCCAAACCTAATGTTGTATTGTTAGACGTGCGTACTCCCGAAGAATTTGCAGAAGGTCATTTACAGGGCGCTGTAAATGTCGACTTCCGAAATGAAAATTTTTCTTCGAAGGTAGACTCGCTCGATAAAACTAAACAGTATGAAGTTTATTGTCGTTCGGGTCATAGAAGTGGTGAGTCGGTAAAATTAATGAAAGAAAAAGGATTCGATAAAGTTCATGATTTGAAAGGTGGAATATTGAACTGGCAAGAAAAAGGTAATGCGGTAGTGAAATAATTTTTTTCTTCCACAATGAATCCACAGAAAATGTACCACTCAAAAAAGTCGTTTTTTCTGATTCTTATTGTCAGTGCGCTAATTTTTTCTTCGATATCGCTTGTCAACCATTTTTTATATCGCACCTATGCGCTCGATTTAGGATTGTACACCAATTCATTATTCGATTATGCGCATTTTACGTTTAATGATAGTTCTGTTTTTAAAAACGTTTCCCAGAATTTACTCGCCGATCATTTCGATCTGTTCTTAGTGATCATTTCTCCGTTATCATATTTATTCGGGAATAGCACCTTACTTCTTGTTCAAATTACTTTCCTGCTAATAGGAGGAATTGGAGTTTACCGTTATCTTCAGTTGAAAGAAGTTGAAGAACGCATTGCTTTGTTAGGAATGCTCTATTTCTATTTGCACTTTTCTGTTTTCTCAGCTTTGTCGTTCGATTATCATAGTAATGTGATTGCTGCATCTATAGTACCTTGGTTATTTTATTTTTTCGAGAAAAAAGAAAAATCAAACTCGATGTTTGTTCTCGGACTAATCTTGATCACGAAAGAAAACATGGTTTTGTGGATGATCTTTCTAACGTTTGGATTTTGGTTGCTCAACAGAAAACGCGAAGGTTATAACTTCATATTGTTTTTTACTGCTTTATCTACAATTTATTTTTTTATCGTCACCTCATTCCTTATGCCAATGATGAGTAACGATAACACATTTGTTCAGTTTAAATATTCTATTTTAGGAAGTGATTACAAATCTGCATTGGCAGCAATTTTTACTAAACCGCTATTGGTTTTTAAATCGCTTTTCATAAATACAAGTACATCGATTACCGGCGATTATGTGAAATGGGAAAGCTGGCTTTTCTTTTTTTTCTCGGGAGGAATTGTATTGTTATTTCGTCCGCTCTGGTTGTTGATGCTTGTACCTATTTTCCTGCAAAAGTTTTTGCATAATCAAATTCAAATGTGGGGTATCAACGATCAGTATTCGATTGAGTTTGCACCTATACTTGCGCTTGGAATTTTTAGCAGTGGAAATAGTTCGTTACCGACTAAGGTTAGAAATTTAATTTTGAGCTTAGCTTTTCTTGGAAGCGTTATTTGTACGATACGATTGATGGATCGCACATCGACGATGATCAAACGGGCAAATGTAAGACTTTACCAGCCGGCTCACTGGAAAGCAGAAATGGATGTACGTGCAATTAATGCGGTATTAAAATTTATTCCCGATACAGCAATTGTTTCATCGCAATCTCCCATACTTCCCCATCTTGCTTGGCGCGATAAGATTTATACGTTCCCAATAATTAAAGATGCTGAATTTATTGTTTATGAAAAAGCGAAAGCGCCATATCCAATTTCAGTCGATGACTTTTCTCACATCACCGACAGCTTAGAGAATAGTAGTAATTGGAAAATAGTTTATAAAGAAAATAATGTTCGACTGTTGAAAAGGATGTTTCTTGATAAAAGTAATTGACCTTTTTTAGGTGAGTGGTGAGTGGTAATTAGTGAGTAAAATATAAGTAAGTAGTGAGTGGTAATTGGTAAGTAAAAAAATTACTTAGTGAGTGGTAAGTAGTGATTAGTAAGTAATAAAAATGCCGCTCAATACTAGTTTTTTCAACTACCACCAGTATTCCAACTATTTTAGCCAATAATAAACTTGACTTATTGGATTTTAAAATTACATTTGATTTAGAAACTAACCTTTAAAATTTTATGAATAGTAATCGATTTTTCACTTCTGTCGATTTATCTTTTCTTGCAAAAGGGATTTACTTTGTGCAAGTAAAAACAGAAGCTGACCTCATTAATCAAAAAATTATTCTTCAATAAAATTATACGCAGATGAAAAAATATAAATTTGTTCTCCTTATTTTACTTTCAACTTTTTTAAAAGTGAATGCCCAAACATGGCAATGGGCCAAGCAAGGAGGGAGTACTAGCATTGATGATTTATCTCATATTTGTACTGATGCCAATGGCGATTCCTATGTAACGGGCTCCTTTGGTTTTACTAACCCTAGTACTAGTTCTATGATTTTTGACAATGATACGGTTTTTAACAATGGCGTAAATCAGATTTTTTTGGTGAAGTATTCAGCGAGTGGAACGGTAGTATGGGCTAAAAGTATTGGGGGTAATAATCCCAACCTTGGAAATGGTTCATCTTATGAACATGGTGGCCCAATAGTTTATGATAATAGTACTAATTCAATTTTAATGACTGGTAAGTTTTATGGAACTGCCACTTTTGGAAGCACCACACTCTATGGTAATGGGGCCTTTTTTTTAACCAAACTCGATTTAAATGGTAATTTTATTTGGGCAAAAAATATTTATAGCAGCGGTGACTTGCATAGCTTGACTATAGCTACAGATAACACTGGCAATATTTATTGGGGCGGATCTAGCAATGATTCTATTTTTTTCCCTCCTAAAAGTATTCCTGCTGGTGGGTTTCTTGCCAAGTATGATAGTATTGGAACTGTTTTGTGGACAAAGAAAAAATTCGACGACTGTTATGCATATAAAATTGAATGTTATAACAATGATTTATTTGTGTTAGGATATATTTCAAATGACACTGCACAAATAGACACTGCTAATTACATTTCCAATCTGAGTCGTAATATGTTTTTTGCACGATTTGATACAAGTGGGAATTTAAAGTGGATTAGATACCCATCAAGTACCAACTCGGTTGGAGGCAATGGCATGGATGTTTCAGGTAATTTTTATATAACTGGTAGTTATATAAACAATGTCAACTTTAATGGAAATACGTTGAGCAATAGCAATAGTTACGATATGTATTTAGTCAAGTACGATGCTAACGGAAATGTTGGGTGGCTTTTACAGGGGAATGCCAATAGCGCATTGTCTGGATTGCGGGCAGCTACAACTTCCGATGGTAGCACCTACATTTCCGGTACATTCACAGGGAGCGCAACATTCGGGTCATACAGTATTAATTCTTCTGCCAGCAACGACTATTATATTGCGCGTTACAATTCCACAGGCTACTGTTTAGGAGTTACGAAATTAACAGGAATATCTCAATCAGGATTTAATATTGCCACTGATAATTTAGGCAATTGTATTGTAGCAGGAGAATTCAGTTCTCCCACGCCAATAAATATCGGTACTACAACATTGACGGCAGTTTATGCATCAGATGTTTTCATAGCAAAATTGGATGCGATCACCGTCATTGAAAATGTAGATAAGTCAATGAGAAATTCGTTGGTTATTTATGCAAACCCTACAGCAGGAAAATGTAACATCACTGTTCCCGATGATTTCTTGCACGAAAAAAATCTTACTTTAAGTATTTACGATAACACAGGAAAACTCATTCAGCAGCAAACTTTGCAAATGAATGATGGCATAATAAAACTCAATCTAGAAGCAGAAGCAAAAGGAACATATAGCGTCATATTAAGCAACAGCAGTAAAGCTTATAACGGGAAAATATTTTTTGAATAGGTTTTGTAATTTGAGAATAGAAAGTCGAGAGTCGTAATTCGAGAATTGTAATTTGAGAGTCGAGAGTCGTAATTTGAGAATTGTAATTTGAGAATCGAGAATCGTAATTTGATTGACAGTAAACCACCCCAATGAATTTTTTTGCGAATATCTGCGGAGTCTGCGGGAGAATTATTTTTGTTTCCCGCAGAAGCCGCAGAGTACCGCAGAATAGATTTTGTAATTTGAGAATTGTAATTTGAGAATCGAGTGTCGTAATTTGATTTACAATCTACTACCCCAATGAATTTTTCAGCGAAAATCAGCGGAGTCTGCGGGAGAATTATTTTTGGTTCCCGCAGACTCCGTAAAGTACCGCAGAATAGATTTTGTAATTTGAGAATCGAGTGTCGTAATTTGATTTACAATCTACTACTTCAATGAATTTTTCTGCGAAAATCAGCGGAGTCTGCGGGAGAATTATTTTTGTTTCCCGCAGAAGCCGCAGAGTACCGCAGAATAGATTTTGTAATTTGAGAATCGAGAGTTGTAATTTGATTGACGGTAAATTACTTCAATGAATTTTTCAGCGAAAATCTGCGGAGTCTGCGGGAGAATTATTTTTGGTTCCCGCAGACTCCGCAGAGTACCGTAGAATAGATTTTGTAATTCGAGAATTGTAATTTGAGAATCGAGAGTCGTAATTTGATTGACGGTAAATTACTTCAATGAATTTTTTTGCGAATATCTGTGGAGTCTGCGGGAGAATTATTTTTGGTTCCCGCAGAAGCCGCAGAGTACCGCAGATTTTTTTCCAAACTTTTTAGGAAGCAGTGTATAATAATTTGTAAGTAAAAAAATGGCTTTTCATACTTCATACTTCTTAATTCAAAAAGAACTGGTACGAACTAAATAATCGCAGACTAAATTGACCCTTGACCTTTTACCCTTGACCTTTAACCAGAAGTCCTACTTCTCTATCCCCAACACTTTCATCAATTCATCTAACTTCGGTGTAAGGATAATTTCTGTGCGACGATTTTTCTTTCTTGCTTCTGCTGTATTTGCCGGATCAATCGGATAGTAAGGGCCTTTACCACTTGCTGTAATTCGTAATGGATCAATCGAATTATCTCTCAATAGAATTTGTGCAACTGATGTTGCTCGCAACACACTCAGCTCCCAATTATCTTTTGCTCCGCTCGGCAACGTTCCATTAATAGGAACATTATCGGTATGGCCTTCTACAACAATATTAATATCTTTTTTAGTTCCTAATAATTTCGCTAGGTCTTTCAACGCCTTCTCTCCTTCACGTTCAACGTTCGTACTGCCTGATGAAAAAAGTAATCGCTCTTCCATCGAAATATATACCTGCCCATTTTTTCTGTAAACCGAAAGTCCGTTGTTTTCATATCCCAATAATGCATCGCTCACCGCTTTCTTTAATCCATTAACTGTACTATCTGTTCTATTCAGAATTCCTTCTAGTTCATCAACTCTCGCTTGCTTTAATTTTATTCCTGCACGAAGTTCATTCAAATTTTTCTCCCGCTCATTTAAATCGAGCGAATCTTTTTTCATCTTGTCTTCTCTACGTTGTAATTCATTCCGAGTATTGTTCAATTCACCTATTAGTTTACGAGTTTCTTCAGTATTGCCTGCAAGTAATTTCTCATTGTTCGCAAGTAATTTATCGTACGATTTATTCAACTCTCCATACAATGATGTTAATCGATGATAGGCATTTCCCATATCGGTCGTGTCTTTCGATAATTGAAGGTTATTCTTCAACATTTCTGCTCCCGATGCCTTTAACTCTGTGTTTTCCGTAGTTAATGACTGATTATCCGACTTTAATTTCGAATTTTCATCCTGACACGTTTTTTCTGTTTTTTGAAGATCTTCAAATTTACGAGCAGGTACGCACGATTGAAATGTGCTGACAAGAAATACACTTGCAAGAAATAGGGCAATTTTGATGTTTATTTTTTTCATTCTCACTTAAATTAGGAGTTCGACATTTATACTGCTAAAATAAGTCTAATAAAAGCCAACTAGTAACCGTTTAACAACTAATTTTCAACAATTACTTTGGAACATTTTGGTTAATAAATCGTAAATTTAGATGTCGAAATTCATACTAATCAAATCTCCTATGAAATCGTTAAGTAAAAATTGGATTACTGAAAATCAAATCGATTTTGAATACAAAAAGTATATTCTGCTTGCATATCTTCAGCAAGTGTCAGAGAATTTTACCGACCATCGTCTTTATCCTTCTCTCAGCGATTTGATAGAGCATTACAGAAACCTTCGAATTCTTCAAGACAATAAGCATCAATTGTACAGTCTGTTTCCTGAAAGGATGAAGCAAACCGATTTGGAAGAATTTAAAATTGTGTATGAAAAAATTGCCGGCGACGATACTATCATGATGGAAATAGAATCAATCGTTGAATTTTCGATCACTAAAATGGCCGATTACCTGAGGGAAGGTAAAAAAGTATATGATTTCATAGAAGATAAAATGAAAATTTTACCTATAGGAGTAATTCCTCTGAACTCTGAATTTGGTTATGCTTTTTTAAAAGAGGGTGGTTCTACATGTACTTTTGTTTATGAATACAGAACTACAATTTTTGAAAACCCGAATGAGAAATATCGAGGAATTCATTTTGATTATGTAACAACGTACGAAAAGAGTTTAATGAATACGTATGAATCGATTAAAATTGATTTACTCCGATTTAATCGTAATCTTCCAAACCCCGCAACATTTGCAATCGAAACAACACTTGAAATTCCTTTTGAAGAAACTTTTTTACCGATGGCAAAGCGTACACTTATTAAGAGATTAGCTGTTTAATTTTATTTGAAAATGAATAAGATCATTATTTTATAAGAAATGTTTTTGAATTTTTATTTTATTTCTTCGTTTCGTTGTTTGCCTGCTAGTAAAAAACTCAAAACAAAAAAGGTTTTTACAAATTGATACGACAGCCAACATCTAATCGTTGAAAAAATTGTCTTCCTCAGTAATGTAGATTGAATCGTAACTTCTATACATTCTTTATTGAACAGCTCTTGTATAAAGGCAGCTATGTTTTCAGAAAATTTCTGATCATTAATATCAATATTTAACTCTATGTTACTATACGCGCTCAAGTTATTCAAATCGTATGAACCTATGGATGTCCACTGCTGGTCTACAATTAAAACTTTGCCATGAACATTTGCCGGAAGGTATTCAAAAACTCGAATCCCATTTTCTGTCAGCCATCCATAAAGAAAGCGTCGGGCATTGACCATTAACCCTACATCCGATTTTTCAGCGACTAATACAGAAACTTCCACACCTCTTCTAACTGCACTTCGTAACAACCGGCGAGTTCGTCCCCCCGGGAGAAAATAACCTCCTACAAAAATCAATGATGTTTTAGCTCTGCGAATAGCTTGACGATATGTAATGGCAATCTCGTTTTGATTTCTGATAAAATCGTTTCTTCTAACTCTTAGCGATAGATTTTGGAACTCAAAAGTCTGTTTTTTTATTTTTTTTGCACTTTTTTCAAATTTGAATCCTTCCCATCGCTTACGACAAATCAATTCAATTTTTTTGCAAAGCGGCCCATTTAAAATAATGGCAAAGTCTAACCAAGGTGCTTTTTGAGGTGTTCCGGCATAATAATCTGCTATATTAATTCCCCCGACAACAGCTGTTGATCCATCAATTACTAAAACTTTTCGATGCAATCTCCTGCCAATATGAAAGCTTCCTCTTGAGTAAAATTTTCCAAAACGACGGATCACTATGCCTGCCGCTTCTAACAATTTTTGATACGCCTTGCTCATTTTATCTGAACCAAAAGCATCGACTACTACATATATCTTTACATTGCGCTGCGCCGCTCGTAGTAAGGCTTCCCCAACATATCTTCCTGTAATATCGTCAATAAAAATATAGGTTTGCAGATGGATCTCTACTGAGGCCAGGTCGATGAGGTCTACAATTTTTTTGAAATACTCCTGACCACTAATCATCCAATAAGCTGAATGACCTTCTACATAAGGTTTATTGAAATTTCTCCAAGTCGATCTACGTCGCATAATTTGTTTTTCCGGAGGGTAAGTTAGCACTTCCTTTGGTCATTTTTGTCGAGAAATAAGACATTTTAGCTAACCGCATTTTTATTTTTTAACATTAAAAAAATATTACATTTGTGTTTACTTCATCAAAATATCAATGCAAAACGAAGAACAGTTATTTACACAACTTCTTTCAATTTTTTATTCATCTGCGATGGTAGCATTAGGGAAACTAAAAAACCCCTCTACCGATAAAATCGAGCGAGATCTGAACCAGGCTAAAAATTCAATCGAAATGCTTGAAATGATTAAAACTAAAACAACATCTAATTTGTCAACGCAACAAACTAAAATGCTTGATAGTATACTTACCGATCTTCGATTAAACTACATCGATGAAAAAAATAAAGATTCAATTTCCCAATAAAAATCTTTGAAATAACCCTTATGAATCCACAAGAATTAAATAGATTAGAATACCAAGAGCAAGGACCTAAAAAAGGAATTGTTATTATCGTGATCACAATTTTGCTCGGGACGAATGGACTTCTTCTATGGCAATTTTTTGACAAGAAAAATCACCTTGATCAGGCAAACCAAACAATTGTAACTACCACGGCAGAAAAAGATGCCTTGCAGATGCAGTTGAACCAATTCAAAGTGGAATTTGAAAAATTGAAATCGGATAATTCTACTCTCCAAACTCAGCTTACTGAGAAGGATGAACAGATTAAAGCAAAAGTTCTTGAGATTCAAAAATTGATTCTCTTGGGAGGCCCGGCACAGATTGCTCGAGCAAAGGCCGAATTGGCAAAGCTCAAAGAAATGAACGATGTATATACTGTTCAGGTCGATTCATTAAATAAAATTGCCGCTCAATTACAAGCAGAAAACCAAAACTTGAACTCAAATTTAACGCAGGAGAAATCTAAAAATGATAATCTCTCTGCCGAAAATAATCGCTTGTCTTCTAAAGTTAATGCCGGTAGTGTGCTTAAAGCAATCAACATTGTTACTGAGGGCTATCGTTTCAAAGGAAATGGTTCGGCTGTGGTTACTAATAAAGCAAAGCAAGTACAGAAAGTTAGTACCAAATTTGTTCTCGCTGAAAATCACGTAATCGATAATGGTTCTGTAGATATTTATTTGCGTGTACTTGGTCCTGATGGCGCTGTTATTTCTACAAACTCGGAATCGTTTAAAGCAAATAACCAAGACTTGACTTATACTGTTAAACAAACAGTTGACTATAATAATTCAGATACACAAATAGATGTTGCTTGGGCAAAAGGATCCAATTTTTTCAAAGGCAAATACAATGTAGAAATATATCATAGCGGAAATCTAATCGGCCGATCTATGATTGATCTGAAATAACAATTTCTTTTCAGAGCGTTCTTTTTTGTTTAGAAGAACGCTCTGAATTGTACTCCTCCAGTATGTATTACCGAAGCGCTTTGTAATTTTCTGCCTTCATAATTTAAACTTAATTGCATGGAATTGCTAATCATTTTTTGTGCACCAACATTCCAAATAAAATTTTCGCCAATTTTAAATCCTTCAAGCATTTCATAAGCTAGAAAACTCTGTTCTCCTGCATTAAATTTTACCCGTACATAACTCAGTTTTGCGGTAATGCTTCCTGAATTTACTGTAGTGTATTTCGTTTCTAAATTTAATTTATTCAAAAAAGCATTTTCTCCTTCGGTGCCAATAGCATTCTTTTTTTCACTGTAACGATAGGAAAACGACATTCGAAATTCATTCCCCGGCTGAAAAGTTAATTTTGGCTCTGCGGCATTGCTAAAAATTCTATAATTGCGTGCTGAGAAAAAATCGGAACTATTCATCTTTTCCCCGTTTTCATAATTAAACGTGCTTAGAAACTCTCGATTCATATTCCACCGTACATTCAACACCCGCAGTCGGTTTAAACGTGACTCAAATCCATTGCTCAACAATGTTTTATTTCTTACTTCTTGAATTGTGAAATCAAGTCCGTAAACAGTGCTGTTCCGATTAAAATAAATCGTATTTCTTAAATTTGAATTATTGGAAATTAGTGATGTATCGTTTAGTTCTAATGCAAATGGATTTAACGACGATAATAATGTTTCTCCTTTTGTCTCTTTGTCGAAACGGATAGAAAGTTGATTGGTAAATTTAAAAATAAACTTTTCTTTTCCCTGAGTTGAACTTTGTTTCCCTGCCGGACTAATGTTTAGTACTTCTGAAAATTGATTGGTTCGCGTTACGATGTACTCATTACTCAATAAAAATACTCTGATATATTTTGCATCACTTTGGAAGGCTGCCGGAGCAAATTCATCCAAGTCTTTTACGCCGTTATTATTATAGTCTGCGAGATATGCATACACTCCTTGCCCGGCGGGAACTTCTAAATAATAATAGTCTTGTTTTCTTTCTTGCCCTGTTCCTAATTCATAATAAGTAGTTGCAGTAATAACGCCCTTAAATAAACTAATGTAATGATCTATTCTGTTGAGAAATGTTTTTACCGGTTCTAGTTTGGTTAGTATTGTATCTTCTATTGTTAACGTGCGGAATGTGGATGTTGTTCTTAAGGTTTGATTTATTCCGGCGTTATAATCGGTCGATAAACTTGCTTCTTGTGCTTTGGTTGCATTCTTAAAATTATTCGTAAATGGTTGCCTATCGATTCGTTGTTTTACTTGTAAGGACATCTTTAATTTATTACTATCACTAAAATTAGCATATGCCGTTAATTCATTAAACGAGTAGCTCCCTGCAAGTATCGAATCGGAATTATTTTTAAAGAATTTGTTTTGTTCTGTATTCTCTTTTATACCAATTGTTAAAAACGAAAATGGACGCGATAACTCGGTATAATGACGAAAGAAATTTGTGTTTAAATTTATTCCTGTTGTTGTTAAGTAACTTGCTTCTGAACTTAGTTTTATTTTTTTAATGGTCAATGAGCTCGATTCTGCATTCATGAGTCCTCTATATTCCGGACCCTTTTCGTAGGTTTTGAATTGATAGCTAAAAGAAAGAAAATCTGATTTCGTTAATGTACTTTTCAATGAACTTATATGCTCATTATTATAAATTGAGTTAGTTCCAAGATTCCAATCACGATCAAACTCTACATTCCGAAATCGTTCCAGCGCCTTAAAATTTTTGTCTGTGAATTCATAGTTAATCACATTATTCAACTTCCAACCTTTTAATGTATCGGCACTCAGATTGATTAAATTGTTATAAATAATTTTTACGCCAAAACCAACATCGTTCTTTTTATCTTTATTTGAAAATAAATTTATATCATAATTACTCAGTGCACCTTCTATGCTAATTTTATTCTTGGAATTAATTTGAACATCAGCTCCACCTGTCAACATCTGCTGTTGCTTCGGTGTTACAATTAATGCTACCGGTGCAAAGCTCCCTTGCGGAATGCCATTAATAGGCTCAGTCCACTTATAAACTCTTCCATTAGCCGAATTCACATCTTGAATGTAATCGCCTCTATGAACTCCAACTTCGCTAAAATTAACTTGCCAATACGCACTATCGGAATTAGTTGAATATAGATAAATTGAAAATGTTCCTGAACTTGCTATCGTATCTTTCTTTTGGTACAAAACGATATTGCTATTGAAAGCAACACTGTCGGCTGTTAAGTAAAAAGCATTTTGAATACTATCGCCAATACTAGCTAACAAAGCTTTTTGTGCACTGTCTAACTGTTGATTGAGCGATTGATTTTTACTGTCTTGCTCTGAATATAAATTCAAATGCATTTTTAGCTTATTACTCTCATATTCGTTATTCAACGTTAGTAATGATCGAGCATAATTTTTATCGGAGTATTCAAACTCTGCTACTATTCTCGTGTCTTTAGTAATAAGCCTTTTTGTTGTAAATGTAAGTTGCGCCGTGTTATAGTCAATCGTGTAATCGTTTTGAAGTCCACGTGTAAGCAAAATACCATCTAGATAAATTTTCTCTGTTCCTGAAAGTACTATAATATAAATTTCTCCATTATTTCCTGTTAATTTATACGGACCTTGATTTCCTTCTGTAGGGGGAATGATGTTTCTTGCCAGCTTCCCTTTACTCACCGCTATTCCTGCAGTTACTTTATAAAATTTATTTTTTGTGGAATCAATATCTATAATTGATGAAAATGTTGCGCCCTGAGCTTTTTTATAGTAGTTCATAAAATAACCGGCAGGGCGTTTCAATTCGAAATCGCCGGCTATAAGTTTATTTTTGTTATTCGAAATCTGAATAAACACTTTGTCGAAGTCTTGTAATTGTTGTGTATTACCTTCCGGTTGTATAGGAATATTCTCGTCGGTAATAGCTGCAAGTATATCTACATTGTCGCTTAATTTTCCTGCAAGCTGTAAGTTGAGGCTAGAGTTTACAAATACATCTTGATTGTTTCCAAAACTTACTCCTCTAGATATGCTTCCATTTCGGGTGAGCCCCGATAATTTAAATAGCTCCGGTTCATTCGAGTTTGGAGAATAATAATATTGAGTGCCCGTACTCTGACTCACTAACCCTTTATTTTTATTTGTATATTCTTTTGAAAATAAAAATGAAAATGTACGGTATGATGCAAGTAAGGAGTCTGTTTTGATAAGTTTAAAACCATCGCTATTCTTTTTCCAAATTAACCTGGCATTGACGAAATCTAATGTGTAAACAGAAGTATCAAGTTGAGTACCTTTATTGCCGATTTGAAAAGTGCCGGGGGCAATACTGAGAGTGTCTACAAGAATTGTATCTTGAGTGGTTGGAAGAAATTTTATGCGTTGATTACTTAAACCTTGTCCGTTAGAAAAAGCCGGGAGTAAAAAAAGTAAGACGATCACTGTTAAACGCATTTGTCCTTTTTAGCGAGGGAAAATGTAAATTTATAAAAAGGTTCTTGCAAGTGGTCAAATGATCAAGAAAGAAGTCTCTATTTCGATTTAAAGGTGACCTTTCTTTAATTGATCATTGTATGCAGTGGTTAACCATTAGTAGTAGTTGTTCCTTCAATTTCCAACAATTAAAAAACGTAAACAGTTGAGTAAAATTTGAAAAGATCTTATGTTCTGACTAAACGTAAAATCGTGTTAAAAGTGTTGGAATCTATAAATAAACGTGTCGCTTTTGGTCAAAAAAAAGCCCCATCGATTGATGAGGCTTTATCATAATTTTATGAGTTATTTTAACCCTAATTTTGCTTTTACTAAAGGCATAATATTATCACTATCCTGAGCGTAAATCACTGATCCCAGACTTGTGTCGAAGATGTAAGAAAATCCTTTTTCTTTAGCGATCTCTTTAATTGCATCTTCCGCTTTTTTCAATATCGGACCATAAATCTCTTGCTTTTTTGATTGAATAGATTCTTGAGCGCTTTGTTGAAAATCTTGTATGCGTTGTCCTAAATCAGTCAACTCTTTCTCTTTCGTTGCGCGAATTGCATCTGGAAGTGAGTCTGCTTTTGACTGATATGCTTGTAGCTTTGTTTGATATTCGGCAGACATTCCTTTCAATTGTCCGTCTAACGACTCTCCAAATCTTTTTAATGTGCTATCTGCTTGTTTAGTTGCCGGTAACATTTGAATCAAAGCACCTGAGTCAATATGTCCGAATTTTAAGGCTTGAGAGAAAGCAACAGTTCCTGAAACTAATAGGATGACTACTGCAAACAATAATTGTTTTTTCATAATAATAAGTAATATAGGTTAGATTTATTTTTTTGGTTCTTCAATATCTTTTTTAACCGGAGGAGTAGTTGTACCTGATGGTCCGGAAGTCGATCCTTTCCCCGTTCCTGGTGTTGTCTTAGCTGCCGGTTTGTAACCCATCGCTAATAAAATTTCATCGCTCTTATCGTACTTTGCATTGGTGTACAACATTGTTAAATCGCTCGACTTATCAAAGATCACCGCATAGCTTTGGTCTGTAGCCAACTTTTTAATCGCATTATAAATTTTATCTTGAATTGGCTTTATTAACTCTTGCTTCTTTTTAAATAAGTCGCCTTCATAACCGAAACGCTGCTTCTGAAGATCTTTAACGTCTTTTTCTTTTTGATTAATCTCGTCCTGGCGTCGCTTTTTCATTTCTTCCGTCAACAAAACTTGCTCTGACTGATATGCTTTATATAATTTATCGATGATTGCATATTTATCTTCGATATCTTTTTGCCACGTAAGCGAAACATTATCTAACGTTTGCATTGCTGTTTTATAATCAGGAATGTTATCCAGAATATATTGAGAGTTTACATAGGCGTATTTTTGTGCCTGTGCCGAACCTAACATAAGAAAGGAAATCGCAATCATTGCTATAAATCCTTTTAACGAAGAGATACTTTTCATAATTAACGTCGTTTTATTTTTTGATTAATTCGATGTATTAAAACTGTTGACCTATCGAGAAGTGGAATTGTCCACCACTTGCTCCCGGATCGTTTGGAATTTTATCGAAACCATATCCCCAATCTAACCCTAACAATCCGAATACCGGTAAATAAATTCGTACTCCCATACCCGCCGATCTTTTTGCACTGAAAGGATTAAATTCTTTGAACTTCAACCAAGAGTTTCCTCCTTCTGCAAAGGCTAGTAAATAAATAGTGGCTGATGGGTTCAATGATACCGGATATCTAATTTCTAACGTGTATTTGTCAAAGATTGTGCCACCAACCTGTGCATTGCTTGCGTTACGTGGAGTCACAGAGTTGTTACTGTACCCTCTCAACGCTAATATCTCTCGTCCATCGAGCGCATATCCACTCAGTCCATCGCCTCCTAAATAGAATCGCTCAAATGGTGATGCACCAACATTTTTATTGTAAAGTCCAAGGAAACCATATTGGATCTTTGTATTCAATACCAAATTACCAACTAATTTTGTAAACCAACTCGAATTGAATTTCCACTTATGATATTCAATAAATTTATACCGCTCTGCATCTGTTGCAGTTTTGTAATCTACATTATTCACAAGAGAATAAGGCGGAGTCAAGCGCAACGACAATGTAATTTGAGAACCTGTACGCGGATAAATTGGCGCATCTATCGAATTTCTTGAAATGCTTTCTTGGAAACTTAAATTGTTTGAATGTCCGTTCGCAAAAAGAAACGTTCCACCATAATTATTCAAGGTGTAATACTGATAACTCACTTCATGAAAAATGGTAAAGAAATCATCCGGCTTCTTTAATCGCTTCCCTAAGCCAACCGATGCTCCGGTAATATAAATTGCTTGTCGACCAGCTTCTAATGATGAGATTCCGTTCGATTGAATAGATCTGAAGATGGAAACACTTAGTGACGTCGGTTTTTTTCCGCCTAACCATGGTTCTGTAAATGAAGCATTGTACGACTGATAATATTTCCCGTTCGTCTGAGCACGTAAACTAAATTTTTGACCGTCGCCCGATGGTAATGGCGACCATGAACCTTTTCTAAATATATTTCTTGCAGAAAAATTATTGAATGAAAGCCCTAAGGTTCCTACTAATTGATTGGCTCCATATCCTCCCGATAATTCTAATTGATCGGATGGTTTTTCTTCTACTGTATATTCAATGTCTACTGTGCCTTCTACCGGATTTGGTTTTGGATTAACACCAAGCTTCTCTTGATCAAAATATCCAAGCTGTGCAAGTTCGCGCTGTGTACGTATAATGTCTTGTCGACTAAATAACATTCCAGGCTTTGTTCTGATCTCCCGCATAATTACGCGATCGTTTGTTTTCACATTACCAACAACGGTTACTTTATTAATTCGTGCTTGCTTACCTTCATAAATTCGCATCTCAAGATCTATGCTGTCTTTTTCTACATTTACTTCTACAGGGGTTACTGAGAAAAATAAATATCCGTCGTCCATGTACAGTGAACTAATATCACGGCCACTTTGGTTCATAAACAATCGATCGTCGAGAACAGATTGTTCGTAGATATCGCCTTTCTTAATTCCTAATAACGAATCAAGAAAATGTGATGAGTATTTTACATTTCCAACCCACGAAATGTTTCTGAAAAAATATTGATTTCCTTCATCAATTTTGATGTGAATATCTACCGTGTTTTCGTCGTGCTTGTAAACGCTATCGCTTACAATTTTTGCATCACGATATCCTTTGTCGGTATATTTTGAAATTAACTTCTTTTTATCTTCTTGAAATTTTTCGTCAAGAAACTTCGACGAGGTAAAAATCTTGTACCACTTTTTTTCTTTGGTGTCTTTTAATGCATGACGAAGTTTTTTATCCGTCATTATTTTATTTCCTTCAAAGGTGATGCTGTTAATCTTGACTCTTGATTTTTTATCTACAGTTATTACAATCATTTCTCGATTGGCAAAAGCAGAATCGCGAACTTCTGTAACTGCAACTTCAGCGTTTAAATATCCCTTTTCAACATAAAAATCTTTTACGAAATTTTTAGTAGTAGAAAGCACATTCTCAGTAATAACTTTGTCGCGCTCTAGTTTAATTTTCTCTCTTATCTTATCGGCCTCCGACTTACTTACTCCATTAAATTTGAAAGTTGATAATCGCGGGCGTTCCGATAATTTAATCTCGATAAAAGCTGTATTGTTTTGTACACGACTTAAAATAATTTGGACATCGGAAAATAATCCTTGCTTCCAAAGATTTTTGATGGCATCAGAAATTTTCTCGCCGGGTATTTCCAACGAATCGCCAACGGTAAGACCGGAAATACTAATCAAAACATTTTCATCTAAATATTTAGTGCCGGTTATAACTACACCTCCAATAGAATATGTTTTGGGATTTCCATAATCGACCTGCTGATCGTCGCCGCCAACTTTAACTTGGGCACTCACTGATAGTGTAGAAATCAGAAGGGTTACTATTACTAGAAAACGTTTTATCATTTAGGTGAGTTGATTTGATTGCTGACCATTCCGAATCTTCGTTCTCGGTTTTGGTAGTTAATAATAGCCGAATAAAGTTCTTCTTTATCGAATTCAGGCCATAAAATATCTGTAAAATATAATTCTGTATATGCTAATTGCCATAATAAGAAATTGCTGATTCTATATTCTCCACTTGTACGAATCATCAGTTCAGGATCAGGAATATTTTTCGTGGTAAGCTGTGAGCTAATTAATTCTTCGTTGATTTCTTCCGTTGAAATTTTTCCGTCTTTTACCATCTCTGCAATTTTCTTCATTGCATGAGTTATCTCCCATCTTGAACTGTAACTAAGTGCCAATACTAAACTCATTCTTGTGTTACCTGATGTGTCTTTTATTGCTTCTTTCAGTTCTTCTCTACAATTTATAGGAAGTGATTCCACATCACCAATAACCATCAAGCGCACATTGTTTTTATTCAGTGTTTCTTTTTCACGACTAATCGTTAAAACCAACAACTCCATGAGAGCATTCACTTCTTCGATCGGACGATTCCAATTTTCTGTTGAGAAAGCGTAAAGGGTCAAAAACTTTATTCCTAATTCTGCAGCGGCTTCTGTTGTATCACGAACTGCTTTTACTCCATTCTGATGTCCAAACACTCGTTGTTCTCCATGCTTTTCTGCCCAACGTCCATTCCCATCCATGATGATGGCAATGTGCTGAGGAAGTTTTTCCGGATTTATTTGGCTTTTTAGACTCATTCTCCTAGTTGGAAGGCGGCGCAAGTTAATAAACTTGACCTCTTTTTAGTGCTTTTTAAATGATAATATTTGTTAAGAACGCCTTGAAATTGTTTAAAAATCAATGTATATCGAGGATGGGTAACCGCGCTTATCTTTTGGTGTGTCTGAATTCCAATAGGATTGAAAAATCTAATATCTCCTGAAACGGAATGGGCGACAAATATCTTTCAAAACGCTTGTTAAACGGAAATAAATTGTAATCCCTCCGAATACATACCAATCTTTGTCTTTGGAATTTCCGCGTTGTTTGTAATTGAAAATCGGCTGAGTAAGCGATGTGTCTCTCGATGAAAATGATCGATTCGACATAATAACTGCTACATTTCCATTGGCGGCTTGCAGTGCAACCGGATCCGGATAAGTTGTGCTCACATCATCAATGTAATCTGAGTAGGATCTTCGAGCACCAACTTCAACTCCAATTCCAAAACGCCCAACATTAAATTTGAAGCCTCCGCCTATTGGAATTGCAATGGCTACAAGATTATATTTACTCGATCCATTAATGCCTTGACCTTCTGTTCCGAGTGGCTGAAGATCTATTAGATTGCTACCGTAATACGCTTGAGGATTAAATTTAAAAACGCTTATGCCGGTGAAAAGATAGGGGGTGAATGGGAAATCGGGATGTCCTGTTTCATACGGGAAAAAGTTGAACTCTATTTGTGGCGACAACTCCAGGATATTCGATTCGAATGAAAGATTCCGATCTCTCTCCCAGGCTGTGGTCGCTAAGGCGTCGTCGCCCGATATTTTTCCGTAATTAATTTCAACTTTCCATGACCAACGGCGGTCCCAGTTGTGTCGGTAAAAGGCACCAAAAGCAGGATGTACAAAATCGGTGTTGAAAGTGTGTGCAGATAATTCTCCTTTATAAGTGGATCCGCCAATCATTATTCCGAATTCATTATACTGAGCCTTAACGCTTAAAAATGAAGCGACTAGAGCAACCGTAAGGCTGTATTTAATGAATTGCATTGGCATCAAAATGGGAAGAATGAACAGTACTAACGAGAATCAATTGAAAAAATTGATACTTAGAAGCGAGGTAAGCTTCCACGACCATTGGTTAGTTTGTAGTTCAAACTGAAAATTGCAAACATATACGAATCGTTTTCTCTTGGATCACCTCGTTGCTGTCCGGCCCCTGTAATGTATGGTTTAGAATGGTCTGATCTATCGGATAATGCTGCGGAAAGTGGATCCGAACCACTATAACTTGCAAAATCGAAATAGGTAGTACTTACATCATCAATGTAATCGGTGAATGTTTTTCTAAAGCCTAGCTCTAAACCAACTCCCCAACTTCTATCCAATGTGTACTTAAACCCAATACCTACCGGAATGCAAAGCTGAACGAGTGAGTATTTGGTTCTTGTTGCTATAAAGCCCTGTCCTTCAGTGCCTAGCGGTTGAAGACGAACAATCGTTCCTTGGTAATTTGATTTTGGATCAAAATAGAAAACACCGGCACCTGCAAAAAGGTAGGTGTAAATTTCATAACCTTTTAACCCTTTTACTTTTCTAAGTCGATAACGGTGACCAATTTGTTCTTGTTGGAAAGCTCCTTCAAAGTTGAAGTTGAACTCATAAATGTCAGAATAGAAATTCAGATTTCTGTAATGTCTGAAAAACTCTGTTGTTAATTTATCGTCGCCGGCAACTCTACCATAGGTTAAATGACTCTTGAAAGCAAAATAATTGCTCAGCTTGTAACGCAAACCGACCGACAAAGCAAGTCTGGTCATCGACCATTCTAAGTCACGGAAATAATGGGTTCCGATTTGGTTGGCACCTCCTAACTCACCTAAGAAGTTACTGGCTCCAGCACCAAAGCTAAATTCATAACGCTGACGTTTCCACCGTTGTGCATCTGAAACAGCCGGTATTAAAAGGATTGCAGTTAATAGTAAGAGTATTGCTTTCTTCATTTGTTAGCGCGAAAGTGGCAAATATAATAAATTAAAAATACTGTCCTATATACGTTGATAAGATGCTCATTTGTTCCGTTAAAATTCACATTTATATTTCGCAGATAATCGATTTTTTAGTCAGTTAATTCCTAGTGTCAAGTCCCCAATTTAACTTTTTACGCAAAGTGTTAAGGAAATTGTCGGAGTTTAAGCGAACCAAGTTAATGTTATACGATTCTTTACGAATTGCTATCTGAAAACTGTTGTCAATCGTAGCCGATCTACTGTCGAGCGTAGCCATAAAATGTTGGCTGCGGCCTTCAACTTCCAAAGAAATTACATTTTTATCGGAAACGACAATTGGTCGTACTGTCAAATTGTGTGGGGCGATAGGTGTAATAACAAACGATTCTGATTGCGGAACTATAATCGGTCCTCCGCAACTTAAATTGTAGCCGGTTGATCCTGTTGGTGTAGAAATCATAATTCCATCGGCCCAATAACTGTTCAGATATTCTCCATTCAGATAGGCATGGATAGTAATCATACTCGAAGTTTCCTTTTTGTGAATAGTAAATTCATTTAATGCAATATTTTCTCCTTCGAAAATCGGATGATTTGTTTCTAATCGCAAAAGCGTTCGCGAATCAATTGCATAGTGACCTTTCGATAAACTTTCAATTGCTTCTTCTAGATTTTCTTTTGAAATAGACGCTAAAAATCCTAATCGTCCGGCATTTATTCCTACGACTGGAATTTTTGTATCCTTTACAATAAAAATAGTGTCGAGCAATGTTCCATCTCCGCCAATACTAAAGAGGAAGTCGACCTTCTCGCGCAAGTCTTCGGTATTTTCTACGCAACTAATTTTTGCAGACAACTTAATTTCTTTATTCATGAAATCAAAATAAGGACGATACATAGAAACGCTATGATTGTTCTTAAGTAAGATGTTCACGATAACCTCTGTTAACTCGACTTGGTTAACTAGTCCCGGTCTTCCGTAGATACAAATATTCATTTGATCTTTGCTTGTAAATTGTTCATAATGGTGATGTAAAATGTAGAAAAAATCCTGATTTTCCTAATTTATTTATTGAATATTCAAACCGAAAAATCATGTCGTAATAGGTTACAAAATCTATTCCCATTCCATAGCTGTACTGCCAAGTATTATTCAATTTATTGTTCGCATAAAACTGACTGTCTTTTACATAACCCGCATCTGAAAACAAATTGAGATAAAATGCATATGGTATGGTCGAGAATTTATTTAGCGGAACAAACGGAGCATACAATTCATGTTTTTTTAACAGTGTGTATTTGACATTTGCTTTTAGTAGTGCATAATGTTCTCCATCCATTACATAATATTCATAACCTCTTATAAAATCTCTTCCATAACCAAGTCCTCTAATAAAATAATAAGGGGACTTACTTTGAAATGAATATTTAGTACTAATTCCTGCGCCGGCATGAAAGCGTGTTGAAAGCGGAATAAAATATTTGTAATGCACTACCACATTACTTAGATCTACGTCGTCTTTAAATATTGGCAAACCATTTTTTATTAATTCGAAATCGAAAAAATATCCGGTCATTGGATACACTGCTAAATCGCGATGTTCTATTTTTAGATAATATCGTAGCACTGCAAAATTAATATTGTTTTTTTTGTCTGGGAAAAAATATGAATTTTGAGAGGTTACAGTATCTTCAACCGAAGCTGATCGATATGAAGCTTCAAAATTATGTGTCACATAAATTTGTGGTCGATAAGAATAAACAATTGATGCGCCAAATTCTTTTTTGGAGTAATTAATTTGATCTTTGTAATAAATCAGTTTATTCTCGTCGGTTCTAAGTGCAGTTTGGTGATTTCTTGCAAATGTTGTACTAAAAGTTATTCCGCTCTTTTGTCCGCGAGTTAAATTTGGAATGCTATAATAAAAACTTAAACGCTGCGTATAGCCGAGTCGAGCAGTTACTGCAAGCACTTCGTTTCTGCCTCTGAAATTATACCAATTCAGTGTTCCACCATAAATAACTTTTGAAAAATCTTTTTCTTGCCACCATACATTGAAATTTCTCTCTGCTATTTCAAAAATTGGTAATGGGAAAATGTACCAACGCTCTGCAACTATTACATAAAAATTAACTGTGTTATTGTCTCGCAACCAATTTATTGTAACCGAATTAAAAAGCGAAGTGTTGTGTAAGTTCTCCGTGCTTTTTTTGATAACTGTTTTCAGATCTGATAAACTTAGCGTATCTCCTTTTTTAAATGTCAGTTCTCGAAAAATAATTCTCGGCTTGGTAATACTATTACCTATCAAAACTATTTGATCGGTAATCAAAAAGGTTTTAGAAGAATCGATTGTAGTAGAGTCTGAAACTAAAACGGGCGGAGGTGGAGATGAAGGAATTTGTGCTCCGGCAAATTGCGTGAACAGAATCAATAACAAAATGAGTCTAATTCGAAAGCAATTTTGCATAGTGGTTTAGATGCCCAAGTAATTCATTAGGGAGTCGTAGCGACTCTGAACGTCATCGAGAAACTCGCTTTGGTGATAATACTCTTTTACATTATAGCCATGACGAGTAAAAGAAGAAATAATCCTGGTGAGTTCAAGTTGATTTATTTTTAATGTCAGATCAAACGTTTCATTTTCCGGATTAGGAGTAATATAAGAACTTAGAATACGTGCTCCTTCAGTTTCGACTAAGTGTGCTACTTCACTCAATGAATAACTACGGGAACTCACCTCCAAAACAATTACTCCTGTTCCGTCTTCGAAAACTCCACTATCTGAATAGTGTTTTAATATATCCCCCATAGTGATCAATCCAATGTAATGCTCGTCTTCTCCTAAAACAGGAATTAATGTTAACTTATGTTTTGAAAGTATTTTTACCACTTCAAAAATTGGCTGATTATACTTTACGTAAGGTTTTATTAGTGGTAATTTGTGATTTGCTAACGGCTGATCGAGTGAACTCAATTTTAAAATGTCCTCTTCATTTGCCAGTCCAATATAATTAACACCATCAACAATCGGTATGTGCTCTAAACGAAACTCTTCCAGCCAGTTCAGTCCTTTCAAACCGGTATCACTCAGTTTAAGCGGAGGATATGAATCATTTATTAGGTCTCTGGCGATCATAAGAATTTAGTTCTTTGTTTTGTTTAGCACTTATTCGTTTTCAAACTTACGAAAAATTACCGATTGTAGATTCCGGTACTTTTTCAAAAGAAGATAATTCTGATTATAAAAACAACGCATACACATCATCTGAAATAGTTTATGTTGGTAGAACGATTTGCGACCTTTTTTTGAATTTCTTGTTTTATTCTCTGATGCCAAAAGCACTCTAATTCTTTTGTTTTCACTTATATACGACAAGTAGTGTACCATTAATTTTCATTTACGATCTTTATGCTCAATTTTACATTTTACAATTAAAATAATGACGAAATTAAGTGTCAACATCAACAAAATAGCCACTATCAGAAATGCACGTGGAGGCAATGTGCCTAATTTATTTCAAGTAGCTGTCGATTTACAGCGCTTTGGAGCAGAAGGTATTACTATTCATCCCCGGCCCGATGAACGCCACATTCGTCGACAAGATGTGTATGATTTAAAAAAAAGCATAACTACTGAATTTAATATTGAAGGATATCCGTCGAAAGATTTCCTTCAATTAATAAAAGACATTCGGCCAGAACAAGCTACTCTTGTACCCGATCCTCCTCATGTACTTACGAGCAATGCCGGATGGAATACCAAAAAGGACAAATCATTTTTATCCGATTGCGTAAATGAAATTCAATCGTATGGTGTTCGTACATCAATTTTTATCGATGCCGATCCGGAGTTAATGATTCATGCGAAAGAAACCTCTGCCGATCGGATTGAATTATATACAGAATCGTATGCCTCTTTCTTTTCGAAGAACAGAGAGAAAGCAATCGAACCATTTGTTATAGCTGCCAATGCTGCAATTGAATGTGGCTTAGGAATAAATGCAGGACATGATTTAAGTCTGGAAAATCTAAAATATTTTGCGGAGAATATCCCGAATCTTTTGGAAGTTTCAATTGGGCATGCGCTTATCTCTGATGCTTTATATTTTGGTTTGGAAAATACGGTTCAAATCTATTTAAGACAGCTGAAATGAAATTATTTTTTAAAAAAAGTGGCGACGGTTTTCCGCTATTGATTCTTCATGGTCTTTTCGGAATGAGCGATAACTGGGCTACTTTATCGAAGTCGTATATTGAAAATGGATTTAGTGTCTATGCTATTGATCAACGAAATCATGGAAGAAGCGACCATTCATTTGTTTTCAACTACGAGGTAATGGCCGATGATTTATTTGAATTGATGAGTAACGAAAAGCTTTCAAAGGCTAATATTATTGGTCATTCGATGGGAGGAAAAACTGCTATGCAGTTTGCATTAATGCACGGTCCGCTGGTAAATAAAATGGTTGTTGCAGATATTTCTCCGGGATATTACCTTCCTCATCATGATAGTGTTTTATTGGCTTTGAATTCTGTCGACTTGAAAATCATTAAAACCAGAAAAGAAGTTGAAGCGCTTTTGCGGATATCATTGAACGACGAAGGTACGATTCAATTTCTACTTAAAAATTTATATTGGAAAAAAGAGGATGAACTCGATTGGCGTTTCGCACTTAAAGAACTTGAAAAAAATATTGAAAATGTAGGTGAAGCTTTGGCAGGAAAAGAAATTATAAATGTGCCTACTTTATTTTTACGAGGAGAAAGATCTGGATATATTAATAAAGAAAATGAAAAAATTATTCGTGAACGTTTTTCTAATTCTACTATTGATACGATTCCTAATGCCGGGCACTGGTTACATGCTGAGAATCCAAGTGCCTTTCTTGAGCGAACTTTGATTTTTTTTAAAGATTAAAAAATCTTGAGCAAAAAAAAGAGGTTGCCGAATCGACAACCTCTTTTTTCATTATTGTATTTTATTATTGAATATCGTTTACATCACGGATAAGTATTTCTTTTGTTCCGTTGTATTCTGTAAGTATTCCTGTAACTGTTACAACTCCTGTTGGATAAGAAGAAGCAGCGAAAGTTGCACCTGCCGTTGTAAATAAAGAGATGGTTCCAGTTGCATCTGTCAAAGTATTCGAACCTGAATAAACTCCGCTACCTGTAATTGTTACACCAGAGATAGTTACTAATTGACCTTCCCAAGCATTATAATTCGTATTGATATCAGCGATTGTAGTAGTTCTTGGAGTAACCGATCCTGTTCCGATTACAATTGCATTTGCAAGGGGAACATTGTTCAGCTGAAGAACTCCGCCAAATGTTGAAATCTCAACACCTGAAACATTAATATCAAGTTGAGTTCCTACAGCAAAAGAATGCGTTGCTGTGAAACGAATTTGAATACCTGATGTTCCATCTTGGAAGTAAATGTTTTTGCCTGTTAACATTGCAGTGCTGTAATTTGATGTTACAACTCCTCTAATCTTACGATCGAGTGGAGCAGATGTAACTCCTGCACCCGGATCTAATAATCTGATGGAGTCGATTGGCATAACAGACGTTTGACCTGTTGAGCCATTGCAACGTAAACCAGCCATTGACACATCGTATGTATCACGGATTTGTAATTCACCTGCTCCGCCATAAACAGTATAGATTCCTGTAATTGAACCTTTACCTGTTGGTGTTGGTAGAAGTGCGAATTTAGCATAAGTAGAAGAATACAAAATCAAATTGCTTACCGGTACATTGCAATCTTCTAATATTAAATTGGCTGGTGAAGTAGCTGCATAAGCAACGCCATAATAACCTGGTCCAAATTCTACATTGTTGAATTTAGCAAGTGTATACGTTGGAATTGTTGTAGCTCCTAATCCGTAAACTGTTGGAGTAATGCTTAATCCCCACATTCCTTTTACTAAATATTGGCTAACAAGATTTGAAGGAATACGTCCAACAGGATTTGTTGGCGAAGTTCCTAATTCGAAATTTCCACTGTTGTTCGCTATGTAAAGTCCTTTACATTTTACGAAAACTCTACGTCCAATCGGATATTCTGTATTGAAATTAGTTACATCTAGTAGAACAGCTATACCGGCTAAATCTTCCTGAAGTACAATTTTCTTGTAAAAATTTCCAGAAGCATCATCGGCAACTACGATACCATTAATGATGATGTCAGTTGTAATCTGAACACCAACCGGACCAGTAGCAAACGCTTGAAGTTGTTTGATTGTTTTATTCGCAGTTAATGCAGGATCTACATTGGCTGTTGTAATATCATCGTATTCTTTTTTCACACATGATGTGAAGACAAAAGCTGCCAGCATCATGATGATTGCTGAACGGAGGATTTGAGTTGATCTTTTCATTTTTTTATGATAAGGATTGTTTTTTTCTATTGGAATTAATTAAAACGGAAAGTAATACTTGCAAAATATGTTGCTCCGTAAGCATACGAATATTTAGCAGGGAATTTATTGATATCGTGAGTACTTGTATCAAAACGCAATTGCTCGTAAGCTGTTGTGATCATATTCTGATTGTTCAATAAATTCTGAATGCCTAAATTAAATACTAAGAAGGTTTGTTTCTTAAGCGATTTAAATTTGTTATTCACTTTCCAACTGTAAGAAGCCGAAGCATCAACTGTAAATTGGTTATCTAATTTCTCCTGACTTAAAATTTGTACAAACTTAGGATCGCTTGAATCAACTAATTGAAGTGCTGATAACGTACGACGAGCCGGATTGAAATCGGTGTACATGTCGGCAAAATAATTTAAGTTAAGATTTACCATCCAGAATTTCTTCGAACGATAAGATAATCCTAAAGTATATGCTTTCTGTGGCCCACCTGCTACACGAATGTTTTTAGAATAAACCGTTTCGTTTGATGCTAGCAATGTGTCTTTGTTATCTTGTGTGATTGTTGCTGACGGACGGCTTGTGTAAACAAACTCGCCAATTGCTGCAACTGCTGTTGCTGTTAAACCTTTTCCAAGATTTACTTCGGCAGCTAATTCAAGTCCTGTGTGGCGTTTGTCAATACCAACCAATGTATAGTTTACGAATGTTTTATAATCGCCGTGATAAAAGCTACGAGTATCTGTGATATCTCTAAATGATGTCATGTACGCTGTTGCACGTGCTTTCACTTTTGGCGAACGGAACATATAGCCAGCCTCTACACTTGTAATTTTTTCATTCTTTAAGTTGTCGATAGAAAGAGAGCGTGTTCTTGGCGAAACAAAAGCGTTTTCAAACAACGGAGCTCGCTGTATGTAACCTAGATTTCCATAGAAATAACTTCTTCCATTGTATTTATAAGTGACACCACCTTTTACAGCAGGATTTACAAAAGTTTGCGTTGGAGAATCTCCAAAAGATTCGTTTGCGAATACTCCATTTTTTATATTTCCTGTGCGGTAAAATGCGTCAATTGTAACTTGACCTGCAAGGAAGAAATCTACTTTGTTGTATTTCCAAACTCCTTGTCCCCACATAGCCGATTTTTGTAAATGAGCTACATAGTCATATCCGTATTTATCTCCAACATGTAATATTCTGTTAGGATTATTTACATCGAATTGAATAACACTTGGATTTCCAAGTGTGGTTAAATCTGCAAACTGATTTAAGTTTACGAAGTATTTACCGCCTAACAAATCTGCTAATTCTTTGTAATAATTAATATCTTGTTTTTGATATGTTAATCCAACAGAGAATGAAAGATGATCGTTTACTTCGGTATTGTAAGTCGTATTAAATCCATAACGCTTTGCCTCTGTTACTCGATTTGAAATAACATATTTTGCAGTGTCATGTAACTGATTTGCTTCGTAAAATTTATTCCAATTCAACTGTAATACATCCGGATTAGTGGTAATAATGTTTGCCAAAGATGTTGAATCTTTAATGTGCGAAGCAGGATCTGCTCCATAAGCAGGATCAAAACTTGGTAGATTACGATAGTAATCCGGTCTTGGATCTTCAGCATTATACCAATCTATTCCTGACAGTTTATTTTTACCTGATTGAAAAGATACAGACGTTTCTAAGTCTGAATGATCGTTGATTTTCCATTCGTGCGATAAAATAGCTATCGGTTGGAAATTGTCGCCAACAACTGAATTTCTCTTCTTGCCATTTTGATAGCCCCAGTTAGGACTATAATAATGTGTATCTGTTAGGTCGAAAACTTCTTTAACAGCTGTACCGCTTCTTCCTGATTTAGTTCTTGCACCAAAAGCAGTTAAAGAAAGTGAATGTTCTTTATTGATTTTCTTTTCAACTGATCCAAAGAATGATAATCCATCATAAAAAGTTCCCGGTACATAGCCTTCGTCTGACCAACGGCGAGAACCTGATACTGCATACGACCATCCTTTACTGTTTACTCCTGATCCGTATGTAACTACTAATCTGTTGTCATAAACACGATTGGAAGATGCATAGTTTACAGATAATTGTTTCCGTTGATGAGAAGCACGACTATCGATACTCGATACGCCACCAATTCCACCGAAACCAAATGTGGTAGGACTTAAGCCTAGTGAATTGTCTCTTGAACGAACAACATCATTTAAACCCGACCAAACGTTGAATTCATTTCGACCATTCGCAAGATCTGTCATTAGCGCGCCATTCATTGTGCTTGGTGCATTGTCTGCATCATAACCTCTTGTTCTGAATCGAGCGAAGCTGAATACAAAACTTGCTGCAGAATTGAAAGGATCTCTTCCGGCACTTAAAATACTTGATACGGTTGCAGACGAACCTTCTCTTACTTCATCGTCGCCCAATGAAATAGTTGGAAGTTCGGTCGTTTCACCGGCTACATTAGTTTTTGTTGTCAATGCTTTTACAACATTTGGTTGATCTACAACTACTGTTTCAGTAAGCAAAGTTGATTTGCTATCTGTTACAACTATTGTAGGATTGCCATAAGGAACATTTTTCAATTCATACGCACCAGTTGAATCTGTTGTGGTTTGAATGGTTGTACCTTGCACTTTCACCGTCGCATTTACGATCGGGAGATTTGATTCATCCTTTAATGTTCCTTTCAAAGATCCACTTTGCGAAAACGCTAAGCTTGGTATGAAAAACACAAATAGGAAAAGTAGTTTTTTGGTTAAACTCATAATTGTAGTTAGTTACTGTTAATGTTTTTTGGGGAGTCAAAGCTAAACAAATTAGCATAAGACCTCTAATTTTGTCGCCTTCTTCATCAAATGTTAACAAATAGTTGCTTTTCAGCCGATTCAATTGCGCTGAACGTTATCAAAATGTAGTTTTAACTGTGACTTTAACACTTTGGATAATGAATTGCGACTGCTCTTATTCTTAATTCCTGGTGTTTTGAACCCAGTTTCAATAAATTAGAAAAATGAGAATTACGACAATGCTTTTTGTATGTTTGTGACCCCAAAAAAATATTCTATGAAATTTAAATTAGTTATTCTTTTTTTCCTGTGTTTGACATCTCAAATTAGCAGTGCACAGAAAACAAACTATAAAGTAGGACTCATCGGGTTTTACAATCTTGAGAATTTTTATGATACAATCGATGATCCATTAAAAAGCGATCAGGAATTTTTACCGAATGGAACTAAAAAATATACAAGCGAAGTTTACTGGGATAAAGTTGGAAATTTAGCAAAGGTTATTTCTCTAATTGGTACCGACATTAATCCTGATGGTCTTTCAATTCTTGGTGATGCAGAAATTGAAAACGAAACGGTTCTTCATGATCTTGTAAATCATCCCTTATTAAAGAGTAGAAATTATCAAATCGTGCATTACGATTCACCTGATATTAGAGGTGTTGATGTTGCCATGCTTTATAATCCGAAGTATTTTCAAGTTATCAGCAGCGAACCGCTTTTCGTTCCTTTGTTTGATTCCGATGGAGCTCCTCGGTATACCAGAGATATTCTTTTTGTATATGGAAAATACGATGGTGAAGATATGTTTGTAATGGTTGGTCACTGGCCGTCGCGTAGAGGTGGAGAAGAAGTAAGTGCACCGGCAAGAGCGATTGCTGCAGGTATCTGTAAACACAAAGCAGATTCTATTACTAAAATAAATCCTGATGCTAAGATTGTTATTATGGGCGACTTAAACGATGATCCTGTAAGCCCAAGTGTAGCTGTTGTAATTGGTGCTAAAGGAGATAAAGACAAAGTAAGTAGAGGCGGATTCTACAATCCTTGGGTTACTTCTTTTCAACAAGGTATTGGAACTCTGGCTTACAACGATAGCTGGAATTTGTTTGATCAAGTGATGCTTTCAAGTGGGTTTCTAAATAAAGATCAAAACGGATTTTTCTTTCGCGAAGCTCACATTTTTAGTAAGCCTTGGATGCTTCAAACAGACGGTCGCTACAAAGGATATCCAAAGCGTACATACGATTTCGATAATTACATATCAGGTTATAGCGATCACTTTCCTACCTATGTGGTTTTGTTGAAAAAGGTTCAATAGGTTTTAATATTTCTTTTCAAATGATTGGTTTTCTCAAAAGAATTTTTTGAAAAAAATAATTCTCATTTGAATAACATTTAGAAAAACTGAATTAATACTTATAAAAGTACAAAACATAAAATTACTCTCGAAAGGAGTCACGATAAAATAATAGTAAGTAACGATTAACGAATAAAAAAAATGTCAAAAGGTCCTGTTTCACAATTCATGGAGAAAAATTATCTCCATTTCAACGCAGCCGCAATGATGGATGCATCTCGTGGCTATGTTTCGCACTTAGACGAAGGTGGTAAAATGATGATTACTCTTGCCGGTGCCATGAGTACAGCTGAGATTGGGATCTCTCTTGCTGAAATGATTCGTCAAGATAAGGTTTCGATTATCTCGTGTACCGGTGCCAATCTTGAAGAAGACATTATGAATCTCGTTGCTCATAATCATTATAAGCGTGTTCCGAATTATCGTGACTTAAGTCCGCAAGATGAATGGGAACTTTTAGAAAATCATTACAATCGTGTTACCGACACTTGCATTCCGGAAGAAGAAGCCTTTCGTCGTTTGCAAAAGCATATTAACAAAGTATGGAAAGATGCTAACGATAGTGGCGAGCGTTTTTTCCCACATGAATTCATGTACAAAATGTTACTCTCGGGCGATCTTGTACAATACTATGAAATAGATCCGAAAAATTCGTGGATGCTTGCTGCGGCCGAAAAGAATTTGCCAATTGTAGTGCCGGGATGGGAAGATTCTACTATGGGAAATATTTTTGCCTCGTATGTAATCAAAGGCGAATATAAAGCAACCACAATGAAAAGTGGTATTGAATACATGGTTTGGTTAGCTGATTGGTACAAGAATAATTCTTCAGGAAAAGGTGTTGGCTTTTTTCAAATTGGCGGAGGTATAGCAGGCGATTTTCCAATCTGCGTAGTGCCAATGATGTATCAAGATCTTGAATGGCACGGTGTTCCTTTTTGGTCGTACTTCTGTCAAATTAGCGACTCTACTACTAGCTATGGTTCGTATTCCGGAGCTGTGCCGAATGAAAAAATTACTTGGGGAAAATTAGATATCAATACTCCTAAATTTATTGTGGAATCGGATGCATCGATTGTTGCGCCTTTAATGTTCGGTTGGATTTTGGGTTGGTAATTGTTTCCCTAGATTTGTGAAGGAAATAGAAATAATAAAATAGTAACAATTAATTTTTTGTCCATTGACAGTTTTCGAAATACTTCGCACAATTCATATCGCTTCAGGCGCTATTGCTTTTGTTGTAGCTCCTATTGCTATGATAGTAAAAAAGGGAAGCAATGCTCATCGTAAATGGGGGCTCGTCTTTTTTTGGGCAATGACTTCTGTTGCTTCTACTGCTGTTATTATGGCGCCAATGCATGGCAATTTATTTTTACTCATGGTGGGTGTTTTCAGTTTTTATCTGGCTTTCAAAGGCTATCGAAGTATTTTTCGTAAGAAAGTATGGAAGACTAAAAAGACCGCTTTTATCGATTGGTTCTTTGCTATTCTTAACACGTCTTTTTCTATGGGGCTTTTGGTATTTGGGATCAAAGCATTGCCAAATTCTTTTGGAATAATTGCGATCGTTTTCGGCTCAATTGGTTCTTTAATTGGTATTAGCGACATCCGAGAATTTTTAAACCCTTCTCCCGATTCTCAAAAATGGTTTTTTAGTCACATGACTGGAATGGTAACGGCCTATATTGCAGCCGTTTCGGCATTCTCTGCTGTGAATATGGGCTTTCTTCCACCTGTTATTCAATGGTTATGGCCAACAATTATTGGGGCTCCTCTTTTAAGTAGGTGGATTAAGTCGTACAAGCAAAAATTTTCTAAGGGTAAAAAGATTTCAGATTTGGTTCAGATTTCAAATGAAAATGAATGAAATAAGCAAAATTTAAACGGTATCGCTTCAATGAATTTGTACCTTTGCCCTTCAATTTGAAAATAAGTAATGGACAGATTCTCATATTTAGGCAATGCCGACGTTGCTCAAATAGATGACTTATACAAACAGTTTCGCAACGATGCCGCAAGTGTTTCTGAAAGCTGGAGGAAGTTTTTCGATGGCTTCGATTTTGCTCGACTGAATTATTCTGAAAATGATCGAGCTTCCGATGGCACTATTCCTGAAAATGTACAGAAAGAATTTAATGTTATAAATCTTATAAATGGTTATCGTACCAGAGGCCATCTTTTTACCAAAACAAATCCTGTTAGAGATAGGAGAAAATATTCACCGACATTAGAACTGGTTAATTTTAATTTATCTGAATACGATCTTGAAACAACTTTTCATTCAGGTACTTTAATTGGTATTGGACCAGCCACTTTAAAACGAATTATAGAACACCTTGAACATACCTACTGCGCAAGTATAGGAGCAGAATACAAATATATTCGCAATCCGGAAATTGTAAATTGGCTCGAGCAAAAGATGGAAAGCTGTCAGAATACGGCTGAGTTTTCTATCGATAAAAAACGTCGTATACTTTCTAAATTAAATGAAGCAACGGCGTTCGAGAATTTTTTGCATACCAAATTCGTCGGACAAAAACGATTTTCATTGGAAGGCTGCGAAACACTTATTCCTGCTCTCGATGAAGTAATTGAATGTGGTGCAGAAATGGGTATCAAAGAGTTTGTAATTGGAATGTCGCATCGTGGTCGCTTGAATGTTTTGGCGAATATCATGGGCAAAACATACAAAGAGATTTTTACAGAATTTGAAGGGCTTGAATATGACGAACACGAATTTTCTGGTGATGTAAAATATCATCTTGGTTTTTCGAGCGACGTAAAAACAAGTACAGGAAAAGACATTCATCTTTCCGTAGCTCCCAACCCTTCACATCTTGAAGCGGTAGATCCTGTTGTACAAGGAATCGTTCGCTCTAAAATTGACAGTACTCCCGGTGGCGATGAAAATATGATTGCACCAATTTTGATTCATGGAGATGCTGCCATTGCGGGACAGGGTGTTGTGTACGAAGTAATACAAATGTCGTTGCTTCGTGGTTATCGCACCGGTGGAACTATTCACATGGTTGTAAATAATCAAATCGGTTTTACTACGAATTATATTGATGGCCGTTCGAGTACTTATTGCACCGATGTTGCTAAAGTAACTTTGTCGCCGGTTTTTCATGTTAACGGTGACGATGTAGAAGCATTAGTTTATACCATTCATTTAGCAATGGAGTTCCGTCAGAAATTTCATCGCGATGTATTTATCGATATCCTAGGTTATAGAAAGTATGGCCATAATGAAGGTGATGAACCTCGTTTTACTCAGCCACTTTTATATAAAGCTATTGCTGCTCATCAAACTTCTCGAGAAATTTACAATGAAAAATTGTTGTCGCAAGGTGAAGTGGAAGGGAATCTCGCTCGTGAAATGGAGAAATCTTTTCGTGAAATGTTGCAAAACAGTTTGGACGTAGCACGATTAGTAAAAAATAAAGTAGTCTCTGCTTACGGTGAAGGAAGCTGGAAAGGCTTGCGGTCGTCTTCTCCAAAAGATTTTTTAGAAAGTCCGGAAACTGGTGTCGATAAAAAAATATTGCTAGCAATTGCAGATAGTATTACATCGCTTCCGTCCGATAAGAAATTCTTTACGAAAACATCGAAGCTATTTGATGATCGTAAAAAGATGATCAAAGAGGATCGATTAGATTGGGCAATGGGCGAATTGCTTGCTTATGGTACGTTGTTAAATGAAGGGTTTCCTGTTCGTTTCTCCGGACAAGATGTTGAAAGGGGAACATTTTCGCATCGTCATGCTGTAATACAAGTGGAAGAGTCAGACGAACAATACACTCCTCTCAATCATATTCCCAATTCAAGTCAAGCACCATTCCGAATTTTTAATTCGCTGTTAAGTGAATATGCTGTACTTGGTTTTGAATATGGTTATGCTTTGCCAACTCCTAACGCTCTTGTAATTTGGGAAGCGCAGTTTGGTGATTTTAATAATGGGGCACAAATTATTATCGATCAATATATAAGTAGTGCGGAGGATAAGTGGAATCGAATGAATGGTATTGTGATGTTATTGCCTCATGGATATGAAGGGCAAGGTGCAGAACATTCGAGCGCTCGAATTGAAAGGTATCTTTGTTTATGTGCTGAAGATAATCTTCAGGTGTTAAATTGCACAACTCCCGCGAATTTCTTTCATGCTCTGCGCCGTCAGTTGCATCGGCCGTTTAGAAAACCATTAATCATTTTTACTCCGAAAAGTTTACTTCGCCATCCTCGTTGTGTTTCATCTATTGCAGAATTGTCGAAAGGGAAATTTATTGAAGTTGTGGACGATGCAACTGCAGATGCAAAAAAAATTGATAGAGTAGTTGTTTGTTCGGGTAAAGTATATTATGATTTGTTGGAACAAAAGGAAAAAGACCAAAATAACAATGTAGCTCTTGTTCGTATGGAACAGTTGTATCCTTTTCCTGAAAAACAATTGACCGAATTAAAACTTAAATATAAAAATGTAAGTGATTGGGTTTGGTTGCAAGAGGAGCCGGTAAATATGGGCGCATGGTCATATATTTTACGAATGACTATTGGTAAAATATCGTTCAGATTAATTTCGCGTGCTGAAAGTGCAAGCCCTGCAAGTGGAAGTTATAAAGCACACGACAGAGAACAAAAAGAAATTGTACAAAAAGCATTTTCAAAATAATATTTACGAAAAAAATAATTTTTAGCTATGGCAATTGTAGAAATGAAAGTACCAAGTCCGGGTGAATCAATTACGGAAGTGCAAATTTCAAAATGGATAAAGAAGGACGGAGAATATGTTGAGAAGGATGAAGAGATTTGCGAAATTGATTCAGACAAGGCTACCTTAACATTAAACGCAGAGGAATCGGGTGTAATAAAATTGTTAGCCAAAGAAGGAGATACAATTACTGTCGGTTCAATTGTTTGCTCTATAGACACCTCGGCAAAGGATACTAGAGTAAAAGAAACGCCTTCGCCAAAAGTTGAAGCAGCACCATCTAAAATTGTTACTCCTGTTGTTGCAGACGCTAAAACGTCATCTCAAGTTTCATCTGGTAAATCGTATGCTGAAAATGTTCCTTCTGTCGCGGCAGAAAAATTAATGCGAGAAAAAGGAATATCATCTGCCGATGTAAATGCTACAGGAAAGGGTGGAAGAATTACGAAAGCAGATGTCTTAAATCCTGTAAATGCTTCTACACCTAAAGGAGAAAGAACTATTCGTCGTGAGAAAATGACAATGTTAAGGAAAAAAGTTTCTGAACGTTTGGTAGCTGTTAAGCAAGAAACTGCCATGCTTACTACTTTTAATGAAGTAGATATGACAGCGATAATGAATATCAGAAAACAATACAAGGATGTTTTTAAAGAGAAGCATGGTGTTGGCTTAGGATTTATGTCGTTTTTTACGAAAGCTGTTTGTGAAGCGCTGCTTTCTTTTCCTGCAGTGAATGGTCAAATTGATGGTAACGAACTTGTATACCACGATTATTGCGATGTTGGTATTGCTGTTAGTGCACCAAAAGGATTAATGGTGCCTGTTATCAGAAATGCTGAAACTAAAACATTAGCGCAGATTGAAACTGCGATAGTTGAATTAGCGTCACGTGCACGCGATGGAAAAATTACATTGGAAGAAATGACTGGTGGAACTTTTACAATTACAAATGGTGGAGTTTTCGGTTCAATGTTATCGACTCCAATTATTAATCCTCCACAGTCGGCCATTCTTGGTATGCACAATATTGTTGAACGACCAATGGCAATAAACGGAAAAGTAGAAATTCGCCCTATCATGTACGTTGCCTTATCGTACGATCACCGAATAATTGACGGAAGAGAATCGGTCGGGTTTTTAGTAAAAGTAAAACAGATGCTTGAAGAACCTGGAAGAATGCTATTTGCCGGCAATGATCCAGTAAAAGCACTTTTGAATTTGTAATTTGAAAATCGAGAATTGTAATTTGAAAATCGAAGATGGAGAATTGTAATTTGAAAATCGAGAATTGTAATTTTAAAATATTTGAACTACTTACCTACTTTCATCAAAAATTCTTAATTCTTACTTTTCTTTAGTGATTGGTGAGTAGTAAGTAAAAACGAGCTTCTTACTTCTTTTAAGTGAATAGTAATTGGTGAGTGAAAAAAATGAAGCGTAACCTTCTTGCTTCTTACTTCTTAATCATCATTTAACTTTCTGCTACCACTTCGCTTACTTCAGGAATTAATCGTTTCAATAAATTTTCGATTCCGCCTTTCAATGTAACAGCGGAACTAGGACAACCACTGCATGAACCTTTGAGTACTAATGTGACTACTCCTTCTTCGAACGATTTAAAATGAATTGCGCCACCATCTTGTTCAACTGCCGGTCGAACGTATTCCTCCAACGTTTCAATTATTTTTGTTTCAATTGCTGATGCAGTCTTTGTTCTTTCGATTGTCGAATCTGCTATTTGCTCTGTTGGCCCTGTAAAAACCGGTTCGCTATTTTCAATAAATGTTTTTATAAATGTGCGTATAATTGGTATTATCTCATACCAATCTATTTCGCTTGCTTTACTTAGCGTAACAAAATTTGAACTGATAAAAACGGAATTGATTCCGCTGAATGCAAATAACTGTTTTGCTAGTGGACTGTTTTCTGTCTGATTAATGTTTGTATATTCTACACTTCCTTCTTCCAATAAATATTTATTCACTACAAATTTCATCGCCTCCGGATTTGGCGTAGCTTCTGCATAAACGTTGATGAGAATTTTTTCCATGGTGTAAAAGTACTCAATTGATCTGTTTTTTATCGAGTTATTCTAACTTTCAAGTTTAGAAATAATAATTCCTGTTTTTTATTCTGTTTTGTGAAAGATAATTTGCGCAATTATTGTCTTTTTTGTCTAATAGATCAATTTAATGTTTTTAGTAGAACTTCGTTTTTTGCATTTTCGGTTCGTCTATCGCTTTTAAGACCGGTTTTCATTAGTTTTCTAATCTTTATCGGCTTATTTTTGTTCTCTCTTTATGAATCGTCAAGTTGATTTTTTAATTATTGGATCGGGCATTGCCGGATTAACTTTTGCTTTGAAAGTAGCAGAATATGGTAAAGTGCTTATCATTACTAAAGCGAATGCTGATGAATCGAACACTAAATATGCTCAAGGAGGTATTGCCGGGGTTTTGCAAGGTCCCGATTCATTCGAAGAACATATAAAGGATACGCTATCTGCAGGTGCCGGACTTTGCGATGAGAAAGTTGTAAGAATGGTAGTAACTGAGGGTGCTGACCGAATCAAAGAAATTATTGAATGGGGAACTCGATTCGATAAAAATGAAAGTGGATCATTCGACTTAGCTAAAGAGGGTGGTCATTCTAAGCACCGTGTTCTTCATTATAAAGATGCTACTGGAAATGAAATTGAACGGGCACTGTTGGCTCAAATTCATGCTCACCCAAATATTTCACTTTATACTCATTACTTCGCACTCGATATTATTACTCAACATCACCTTGGCGAAGAAGTAAAAAGATCGAATACCGATATTCAAACTTTTGGTGCTTATGCATTGAATCTTCATACCGGTGAAGTGGAAACTATTCTTTCAAAAATAACTCTTGTTGCTACCGGTGGTGCCGGACAAGTATATAAGTCTACTACTAATCCAATCATTGCAACGGGCGATGGAATTGCGATGGTTTATCGTGCAAAAGGTATTGTAAAGGATATGGAGTTTATTCAGTTTCACCCTACTGCTTTATATAATCCATACGAACATCCTTCTTTTTTAATTACTGAAGCGGTGAGAGGTATGGGCGGTATTTTGAAAACTAAATCGGGCGAAGAGTTTATGCACAAATACGACGAACGTAAGTCGTTGGCTCCTCGCGATATTGTTGCTCGTGCAATCGATAATGAAATGAAAATTCATGGCGACGATTTTGTTTATTTAGATTGTCGACATATAGATCACGAACAATTTAAAGCTCATTTTCCTACAATTTATTCGAAATGTTTGTCATTGCAAATTGATCCATTCTCTGCAGTGATTCCGGTTGTTCCTGCAGCGCATTATGTGTGTGGAGGAATTGTAGTAGACATGGAAGGCCGAAGTTCAATAAAAAATTTATATGCAGCAGGCGAATGTTCTTGCACCGGTCTACATGGCGGAAATAGATTGGCATCTAATTCTTTGTTAGAAGCGTTGGTTTATTCTCATAGGGCTGCAACTAATGCTATAAATAGTTTAGAAAAAATAGAATGGCAAAAAAATGTTCCTGACTGGGATTCAGAAGGAACAGTACAGCCGAATGAATTAATTCTCATTACATCAAACTTGCGGGAACTGCAAAATGTAATGAGTAATTATGTTGGAATCGTTCGCTCCGATCAACGTTTAAAAAGAGCTATGGATCGATTGCGAATTATTTATGGTGAAACTGAAGGTTTATATGAAAGAACAATTGTTTCGCCTCGACTTTGTGAATTACGAAATTTAATTTCTGTTGCATATCTCATCGTGAAGTTTGCACAAGCTAGAAAGGAAAGTGTAGGCTTACATTATTCGACCGATTATCCGCCGTTAAAAACAATCGTTAATGAATAGGGATGACCTACTTAGTAATATTTTTAAAATAACCAATGATCAAGAATTTTTGAAATGCACATTGGATATTTTTAATTATCAATATAATTATAATCTTGTCTATCAAAAATTTGTTGACGGTTGTAAAATTATTCCTTCAGAAGTAAACACGTTAAATAAAATCCCTTTTTTACCTGTCGATTTTTTTAAAAGTCATCTTGTAAAGTCAGGAAATTTTTCAGAAGAAATAGTATTTACCAGTAGTGGAACAACAGGAGAATTGCCAGCCAAGCATTTTATTAAAGACATTCATGTTTATGAAAATTCATTTCTGAAATCGTTCGAACTATTTTATGGAAATCCTGACCAATATGTTTTTCTTTCTTTGCTGCCTTCGTACCTAGAAAGAACTGGTTCGTCATTAATTTATATGATGGACAAATTAGTAAGCTTAAGTAAAGACAAACGAAGTGGTTTTTTTTTATACGATCACGATAAATTAAATAATTTACTGATTGAATTAAAGCAAGAGTGCAAAAAAGTTATTTTGATTGGAGTGACGTATGCATTATTAGATTTTGTAAACGAGTATCAAGTAGATTTCCCTGAATTAATTGTAATGGAAACAGGAGGAATGAAAGGGAAGCGAAAAGAAATGGTAAGAGATGAAGTTCATCAAAATTTAGTGTCTTCTTTAAATGTTGATTCGATCCATTCAGAATATGGAATGACCGAATTACTTTCACAGGCATATTCTAAAGGAAGGGGAATTTTTATTTGCCCACCTTGGATGAAAATACTAGTAAGAGATATGTATGACCCGTTTCAGTATTGTAAAATTGGTGCAACCGGTGGTATTAATATAATAGATCTTGCAAATTTGGATTCATGTGCTTTTATTGCAACACAAGACCTAGGGAAATTGACCGGGGAGCATTCGTTTGAGATTATTGGCCGCTATGATGCAAGCGATATTCGCGGTTGTAATTTAATGGTCGAATAAGTTAAGCTAAATTATTACTTTTGATTCCTTATTAAACAAAACAATTATGAATAATCGACGTCGATTTATAATCATTTTCCTCTCAGTTGGAGTTGGTAGCCTTATTTCGCTTTGGATTTTAAAGAAAAGAATGGGAACACTCAGTCAACATGATTATGTTCAATTAGGCATCAACTTTTTCTTTGCAGCCGCCGTTGTGGTTGGAATATCAATATTGCTTACGCGAGTAAACAAAAAATATGAAGATGAAGAAAAGCAAAAGAATGATCGTGATTTGAAATAAGATTTTAAAACCAATTCAATTCAACCAATTGTTTTTCTGTTTTAGTATTACTCACTAATTGGCAACATGATTTTATTTAAAACAATTGAACGGTAGATTTACGACTACTTTTTTGTTTAATTAATTTTCTACAATTTTTGTACTAACAAAATATCGCTCGTGTTCAACTTCGTTGTCGTTTTTTATTCTCTCAATTAACTTTTTGGCAGCTGCGTGGCCAACCTCAAAACCACTGTGATGTAAATATGGAGTATGCGGAGTTAATAATTTGGGAATTGTGCCATCACTAATACTAATCACTTTGCATTTATTTGGAACGGAAATATACATTTCATTCAACGCAGGAATAATACCTGCTAAACACTCATCGCTCATTGCAAAAATTCCGTCAGGGCGATCATTGTTGAAAATAATTTTTGTTTGATTTCGCGCCTCGTCAATACTATTCGCATATACAATCAATTCTTCATTAATGGGAATATTGTTTTTTATTAAAGCATTCTTAAATCCTTGAAGGCGATTGGTACTTATAGTCATGTTTGGATTTCCGAAAAATCCGGAAATTTTTTTACATCCTTTTGAGATAAGATAGTTCACACATTCTTCAGCAGCTTTTTCATCGTCGATTAAGATTTCATCATAGGTGCAATTATTTAAACTCTTGTCAAAAACTACTATTGGAACTCCAATTTCTGCAGCTTCCTCTAAATGCGAAAAAGAATTTGTCTGATTCGATAAGGAAATTAATATTCCATCGACCGATTGATCGCAACAGATTTGAATGTTTCTGATTTCGTTTTCTAAGCTATTGCTCGATTGAAGAACGAGTAATTGAAATCCATCTTTCATTATTGCTGCTTCAATTCCTGAAATAACGGAAGGAAAAAAAAACATTGAAATTTCCGGAATTATTAAACCGATAATATTACTTCTTTGCTTACGCAAATTCGCAGCATGCTGATTAGGATGGTACTTAAGTTCTTCCGCCGCTTTGCGAATTTCTTGTTTGATTCGTTCACTAATATCAGGATGATCTTTTAATGCACGTGATACAGTGCTTGGATTTACCCCTACTTTTAATGCTACATCCTTTATCGTTGGCCTTTTCATTTAATGCAAGTAAATCAAAATTATTAACATTTCCATGCAACTTATGAACAACAAACGTTTGTGGAACCGATTGTCTTTTTTTTTTGAAATTTCGCTATTGACTGGTGTCTTTCGAATGCTTTGGTTTGTTTTAAATCTAAAATATATTATGAAGAAACAATTACTCTCTGCATTATTAATTCTTTTAAATTTATCTTTTGTTAGCACTGTTTTTGGCCAAGGTAAATTGATTGGTGTTATTAAAGATAAATCTGGTAATCCAATTTCATTTTCTACTATTATCCTTAATAAATCTAACCTAGGTGCAATTTCCGGAATCGACGGAACCTATAAAATTGAAAGCATACCGGTAGGTACTTATTCAGCGAAAGCTTCTATTGTTGGTTATACAGCTATTACTAAAGAAATAACCATTACAGAAAATCAAAGTACCACTGCCGATTTTATTTTAGAAAGTAGCAATACGCTAAATGAGGTTGTAGTAACTGGTGTAGTAAACCCGCGTTCTGCATTAGAGTCTAGTGTTTCTATTAGTACCTTAAAAACAAACCAGATTACCGAAGCAGCTGCTGTTAGCACTTCCGAAATTCTTCGTTCTATACCAGGTGTGCGTTCTGAAGCTTCAGGCGGTGATGGAAATACAAATATTACTGTTCGTGGTGTTCCAATCGCGACTGGTGGATCAAAATATTTACAACTTTACGAAGACGGATTACCTGTTCTTCAATTTGGTGATATTGCTTTTGCAACAGCCGATATCTTTCTGCGAGTAGATAATACGGTGTCACGGATAGAAGCTATTCGCGGTGGTTCTGCGTCGACCACTGCGAGTAACTCTCCGGCAGGTATCATTAACTTCATTTCTAAAACTGGATCTATTGAAGGTGGAAGTATTGCAACGTCGGTTGGTCTTGATCACCGTATGTTCAGAACCGATTTTGAATACGGTGCGCCTATTGGAAATAATATGACTTTTCATATTGGAGGCTTTTATCGCAATGGTGATGGTCCTCGCACAACAAATTTTACGTCTAATAACGGAGGTCAATTAAAAGCAAACCTGACAAAATATTTTAACAAAGGTTATGCTCGTGTTTATCTGAAATTCTTAAACGACAGAACTCCTGCTTATATGCCAATGCCAATGAGTGTTTCAGGAACAAATGCAAATCCAACTTGGGGAAGTGTTGCAGGATATGATGCATTGCATGGTGCTCTTCAAAGTCCTAATCTCTTATCTAATATTGGTACAGGTCCTGATGGATCTGTTCGTCGGAGTAATGTAGCAGATGGTATGCACCCTGTTTCTACTGCTGTTGGTTCTGAAATGGCTTTCGAATTAGGCAATGGATGGAATTTAATGAACCGTGCTCGTGTTGCATTTAATTCGGGTGGTTTTATCGCTCCTTTCCCAGCTCAAGTAGGAACGGTAAATGATATTGCTAGTGGAATCGCAGGTGCAGGTTATCATGCAACTTATGCTAACTCAGGAGAAGCTTTAGGAGCTAACATTAATGGAAATGATCTTTTGATGCGCATGCATTTGTTCGATACACAGCTAAACGATTTCAATAATTTTACAAATGATTTTAATCTTTCTAAAACAATTGGAAAAGCAAAAATCACTGGTGGATTATATAAAGCATACCAAAACATCTCAATGTCGTGGTTATGGAATTCATATTTAACTGACGTAACTGATAAGGGTAGCCAATTGGTTAATCTAACAAATGCTGCTGGTGATACTTCTTATACTGATAATGGACTTTTGGCTTATGGTGTTCCTGCATGGGGCAACTGTTGTCATCGTAACTACGATACTCATTACGACATCACTGCTCCTTATGCCGGTGTTGAAGTTCAGTTAATCGATAAATTGACTGCTGAAGGTAGTGTTCGTTTTGATATTGGTAATGTATCCGGATCTTATTCTGGTGGTAATGGCCAAACGAAAGCAATGGATGTAAATGGCGATGGAACAATTTCATATGTGGAAACTAATGTTGCTACTATAAATAATTCTAAACCTCATCCGGTAAATTATAATTATAATTATACTTCATATTCTATAGGATTAAATTATGCCTTAAATTCTACATCTGCTGTTTTTGCACGTTATAGCAAAGGTGGTCGTGCTAATGCCGATCGTTTACTTTTTGGACCGTATATTTTAGCAAATGGAAAAGCAGCCGCTGGTCTAAGTTCCGATATGGTTGGCCAAGCTGAATTAGGTTATAAACTTCGTTCAAAGAATATTTTATTCAATGCTACAGGTTTTATGGCTACTACCGAAGAGCAGAATTATGAAGCAACGACTCAAAAAAGTGTGAACCGTACGTATGAAGCTACCGGACTAGAATTGGATGGAGATGTTATCATTAAAAAATTCGACGTTCGCGCCGGTGTTACTTTCACTCAAGCGAAAATTAAGACCGATGTTTTATCTCCTCTATTAGTAGGAAACAAACCTCGTCGTCAAGCTGCTGTTATTTTTAATTTAACTCCAACATATCGCGCCGATAAATTTGCTATTGGATTAACAATTATTGGAACAACTTCTTCATATACTCAAGACGATAACAAACTTGTAATGCCCGGTTATGCTTATGTAAATGGATTTGTAACCTACGACATCACAAAAAATTTATTACTTGGAATAAGTGGAAATAATTTGTTCGATCAAATAGGAGTAACTGAATCTGAAGAAGGTTCTATCGTTGATGGAACAAAGAATGTCGTTCGCGCTCGCTCCATTGCAGGACGTTCAGCTTCGGTTTCTTTGAAATTTAATTTCTAATATCATTAAATTTAATTGATAATAAAATTTGGGATTAATAATAATAGATTGGTAAAGCTAAGCGGGGCAAGGTGAATCTTGTCCCGCTTTTTTCTCTAATGTAAATATGAAAATACCTGACAAAATTATTTCTGCTGCATGGAATGTAATTGAAGGGGCAACAAATCCTTTTGGATTGATGGCTTCTTCGACGGCAAAGGATAATTATTCTAGGGTATGGAGTCGAGATAGTGTAATTACTGGCCTTGCAGGAATTTATAATGATCATGATAAAACTATTGAAGCATTAAAAATTTCTTTAATCAATTTACAGAAATATCAGTCTACTCACGGACAAATCCCTTCTAATATTACCTGCGAAGAAAATTCTAAAGTTAGCTACGGAAAACTAGCCGGTAGAGTAGATGCGACTTCTTGGTGGATCATAGGCGTTGCTTCTTATGGTCTTCATTCAAATGATAAAGAATTTATTAATGAAATGTTACCTGCTGTAGAAAAAGCATTTCAAACTCTTGAAGTGTGGGAAATGAACAGCAGAGGCCTAATCTATACTCCGCTTTCAGGAAATTGGGCCGATGAATACATCAGTGAAGGATATGTTCTCTACGATCAGTTGCTCAGAATTTGGGCGCTAAGATTGTGTTACAAACTGTATAAAAAAAATGAATTTAATTCTAAAGAGAAATTTTATTCAAAATTAATTTTAGATAATTTTCATTCTAAATCTACTACAGCCGATTATCATCCTTCTGCTTTTAAAAAATTAAAAGATAATAACGATGCACATTTGTGGTTCAGCCTGAATGCTAATGGTTACGATACTAGATTCGACATGGCAGCAAATGCCATTGCATTGTTGTTGCAACTTCATCCCGAACCGGAAAAGTTGGAAATTTATTTAGCTGAATTAGCATCTGAATCTGGTAGCTGGATGCTTCCGGTTTTTTATCCTGTCATCAAGCAGGATGATCCTAAATGGGATTTGTTGAGTTCTAATTATAGTTTCTCATTCAAAAATAAACCACATCATTTTCATAATGGTGGTTCCTGGCCGGTGTTTTTAGGGATGCTTGTTCTCGGTTTAAAAAGTAATGGCTTAACGAAAGTGGCTGAAAGTATTAGTCATGCTTTAGTCCAATCGTTAGAAGCTGAATCGAATGGAAATTTTCATGAATATTGGTCAACCGATTTGTATGTGCCATCGGGTAATACTAATATGTGCTTCACAGCTTCCGGGGTACTCTTTATCGATGCTATTTCAAAATTAGATCAATTAAGTTTTTATAAATATTTTTTATGATCGGCGATATTATTACAATTAAGGATGAATATTTTTCAACTGCTGAGATGATTCTTGATAGGTTGAAGGAAGATAACTTTCCTCAAGTTTTTGCAATTGGTGGTGAATCGGGGAGTGGAAAGTCGGTAACGGCTATTTGTCTCCAAAAAAAATTAAAAGAAATTGGAATCCCTGCGTTTATCTTACACCTCGACGACTATTTTATTTTCCCGCCCCAAACAAATCATGACCGACGTGTTGAAAAAATAGAGAGAGTTGGTGAAAGCGAAGTAAATTTTAAATTGTTACAAAAAAATGTTAATTCATTTTTAGATGGAGATGATTATTTAGAAAAACCAATTGTAAATTACAGACTCAATCAGATCTTATCTGAACAAATTAATTTGAGCTCTTATAAATGTCTAATCGTAGAAGGAACTTATTCCTTTAGTTTAAAAAATATAGATTGCTATATTTTTATGGATAGAACATATAAAGAAACTTATTTGCAGCGAAAGGAACGTGGACGAGAACAAGAAAGTGATTTTATTGAAGACGTTTTAGCTATTGAACATAAAATTATTAGACCTAATAGGAAGAAAGCAAATTTTATTGTCTTAGCCGATTATAGTGTAACTGAGCAAACTGTTTAAAATGAAAAAACCGCAATTGAGCTTTTGGCAAATTATCAATATGAATGTCGGCTTCTTTGGTATTCAATATAGTTTCGGGTTGCAACAAACTGCTATCAATCCTATTTATAGTTTTCTTCATGCAACACCCGAGCAATTACCCTTACTCAATTTAGCCGGACCCATGACAGGTTTACTTATTCAGCCAATCATTGGCGCTATGAGTGATCGTACTTGGAG
>JAYTOX010000030.1:0-2113 GCA_043747595.1 Bacteroidota bacterium | reverse complement strand
TCGCGTCTTACTATTGAAGGGCCAATAAAAAAAGACACAAGTTCTTTTATTATTTCTGCAAGAAGAACATTCATCGATTTATTTCTAGGTAAACCATTTATTAAATCTTCTTCGCAATTCAATGGAAACAAATATTACTTCTATGATTTGAATGCTAAAGTAAATTATCGGTTAAGCGATAAAGACAGATTATTTTTGAGTGGTTATTTTGGTCGCGATGTATTTAATTTCAAAAGCCAAAATTCTGATTTCAGTTTGAGTATTCCCTGGGGAAATGCAACTGCAACTGCACGATGGAATCATTTGTTTAGCAATAAATTATTTCTAAACACATCTTTGATTTATACAAATTACGATTTTCAATTTGAAGGCGGACAAGAACAATTCAGTTTCAAATTATTTTCAGGCATCACCGACTATAACGCTAAAACAGATTTCACTTGGGTTCCTTCTCCTAAACACAATATTAAGTTTGGTGCGAATTACATCTATCATATTTTCGTTCCAAGTAATGCAAGTGCTCGTTCCGGAAATGTAAATTTCAATCTGGGCGATATCGTTAAGCAATACGCTCACGATGGCGCTGTTTATTTTAACGATGAATTTGATATCAATCATCGCTGGTTATTAAATGGAGGAATCCGCTTAACTATGTTCAGCCAAGTTGGTCCGTTTGATCGGTATATTCTTAATCCAATTTCAAATCTGCCAACCGACACCATACATTATAACAAAGGTGAGGTAGTAAAATCATACCCAAATATTGAACCTCGATTTGCTGTCCGATATTCTTTGAATGAAACATCGTCGCTTAAAACAAGCTATTCACAAAACTATCAGTACATCCACTTAGCATCGCTCTCGGGAATTTCATTACCAACCGATACATGGGTTCCATCGTCAGATAGAGTTAAGCCGCAATTTGGCACTCAATACGCTTTGGGGTATTTCAAAAATTTCAAAAATAATACCTATGAAACTTCAGTTGAAGTGTATTATAAATCCATGAAGAATCAGATTGAATATCAAGAAGGATTTTTACCGGAGAATCAGGTAAATGGCAATCTCGATAATTATTTTGTTTTCGGAAAAGGATGGTCGTATGGTGCAGAGTTCTTTATCAAAAAATCAAAAGGAAATTTTACAGGATGGATCGGATATACTATTGCCTGGACAAAAAGAAAATTTGATGACTTAAATTTAGGAAATACTTTTTTCCCGAAATATGATCGAAGACACGATGTTTCCATTGTTCTAACGTACGAAATAAGTAAGAAATGGACATTGGGTGCAACATGGGTTTATGCAACAGGTAATTTAAATACATTTCCTCAACGACTGTATCTGTTGAGCAATGGAAATATTGTAGAGGATTACGGTGGACAAAGAAATAATTATCGTATTGCACCTTATCATCGCTTAGATGTGAGTGCTACGTTGAAAGGAAAATCAACTAAAAAGTTCGAATCAAGTTGGAACTTCAGTGTGTTTAATGCATATAATCGTTATAATCCCTATATCATTTATTTTGATAATAAGTTTGAGAATAATGTTGTGACGATACAAGCCAAGCAAATATCACTTTTCCCTATTATCCCAAGTGTTACTTACAATTTCAAATTCTGATTATGAAAAAGCTAATTTATATTTTCCTATTTACACTATTTGTTGCGATTAGTGCTTGCGAAAAAAATGTAACCGTTGTTATTCCAGAAGCGACAACCGAACTTGTAGTGGAAGGATATATTGAACCGGGGAAATCTCCAATTGTTTTATTGACACGTTCTCTCCCATTCTTCGGAGAGATAAATGTGAATAATATTTTTCAAAATACTGTTACAGGAGCTATCGTAATAGTTGATGATGGTTTGCAAAAAGATACATTAACACAATTCGGTAATTTTGGAATTTACACTTCTTCTACAATGCTTGGTCAAATTGGAAGAACATATTCATTAAAAATTATTGCAGGTGATCAAAGTGTTTCTGCAGTAACGACCTTACCTCCTCCTATTCCATTCGATTCACTATGGTGGAAAGTAGATGGAACAAGAGATTCACTTGGCTTTTTATGGGCGCACTTGAGTGATCCTGATACTCTCGGAAATAGTTA
>JAYTOX010000029.1:0-4287 GCA_043747595.1 Bacteroidota bacterium | reverse complement strand
ACTTTCTGCGCACCCATCACCGAGTTTACAAGAACGATTGACGGAGGAAAACATTGGACTACAGGAAACATCAGTGCATTTCCGAATGACCATTTGCTTGGCTTATCTCCCATCACAAAAAATATTGCTTATGCAATCACAACAAATTCTTCGCTTACTGTCAACAGAATTTTAAAAACGAATGATGGCGGAGCAACATGGACTACTCAACGCACCTTGGGTGGAGGATGGGTTTTAAATGACATTCATTTTTTTAATGCACTTGATGGAATAGTTTATGGCGGTCAAACAAATGGTTACCTGAAAATTCTTATTACGAATGATGGCGGACAACATTGGCAGCGTGTACCACAGGCAAATTTGCCGGTTACGAATCCTACAGAGGAGATTTTCATTTATTCAGGAACATCCGTGTGCAATACTTTCTGGGGAGTGAGTACAGATGCACGTGTTTGGAAAACCGTTGACAAAGGATTACACTGGACTGCATACAACACACCTGCAACTCAACAAGACGCGTTTGAAGATGTAAGTAATATAAAAATGCGCGATGCACTTCATGGCTTATTAGGTTTTCACGATGCACTTTATAGAACAAATGATGGTGGTGTTTCATGGACTGCAATTCTTCCTGTAGGAACTTGGTTCACTAACGGTCTTGATTATGTTCCTGGAGCTGCTGCCACTTGGGTAAGCACCGGAGGCGATGTAAATTCTTCTTATGGTGCTCTCCACGGGTTAGGTTCATCTTATAGTATTGACGATGGAAACACATGGATTACTATTGACACTGCTGTTGACCATTTAGCGGTTGAAATGGTAAGTTCTAATAAAGGATTTTGCGGAGGATTCAATATCAACAGGACAACGAATGGAATAAGTATTTTCAGAGGTGCTCCGCTTCAGCGAATGAGCAGCGAAAATATATTGAATCAAACAAGTTCAGCTACTTCAATTTTTCCAAACCCTATTTCCAATTCATCAACTATTTCTTTTTCTCTTTCTCAATCACAAAAAGTTTCTCTCAAAATTTTTGATGTGAACGGACGCTTAATTAAAACTCTTGCTGATAAGTATTTTGAGCAAGGAGAAAATAAAATTGAATGGAACGCTGAAGAAGTTAATGCAGGAATTTATTTTCTGCAATTTAAATCAGCGGAAAATTTGCAGACGGAGAAATTAATTGTGACGAAATAAAAAAAATGATGTCAGAGGTCGGATGACAGATGTCTGACTTCCTACATCTGTCTTCTTAAATAATGCTTACATTAAACTCAAATAAAACAGATACATCATGAAAAAATTCTTACTCTTTCTGATTCTTAATTCTCAACTTTTAGTTTTTAATTCTTTTGCTCAATCTCCCAACTGGATTTGGGCCAAATCAATGGGCGGAATAAGCGGAGATGCAAGTTACTCTACAGCCATTGATGCTTCCGGCAACGTTTACTCAACAGGCTATTTCAACGGAACTGCAGACTTTGACCCTGGTGCGGGAACATTCTATTTAACTACGGTGGGAAGTACTGCCATTTTCATTTCCAAATTAGATCCTTCAGGCAATTTTATTTGGGCAAGAGCAATGACCGGCACAGGTTATTCTGTTGGTCGCTCTATAGCCGTTGACATTTTAGGAAATGTTTACACCACCGGTTATTTTTTCGGAACCGTTGACTTTAATCCTGGAACAGGAACATTCAATTTAAATACAAATGGATCCGATGACATTTTTATTTCCAAATTGGACAGTTCGGGCAATTTTGTATGGGCAAAACAAATTGCTGGAATTTCTGATGATCAAGGACATTCTATTTCCCTTGATTCTTTCTGCAATATTTACACTACAGGTTCTTTCAGCTTCACTGTTGACTTTAACCCCGATGCGGGAACATATAATTTAACTTCGGCTGGTGGATTTGACATTTTTATTTCCAAATTAGACAGTTCAGGCAATTTTGTTTGGGCAAAACGTATGGGTGGAGGAAGTGATGAACAAAGTTCCTCTATAACTCTTGATGCTTCAGGCAGTATTTACACAACAGGCGCCTTTCTTGGAACTGCCGATTTTAACCCGGGTGCAGGAACATTTTATTTAACTCCTGTTGGAGTGCAGGACATTTTCATTTCCAAATTGGATAGTTCGGGCAATTTTGTTTGGGCAAAAGCAATGGGAGGATCTGCCGGAAATGGTACGTCCATTAAAGTTGGCCCTACTGGAGCAGGCGATGTTTACACCACCGGTGCTTTCTTTGGAACAGTTGATTTTGACCCCGGCACAGGAACATACAATTTAATTTCTACTGGTGCGGCTGGTACTTACAATATTTTCATTTCCAAACTCGACTCATCAGGAAATTTTATTTGGGCTAAAGCAGTGGGTGGTACAGGTTCAAGTCATGGTAACGCAATAGCTATTGATCCCTCAGGTGATGGGGGCGTTTACACCATCGGTTATTTCAATGGAATAGCTGACTTTGACCCGGGCGTTGGAGTATTTAATTTAACTGGGGCTGGAGGAAGCAATGATATTTTTATTTCCAAATTAGATACTTCCGGTAGTTTTGTTTGGGCAAAAGCAATGGGTGGAATGGCGACCGATGTTGGTAATTCAATTGCTTTTGATGCTTTCGGCAATGCGCATGTAGCTGGATATTTTAACAGCCATACTATCACCTTTGGCTCAACCACTTTAATAAATGCAGACACCACCGGCACTATCCCTGATATATTTATTGCCAAATTAGATACGGCATTAGTTACAGGAAATAATGAGATAGAAAATTTTAGCAACAGCATTTTACTTTTTGCAAATCCAATTTCCAATTCAACAACTATTTCTTTTTCTCTTATCCAATCACAAAAAGTTTCTCTCAAAATTTTTGATGTCAACGGAAGATTAGTTGCAACAGTTGCAGATAAAATTTTTACAGCAGGCGCAAATCACTGTGAATGGAATGTAGAAAATATAAATGCCGGATTTTATTTTTTGAAAATTGAATCCGACGAGCTTAACAAATCAGAAAAAATAATTGTAACTAAATAAAAATTATACACTAATCAATTAGCAATAATTAATTCTAACAATTCTAAAACAAAAAATAAAATGACAAATCAAGTTACAAAAAAGTTAATAGCTTTCATCGTTACAGCAATAATGTTTTCCGCAACTACAAATGCACAATCAGAACTTGCAAGTCCTAAAACACAAATTCAACCAAAGCCGCAAGCTCAATCACAACCACAAGAAAAACTTACAAGCCATGCGCCATTCCCATTATTAGCAACTACACCTCATTGTCTTTGTAATGTTCTGGGTTACGGATGCGGAGGGCTGAACTTCGGTTGTAGTTTGTATTGTCACAGCTATTGTCGTCATCATGCAATCATAAGCGATGGTGAATCCAATTCAACAACTGTTGCATTTTATCTTGAAGAACAAGGAAAAATTTCCTTGAAGATTTATGACATTACAGGAAGATTAGTAACTACACTTGCAGATAATTCTTTTGCAGAAGGAGAGCATACGATTTCATGGAATACCAAAGATGAAAAAGGAAATGCCGTAGTTCCGGGAATTTATTCTTTAAAAATGGATGCAGGAAAAAAATCAGAAATGGAAAAATTAATCGTAATGAAATAAAACTTTCATCAATTTGTTTTAAGAGTTTTTTCCAAAAGGGAAGTACTCTTTTACTTTTCAAAATCAATCCTGCAAGACGAAGTAATTAACTTTTGCATTAACAATCGACACCGCAATAAACGCCACCGCAATTACAAGCACATTTTTATTTTTCCTTTTCTTATTTTTTAATGGAGAAAAATAAAAAAGAGCTTGCAAGCCCCCAAACGCGACAGTGCCTAACGGGTTCGTGCTATCTCGATACGACATCGCCTTGAAAGTAAATCGCCATGAACAAACAGTGTGCGGACATCAACGACACCGCTTCGTATCGAGAGTAGCAGTATGCCTATAACACAAAGATTAAAAGAAATAAAAAAAAGAAGGGCTTTGAGAGGTAAACAAAGAGTTGAGGTTCTAATGAACAGTGTTGCGTTAACGAACAGTAGTGCTTCTAACCCCTTCTTTTTTTTACTTCTTTAATCCCTTCTTCGTCAGGCTGTGAAAAAACAACCTTCCGTTATTTTATTTATTGTAAAATGCTCCTAAAAAAACGTATCAACGGATTCGGATCTGTTTTATGCAGTGATTTTTTAAGTCGCTAATTGTTGTTGAAAAATTCGGAAGTCGTACAATGGCTTTAAATGCGTCAGTTTTAAAAATAGTTG
>JAYTOX010000028.1:0-3609 GCA_043747595.1 Bacteroidota bacterium | reverse complement strand
CCGCAATAATTTTAAGAAGCTCTTCCTTTGTCTTGCCAAGTTTTGTCTGTAGCCTTCCAAGCATTTCGTCTTTTTTACCATCTGCAAAAAGAAAGTCATTTTCAGTCAGCAAGGCAAATTTTTGCTTCAACTTTCCTTTTTGAATTTTCCATTTTCCTTGCGCTTCTTCGCTATTCATTATTATCGAATTAAATTTATGACTCTATAATATTATTTATTTTTTTTTCAATAACTAAAGGTAGGCACTTTCCTGTCCCAATGTTTTACATAATTTGAGATAAAAGTTGCAAAATTCACAGATGAATTTTATGTAATACTTCATAATTAAGCGGGCTTTATTAATGTAGATGGAGAATTCTATAACGGACATGACAATTATTTTTGAAGTCATGTGACATGATAATTCGCATGTTGGTTGCGGCTAGGCGGAAAATAAAAAATTCACAAGGAATGTTATTGATTATAACAATTCTTGTGAATTTCGGTTGAGAAATATCCCAATCTGTTATGGAATTTTATTAGAATAAAAATGATAATCCAAGATAGAGTGAATTTGTTTTTATATGAGTTTTATCAACGACATAAAAGGAATTGCTTTCGGCTGTTTTGTTATTGTTGCTGATGTCGAACAAGCCGTAAACGCCTCTATATCCAACCCCAAGACGAATGTTGTTTGATGGATTAAGGGAAAAGTCGAGTCCGGCACCATATGCAAAGCCCAGGTCACTTTTTTTAACTGATACTATGGCCTGTGTATAGCTTGTTCCTTCGGCGCCTTGTGTGGAAACACTACTTCCTACATTCAATCCAATTTGCGGTCCAATAACTGCATTAAGATTTACGCGACTTGTTATGCCCGTGTTTAACGATAATAGCAATGGGATATTGATATATTTTAGATTGACGGTGTTTTCTCTTTCGACTTCTGTATATTTCTGAGTAATGGTACTGTATATAATTTCACCTTGGACGCCTACATGCTCCGTGAAAAAGAAGCCAAGAACGGCGCCAACTCCATATCCAAGAGTAGCTTTTCCGGTGACATTTCCGCCCGAAGAGGTTTTTAAATTTAACGAAGAGAAAGTCGGCATAAATCGAAATCCTATTTCAGCTTTTTGTGCATTCGACTGAAAACTGCTTAGTAATAAGATTGCCGAAATTGTGAGGCCTAAAATAATCTGGCGTTTTATATGATTCATTTTGTATTTATTTAAATGTTCAATACAAAGGTGAATCGATTTACCCGAACAAGGCTTACATAATATTTTTAAAGAGTTACATTATTCATACATTTTGAAAAATAAAGGAATTGATGGTAAATTATCTACATTCTGCTCATGTACCAGGTCAATTCTTTTTCCATTTTTTTATATTTAAATATTGTTGATATTATTTTCTGCAATCGCATGAATGCCGTTTCGCTCTTGACGACATAATCAAAGGCCCGGTGATGCATACAATTAATAGCCACATCAATTTTATCCTGAGAAGAAAGCATAACTACCTGTAAATCGGGATTAAAGGCCTTAATTTTATCGAGTGTTTGAATTCCATTCATTGCATTTTTATCAATTCCATCGAGGAGGTAATCCAATATTATAACATCGGGATTGTGTGATAAGTTTTTTATGCAAAGTTCGCCGGTAGCAAATGTTTCGACTGTATAATCGGAATGTTGAACAAAATCCAATTCAAGCGATTTAAGGAACAGGGAATCATCATCGACAAGAAACAATTTAATTTTTTCAGCCTTCATTATTTTGAATTTTTTATTAAATTAAATTCTACAAGGAGTTCAATACATGCCTGGGAGCAAACTTTGTCGAGTTGTATAACAAGATCGTGTATAGTGTCATTTTGTTGCATAGTGTTAGCATACTCCTGAATTGTTTTCGCCATAATTTCATAATCAGTAGAAATACCCATAATGGAAAACGAGGGAATCATTTTATGCACGGCCGATTTGAGTGTTTCCCAATCGTTTTCGTGAAAACTCTTCTTCATTGTATTTACCAATGTTGGTGTTTGTTCAAGATAGAGCGAGATCATTTCCATCATCAATGCCGGATTAGACTTAGTACGATTTAAAAGGTAATTGAGATCAATACATTTAATTTTATTTATTGGTTCAGAATCTTCTTTTGGAACATCCTTCGGTATTGATTTTTTAATAAGCCCAATCATTTTTGTATATAATATTCTTTCATCCACTGGCTTTGCTATATAGTCATTCATTCCAACTGCTTTGCATTTTGCAAGATCGACCGTTGTAACGTCGGCTGTTAATGCGATGATTGGCGTCTTGGAATTCAAAACGTTTCTTATATAATCTGTAGCCTCAAAGCCATTCATCTCGGGCATTTGAAGGTCCATTAAGATTATGTCATATGATTTCATCTTTAATTTTTCAACCGCAATTTTTCCATTGGAAGCAATTTCACATTCAAAGCCAAAATCGTCGAGTAATGTTTTCATCAATAGTTGATTGAGGGCAATATCTTCCACGACAAGAACTTTAATGTTTTTAATTACAGAATGTAGTTCTTCTGTTTCCGTTTCTAATTCGGCCTTTTCTGTTGTTTTGAGAAAGTTTAAAGTGAAACTAAACACAGAGCCTTCGCCTACCTTACTTCGGACATTTATTTTCCCGCCCTGTGGTTCGACAAGTTGTTTAACAATTGCCAACCCTAATCCAGTTCCTCCATATAGCCGCGAGGTGCCGCTTGAGGCCTGTTGAAAGTCATCAAAAATCTTTTCCAACTTATTTTCCGGGATTCCAATTCCCGTGTCACTTACGGAAAATTCAACTGTTACGTTTTCTGCGTCCTCTTTTAATTTTTGTACGCTAACTGTAATTTTACCTTCCGATGTGAATTTAACTGCATTACTAAGCAGGTTTAAAATTATTTGATGTAGTCTAACAGGATCACCAACCAACACTTCCGGAATACCTTTGTCGTATACTTTAATTAGCTCTAGATTTTTTTCCTGAATTTTTGGTTCAAAGAGATGCAACATGGCAGAAATTGAAGACGCCATCTTAAAAGCAGTATTCTCAAAAGTCATTTTTCCCGCATCAACTTTCGCCAAATCGAGAATGTCGTTGATAAGAACAATTAATGCATCTCCACTCATTTTAATCGCAGTAATATATTCTTTTTGTTTAGCTGTTAAATCTGTTTTAAGTACCACTTTAGTAAATCCGATGATTGCATTCATTGGTGTCCGGATTTCATGACTCATATTCGATAAGAATTGTTGCTTGGCTTTTACCGCATCTTCTGCTATTTGTTTGGCAGCTTCTGCTTTTACCTGTGCGTCTTCCGCAATTCCCGTAGCGAGTTCTGCAAATACCATGGCTTCTGCTAATTCACGGTCGATTCTTTTCTGTTCTGTAATGTCTCTTGCTACGACAACGGCACCGATAACATTTCCAACATTGTCTTTATAAATAGAACCGTTGAACAATACATCGGTTAGCTTATGATCAAGAATTGTGAGGGGATAGTTCGAAACGAAGCCCATTTTAAAAACCTCTTGGTAAATCTCTTTTGCTTTTTGTGGATTTGTGAAGTAGTCGGCGAAGTCAGTACCAATGAGCTTCTCTCT
>JAYTOX010000027.1:0-2936 GCA_043747595.1 Bacteroidota bacterium | reverse complement strand
AGTACGGAAGTGTGTGGTGTTTTGCTTTTTGAAATGCCTTCAAGCGTAGGCAAAATGTATGCAGCAGTTTTTCCTGTTCCTGTTTGTGCACAGGCTAGTACATCTTTTCCTTCTAAAATTACAGGTATTACACTTTTTTGTATTGGCGTTGGTTCATCATAACCCATCGTATATAGGCCATCAAGAAGCTCTTCGCTAAAATTAAACACATCAAATCCGAAATTTTCCATAGCTGCAAGGTCTGAAAATTTTATGGTTATTTGAGGGATTTTTAGGAATTAGTTTGAAAAAACAAAATGGTTTTACTGGAATGATTTTGTCGCCAATTACTCTTCGTTTATTTTATTTTGAAGCTAAGTGGAGTAAGCGGGAAATTTTTATTGTCGGTATTTTTACAACGGATGTATTCAATAAAAAAATTGCAGCCCGAATCTGCATCATTGATAAAGTCGATCATTTCTTTGGTGAACATGTTATCGTTGTGTGATGAGATTTCTTTTATCCCATCTTTACACGCCAATGAAAATTTAAAGCCGGTAATAATTAGTGTTGAGTCGTCTATTTGTAAATGATGTGCGGTGGTAAATTGTTCTTTTGTAATCAATCCGCCCGATTTCCCTGCTATGGTTACTTTGTTTGGCAGGAAACCTGTGTCTTTACTCTTGCAAGGAAGTGAAAATGTTAAACAGATAAGAAGAGATAAGATAGATGTGGAAAGTTTTTTCATTTTTATTATTTTAAGTTTAACTAGAAAATAGTATTGAAAATTTTTTCTTAAATGTTTTTAGAGTAAGCCCATTGTCCATCGTCTTTATTAAAACCCATAATTTTTAAAAAGCGTTCATGATCTTTATTGAATATTTTTCGATAACAGATTCTCTTAACGCCTTTATTGGCCAGATATTTTTTTTCTGTGTCAAATATAAATTTCCCTACCTCAAAGTCGCGGTATTTTTCAACCGTATAATTTATTTTTACCTCTGCATCGCCTTCAGGAGAAATGGATACAGCGAATATATTTGCAATGACCAAATCGCGTAAAACTACAAATCGTAATTCGGGTTGGTTTATTTCGGAATGATATTCGGGGAAGTAAGTTTGGATGTCTTTAGAATAAAAAGCTAAGAATTTATTGATGAGCGCATCTTGAGTATTAAACTCGACTAAATCAAAAATTTCATGTCTCAGGTAAATTTTGATTAAGGCGTAACTATTAATTACTAGCAGCAAACTATTGGTGATAATAATAGGCATGGCGCCGATCATTATTCCGTATAAGATGAATGCAAGACAACCGAAACTGTTCAGCCATCTAAAACGAGTGTCGTTATTTACTAAAAGCGATAAAGCTAAAAGAATCGAAGCAAGGTAGCCTAGTGTGAGCGGAAGAAATTGATTCATTGAAAGTGTTTATTTCTCAAAAGTAGAAAAATATCTCTGAATGATTTTAATTAACTATTAAGTAGAAATTAGTAGGCCAAATAGAGTAGATATAATGATATAAGTGTAAACAAAAAAAATCCCCGACAATTAGTTTCCTAACCATCAGGGATTCCTGTGTTCATTGTTTAGTTTATGATTTTAATATTTTCTTTGTCACTTTTGTTTCTTTAAAAATGATTGTTACATAGTAAACACCTTGAGGCAAATCAGACACGTCGTTGAACTGAAAAGAGTTGTATCCTTCAGTAATTTCCGGCGATAGATTTCTGAGAACAGCTCCGGTCGAGTTCATCAACATGATTTGTGCAATACCTTTTTCTTTACTAATAAAGTTCAGCTCAAATTCTGTTGAGAATGGATTAGGGGCAACCGATTTAATTTCGACTACTTCACCAACACTATTTGCACCTTTGTTTTTGATGGTTTGAATTTCGCTGTAAGTGTAATGACCATCATAGTCTGTTTGTTTTAAGCGATAGTAAGAATATCCCGGAAGCGGATTTGGATCAATGTCGGAATAGTTTTTTTGCGAAGTACTGTTACCTGCGCCATGCTTCATTAAAACTTTCTCAAAGTTTATTCCGTCGGGCGAACGCTCAACAGTAAAGAAATCGTTATTGATTTCGGAAGCTGTAGCCCACGAAAGATTAACTTGTTCTTCGCTTAATTTAGAATCAAAGTAGATAAGCTTTACAGGAAGAGCAATATTTCTTATAGATAAATTAAAGGCTTTGAAGTAAAGAGAAGTTTGACGAATTTGAGTACTTGCCATTGTATTTACTGCACCTGTTCTGTAAAAAATACTTCCAACGTTATTATAATACAATTCATACATCGCTTGTTTAGCAGACGTATCGATACTTGCAATAGTTGTAGTACTTCCCATTGCCTTATAACGTCCATTATTACTGGTCATTGTAAGTGTTGTTGCAGCATCTAAGCTATAACTTGTAGGCATGGTAGCTTCAATATATTCTCTGATTGAAAGTCCACTTGAGTTAGATCCATCCACATCGACGCCGGTTGCTGTTAATTTTTTTACGATTGTATCGGTTGGCGTTCCTGCTTTTTTAAACATTATCTTCCAATCGAAATACCCATCTTTACTAGCTGCATAATCTATGAAAGGCTGGAAGCAGGCTGAATAGCCGGTGCTTTGATCGTCAATATTGTTTAGTGTAGCGCCTCCCTGAATATCCATAATTTGTACCCAAGCATCAATACCACGCATTACGTTCGGGAATAAATACACTGCATTTAATTGTCCGGCGGTTCCACTTTTAAGAGATGAAGAACTGAATGCAGGGAATTCCCCAAATCCAATTCCAAAATCGCCGAAAGTTGTAAGTGCAGATCTAACAGCAGTAATTGCAGAAGCCGCTACAGTTTGTGTTGAAGAAATATTGGTTCCAACGGAATTCCACATAACAGTAGAATCGGGCCTGCTAAGCAAAGTCCAAACTGTGCTGGCAACAGGTTGCCAAACAGAACCT